>SVNQ01000019.1 GCA_015066865.1 Ruminococcus sp.
AGCCTGAGAAGCCCGAAAAGCCCGTTCCTCCGGTTGTTGAAGAAGGCGAAGAAGCTGTAAAGCCTGAGAAGCCCGAAAAGCCCGAAAAGCCCGTTCCTCCGGTTGTTGAAGAAGGCGAAGAAGCTGTAAAGCCCGAAAAGCCCGAAAAGCCTGAGAAGCCCGTTCCTCCGGTTGTTGAAGAAGGCGAGAAGCCTGCACCGCCTGAGAAGCCTGTAAAGCCCGGCAAGGGTCCGCATCATGAAAAGAACGAGGTTGAGGAAGATGCAGCTGATGAGGACGTAACAGAGGACGAAGAGTCCGCTGAATAATCAACGCCGTTCCCTTTTATCATCCCCGATATTCTCCCGCAGCTGTGCCACATCAGCTGTGGGAGAGTTTGTTTTATACAAAACCCTGAAGCCGACTTTTGCCGGAAACAACAGAACCCCTCCGATGCTTTTGCATCGGAGGGGTTTATAAATAGAAATTAATTGTTATTCATGCGCAAGCAGCACGCGCTGATCGCAGTACTCGCAAGTCAGTGTTGAGCCCTTTCCCATAAAACTCTTGGGAAGATACGCTTCTGCACAGGTAATGCACTTGGTATTCGGACATGCAACACCCGGACGCACTTCGCCCACAAGCAGCTCCGTGCGTGCCGTACTCTGGAGCATCGTCAAAATCAATGCCATGCGGATGTACATGCCATACTTTGCCTGCTTGAAATACATTGCTCTCGGATCATCGTCCACTGCTACCGCAATTTCATCCACACGGGGCAGCGGGTGCATCACGATCATATCCTGTTTCGCAAGCTGCATTTTCTTTGGCGTGAGGATGTAGGTATCCTTCTGTGCCAGATATTCCTCCTCACTTGCAAAGCGTTCCTTCTGGATGCGCGTCATGTACAGCACGTCCAGCTTCGGAATTGCATCCTCAAGGCTTTTCACTTCCTCAAACGTACCGCCGTTTGCACGGATAAAATCCTTGATATAGGACGGCATGCGCAGTTCCTTCGTGGATATCATAATAAAATGATTGTCCGGATAGCAGCTCATCGCCTTGCACAGGGAATGCACGGTTCTGCCGTTGTACAGATCTCCGCAAAGTCCGATGGTCAGTCCCGAAAGCGTTTTCTTCTCCACCTTCAAAGTCAGAAGATCGGTCAGCGTCTGTGTCGGATGCAGATGACCGCCGTCACCGGCATTGATCACGGGGCAATCCGCTGTCAGCGCAGCTGCCTTTGCAGAACCGACGGTGGGATGACGGATGACGATGACATCCGCATAACCGCTGACAATTTTTGTCGTATCCTTCAGGTTTTCGCCCTTGGCAACGGAGGAGGTACTGGGATTGTCAAATCCGATGACCGTGCCGCCCAGCCGAAGCATTGCTGTCTGGAAGGACATCTGTGTTCTGGTGGATGGCTCATAGAACAGCGTACCCATGAGCTTGCCCTTGCAGCTGTTGGCATAAAGCGCAGGATTCTGCAGGATCTTTTCGCCAAGATCCAGCAGACCATTCCACCATGTAACGGGATAGTCGTTGAGGTCGATCAGATGCGGAAAATCAGAAAACATTTGCACTCCTCCTACTACAGCACGGTTGTGCCATTGATAATCAATTCAAACTTCAGTCCCAGAAACTGTGCCGCCTTCTTGCACAGCAGCATTCTCTGCAGAAAAATCTCAAAATACTCTGCAACCGGAGAAATTTCCGGATCAATCGTCAGTTCCAGAATCACCGTGGTCTTGCTCTCATTCAGATGCACCACGGAACGTTCCACGGCGTAATTCACACGGTCGTGAATGTCGAACGTCAGCAGGTCATTGTTGCGCACACGACTGCGGCGCACATCGGTCTTGTCGGCGATGATCAGTGCCGCCGAAATGGGATTCAGCGGCTGTCCCGTGCTTTCGTCGTGGTTGCCGATGGCGGAAATGATCTGGCTGATCTCCGATGCCGGCATATTCATGTTATCCAGCAGTCGGAACGCCATAACTGCGCCGCTCTGGGCATGGTCGATGCGGTTGATGACATTGCCGATGTCATGCATCATGCCTGCAATTTTCGCAAGCTCCACGGTTCGCTCGTCAAATCCCAGCTCCTCCAGAAGCGTGCCCGCGGTATGCGCTACACGCTCCACATGCGCAAAGGAGTGCTCCGTGAACCCCAGAACCTTCAGCTCATCGTCAGCACGGCGGATATATTCCATAATATCGGCATTTTCCCTAATGTATTTGTAGGTGACAATACTTGGCATGGTGGCTGCTCCTTTCTGTATACGGTATGTAACAGCGGATCCTTGATCCGCCTGTATTATGCGGTTTCCTCTTCAAAAAACACCCCATACCAGACAAGAAACATAAACACAGTCCAGATCTTGCGGCTATTGTCCGCTTTTCCCGCTTTGTGGGCGTCGAGCAGAGAAATGAGTTTTTCTGTATGGAAAAATTCCTTCGCTGCGTCACTTTCAAAGCATGCCTTGACGATGCTGTAATACTTGTCCTCCTTGAGCCACACACGAATCGGCACGGGGAAACCAAGCTTCTTCTTGGCGGCAGTCTTTGCCGTTTCCTGCGGCGTATCCTGTTTCGCCGCAAGCCGCATGGCGTATTTTGTAATATAGGGGGTGTTCTCGTCCGTGACTTTCTTCCTCGTCACACGATATTTTGTCGGGATGCGCTGGGCAACTGCCATGACTTCCTTGTCGAGGAACGGAACACGCAGTTCCAGTGAATGCGCCATACTCATTTTGTCGGCTTTCAGGAGAATATCCCCTGCCATCCACATGTGCAGATCAAGATACTGCATTTTTGTGACGTCATCCTGCCCCTCCACACGCTTATAATAATGCGCTGTCAGCGTCTGCGGTGAGGGCGCATCCGTTTCAATCTTCAAAAGTGCCTTTCGCTCTGCAGGCGTGAACATATAGGCGTTGCCGATGAAGCGTTCCTCCACATCCTTGCCCTTGCGGACAAGGAAATTCAATCCCCGCTTTGCAGGAAGCTTTTCCGCCGCTTTGCCGACGGCACGCCGAAAGCCTCTCGGAAGTCTGTCATATGCAGTGGCATTCGGCTCGCTGTAGACATTGTAGCCGCCGAAGATCTCATCCGCACCTTCACCGGAAAGCACCACCTTCAGCTGCTGTGATGCAAGTCCGCATACAAAGTACAGTGCAACTGCCGAAGGGTCGGCAAGGGGTTCGTCCATATGGTACTGGATATGGCGCAGGGAAGCCCAATATTCCTCCGGTGTAATGACCTTGGTAAAATGCTGTTTGCCGATCGCCTTTGAGAAATCCTTCGCCCAGCCGATCTCATTATATCGCTCATCATCGCCAAATCCCACGGTGAAGGTCTTGTCCACGTCCGCAACAGCGGCAACATAGCTTGAATCCACTCCGCTGGAAAGGAACGAACCTACTTCAACATCGGCGATTTTATGTGCCTCCACAGAATCACGGAACACACCTGAAATCTGCTGTACCCAGTCGTCAAGAGTGGGCTTGCCGTCCGCATCAAACTGCACATCCCAATAGCGGTGAATGTCCATTTTTCCATCCTTCCAGAGGAAGTAATGGGCAGGCTGCAGGCGGTACACATTCTTGAAAAAAGTTTCCTCCATCGCCGAATACTGGAATGTCAGGTATTCCTCCAATGCGGCGGTGTTAAGTTCCTTTTTGAAATTCGGATGCTTGAGAAACGCCTTGACCTCCGAACCGAACAACAGCGTATCCCCCATTTTAGCATAGTACAGGGGCTTGATGCCGAAGAAATCTCTTGCGCCGAACAGCGTTTTTTTTCGTTTGTCCCAGATGACAAAGGAAAACATACCGCGCAGTTTTTCAAGAAGCTTCGTCCCGTAGGCAGCATAGCCGTAAATCAGTACCTCGGAATCGGTCTGCGTGCGGAAACGATAGCCGAGCTTTTGCAGCTGCGTGCGGATCTCACGATAATTGTAAATCTCTCCGTTAAATACCAGTACAAGGTTACCGTCCTCGCTGTACAGCGGCTGGTTGCCCTGCTCGGAAACGTCGATAATGCTGAGGCGGCGGTGTCCGAGGGCAATGTCCCCGTCCACATATTTCCCCGATGCATCGGGTCCTCTGTGACGGATAGTATCCATCATGGTCTCAATGACACGATGGGAATTGTCAACATGTCCCGTAAATCCAACAAATCCACACATAAAGCTGCCTCCGTTTCCGAATATGCCGTACTGCCGTTTCTCTCTTTTGGGCAGAGCATAAACTTCTTTTCTTATTATACTACAGAACTTTGGAATTTGCAACAAAAATTACAGATTTTCTAAAAAACATCGGGAAAAGCCTTGCAAAAAAAATGTGTTTCGGTTATAATGGTTATAGAATCATTTTGACATGAATATGTTTTGCCCTATGGCGCAGATAAAGGATGGAGGCAGCAGCATGGCACAGAAAAAGAGAAAGCACGGCAAAGTGGAGGCACGCAAATCCAAACCGCTGATTCAGTTCAAGCTTGGCGTACTTCTGCTGTTGATCGTCATTGCATTTGGCGGATGCTTTGCATTGTATTTGATATCCGCAACCTCACAGCCCGATTACTGGGAAAAGGAAATCATGGCAAGTTCACAGCAGGAAACGGAAGAATCCGATGAAAACGCTGTTCCGATAGAAACGAAATCCGGTGAGCCTTCAGCGGCTGTGAATCCCGTTCCGCAATCGGAACGTGCGGATGATGTCCACATGCAGATTTGCGCATGGATCGGTGATGTGACGGAACTGACCACATATTATCAAACGGCATCCGAGATGGTTTTTCCGGATGCCGTTTCCGGTATGTCCGAGTCGGAAATGCGCAGCAGCGCAAAAAAAATTACGGAAAGAGATCCGCTGGCAATCTATTTGTGGATGAACACGCCAGCTGAAATTGCGGACATAGCGGATTTTACAAATATTCTGTCGGAAAAAACGGGGGAAACACCCGTGTACATTCTTTCCGCACTGCCGGCTGCAGATGGCACGGACAACAAACAGGCAATCAACGACTGGAACAAGCAGCTCTTTTCTCTGGCTGACAGCAAGGGGCTGCATTATGTGGATGTAAGCACGGCATTAAAGGGAAACAACGGTTTTCTCGCAGCGGAATATGCAAAGGAAGATGCACTGAACCGTGCTGTCGGTGAAATCATTCTGACACATGTGGCGAAATAACGTGGTTTATAGCTCTCTCTGCTGACAGCAGGGAGGGCTTTGTTTGCACATATAAAGCAAAAAGTTCATTATGGAATGGAAATTCCCCTGAATTTTAGGCATTTTTCTGAAACTCCCCTGCTTTTATTGCATTCGACAGAAGATTATGGTATAATTAAATGGATCATGAAGTAACATTAATTGCAGCAACAAACCCGCAGGAGGGATCTATGGATACGGAACAGACGCTCTGGTACACTAAGGCAGCACAGGATTTTGACCATGCTCTGCCCATCGGCAACGGCAGGATTGGCGGTATGGTATTCGGCGGGGCAGCCGCTGAAACCATCAAACTCAATGAAGATTCCATTTATTCCGGCGGCATGCGTGAACGCATCAACCCCAGAGCCTATGAGGGTGTTACCGAAATCCGGAAATTGCTTCTGGAGGAGAAAATTGCAGAGGCACAAGCGCTTGCATTCCGGAACATGCAGGGTGTGCCAAAGGATGCACGCCACTATATGCCGCTTGGCGAACTGACCATACA
The DNA here is from genome assembly GCA_015066865.1 of Ruminococcus sp. Taxonomy (GTDB): domain Bacteria; phylum Bacillota; class Clostridia; order Oscillospirales; family Ruminococcaceae; genus UBA3855. Next base: position 5,700 of record SVNQ01000019.1, read on the forward strand.
GTTTGATTTCACGGGAAAGCCTCGTGAATATATCCGCACGCTGGATCTGAGCCGTGCCGTCGCAAAGGTTTCCTTCCACGATGATGCAGGCGTACATTTCAAACGGGAGATCTATGTTTCCCATCCGTCGCAGATGCTGATCATGCACCTGACAGCCGATACCGCCGGCAAACTGAATTTCTCCGCAGTCATCGACGGGCGTGATGATTATTATGACAACAACCGACCCGTGGAAACGAATACCATCCTCTACACGGGCGGAACAGGGAGCCGTGACGGCATTTTCTTTGCTGCCGGAATGACGATCCTGACAAAGGGCGGTATGACGGAAACTGCAGGGCATACACTGGAAGTACACAATGCCGATGAGGCGCTGCTTCTCCTGACGGCTGAAACCAGCTTTTACCACGGCGATATGTACCTTGCCAAGGCTTTGGAGCGACTTCATGCTGTGATTGATCATGCGGATGATGTGACTGCGCTTGCACAGGAGCTGCTTGCGGAACATATTGCAGACTATTCGGCACTCTATGATCGTGTGAAATTCACACTGCAGGACAACAGCGGCAGTGCAGCTGCCAACCTGCCCACGGATGAAAGACTTTCACGCCTGCGCGGCAGTGACGTGGACAACAAGGAATGCAGCGGACATATCCATGACAACAAGCTCATGGTGCTGTACTACAATTACAGCCGTTACCTGATGATCAGCGCAAGCAGAACAGGCACACAGCCGATGAATCTGCAGGGCATCTGGAATCAGGATATGCGCCCTGCATGGGGATGCCGATTCACCATCAACATCAACACCCAGATGAATTACTGGGGTGCGGAAAGCGGCAATCTTTCTGAATGCCACCTGCCCCTGTTCGACCTGATCGAACGCATGCGGCCGCACGGCAGAAAAACGGCATGGGAAATGTACCGTGCAAAGGGGTTCTGCTGCCACCACAATACGGACATCTGGGGCGATTGTGCGCCGCAGGATCTGTGGATGCCTGCTACGATCTGGCCGATGGGTGCGGCATGGCTCTGCCTGCATATTTTCGAGCATTACAGCTTTACGCAGGATGTGGAATTTCTGAGAGCGCATTTCGATGCGCTGTGCGAGGCAGCGGAATTTTTTACGGATTACCTCTTTGAAAATAAACATGGGCAGCTTGTCACAGGTCCATCGGTTTCACCCGAAAACACCTACCTGACGGCAAGCGGCACGAAGGGAAGCCTTTGCATCGGCCCGTCAATGGATACGCAGCTGATCACAGTACTGTTTCGGAACGTTATTGACGCAGCCGAAATTCTCGGCGAGCGTCAGGAACTGGCAGAAACACTTGCGGGCATACTCCCAAAACTCCCACCCGTCAGCGTCGGAAAGTACGGGCAGATCATGGAATGGGCTGAGGATTACGACGAGGTGGAAATTGGTCATCGCCACATCTCCCAGCTCTTTGCACTGCATCCTGCCGATCTGATCTCACCGCAGAAAACCCCAAAACTTGCAGCGGCTGCAAGAGCGACCCTGATCCGCCGGCTCATTCACGGCGGCGGGCATACGGGCTGGAGCCGTGCGTGGATCATGAATATGTGGGCAAGGCTGCATGACGCACAGATGGTTTATGAAAACCTGCACAAGCTGCTGGCGCATTCCACCAACCCCAATCTCCTTGATTCCCATCCCCCATTCCAGATCGACGGGAATTTCGGCGGCGGTGCAGGTATTGCAGAAGCACTGCTTCAGAGCCACAGCGGAGAATTGCAGCTGCTTCCCGCACTTCCGGAAGAATGGGCGGACGGCAGCATCCGTGGTCTGCGTGCAAGGGGCGGCTTTGAAGTGGATATGAACTGGGAAAACGGAAAACTGACTTCAGCGGTGATCCGTTCTTTCACGGACGGACTCTGCCGACTGCGGACAAATGGCGTTGTCAGTGTCATGCGGGCGGATCAAACCCCTGTGAATGCAAAATTAAAAGAGGATACAGTACAGTTTGACACCGAATACGGTGCAGTGTACTATGTTAAAGCATAGGAGCAGAATATGAGTAAGAAAAAATGGCTGCTGATCGCAGCAATCGCAGTGACTGTCATTGCAGTCGGATTTCTGATCACATTCCAGGTGATCAGGCATTCCCAAAGAAAGCCCATCAATTCCAGCGTTACATTGGAATCCGGCTCGGAGGACGAGACGGAAGAAACCGAAAAGGAAACTGATGCTGTAGAAGAAACCGGTCCAAGTTACCCCGTAGTGGAGCTGGATGTACCGCCCATTGAGGTGCAAAACACCAATGTCCGTATGGAAGCGGAGGACGCAGTTTTTTCGGGACTTCTGATCGTCGAAAACATCCGCACCGGATACAGTGGTCAGGGGTATCTGGCAGGATTTGAAGCCAACCCCGGCGATCTGGTTCAGGCGACCTATGCGATCGAAGCGGCACAGCACTACGATATTACCATCAGTGTATGTGCCGATACGGTGGTTACCAATGCGCTGCTGCTCAATGGCGAAAGACTCGGTGAATTTACCATTGAAGAAAGCGGACATTTCGTGCGTGTAACGTTCTCCGGCGTGTACCTGCCAAAGGGTGAAGTAACGCTCTCCATTGAGGAGCTTGATGGTCATTTCGCTCTGGACTATTTTGAAATCACCGATTTCAAGGAAATGTACCAGATGGAGTACCGTGATTCCTATGAATTATGCAATAAGAATGCCTCCGAAAATGCAAAAAAACTCATGGAATATATGAGCATGCACTACGGAGCAAAGATGCTGACGGGTCAATATGCCGCAAATGATACCAACACGGAATCCGATCTGATTTTCCGGCTGACCGGAAAAATCCCTGCCATTCGCTTCGGCGATCTGGAAGGATATACCCAAAACAGCACCGCTGCCAAGAGCAACGCAATTGCCGCATGCGAAAGCTGGGCGGAGCGCGGCGGCATTGTAGGTCTGATGTGGCACTGGGACGCACCGACGGGAGTAAGTTCCGTGTATTCAAAGGATACGGATTTCTCACTGATAGATGCGCTGACGGACAAGGATCTTGCACTGCTCGATCAGGAAGAAATCGACGAGCTTTACGATGAAGGCGGCATCACGGAGGAATGCTACACCATTCTGCGTGACATCGACAGCGTTTCGGCTGAACTGAAAGTTCTTGCAGAAAAGGATATTCCCGTTCTCTGGCGGCCGCTGCACGAAGCCAGTGGCGATTGGTTCTGGTGGGGCAGCGATGGTTCAAATGCCTACCGCTGGCTGTGGGAGCTGCTGTACACAAGAATGACGGAGTATCACGAACTGAACAACCTCATCTGGGTCTGGAATGGTCAAAGTGCGGATTATCTGGTGGATGAGAATATGTATGACATTGCCTCTCTGGATATTTACCTGCCCGAAGAAACCGCTTACAGCAGCCGTTATGAGCAGTTTGTACTGCTGTCGAGAATGACGGGCGGCGAAAAGATGCTGGCACTGAGCGAAACAAGCAGCATACCGAACATGAACGATATGTTCCGTGACAACTGTATCTGGAGCTTTTTCGGATTATGGTACGGTGAATATCTGATCGGCGAGGATGGGGAGTATTCCGAAAAATACACCACTGCGGATGATATGGTGGCGCTGTATAATTCCGAGGCGGTACTGACGCTTGGCGATACGGCAGCGTATTTCCTCGATGGTGAGGAGCCGGAGGAACTACAAAAGCCCACGGCAATGGCAACGGAAGAAATGACGGAGGAATCGTCAGAAACAACGGAAACACAATCCTGATCAACACAAAAATCCCCCTGCACAGGCAGGGGGATTCCTATTTTTTCAGTTACTTCTGTCCGTAATATGCATTTGCACCATGCTTGCGCAGATAGTGCTTGTCAAGCAGATTCTGGCTCATATTCGCAACCTTCGGATCAAGGCTCAGCGTCAGCCACGCCATTGCCGAAAGCTCCTCCAGCACAACCGCGTTGTGAACCGCCTCGTGACCGTCCTTGCCCCAGACAAAGGGCGCATGATTTGCCACCAGCGCTGCGGGAATATCCGCATAATCGGGGCAGCATTCCACGATCACCTTGCCTGTTTCCAGCTCATACTCGCCTGCAATTTCCTCGGGCGTCATGCTTCTGGTGCAGGGAATCTCTCCGTAGAAATAATCACCGTGCGTTGTGCCAAGCGGCGGGATACCCCGTCCTGCCTGTGCAAACGCCGTTGCATATCTGCTGTGGGTGTGAACAATACCGCCGATACCGTCAAATTTGCGGTACAGCTCCAGATGCGTGGGGGCATCACTGGAGGGACGGAGCTTGCCGTCCACGATATTGCCGTCAAGATCGAGCACCACGATGTCATCCGCTGTCATCGTGTCATACTCCACGCCGCTGGGTTTGATGGCGACAAGACCGGTTTCACGGTCAAATTCGCTCACATTGCCCCATGTGAAGGTCACAAGCCCATATTTGGGGAGCAGGAGATTTGCCCGCAGGACACGTTCCTTGAGTTCCCTTATCTCCATATTACATCACCAAGCATAAGCTCCTTTTCCAGAGCATAAATATCGGTTGCTGCGTTGATGGATACGAACTCAATGCCCATGATTCTTGCGAAATCACGCAGTACATCGGTGTTGATGTCATAGGAAAGCGTTGTGTGATGTGCGCCGCCTGCGAGGATCCAGCATTCCATACCGGTCAGGAAATCCGGTGCCGGCTTCCACATTACTCTTGCAACAGGAAGATTCGGCATGCTCTGGAAGGGCTTCACGCACTCCACATCCTGTGCGATCAGGCGCATTCTGCCGCCCATGTCGATCAGGGAAACAGCAATTGCCTTGCCAGCCAGACCTTCAAATACCAGACGTGCCGGCGGTTCCTTGCCGCCGATACCCAGGTGATGCACTTCGATTCTCGGCTTTGTTGCTGCTACTGTCGGACATACCTCCAGCATATGGGAACCAAGGATCAGCTCCTGCTGATAATCATAGGTGTAGTCCTCCATGAAGGAAGTTGCACCATCGGGATACATTGCCTTGATGATGGCTGTCATGCCGGCTGTCTTCCAGTCGCCCTCGCCGCCGTAGCCGTAGCCCTTGGACATCAGGTGCTGTGTTGCAAGACCGGGGAGCTGGCGCATGCCGTGCAGATCCTGGAAGGTGTTGGAGAATGCCATTGCGCCCTCTCTTACGAGGATCTTCTCCATTGCGATTTCCTCACGAGCCTGATAACGGATCTCTTCGGTATCCTTCTCGTCAAAGTCGTAAACCTGTGCATATTCCTGCATCAGAGCGTCGATCTCAGCCTCTGTAACCTTGTTCATTTCCTCAACCAGATCGCCCACTGCCCAGGTATTTACCTGCCAGCCAAGCTTGATCTGTGTTTCAACCTTATCGCCCTCAGTAACCGCTACTTCACGCATGTTATCGCCGAAACGAACGATCTTCAGGCTGCGGCTGAATGCAACGCCGACAGCGGCTCTCTGCCAGTCAGCAATCTTTGCCTGTACTCTCTCATCCATCCAGTGACCAGCAACCACTCTGCGAGGTGTGCGCATACGAGCGCCGATGAAGCCATGCTCACGGTCGCCGTGTGCGGACTGGTGGAGATTCATGTAGTCCATGTCGATCTCTTCGTTCGGGATATAATCCTTGAACTGGGTGTGCAGATGCAGCCAGGGCTTCTGCAGTCTTGCAAAGCCGTTGATCCACATCTTGGACGGGGAGAAGGTGTGGCAGAATGTGATGATACCTGCACACTCGTCATCGTAGTTTGCTTCCTTGATGATGGATTCGATCTCTGCGGGAGTCTTTGCAGTCATCTTGTATTCCACAGGGAACGGAAGCTTGAGTCCTGCAACGATAACCTTGGAGTCCTCCTCTACCTGTCTTAATGTTTCCTCGCCATAAAGGGACTGGGAACCTGTAATAAACCAGAATTTCATATGAAATAACCTCCTTAATCTGCATTTGCAGTTACAGCCGCCTGTTCAACGGCAAGTCCTGCTCTGTATGCCTTCATATACTCTGCAAAACCTTCTGCATCCTCACCAAAGGGATCCATGCTGGTTCCGCTCATACCTGCGAATACGTTTCTATTCAGATAATCCGCAAGGCTTTCGCTCTTATCTTCTCTTGCCTGATATGCTGCAAGCAGGGCAATGCCCCATGCACCGCCTTCGCTTGCGGAATCCATGAGCGTCACCGGAACACCCAATGCGGATGCCAGAAAACGCTGACCTGTCACGGGGGACTTGAACAATCCGCCATGGGCATAGATCTTATGCAATGTGATCTTTTCCTCATTCATCAGGATGTCCATGCCGATCTTAAGGGTTGCCATGCATGAATAGATCAGGCTACGCATGAGATTTGCAATTGTAAATTCAGAATTGGGCGTGCGCATCAGAAGCGGTCTGCCCTCAGTAAATTCTGTTACATGCTCGCCGGAATAATAGTTGTAACTGAGAATGCCGTCGCAGTCCGGCTTTCCGGACAATGCTGCCGCATAGAGCTTGTCATAAAGCTCTGCCTTTTTGACATCGGCACCGAACATCTTCAGTGTTTCGCCGAACATTGCGATCCACGCATCCAGATCCGTAGTGCAGTTGTTGCAGTGTACCATCGCCACGGGATGTCCGCAGGGGGTCGTAACGATGTCGATCTGCTTGTAAACGGCACTCAGATCACGCTCCAGTACTGCCATTGCAAAAATGGAAGTACCTGCGGAAATATTTCCTGTACGGGGGGCAATACTGTTGGTTGCCACCATACCCGTCTGTGCATCACCCTCAGGCGGACAGAACGGAACGCCTGATTTGAAGGTTCCACTCGGATCGAGCAGTCTTGCGCCCACCTCCGTCAGCGTGCCTGCACACTCCCCAACGGGAACGATTGCAGGCAGGATCTCGGAAAGATTCTGCGTGAATGCAGTATTCTCCGTCAGCTTTGCAAACTTTGCAAGCATGGTTTTATTATAGTTTCCGGTTTCCGGATCAATGGGGAACATGCCCGAACCATCGCCGATACCGATCACCTTTTCCCCTGTCAGAATCCAGTGCACATAGCCTGCAAGCGTTGTCATGAAATGCACACGGGACACATGCGGCTCACCGTTGAGAATTGCCTGATACAGATGAGCAATGCTCCAGCGCTGGGGAATATTGAAGCCAAACTCCTTGGTCACCGCATCCGCTGCCTCCTCGGTCATGGTATTGCGCCATGTACGGAAGGGTACAAGGATCTGATTGTCCTCATCGAATGCAAGATAGCCGTGCATCATAGCGGATACACCGATGGAAGCAGTTGTTTCAAGTGCAACGCCGTACTTTGCTTTGACATCCGCTATAAGTGCTGCGAAGCAGCCCTGCATGCCCTTGCGGACTTCGTCAAGCGAATATGTCCAGATTCCGTTTTCCAAGCTGTTTGTCCAGTCATAGGTTCCGGACGCCAACGGCTTAGAATCCATACCGATCAGCACGGCTTTGATTCTTGTCGAACCAAATTCGATGCCGATCGCAGTTTTTCCTGTTGTAATCTGTGTCATCCTATCCATCGTACTACTCCTTTTTTGAGACAGCTGCGGTATCTTCCGCAGACGCAGGGGACTTGGACTTTCTGGACATAACAATACTCTGGATCACGAGGAACAGACAGAGCATTGCAGCAATGGTGATACCCGTCCACCATGCCTGATCCAGACCAACGGAAGATACAATGTTCTGAATCAGTGCGAGTGACATTACGCCGAACAGTGTGCCGATGATATTGCCGACACCGCCGGTCAGCATGGTACCGCCGATAATGGAAGATGCGATGGCATTCATTTCTGCGCCGGACGCATGGGATGCAGAACCGGAGCCAACGTGCATGAAGTATACAAAGCCGCCGATACCTGCCAGAAGTCCGCAAAGCAGATAGGAGATGAATGTGGTTCTCTTGACATTGACGCCCAGCATGAGTGCACTCTGTCTGTTGCCGCCAACTGCATAGAAATTACGACCGGTCTTTGTCCACTTGAGTACGAAGAACAGAACTGCAACGATGAGCAGTGCTACAACCACACCGATTTCGATGTAGGCATTCACATAGTTGCCTGCCTTATTGACATAGCCCATGAAAGGCACAATGATACGGGTTTCCTTCAGTGCAACGAACTGTTCGTTTACAACGTTGAAGGGATTGGTGTTTACGATCGTTGTCATACCACGGGCAAAGAACATGCCTGCGAGTGTAACGATGAACGGCTGGATCTCCAGATAGGAAATCAGATAGCCCTGAATCAAACCGAATGCCAGACCGATGCCGATGGAAATCAGAATCGCACCGATGACATTGCCATTATAATGATCAAGGAACACTGCACAGCACATACAAACAAGTGCCGTTACGCCGCCCACGGAAATATCAATACCGCCGGTGATCATTACAAGGCTCATGCCGCAGGACAGAATGATCAATGCAGCATTGGCATTGAGTATGTTGAAAAACGTCTGGGGTTTCAAAAAGCCTTCGCCAAGGAACAGAATCGCACCCAGATACATCACGAAGAATACCACGATGGTGATGGATGTCAGCAGGTTGGTATCCGTCATATTGCCGATTCTATTGCGTAATTTGTTTGAAAACGACATAGTTACTCCTCCATTTCATAATTGTAAGATACCGTCGGGTTAAGCCTGCGTTTTTGCAGTTTTGCCACCCGTGATTTTCTTCCACAGGGAAGAAAGCTTTTCTCTTACAACAGGTGCGCTCAGGACTACGAGTACGATTACGACAATCGCCTTGTATGCGGACAGCGCAGCGGACTGCACTTCCATTTTGTAAAGAGTAGTCGTGAGAAACTGGATTACATAAGCACCGAGAATGGAAGCTGTCATGTTGAACTTACCGCCGCTGAGAGCGTTGCCGCCCAGCGCAACTGCAAGGATGGCGTCCATTTCAATGTCCTTTGCAATAACGGAATAGTTGATGGACGACAGACGGCTAACCTTGATAAATGCCGCTACTGCAACACACAGACCCAGAATTACATAAGTGATGAACTTGATCATCTGGGGGTTCAGACCATTCAGACGGGAGGATTTTTCATTGATGCCGACGGACTGCACATAGAGTCCGAGATTGGTGAACTTCAATGCCAGTGCAATCACCGCCATGCAGATCAGTGCAATGAAGAACGGTGTGGGAATCGGAACGCCCGGAATGAAGCCGCCGAAATATGTAAATGTCTTATCGGAAACGATCGGGAGTTCATTGTTGTTGATCCACGCTGCGATGGAGCGTCCTGCTGTAAAGAGAATCAGCGTTGCTACCATGGGCTGGATCTTAAAATAGGCTACGAGCGTTCCGTTGAATGCACCGAAGAGCATTGCAACCACGCAGCTGACGAGGAATGCAACGATGATGGGAGCCTGCAGCACTTCGGGACGGGAATCCGTACCGCAAAGAACACGCAGCACCACACTGCCGCTGATGGCAATGGCTGCACCCACACTGATGTCCTGTCCGCCGGAAGCGGCAGTTACCAGCGTCATACCGATTGCCAGAATGGCAAGCTCGGAGCCGTAGTCGATGATGGTCATCAGGTTTCCGGAAAGCACCGGAAATCCGTCACTGGAATATCCCAGTGTAATCTTAAAGAATGAAGGGTCAACGATCAGGTTAAAAATTGCAAGCAGCAGGAGTGCCGCAATCGGAATAAAAATCTGATGCCTGAACAGGTTCTTGAAGAAACCGGCTGCGCCCTTTTCCTTGATATATCTTTCACTCATGCTTCCTCACCTCCGGCAATTGTTGCCATAATCATATTCTGCGTCAGCTCATCGCCCGAAAGCTCGCCGACAACCTTTCTGTCTCTCATAACTACCAGACGTGAGCAGGTACGCAGCATCTCATCGGTTTCGGAAGAAATGAAGGTCACGCTCATGCCCTCGGAAGCCAGCTTCAGCACAAGTTTCTGAATGTCGATCTTAGTTCCTACGTCGATACCTCTTGTCGGTTCGTCAAGAATCAGATACTGCGGATTTGTCAGCAGCCAGCGTGCAAGAATTACCTTCTGCTGATTGCCGCCGGACAGTGACTTGATCGGCGTATGCACGGATGCTGTTTTAATATCAAGAAGCTTGATATACTTTTCTGCAAACTCGTTCGCCTTTGCCTTGGAGAAGGGTTTGAAGAAGCCCGTCTTTACCTGCAGGGCAAGAATAATATTATCTCTTACCGATAGATCGCCCACGATACCGTCACGCTTACGATCCTCCGCAAGATAGGCAATTCCCTGCTTCATAGCGTCGATGGGCTTTGTGATCTTTACAGGCTTGCCGCCCATCTTTACCTGACCGCCGATTACCTTATCAGCGCCGAAAATTGCACGGACACATTCGCTTCGTCCGGAACCGAGCAGACCGGTAAATCCGTTGACTTCGCCCTTTCTGATGTAGAAATCAAACGGCTTGATGCCTTCTGTACTGCAAAGTCCCTTTGCCTCGAATACCGGCGGTTCATTTGTCTTTGTGCTTGCTGCGGAATTATCACCCTTGATGTCCGCCATATCGTCAAGCTCCTTGCCGAGCATCTTGGATACCAGCTGTACTCTGGGAAGGTCGCTGATTTCATATTCACCAACAAGCGTACCGTCACGCAGCACAGTGATCTTATCGCAAACCTCATACACCTGATCAAGGAAGTGCGTAACAAAAATAATGCCAACGCCCCTTGCCTTCAGATCACGCATGAGCTTGAAGAGCTTTGCAACCTCGCTCTCATCAAGAGAAGATGTCGGCTCGTCCAGAATCAGAACCTTACATTCCATATCCACCGCACGGGCAATGGCTACCATCTGCTGTACGGCAAGTGAGCAGCTTGCAAGCTGCTGTTCGGGCTTTACGGCAATACCAAGGGATTTCAGAATCTTTTCTGCGCCTGCATTCATCTGCTTCCAGTTCAGCAGCGCCCCTTCGCCACGTCCGATGTACATATTTTCCGCAACCGAAAGATTCGGACACAGGGAAATTTCCTGATACACCGTACTGATACCGTACTTCTGTGCTTCCTGAGGAGATCTGATCAGAATGGGCTTACTGTACCCCTTCATATAGACACTGCCGGAATCCTTCTGATACACACCTGTCAGAACCTTGATCAGTGTGGATTTTCCCGCACCGTTTTCACCCATGAGCGCATGGATCTCTCCTTCGCAAAGCGTAAAGTCCACATTCTGTAATGCTTTTACACCCGGAAAAGTCTTGTAAATATTGCGCATTTCCAAAACTGCTTTTTCTCGCATCTGCGGTTTCACCTCCATAAAAATTGCAAGAATGCTTAAAAAATGCGCAGCGTGACATACGGAATTTCCATTATGCCGCACTGCGCTTTTCTTTAGATACTATTTACTATTGACAATAGCAATTAGATACCGTACTTGTCAACATCTTCCTGTGTAATTGTAGCAGCGTCGAAGCCCTTTTCATCCATTACTACAACCTTCTGGCCGATGGACTCGCCCTTTTCGAGCTTGTCGATGATGTCCTTGATGTAGGAAGCCTGGAAAGGATTGCACTGGCCGTCATAGTTCCAGTTCTGCTTGAGCAGTTCTTCCAGAGCCCACTTGTTGCAGTCAAAGCCCATTACTACTACGTCCTTGCCTACGCCGTGAGAGATGTTAGCCTTGTCGAGAGCTGCTACAGCGCCCTTAGCCATGTCATCGTTCTCTGCATAGATTACGTTGAAGGACTTACCGGAGTCGATTACGGACTGTACGATCTGCTGAGCCTTTTCTGCGTTCCATTCAGCTGTCTGCTGAGCTACCATTGTCCAGCCCAGTTCGGAAACTGCTGCATCCAGAGCGCCGGAACGGCCCTTCTGTGCTGCGGAACCCATAACACCCTGCAGGTGGATTACTTCATACTTGCTCAGGTTCTGACCCTTCAGCCAATCAACAGCTGTCTGGCCTTCCTTATCCATGTCGGAAACGATGGAAGCCTCGTACAGGCTCTCGTCTGCGTCGATGGTACGGTCGAACAGGATTACCTTAACGCCAGCGTCCTTAGCATCCTTAAGTACAGAATCCCAACCAGCTGTGTCAGCTGCGGAGAGAAGCAGGTAGTCAACTTCGTCCTGGATGAACTTCTGAGCGTGGTTGATCTGCTCGTCGTTCTTCAGGCTATATGCAAAGGAAGCGTCAAAGCCGTTTTCCTTTGTGAAGGTTTCCTTCATATCCTTATCATTTGCTGTACGATAACCGGATTCGTTAGGATCGTTATTGATGATACCAACCTTGATCAGACCGCCGGATGTGGACTGTGCAGGACCGCAGGATGCGAACGCAAAGCACAGAGCTGCTGCTGTAGCGAGTGTAGCTAATTTTTTAAACTTGAACATAAATATCTCCTCCAGATTTAAATTTACACCGTTTCACGGTGAACTTGTACTTACATTATAGTATAGTTGTGCATACATTTATACCTAAATTTTTAAGATTTTTGTTTGATATTTCAAGATGTCAAAAGTTGTATTGTCATTATTTTAACAAACCTATCCCAAGCGATTGCTGCTTGCTCGAAATTCTCTGGGCGTTTGACCAGTATATTTTTTGAAAATCTGCCCGAAATAGCGATAATCGCTGAATCCGACTTCATAGGCGATCTCACTGACCAGCTTGGAGGTTCGGCAGAGCAGTTCCTTTGCCTTTTCGATACGGACATGGGAAAGATAATCCGAAAAATTCATTTCCATTTCTTTCTTGAAAAGCGCACTGAGATAGGTGGAACTCAGATTGACAGCGGAGGCTGCACTTTTGAGTGAAATATCCTCCTGCATATAATTTTCATCAATATATTTCAGGGTTTTGCGGATGGTTTCGTTCCGGTTTTCACGAGAAAATTCGGCACGCCATCTGATGCATTGTTCCAGCATTTCCGTAAAAAATCTGACCGCACCCTCGGAATCAATAAAATTCGTCTCAATATCGTCAATGCTTCCGAAGCGTTTTACAAATTCCTCATACGGAACACCCAGATCTTTGGAAAACACACGCACAAGAATATAGAGATCCATCGCAACATAGAGCCGCATGAGCAGTGATTCGATCTGAAAAAAGCCTGTTTCCTCGAAAAACGCCTTCACTGTCTGCTCGCACATATCAACGCTTCCGCTTTTCAGAAGCTGATCAATCCTGCCGGTGTCAATCCGCTGCACATCACTGTAGCGTTCTCCCTGCATATCACTGGCGAACTCGTTCACCTTCATTGTCAATCCCTCCGCTTAAATACATTCGTTCCTCCCGCTGCATGTGGAAAGAACGAACATTAAGACTGCCTGTTTCAACAAGCGCACCTCCGAACGGACGGCGCACCATGCGATCATTTTATTATCTTTACTGAATCACGGATCACAAGTTCCGGTTTACATATACTATCTTCGCATTCCGCTTTCGGATTCCGGATCATTGTAAGGAGCTTTTCCGCCGCCATTTCGCCAAGAACCTGATGCGGATGCTTCACCGTTGTCAGATGGACGTCACAGATCGTTGCAAGCTTCGAATCATCAATGCCCACTATGGAAACATCCTCCGGCACATTAATGCCCCTTGTCTTACAGAAATTCAGAAGTTCCACTGCAAGCTTGTCATTATAGCACACAACCGCTGTTGATTCTTTCAAAAGCGACAGGATTCGACTTTCTGAAAGGCTGAACAGGGAGGCTCTTTCGCTGGTGGAGTACCAAAGCACATTCTGCTCGGCAGTCACAATTCCACGTTCCTCACAGCTATTGATGAATCCCTGATAGCGTTTATGCCCCTGAATATCATCCAGCGCAAAAATTGCAGAGATTTTCTTATGCCCTGATTTAAACAAATAATCGGTCACCAGTTTTCCCGCCACTGTATCGTCCATTGCCACGCATGGAAAATCCGCCCACGGATATTTTGCGTTAAAGAATACAAGCGGAATATTTTTCGCCCGAATCTCCTCATACAGTTTCTGGTTGGGGTTGGGCAGCGCACTCTTGGAAGGTTCAACGATCAGCCCCGAAACGCCGTGTGCGATCATGTTTTTCAGCGCCTGCGTTTCTTCAAATACCTGATTCTGGGTAATGGAAAGCTGCATGGCTGTATGGTTGCGTTTCAGTACGCTTTCAATTCCGGTTACGATACTCGGAAAAATATAATCACTAAAATATGTGGAAATCACGCCAACACTCAGACGTCCGCCCGTTCTCTCGCCTCCGGCACCCTTTACAAATGTGCCGCTGCCTCTGACACGGCAGATCACATTTTCGCTTTCAAGCATCTTGAGCGCCTGACGCACGGTCTGTCTGCTGACATTATGTATGCTGCACAGTTCATTTTCGGACAGAAAACGGTCATCGGGAAGCAAATGCTGCTCCTCGATATACTTTTTTGCCCATTCTACAATCGCAAGGTATTTATACTCATCCATATTGTATCCTCGACTTTGCTTTTTTCTGACCACTTACCGAACAAAATATGCTTATAAATTACCCTGCGTTTTCCTCAATCCGTAGCACGCAGACTGAGGAAAACGCATTCAAGAGAGGAATTTACATTAATCGCCCTTTGTTTCATTCGATTGGCTTTATTATAGCACGAAAAAACAAATTTGTAAATACAACTTTGGACATTTCACTAAAATTTGTACGCACAAGTCAAAAACATCCCCTGCTTTTTGGTAATTTTTCACAATCTCCAACACAGACAAGCTGAATTTGTCCGGGACAACTTGTATTTTTCACCCTATTCCTTTGAAAAACAAAAAGCCTTCCCCGCAAACAAGCGGGGAAGGCATACAAATTTGTCTTTACTGATAAGCCGGTTCACAGGTGAGATTAATACCGAGTCTGCGGAACACTTTCTCATCAACGGGAGAAAGGATAACAGAGGAATGCACCTCACAGCCGCGCAGCTTGTCCAGCTGCTGCATGCACAGCTCTGCCTTTTCATCGGTTGCCGCACAGATGGACAAGGCAATGAGAATCTCGTCCGTATGCAGACAGGGGTTGCGGTTGCCAAGATGGTCAACTTTAAGGTGCTGGATCGGCTCAATGATCGTCGGTGCGATCAGGTGGAGATCATCCTCCAGTCCTGCCAATTTTTTCAGGGCATTGAGCAGGAGCGCAGCGGATGCGCCCAACAGCTCCGAGGTTCTGCCGGTAACGATCGTACCATCCGGCAGCTGCATTGCGGCAGCCGGTGCGCCGGTCAGGGCAGCACGCTGCAGGGCAGGTGCAGTCACCTCGCGATCGTTTACGGTAATGCCCGCCTGCTTCATCAGCAGCTTGAGCTTGAGCGTCACCTCGTCACTGAGCAGACCTTTGCGCTTGTCGCACATTGCCGCATAATAGCGGCGCAGGATCTCCTGACGGGAGGCATCCTTTGTCACTTCGTCATCAATGATGCAGTTCCCTGCCATATTCACGCCCATATCCGTCGGGGACTTGTACGGACATTCGCCGAGGATGTTTTCGAGCATTGCACTCACTACGGGGAAGATCTCAACATCACGGTTATAATTGACCGTCGTTTCTCCATATGCTTCCAGATGGAACGGATCGATCATATTCACATCATTCAGATCTGCGGTTGCCGCTTCATAAGCAAGGTTCACCGGATGCTTGAGGGGAAGATTCCAGATGGGGAAGGTTTCAAACTTGGCATAGCCTGCCTTGCGTCCACGGTTGTTCTCATGGTAGAGCTGGGACATGCAGACTGCCATCTTTCCGCTGCCCGGTCCGGGGGCGGTTACCACGACAAGCTCTCTTGTGGTGGGGATGTACTCATTCTTTCCGTATCCCTCATCGCTCACAATTTTTGCAATATCGGACGGGTAGCCCTCAATATTGAAATGGCGATACACACGCACACCGAGTGATTCCAGACGCTTCTGGAACGCAACTGCGGCAGTTTGTCCGTCAAAGCGTGTCATGACCACGCTGCTGACATACAGTCCGATCTGCCGGAAGCAATCTATCAGACGGACAACATCCAGATCGTAAGTGATGCCAAGATCCGTCCTCAGCTTATTCTTTACAATATCTGCGGCATTAATCGCCATTACAATTTCTACACGTTCCTTCAGCTGCAGCAGCATTTTCAGCTTACTGTCCGGCTGAAATCCCGGCAGCACACGGGACGCATGGAAATCATCAAACAGCTTGCCGCCAAATTCCAGATAGAGCTTTCCTCCAAACTGATCAATGCGTTTTCTGATATGTTCCGACTGCATATGCAGGTATTTATCATTGTCAAATCCAACCGCCTTCATACCGACACCTCCGTAAACATCAATCATTCAGCAGTTTCCGCCTGAACACCGCCGTTGAGATAGAAATTCTTCATCAGCACAAGAGAACAGCCCGCAAGAAAATCCGTTTTTTCGCTGACGCTGCTCAGCACTATGCGCTCCGCAATATCATCGCTTGCATATTCCTTGATGTATCTCTTAAAATGGGGAAATCCACGCTCTGTCAATCCAAAATTATGCAGGATCACCTTCTGTGCCTGAAAACTGCATACCAGATTATGCAGCAGCACGCTCCAGTCCTGCATGATCTCCTGCACAACTTCTTCACAACGTCTGTCACCTGCCGTAACCGCCTGATACATCTGGTCGAGAGTGACATGTTCAATATAGCCATCTGTTGCACTGTACAAAAACGGGGTGCGCTCCTTGCTGTAAACCTGTGCGATTCTTGCCTGCATTGCCTGCACGGAAAGCTGCGCACGCACAGAACCGGCAGGATAGCCGTCCTGCTGTCTGCCGCCGGGACGAACAATGCAGCGTTCCGTCAGATAGCTGTAGGTCAGATAATCCTGCTCATATTTTTCGGGGCGAAGAACGGAAATATTGATGTGATTGCCCAGATGGATGTATACCTGATTCATGCTCTGGATGCCGCCCCGCTGGAGATCCGCATTGGCAAGCGAAAGCAGCCATACGGCATTGCCGCAGAATACAGTCGGCATCTGCGGTACGGAAAGTCCACGGATCAGCTCTGTAAAGTCCAGTGTTCCGTCCTTGTAGAACACACGCATTCTGCCGATCATGATCGGCATGACCCCAACGCCCAGTCCCAGCACATTGTCACGGGTCAGACAGCTGTTGTTCATCATGCGCTCAGACGAACTGATGATGAACTGCAGAATTTCCTTTCTGCTTGTATGGTCTGTGCAGGGCATGCTTGTCTTATCCAATATATCCATATGCATCGTGCAGAGTCCTACGGTGATCTCATGTTCACTGATCACTGCACCGAGCACGAATTTATAATTTGCATTGATGTCCAGCAGGATCTTGCGTCTGCCCTTCGGCAGCTTGTCCTGCTGCGTGCCCTGATACGGTGCTTCGCCGATTTCGGTCAGCAGTCCCTCGGAGATCATAGCGTTTGTGATCTGTGTAATGGAGGCACGGGTAATCTGTAATTTCTGTGCCAGATCCACTCTGGAGATCGGGCCTGCTTCCCATACCGTGCGCAGCACCTGCATACGGTTGATCCTCTTTAAATCCAGTTTGCTGATACCACTTAACATACGATCCCCTCTCTCCGAAAATATCCGGCATTCATTGTTTTCATTATATCATATTATAAAGAAGATTGCAAACGGATTTCTCACATTCCGGCAATTCTGTGTGATTGCACAATTTGTCAATTCATTTAACCAATACGTTTGTACAGTTTGAAACGCCTTAAAAACCGCAAACTGCTGCTGCATCACAAAAGCTCATATACCATCATTGCAAGCGGCATGGAGGCGATGGAAAGCAGTGTCGTTACGCCGAACAATTCGGAGGCGTAGGCGGCATTTTTCCGATAATTCAAGCACTGCATGGTACACATTGCCGCAGAGGGGGCTGCGGTTGCAGCAAGCACAGTCATCTCCATTGTACTGTCGAACGGAAAGAGAAGGAATGCGCCGATGACCGCAGCGGGAATGATGATCAGCTTCAGAAAGCTGATATAGAACACACGGGGCTTTTTCAGCACGCCGAGGAGATTCGTCTGTGCAATGGTTGCACCGGCTACAAACATGGCAAGGGGCGTGTTAAGGCTGCCGACCATGCCGAGGGTTTCAGTAAGCAGCGGCGGAATGGTGATCTGCGCAAAGAACAGTGCCATGCCCAGCACAATGGCAATAATGGCAGGGGAACGCAGTACTTTTGCTGCGGATCTCAGGCTTTTCTGACCGGAGATCTGCATCACGCCATGCGTCCAGGCAAGAAGATTGAACAGCGTCACAAATGCGGTAAGGTAGAACACCCCCTCATAATCAAACATCGCCTGCACAAGCGGGATTCCCATAAATCCGCAGTTGGAGTAGATGCAGGAAAAGCGTTCAATGGCGGTTTCTCTGCCCTCTTTGTTTCGGATGGCAAGGTAGGAGATTGCCATGGCGATGGCGTAGGACAGCGCCGAAAGCAGGAATGTCCAACCAAGATTTGCAACCAGTTCTGCCTTCAGCTCCCGCTGATAGGCAAGGAGAATGACGATGGGATTGACCACAGTCAGAACAAGTTTTGAAATCTCGCTGACGGTTTCCTTGGAAAGCAGACGGAAACGAAAACATCCCGCACCGATGAGTATGAGGATGAGCATGATGAATGCCTGCTGTAAAATGACCTGTGACATTTGGTATCCTCCGTAAAAATGCCCGATGTTCGGCATCGGGCGAATGATTTGCTGTTTTAGAAATTCGAGCCGTTCCAGCCCCAGTTGTCCGTTTCGGCATACTTGACGTAAATGCGGTTCGGGGCAATATCCAGCTCACTGTTCAGAATTGCGGTGATCTTTCCTGTCAGTGCGTTATATGCGGATGCGGATGCACTTCCGTAAATGGTCACCTCCACGATGGCTGCAGGAGCGCCGCTTCCCTGAAAATACAGCATCTGTTCCGGTTCGATGCCGACCATGAGCCAGCTTTCGGACTTGCCGGGGATGGCGGTGATCGCCTGACCCATTGCGGATTTGATGGCTTCCGCCTTCTGTGCGGGAACGGCTGCGTTGGTTTTTACGTTGATATACGGCATAATGATGACCTCCGTTTATAGATTTTATATAAACAGTATAGCACGAACGAGCTGAAATTTCAACATCTTTTTTTGAAAAAGTACTTGCTTTTTCCGAAATTATGCGATATAATAAGATTTAGACAACATGTTGACTGAGAGAGTAGCTGTGCATGCAGTATGCAGAGAGGCGTCGGTTGCTGAAAAGACGCTATACCGCAGATCAGTGAAATTCACTCACGAGTGGCACTGCCGAAGCAGTTTTAGGATATTTCTGAAAACGGTTGTAAGCGGTGATGTGGCGTTCGCATTAAGAACGGTGGAGGTGCTGGCCTCTGGCAAATGGGTGGTAAACAAGTGCGGCTTGTCCTGTTTGGACGGCTGCTTTTTTATTTTCCTGACGAATGCCGGGAACAGCAAAAATTTTTTACGAGGTGAGGATATGAAAGAACAACTCAGACAGATCGAGGAAACAGCCGTTGCTGCGATTTCCTCATGTACCGACCTGCGTGCGCTCGATGAGCTGCGTGTAAAATTCCTCGGTAAGAAGGGTGAGCTGACTGCCATTCTCAAGCAGATGGGCAAGCTCTCCGCTGAGGAACGTCCTGCAATGGGACAGCTGGCAAATCAGGTGCGTGCAGCACTGGAAACTGCGGTTTCCGAAAAATCCGCTGCACTGCAGGAGGCAGCAAAGGCTGCGAAGATCGCAGCAGAATCCATCGACGTGACCATGCCCGGCAAGCGTCCGGCTGTGGGCAGACTGCATCCGCTGCAGATCGTGGAAAACGAGATCAAGGAGATCTTCCTTGGCATGGGATTTTCCGTGGCTGACGGCCCTGAGGTGGAATATGACTATTACAACTTTGAGGCGCTGAACCTGCCGCCCAACCATCCTGCAAGAGACACACAGGATACCTTCTACATCACAGAGAACATCCTGCTGCGTACTCAGACTTCCTCCGTGCAGGTGCATGTGATGGAAAACCAGAAACCGCCGATCCGTGTGATCGCTCCCGGCCGTGTATATCGTTCCGACGCTGTGGATGCAACTCACTCCCCTCTGTTCCATCAGATCGAGGGACTGGTGGTCGATAAGGGCATCACAATGGCTGATCTCAAGGGTACACTGGAGCTTCTGATGCAGCGTCTGTACGGCGATGACTGCAAGATCCGTCTGCGTCCGCACCACTTCCCGTTCACAGAACCCAGCGCAGAGGTTGACGTAATGTGCTTCAACTGCCACGGTGAAGGCTGCCGTGTCTGCAAGGGTGAGGGCTACATCGAGCTGCTCGGTGCAGGCATGGTACATCCCAAGGTTCTGGAGGGCTGCGGCATTGACAGTGAGGTTTACTCCGGCTTTGCATTCGGTCTGGGTCTTGAGAGAATCGTTATGAGAAGATACAACATCAGCGATATGCGTCTGCTGTTTGAGAACGATATGCGTTTCTTGGAGCAGTTCAGATAAAAACGGAGGTAACAGGATATGAATTTATCAATGAAATGGCTTGCAGATTATGTCAAGCTGGATATTACCCCCAAGGAGTTCTGCGCAGGCATGACCATGAGCGGCTCCAAGGTGGAGGCTTTTGAGAAAGAAGCTGAAAAGGTGCAGGGCATTGTTGTCGGCAGGATCCTCTCCAAGGCACAGCACGAAAATGCGGACGCACTGTTCGTATGCAGTGTGGATCTGGGCGGCGAGGAGCCTGTACAGATCGTAACCAACGCAAAGAACGTCAAGGAAGGCGATCTGGTTCCCGTTGCAACACCCGGTACGGTTGTCACAGAGGGCAGCGAATCCATGAAGATCAAGGTCAGCAAGGTGCGCGGCGTAGAAAGCCGCGGCATGTTCTGCGGTCTGTCCACACTGGGACTGTCGCAGCATGATTTCCCGTATGCGGACGCTGAGAGCGTGTTCGTCATCGAAGAAGAATGCACCCCCGGTCAGGACATCGCATCCGCCATCGGTCTGAACGATGTTTCCGTGGAATTTGAAATCACCTCCAACCGACCTGACTGCCTGTCCGTGATCGGTCTGGCAAGAGAAGCAGCTGCAACATTTGATGTTCCGCTGGACGTGAAGGAACCCGAATACCACGGCACTGACGAAAATATCGAGGATACACTGGATGTGGAGATCCAGAACAAGGAGCTTTGCACACGCTATGCGGCAGGTCTGGTGCGCAATGTCAAGATCGGCCCGTCCCCCCGCTGGATGCGTGAGCGTCTGAGAGCAAGCGGTGTTCGCCCGATCAACAACCTCGTGGACATCACAAACTATGTGATGCTTGAATACGGCCAGCCGATGCACGCATTCGACCTGCGCTATGTGGCAGGCGGCAAAATCTGTGTGCGCAATGCCAAGGCAGGCGAAACCATCACCACACTTGACGGCGTAGAGCGTTCGCTTTCCGAAGAAATGCTCATCATCGCCGATGCAGAAAAGCCGATCGCTGTTGCAGGCGTTATGGGCGGCGAATACAGCGGCATCATGGAAGACACCGTGGATGTGGTATTTGAATCCGCATACTTTGAGCCGACACAGGTTCGCCTGACTGCCAAGAAGCTGGGCATGAGAACCGACGCTTCCGCACGTTACGAAAAGGGACTGGACGAAACCTCCATGCTGACCACACTCAAGCGTGCATTCTCCCTCGTTGAAGAGCTGGGCGCAGGCGAAGTGGTAGGCACGATCATCGACCGCAACTACGCAAATCCCGTACAGAACCGCATTCCGTTCGATCCTGCGTGGATCAACCGTTTCCTCGGCACGGAAATTCCGGCTGCGGATATGGAGAAGTATCTGAACAGTCTGGGCATCGCTGTCGAAGACGGCATGGCAGTTTCCCCCACGTTCCGCATTGATCTGGAGCGTAAGGCGGACATTGCTGAGGAAGTTGCAAGAATTTACGGCTACAACAACATTCCGTCCACTGTTATCACGGGTGTTGCAAAGGCACAGCTGACGCCCGCACAGAAATTCAACCGCACCATCGAACAGACCATGGCTGGCATGGGCTGCAGCGGTATTCTGACCTATTCCTTCATTTCCCCGAAGTTCTTTGACAAGATCTGCCTGCCTGCTGACAGCAAGCTGCGCAATACCACCACCATCATGAACCCCCTCGGTGAGGACACGAGCGTAATGCAGACAACCACCCTCCCGTCCGTTCTGGAGGTGCTGGCAACGAACTACAACAAGAGAAATGCAAGTGCATGGCTCTTTGAGATCAGCAAGGAATACCATCCCACAACACCCGACAAGCTCCCCGAAGAACCCCAGCGCCTGACCATCGGTATGTACGGCGGCTGCGACTTCTTCGACCTCAAGGGCATGCTGGAAGCTCTGATGGAAAAGCTCGGCATTTCCGATCTGCGCTTCACAAGATGCGGTGAGGATTGCCCCTACGATGAGGCATCCGCATTCCATCCGGGCAGAAGTGCAGTGGTTTACAGCGGCAATACACCTCTGGGTATTTTCGGCGAGCTGCATCCGACGGTGCAGGAGAATTACGGCATCGGCGTGAAGGCATATGCCGCAAAGCTTGACATTCCGGAAATGTTTGCAGCTGCAAACGATGAGATCACCTATCGTCCGCTGCCGAAGTTCCCGGCAATGACCCGTGACCTGAGCCTTGTTTGCGACGAGAGCATTCCGGTTGCAGATCTGGAATCCGCCATCCGTGATGCTGTCGGCAAGCCGCTGGAAAAGGTAGAGCTGTTCGACGTATATCGTGGTGAGCAGATCGCCAAGGACAAGAAGAGCGTATCCTACAAGATCGTGATGCGCAGTGCGGACGGCACCATGACAGACGAGCAGGCAGACGCTGCCATGAAGCGTGTGCTGAAGGCTCTGACAAAGCTTGGTGCAGATCTGAGAATGTAATTTTCTTACGAATATAAGCAAAAGCCTGAGAGGGGAAATTCCCCTTCTCAGGCTTTTTTTATTCGATATTCACAAGATGATTGATACTAACGAAGATCGGTATTACTTTGTTTCTGCCGTGGTCTTCCTATCCGTCATCAAAATTCCGGCAAGCATCCAGAAAATCGGTGCTGTGGTAATGGAGCTTGCACCGATCACCATCATCAGCAGATACATCAGCACTGCACCGTAAATTCCGGCATGCAGCCAATTTCCTTTTTTGCAGGACTTACCGCCGCGGAATACAACAATTCCAATCAAAGCCAGATACAGCACCAGTGCGGGAATACCCAGTGTTCCTGCCAGATGCAGGTAATAATTGTAACAGCGGTCAAACGCATTCGGATTGCTCATGATCTCTCGATGCTGATACATCTGCGGATATACCAGACTGTCCGGACCGCTTCCTACCAGCGGAAAACGCTTGATAATTCCAAGCGTGCCTCTCCACAGGTATCCATAGCTGTCCACAATATCCTCAATGACAAAATGACCATTGGGATTATTTGTACCTCTTGATACATAATATCCGCTTACAGAAAGGCGATAAGAACCATCCTCCCAGATGATGCCGCCGTCATACAGTGAAATGCTGTTTTCCACTGCAGTTTCCTTACCTGTATTGCGGCTGAACAAACCATTCATGGACGGAGAAACATAGATCCAGCCAATTCCCAGAACGAAAGCTGCAAGCACCGCCGCAAATTTTGTAAGAGCCTGCTTGCCGCCACGCTTTATCAATGCGTACACTGCAAATCCAAGAATCGCCAGTGCACTGCCGCATACGCCTAAAACGCACTGCGTTTTCACTGCCATAAGTACAAATACCGCAGCACAAATGCAATAGAAAATACGCTTTTTCTTCTCCTCGGCAAACGCCGCCCCCATCATTGCAGGAACGGAAAGCATTACCAGCAGAATCGCTAAAAAAATCGGGCTGCCCGTCAGACCGGAGGGCAGGAATACCCGAAACAGGAGCATCGGTTCCAGATTCTGATAGTAGGACGGCATACCGATCGGAAGTGCCTGCAGCATTGCCCACACACACTGTGCAAGACCGAACCAAAGCATTGCATCCAAAAGCTTGCGTTGATTCTGCTCCGTGCCAAGCTGCGCTCCCAACAGGAAAATACAGCCATAGAACACAACCGAAAGCAGTCCTTCGTTTCTGCCGTCAGAACCTACGAGAGAAACATCGTAGTAATAGGAATTGATAAGGCTCACGATCCCCCAAATCACCATACCGCCAAGCAATGCAGCAGGCAGATACAGAGACTTTGACGTAACCTGCTTCATAAAGCCGATGAGGGTAAAGACCATTGCAAGAACGCCGATAATGGAAAACGCAATGCCCGGTACACTGTAAATCTTAAAAAATTCCAGCGGAATACAGAACAGCGGCATCAGGATCAGATAGCCCGTCAGGATCTTCAGCAGATAATTCTGATACTCCTCTGTTTTCATATTCAGGATAAAATTGGATTTTTCCGTGGTATTAAATATCGTTTTTGGCATAGAAGCCCTCCTCTTTGGTATCTTCCCGTAATAAAAAAGGACGGTACACTGTACCGTCCTCTATGTTTACTTAGCGTAATCCACTGTCCGGCTTTCACGGATGAGGTTCACCTTGATCTGTCCGGGATAATCCATCTCGTCCTCGATCTGCTGTGCGATCTGTCTTGCAACCAGCACCATCTTTTCATCGCTGATGACTTCCGGCTGTACCATCACACGGATCTCACGGCCTGCCTGAACGGCATAGCACTTCTCGACACCCTTGTAGGATGTGCAGATCTCCTCAAGCTTCTCCAGACGCTTGATGTAGCTCTCGTAGTTTTCGCTTCTCGCTGCAGGTCTTGCCGCAGAAATTGCGTCCGCAGCCTGTACGATGCAGGCAATTGCGGTGCGAGGCTCAACATCATTATGATGCGCTTCAATCGCATGGATTACTTCCGCATTCTCATGGCACTTGCGGCAAACATCCACACCGATCTGTACATGGGAGCCTTCCACCTCGGAAGTAAGTGCCTTACCGATGTCATGCAGCAGACCTGCACGCTTGGCAAGATTCACATCCACACCCAGTTCAGCAGCCAGTACACCTGCGAGCTGTGCAACCTCAATGGAATGCGTCAGCACGTTCTGA
The DNA here is from genome assembly GCA_015066865.1 of Ruminococcus sp. GTDB lineage: Bacteria > Bacillota > Clostridia > Oscillospirales > Ruminococcaceae > UBA3855. The sequence continues at coordinate 30,771 of SVNQ01000019.1, forward strand.
CGATAGCTGGTTCTGAATTTCAGACGACCCAGAAGCTTGATCAGCTCATGGTTCATGCCATGTACATTGGTTTCCAGAATGGCACGTTCGCCCTCCTGCTTGATCTTATGTTCTACTTCACGCTTTGCCTTTTCCACCATTTCCTCAATACGGCTCGGATGGATTCTGCCGTCACCAATCAGACGCTCCAGTGCAATTCTTGCAATCTCACGGCGCACCTGATCGAAGCAGGAAAGCGTAATTGCCTCGGGTGTATCGTCGATGATCAAATCAACGCCCGTCAGCGTTTCGAGAGTACGGATATTTCTGCCCTCACGGCCGATGATACGACCCTTCATTTCATCATTGGGCAGGGCAACTACGGAAACTGCCGCTTCGGATACCTGATCCGCTGCGCATTTTGCAATCGCCAGTGAAATGTAACTGCGAGCCTTTTCTTCACAGTCCTCCTTGATCTGCTGCTCAAATGCAGTCACCTTGACTGCCTTGTCATGCACCAGATCTTCTTCCAGTGTCTGCAGGATGTATTCCTTTGCCTGCTCACGAGTCAGCTCGGAAATGCGTTCGAGAGTGTCCAGCTGCACTTTCTTGAGTGCCTCTGCCTCCTCCTTCAGAGTATCTGCAGCCTTGATCTTTTCCTGCAGAGCCTCTTCCTTGCGTTCCATGCTGTCCAGTTTCTTGTCCAGATTTTCTTCCTTCTGGTGAATGCGGCGTTCCTGTTTGGAAACCTCATTACGGCGGTCACGGATTTCCTTTTCCGCCTCTGAGCGCAGTTTGTGGATCTCATCCTTTGCTTCCACAAGGGCTTCCTTCTTTCGGGTTTCAGCCTTCTTGCCGGCATCCTCAAGAATGCGGTTTGCCTCCGCAATCTTACGCTCAGCCGCTTCCACCTTGGCACGCGCTTCCTTTTCGGCAGAACCCAGTACGGCTTCTGCTTCCTGCTTACGGTGTGCCACACCCTTCTGGAAAGCCTGCTCGCTGACAATTTTGTAAGTCACAAAAATACCGATCAATGCTGCTGCAAGCAGAATTGCCAGTATGACAATAATAATTGTCTGCATGTGTGCATTACCTCCTTCATTTGTAAAGTTTCATTTATTGTACATAAACCTTACGCAGGCGGTAAATGCCGCTTTCTTTATTCATTTTTCAAACTTATAAATGATTGATACCGTTCTCCTCCCTTACGGAAAACGATACGACATCAGGGGGCTCGCCCCTGAACAATTTCCTGTATAGTCCACCACAGATACCCTGCGGGATCAAAAAAAGTAGAATGATATAAAGTACAAGAACTGCATCCCACAGTTCTAAGCTGCAAATACTGCTGCGTGATCCGACAACGCTGACGCTTGTGCCGGATGCAAACTCCGCTGCCAATCTATTTAACTGCCATCGGGCGTTTACTATAATATCATACAACAATATAATTGTAAACTTTTTTTGCACATTTGTCAAGGGGAAATGTAAAAAAACTTTCCTTCGTACCAAAAAAGCGCCAAACTGTACACGCTCCAAATACACCTGAACTTCCTTTGAGGACAAAATTCACGTCAAAATTCACATGCAAACAGCAATTTTAAAGCGATTTTCCGTATAACTCTACAAAATGCAAAGCGATTTTTCCGAAATCTCTTGCAAAACAGGCTGTCCTGCGATATAATAAAATTAACAAAACACATTATATTTAAGGAGAAGATACGGATGGAACTGAAGGCATTTGACAAGGCGCAGCTGGCTGCCTTTTACGAAACCTGCAAGGAGGATTACGCTGCATATCAGGCACAGGATCTCAAGCTTGACATGTCCAGAGGCAAACCCTCTCCGAAGCAGCTTGATCTGAGCCGCGGACTGCTCGACTGCATTTCCGAGGCTGATCTGAACGGCGAAGCAGGTGATTATCGCAACTACGGACTGCTCGACGGCATTCCGGAAGCAAAGGCACTGTTTGCACCCATGCTGGGGGTAGAGACAGATGAAATGTTCATCTTCGGCAACGCAAGTCTGCAGGCGATGTATCTTACCATCAGTTATGCATATTCCCACGGTCTGCTGGGCAATACACCGTGGAGCAAGCTTGACAGCGTGAAGTTTCTGTGTCCCGTTCCGGGCTATGACAGACATTTCAGCATCACACAGTTCTTTGGCGCTGAAATGATCAACATTCCCATGACGGAGGAAGGCCCCGACATGGATATGGTAGAGCGTCTGGTGGCAGAGGATGCAAGCATCAAGGGTATCTGGTGCGTACCGCAGTACGCTAACCCCACGGGCATCAGCTACAGTGATGATGTGGTTCGCCGCATGGCAGCACTCAAGCCCGCAGCACCTGATTTCCGTGTATTCTGGGACAACGCATACTGCATCCATCATCTGTGCGACAACCCCAAGACCATTCTTCCGATCCTTGCAGAGGCAAAGAAGTACGGCAACGAAAACATGATCTGCCTCTTTGCATCCACCGCAAAAGTAACCTACGCAGGTGCGGGTGTGGCAGTTATGGCTGCAAGCAAGGAAAACCTCAACGACCTGAAAAAGGCGCTGAATGTATTCACCATCAGCTTTGACAAGATCAACCAGATGCGTCACGTCAAGTTCTTTGACGGTAAATTCGAAAATGTGCTGGCGCATATGGAAAAGCACAGAGCGCTCATCCAGCCGAAATTCGATGTGGTTGTCACCACACTGGAAAAGGAACTCGCTCCTCTGGGCATCGGCAGCTGGGTAACTCCGCAGGGCGGCTACTTCGTATCCTTTGACGCGCCGCAGGGCTGCGCAAAGCGTATTGTTCAGCTTTGCAAGGAGGCAGGCGTTGTTCTGACCGGTGCAGGCGCAACCTTCCCCTATGGCAAGGATCCTGAGGACAAAAACATCCGCATCGCACCGACCTATCCTGAGGTTGACGAGCTGCAGAAGGCGATGGATCTGTTCGTACTCTGCGCAAAGATTGCCGCTGCTGAAAAGCTTCTGGCTGAATAATCCGGTTTCCTTCCCCGTCCTTTGCGGACGGGGATTTTTTGCTGCAATTGAAAAAACAAAGCACCCTCTGCCGAAGCAGAGGGCGATTTGCCATGATATAGGGATTATAGGGATTTATAATTAACGCTGGGGGACGTTAATTACCGTTAGGGAATCGTTCCGTTCTTTCGGAACAATTATAGTATACCCTCCGAATGTGACAGGCATATGTAAAGCATTTGAAAGTTCCTGCAATGGTATGTGATAGAACCCGCAAACAAAATCGGATGCAGTTTCCGAAAAAAGCAAGAACCCCTCACAAAGTGAGGGGTTCTTGCCATGATATAGGGATTATTGGGGATTTTATAATAACGTTGGGGTAAAAACGTTATTATCGTGATAAGGCTTATCGTCCTGCACTCCGGCAGAACTCTCAAGCTAAACCAATTATAATTTCGGATTGTGAAAATTCTGTGTTGATTCTGCGTTTGTTCCGTGTAATGTTCAGCTGTTTTTTATAACAAACCAAAATACGGAACCTTCTCCAAGCGTACTGCTGACACCGTAATGAAACTCATGCATCTTCAGGATGGCTTTCACAATCGAAAGCCCCAATCCTGTGCCTACCACCTCACGCTTATGATTTTCGCTGCGGTAGTATTTGTCAAAAATCTTTGCAATCTTGTCCTCCTCAATGCCCTTGCCGGTGTCGCGCACTTCAATCCGCACACCCTCAGGCGCATTTACCTGACGGACATAAACATTTTTGTCCTCACCCGTATAATTGATGGCATTGTTGATGAGATTGCAGATCACACGTTCGATCTGTGCGGGATCGCAGGTAACCTCGATCGGTTCATCGGGAGTGAAATGGATGTGATAACCCATTTTTTCGGAGATTCCTTTATAACGTGAAATGATGTCCTCCATCCTCACGGTAATGTCAAAGGTCTGCATATCCGGTCTGACGCTGCCGTTTTCCAGCTTTGACAGATCGAGAATGTCATTGACCAGCATCGCAAGACGATCCGTTTCATCAATGATAACCTGCAGGTGGGCATTGCGCTTCACGGGATTGTCACCGGAAATATCACGGATCATTTCCGCATACGCCTTGAGCATGGTCAGGGGTGTACGCAGATCATGCGAAACATTGGCGATCAGGTCACGCTGCATGCTGTCCACACGGGAAAGCTGCTGTTCCGCATAGGTCAGCGTTCGTGCCAGCTCATCCACCTCACGATAACTGCCGCCCTCGAACTTGGTATTGAAATCGCCATGCGCCAGACGGTGCGCTGATTTTGTAATGCGCACAATGGGAACTGCCAGCCAGTTGGACAAATAAAATGCAATCAGCACGCCGATGATCAGCAGCAGAATGCTGATGTACATGAGCATGCGTTTCATAATATTGATCGCAGCACCTACCGGTTCCAGTGCGGTGTTGAGGAACAGATAGCCCTCCACCTTGTCACCCTTTCCGAGCTTACAGCCAAAGACGAAGGTGTTCAGTCCGATCTGTTCATCAAATACATTCCTGCGGATAATACCGTCACTGTCCTCCTGCAGCTCCATGAGCATATTATAGAGGGTATTGTAGTTATGCGGACCGTGGAGCAGGCATTTCTGGTTCATGACATCACGTTCATATGCAACCCTGTTTCGGGTGTCCAGAATCTCAATGCAGATCTGGTCGCTGAAAGAAACGTTTGTCAGGTAGTCATCAAATCCCTCCGTGCCGTAAGCGGCAATCAGGGAAATCGCTGTTTTCTCCGTCTCTCGGATCTTCGAGGCATAATAAAACCCCTCCAGCAGCACCACCTCGAACAGCCACATCAGTACTGAGACGATCACGGTGAACAGAATGAATGCCAAACAAAGGCGTGCTCTCAGACTGATACGCTGTTCCATCCGACGAAACTTCTTAATTCGCATCGGCTTCAAATTTGTAACCCATGCCACGCAGCGTTACAATGAATTTGCGGTATTCACCGAGGCTGTTGCGGAGCATTTTGATATGGGTATCCACTGTGCGGTCATCACCGAAGAAATCATAGCCCCAGACCGCTTCCAGAAGCTTATCCCTCGTCATGGCAAGGTTGATGTTGCGTACCAGATAGAACAGCAGGTCGTATTCCTTGGGCGTCATGGAAGCTTTCTTTCCGTTAACATAGACTTCACGGCCGGCAAGGTCGATTTCCAGTCCCTCGAATTTCAGGCGTTCTCTGGAATTTGCCGTTTCCGTCCTGCCTCGCTTGAGGACTGCCTTGACTCTTGCCATCAGCTCCTTCGGAGAAAAGGGCTTGACCACATAATCATCCACACCGATCTCAAAGCCGAACAGCTTGTCATATTCCTCGCCCCTTGCAGAGAGCATAATGATCGGAATATTCTTGTGTTTGCGGATCTCCTTGCTTGCAGAATAGCCGTCGAGCTTGGGCATCATGACATCCATGATGATCATGTCATAGTCGTTCGCGCGGCATTTCTCAACTGCCTCCATGCCGTTTTCCGCTTCATCGACCTCGTATTCCTCAAATTCCGCATATTCTCTGACAACGGTACGGATACTTACTTCATCGTCTACGATCAAAATCCTGCTCATATTGCCACATCCTTTCTGTATCATGGGTTTCAATCACATGCATTCCTCTATATTATACCAGATTTTCTTTCATCATACAAGGGTTTCGTGACGGATTTGTGAAAATTACGCCAAAGTTCCTTGTATAAATGCGGAAACTCCTCCCATACTGAACGCAAAAGCGAAAGGAGCATTACCATGAAAATTGTAAAAGTACACGGCAGACAGATCATTGATTCCAGAGGCAACCCCACCGTCGAAGCGGAGGTCACCCTTGAGGACGGCACCGTAGGCAGAGGCGCATCTCCCAGCGGCGCTTCAACGGGTGTATTTGAAGCGCTTGAACTGCGTGACGGGGATGAACGACGTTTCGGCGGCAAGGGCGTGTCCAAGGCGGTGCATGCGGTCAACACCGACATTTCCAATGTGCTGTGCGGCATGGATGCGGATGACATTTACGCTGTCGATGCGGCAATGTGCCATGCGGACGGCACACAGGACAAATCACGTTTCGGCGCAAACGCCATTCTTGCGGTATCCATCGCCTGCGTGCATGCAGCGGCGGCATCCCACAACATGCCGCTGTACCGCTTTCTGGGCGGTGCAAGTGCAAGGGTCATGCCGATTCCCATGATGAACATTCTCAACGGCGGCGCCCATGCAGCGAACAACGTGGATGTGCAGGAATTTATGATCATGCCCGTGGGGGCATGCTGTTTTTCCGAAGGGCTTCGCTGGTGTACGGAGGTATTCCATTGCCTTGCATCCATCCTGAAGGAACGAGGACTTTCCACGGCGGTGGGCGACGAGGGCGGCTTTGCGCCCGATCTGGAAAACAATGAAGCGGCGATCCGGCTGATTCTGGAAGCCGTGGAGCGTGCAGGCTACAAGGCGGGCGAAGACTTCCGCATCGCACTCGATGCGGCGTCCAGCGAATGGAAGAAGGACAAGCAGTCGGATGTGTACACCATGCCCAAAAGCGGCAGGAGCTTTACCACCGATGAGCTGATCGCATACTGGGCAGAGCTTGTGCAGAAGTATCCGATCATATCCATTGAAGACGCTCTTGATGAGGAGGACTGGGCAGGCTGGAAGAAGCTGACTTCACAGCTCGGTCAAAAAATGCAGCTTGTCGGTGATGATCTGTTCGTCACAAATACG
>SVNQ01000020.1 GCA_015066865.1 Ruminococcus sp.
CTCCTCATAGTCCATTTCCGAAATCGGCTCGTCCCACGAATATGCCGCTGCATCCGGCTCATGGACAATGTGCAGAGGGGAGAAGAATTTCATTTCCCGTGTGGGCTTGGCTTTCACTCTCAGATCGGGCTGACAGGGGCGGCGAGTCGCCGCTGACATTCGTTGCCTTATGTGCCTGCGGCACAAGCGGCAACAAGGAATCTCTGCCGACCTTTTCGCCGTCAGGCGAATTGGGAGGCAAATCACCAGCGGCGGTTCGCCGCCTCTGTCCGCCATCGCCATGATCGTCCTGTGCAGCTGCCGTTCCTCGTTGGTGATCTCATTGTTTTCCAGAATCGCCTTTGCATTCGGGACGAAATGCGAATTCCGAGCGTAGTCATAGCCTTCTGCCTCGACCAGCAAACCGTCACCGCTGTTGGAATCGATGAACAGAACACAGTGTGCCACGCCCTCCGCCATGTACATCAGATCCTTGTGCTGGGCAATCTCCGGACAGTCCTCCAGCGGATGATCCCGCATCTGCTGGAAGCGGCTGCCGTACAGCGTGATTACCTTTTCGACCTCGACCTGCACTGTATCATGGCTGTACGCCTTATGGTGCAGGGGACAGTTGAGTTTCAGTTTCTTCATATGCATCCTCTCCTTTCTCTGGGCAACAAAAAAAGCTGACTTTCTTGGCATCTCATCATTGTGAGATACCAACAAAATCAGCTTACAAAGTTTGTAAATGATTTTTCGTGAAATTTTTGAGTTCTGAGGGCATTTTTTCTTCTGCACTCTCCGGAAGATCTCCCAAAGCCGCTTTTCAGGCTTTCAAAAAGGGTTCGAATCCGGTTCAACCCCCAATGTCATCTATGGTTTTACACTAAAAAATTTCGGCGTTCAGGTAGCAAAAAAGCCCGACGAATCGGGCTTTTTTGTGGTGTCATCTTTTTTGTAACACCAATATGGGGTGGATAGTCGGATTCGAACCGACGGTCTTCAGTGCCACAAACTGACGCGTTAACCAGCTACGCTATACCCACCATCTGGCGCGCCTTATTGGACTCGAACCAATGACTTACTGCTTAGAAGGCAGTTACTCTATCCAGCTGAGTTAAAGGCGCATTTGTGAATGTGATATTGGAGCGGACGACGGGAATCGAACCCGCATTCTCAGCTTGGGAAGCTGATGCTCTACCACTAAACTACGTCCGCATAAAGGATGGAGCGGGTGATGGGAATCGAACCCACGTAACCAGCTTGGAAGGCTGGAATTCTACCATTGAACTACACCCGCATGCGACACGTGTTTGTTCTTCACAACGTATATTATTATACCACATAACAGGATGTTTGTCAAGACTTTTTTCAATATTTTTACATAGATAAAACACACAAAGAAGTTGTTGAAGTACACCTGTCTTTCGTCAAGAATTACATCAACTGATACTCAAAACAAATACATAACTACGATTTCATATTATTACTCCGGCAAATAAATATAGATACTTTTTTGGGGGGTGAACACTCCAAGGCTGCCCCCACCTCAACCCCTCCCCGAGGGGAGGGGCAATAATATGGAGAGTACTGCGTGGCTTACTGCCACCGTCCCCTCTGTCACTTCGTGACATCTCCCCACCCCGAGGGGAGCTGCCCTCCACCAGCCAAAGGCTATCGCCTTTTGAATCCAATTATCGACCTTTCGTTGCCGGATTAATAATTCTCATTCTAAACATTTTTATATTTCCATTATAATGCCTTGCTGATTTATGCAAAATCAGCAAGGCAAAATTATTATATAATTTTTGAAAGTTAAGAGAAATTCACACGGATTTTGTCATCCGCTGTTACTGAAATGCCCTTAATGCTCAAGCCCTGATCAATCATTGCCGATGCAATGGCATCCTCAACATGTTCACGGATAATTCTTCGAATATCGCGCGCACCGTAACGTTTACCGAACGCCTCCGATGCAATCATATTCATGGCTGCCTCATCGAAGGTGAACTCTATTTCCCTTTCTGCAAGCGGCTCACGCATTTCTTCCAGCATTAATCCTGCAATCTTTGCAAAGTCAGATTCATCCAGCGGTCGGAATACAATAATCTCGTCAATACGGCTAATAAATTCCGGACGCAGGAAATCACGCAATGCCTTCATTGCACGATCCTTGGAAATCTCCTCGGCAGTACGATTGAACCCTACACCGGTACTCTTATCGGTAGAGCCGGCATTGGATGTCATACAAATAACAGTGTGTGCAAAGCTCACGGTTCTTCCCTGTGCATCCTCGATCTGTCCTTCGTCAAGAATCTGCATGAGAATATTCATGACATCGGGATGTGCCTTTTCAATTTCATCAAACAAGATGACTGAATAGGGATTGCGGCGCACTTTTTCTGTCAGCTGACCTGCTTCATCATAACCAACATATCCGGGAGGTGAACCAATCATTCTGGATACGGAGTGTTTCTCCATGAACTCCGTCATATCCAGACGAATCAACGGATCTGCAGCGTCAAACATCTCCGATGCAAGCACCTTAACAAGTTCCGTTTTTCCAACACCCGTCGGACCAACAAAGATAAAGGATGCGGGACGAATCCGCTTACTGAGCTGAATCCTTGTACGCTTAATGGCATTGGCAAGAGCATTGACTGCCTCGTCCTGTCCGATCACTCGTTTCTTCAGACGATCTGCCAGATTCTTCATTCTTGAAAGTTCAGTTTCTTCAATTTTTTGTGCCGGAATTCCCGTCCAAAGCTCCACAATCGCGGCAATGTCGGATTCCTCAACACGGATCTGATCCACTTTCTCCTTCAGTTCATCTATCTGCTTGCCCAGCCGAAGCCAAGTCGACTTCACTTCAGCAAGCTTCTCATAATCGGGTTCTTCCATCCCCTCGATTTTTTCCTGCTCTTTCATTATGGCATCGTATTGCTTTGTCAGCTCATCCAGTTCATGCAGTTCGGGGGCACGGATACTGCGGTAAGCACAGCTTTCATCGAGCAGGTCGATCGCCTTATCGGGCAGGAAACGCTCAGTGATGTAGCGTTCCGAAAGAACGGCACAGAGTTTGAGCAGATAATCGTTGATTTTGACACGATGGAATTTTTCATAGTATTCACGGATACCGTGGAGTACCTCAACAGTTTCCTCAACCGTTGGTTCATTGACAGTAACGGGCTGAAAACGACGTTCCAGCGCACTATCCTTTTCAATATATTTGCGATATTCCTTAAAGGTTGTTGCACCGATTACCTGCACCTCACCACGTGAAAGAGCAGGTTTCAGAATATTGGCAGCATTCATAGAGCCTTCGGAATCGCCTGCACCGACAAGATTATGCACCTCATCAATGAACAGAATGATGTTTCCATCCTTGACAACCTCAGCAATCAGGCTCTTGACACGGCTCTCAAACTGTCCACGGAACTGCGTCCCTGCAACAAGCGCAGTCAGGTCGAGCAGATATATTTTTTTCTCTCTCAGATGGAACGGAACCTTCCCTGCAGCGATTCTCTGGGCAATGCCCTCAGCGATGGCAGTCTTACCGACACCGGGTTCGCCGATCAGACAGGGATTGTTTTTTGTTCGCCTTGACAGAATCTGGATCACACGGGAAATCTCACGATCTCTGCCGATGATACGGTCAAGTTTCCCCTCCTCTGCACGTTTGCTGAGATTGGTACAGTAGCTATTGAGGAATTTATTTTCCTTTTCCTCATTGCGCTGTTTCTTAGACGTTTTATCCTTCGGCTTGCGATCTTTTCCCATCCGATCGCCGTTCTGCTCCATCTGTTCCGGAGAAGGCATTTGTGTGCTGAAAAGATTCCGGAAAAAATTAGGCATTGCACCGATACTTCCCATATTTTCTTCGCTGTCATCCGTTTCCTGCATAAACTCCAGCATCTGATCGGAAAATTCCTCAAGTCCTTCGTCATCAATCCCCATGGATTTGATGTATTCAGAAACCTGCGGAATATTCATTTCCTTCGCACAAGTCAAGCAGTAGCCTTCGTTTTGTTTTCCGTCAGCACCCAAATGTGATACGAAAACAACGGCCGGTCTTTTTTTGCAACGATTGCATAATATCATAAATCCATCATCCTTCCTGAGTATTTGTGATCAGTACAAGTTTTTTCTATTTTACAAGTACTGATACAACAGTTGGAATATCTTAGTTTCGGAAATTGTTTCTTCATTAAACAGAAGCATCATGTTGTCAGTTGCAGCAACAATTAACTTTACTGCAACAACAAACGAAATCAATACACAGGCAATTTCAATCAATCCTACAGGTACCGCAAGCGCACGATCGAAGCGTCTGATGTGCATGAATTGTTCCAGATCGCCCGCCATTCCTGAAATAATACCTACTATGATCAATACCACAACCTCCAGCAGAAGGAACAGAACCATCCGAATTATATTCTGATAATAGGGACTGAAATAACCATCTGCCAGACATATTGCTGCCGAGTGGTAATCCTCCCCTGCTGCTGAGGAAATAAATTGCCCGAAAATCTCTGCATGTTCTGTAAAATAATCTTGCAGCGGCTGCTGCGGATAGGGAGATATTTTATTTGAAAGCTGCGAATCAATCACGGCAGCAGCGGCTTCCACATGTACCGCAGATCCCCCGTTATTATGCGGAATTTCTTCTATCAGTGTCTGCTTATCTGCCTGTGCATATTCAGAATCCGGATGCTTCTGGCGGATGACAGAAGCCATCGTTTCAAATAAGTCCATCGTTTCCAGTTCTGTCTGCACATTTGAAATAACATTCTCCTGAAACATCTGCCGATATGTCGGAGCTGCAAGATATCCACTTCCGAAAAAACCGATGACAAATGCCAGCACAAATCCGACAAGTTGAAACACCAGCTTATTAAATCCCTTTACTAAGGCATTGTACAGCAATCCTGCTGCAATTGTTACAATCAGCACATCATAAAACCACCAAAATTGTGTGCCCATAGTTTCCTCCATTATGACCCATTTGCATTTATACGATTGATTTTGTCATAACCCAGAAGATAAAAATATTTTCCGTTTTTCATAAGCCGTTCATATGAATCTGTCATTTCAAGTTTTGATTTATGTTCGCCGCTGAAAGTATAGCTGTCAATACCTTTTGCACCAAGCAGATATGCTCTTTCGTCCTCAATCATAACGCATTTTGCTATGGATGGAATCGAAATTTCCGTTGGCTGCGCTGCGATCTTTGAGAACAGGAGCAGCTGGGATTGACGTCGCTCATCATTTTTTACAAGAATGGCTGCACGCTCATCATTAAATGTATAATCCAACAGCGTTCCCATATAATCATAAGAATAGAGGAGCGCTCCCGTGCTGCTATAATATGCGCAGCTTGTATCTCCAATTACCATTGCACCGCCGTCAGAAAGTGCATATACATTCATACACAGTGTGGAAATCGGTGCTGTCGCCCACAATACTTCATCTCCGTTAAATGTAATGGACTGCAGTGTTGTAACGATCTCACCGTTTTCAGCTCCAAAGGTAGCAAATACACAGCCGTTTTCATGCAGGCTTACATCCAGCAGACGTTCAACACATTCACGGCTATAGATGAGCTTTCCGCTCATATCATAAATACAAAGCTTGCATGCGTAGGTATCGGATTCCGTTACTACGGCAGCATAACCATTCTTGCCGATCCTTGCAAACAGGATCGGCTGTTCAAGCGTATTCTCGTAAACCATCTTACTTGCGGTATCCACACGGAACTTTGTTCCGTTACAGGAATACAGCAGGCAGCGTGTTTCACTCGTCTGCATGACAGCATTGCTGTATGCATGCTGTCGGCTATCCTTGAGATTACCGTCATCAGAGTAAATATAGACATACATATCGCAGAGAATGAACATATTATTATTGACAAAGCTGGTATAGTAATCCACACCGCCCGATACCGAAAGAGGAAAATTCCCTTCCGTATCTGCATTTTTATTCTGCGTTATATTCTGGTATTTAGTGCCAATTCCTTCCAGTTTCGGGAACCAGACATCACGTTTGCTATAGATAAAGATGCATGCAGCTACTACAAGCAGCAGAAGCAGCATTCTGAATATACGTTTACGCCGCAAACGCTGCTGACGCAGTTTTACAACATCCATAGTATTCGCCATCTTGCATCCCCTTTCCACTCAGTTGTCAGGATTCCTCACCACCATAAAACACACGATTCAGATACAAGCCATGCGGCATTGCTGTCTTTCCGGCAAGCAGCCTGTTTCCGGATGCGATGATCGCATCCAGCTGTTCAAGCGGTATTTTTCCTTCATTAATATCCAACAGTGTCCCCACCATAATCCTAACCATATTATACAAAAATCCATTGCCTTTTACAAGCATTTTCACGGTATTTCCATCTTTTTCTACAGTAAAGCTATGAATTGTGCGGACTGTGTTGGCATTTTCTGCACAATTTGTACAAAAGGTCCGAAAATCATGTGTACCCACAAAATGCTGTGCCGCTTCCATGACAAGCTCTGTACGGAACTTGCGGCGATAGTGGTATGCCAGATCCGTGGTAAATGGATTTTTGCACTCGCTGTTATGGATCAGATACAGATATTCCTTGGATGCACAGCTGAAACGTGCATGGAAGTCCGGATCCACATCCTCACATGAAAGGATGGATATATCCTTCGGAAGCTCACCATTGACACCACGGATAAATCCGATGTTCGGTATCTTACTGTTGGTCTGCACCGAGAAACAATATTGATTTGCATGGACTCCGGCATCCGTTCTGGAACAGCCGTGAATCGTGACCGGCTCATTGAGCACCTTGCCAACGCACTGCTGCACGACTGCTTGGATCGTATTGGCATTATTCTGTATCTGAAACCCGTGATAAGCAGTGCCACGGTATGCCATAAGAACCTTTAAATTTCTCACGATTTTCCACTCACATTCTTCTTTTTGGCTTTTGTCGGAACGGCAGCTGCCATCATTTTCCTGCGCCGTTCCAAAACATACAGCACAACAAACAGGACAACCGCACTTATAGAAATTACAAGCCCCATTACAAACCCCTTCGGGCTGTATTTCATTGTAATGGTATGCGTGCCTTCTGTTAAGTTCACACCGCACATCGCATCAAAAACAGGGACGATTTTTGATTTTTTACCATCTACATACACTGTCCAGCCTTCTTCATAGGGAACGGACATATAGAGGCATCCTGCTTGTTTTACATCGATTTCACCGGTAAAGGCGGTATCGGAAAACTTAGTCAGTTTCAGCATTTCATCGGAAAGTGCTTCATAGCCTTCTTTCAGAACATCCTCATTCAGTTGGTAGAAATACACCTTTATGGTTCCGGATTTAGCGTCTTCCTTCAGGTTACAGCGAAGTGTCACCAGCTCGCCTTCATCGTAATATCCTACCGGAGTAATAAAGGGCTGTCGGCTGATATTATAGCTGTGCTTCTTATCACCGTTATGGTAGACAAGCATATTATCACCGTTTTTAACGGTCATATAAGCGTAAACCATGCCCTTCTTCAGCGTCGTGTAATTGTATTTCAGAAAACTCTCCGCTGGGGCATCCTCTTTTCTTGTATAGGAATAGGAGCCATAACCGTTTCTGGAAACCTCATAGCCCTTATGCCCTACATGCGTAATGTCGATGCGTGTGAACAATTCGCCGCCAACTTCCGTCATACGTCTGAATACAACATTCTGCTGCTCAAAGGGATTGAGCGTAGTATCCATTTTATAGCTGGCAGCCGCAGGATTTGACATGAATCCCAAAGATGTTGCATAGTCATTTCTATACAGTGTGCAGTTTCCGCTAACACCAATACGGCTCATTGACAATTCATCAGCATTATAACCGTCCTTTGCGATCATATACTGAATATTGAGAAGCATATTGGTAAATGGTGAAGTATTTGCATAATAGTAACGGTTTCCTGCCTCGGATGCAGGCATACCAATCAGACGAGAGAATGTTGTAACTCTCTTATTTGCCATGGAAGAAAACTGTGAGAATCCGTCGTATCCATAAAGAGAGGGATCGTTGAGCGAATACCATGCTGAAAGCTCTGTTCGATAAAAAAGATCATCCTCCGTATCTTCGATCTGCGCAAGCAGAGTATCAACATGCTCACCGCTTGAAGGATAGCTTACATAATCGGAACTGCCGACGGTTTTTACACCATTGATCGCATGCTGCCCCATTTCAAAAGCAAGTACTGCTGCAAGAAGGATCTGCACTGCGCTCTTTGGCATGAAAGTACGGCACAGAACGATAATCAGATAGACACTTGCAAGTATACCGCTTGCAATGACAAATTTGTTTGGATCGTTACCCTCGGTGCGTGCACCATAGGACAAAGTAAGGAACAGTACGGCGGACGCAAGCATACCGAACCACTGCCAGATACTCAGCTTCTCATCAAGCAGGATATGGTATGCACGGTAAGCTGCCACAAGAACAACGAATGAAAACAGGAATGAAAAACGATAGGGCAGCATATTGGTAAAATGAAAACCATGCCAGATAAAATTAAGGATATTCATATTACAGCTGACAATCAAAAATACCATCAGCAGAACAGCGGTGATCTTTTCACGAATGCGAATATTCTTAGCAACCAGAAATGCGCCGAGCAGGAGTACGGGCAGCAAGCCGCAGTAAAGATTGGGCAGACCTGATTTTGAAGTAACTTCGGTGAAAGCAAGCATATTGGAGATGATCTCACGCCAGCCTTCATAAAATGTGATCTCTTTCGGGAATGTATTCGATACACTGTGTGTTAGCTGCAGTGCGTGGTATGCGGGTAATAAAATCCATGCGGAAAGTCCCGCGCCAAACAGTGAACCACCTGCAACCAATGCAAAACGCTTGCCGAACGTGCGAAGGTCAAGCTTCTCGTACAGACAGAGACAGAAGAATGCAAGCACAGTGAAAATACAGATAAAATACGCAATATAGTAATTGGAAAGCAGTGCAAGTGCCAAAGCAATTACATAGGTACGATATTTACCCTCACGCACAAGTGCTGTCAATCCATGCATGACAAGCGGCAGAAGTGCAACGGTATCAATCCAGATCGTATTCCAGTAATAGCCCATCATATAGCTGCAGAGGGCGTACATTACAGAGAACATGCAGATGGAAATGTCATTCTTTCCAAAGCAATAGCGAAGCATTCTGGAAAAGAACAAACCGGCAAAGGAGAATTTCAGCATCAGAATTACGGTCATCGTCTCACGAAGATACTCTTCTGATACTAACACGGAAAGAAGATTCAGCGGACTTGCCGCATAATATGCCATAATGGCAAGGAAATTGGTTCCCATACCGGATGTCCATGTGTACAGAAGGGATCCGCCTTCACGCAATTTTTCGTGCAAAACACGGAAAAACGGATAATACTGGTGCCACAGGTCTGTGACAAGGAACTGTCTGTCACCAAACGGATGAATCTTGATCATGGCAAAGCCAATGCCAAGCATCACAAACGGCAAAATAAAGGAAAGAATCTCCCAAATTGGCACCTGTCGTTTCTTATTTTCAACAGCAGGAGCATTGGTTTCATTAGACGTATTAACCTTAGATGGTACTTTCTGAAGCGGATTGGTATTTTTCAAACTCTTACGCTTTTTATTCTCGGACATGATCCAACTTCCTTTCTACTTGATCAGTATATTCATCAGTACAGATGCAGTAAGAAACAGCATGCAAACTGCAAATCCGATATAATCCCTTGCTTCAGCCTTCAGTTTCCGCAAACGTGTTCTTCCATCTCCGCCTCGATAACAGCGGCATTCCATCGCTGTTGCCAATTCCTCCGCTCTGCGGAATGCGGAAACAAACAACGGTATCAGGATCGGAACAAGTGCTTTGACACGTTCAGTAAGTTTTCCGTTGTCAAGTGTTGCTCCCCTTGCCTTCTGAGCGGACATGATTTTATCCGTTTCCTCCAGAAGTGTTGGAATAAAACGCAGTGCAATGGACATCATCATTGCCATTTCATGCACCGGAAATTTGATTTTCTTAAGCGGTGACAGAAGCGATTCTATCGCATCCGTCAGAAGAATGGGAGATGTGGTATACGTCAGCAGAGATGAACCAATGATCAGCAATACAATTCTGATCATCATAAACAGACTGGTTGTGATACCACCCTCGGTTATTTTCAATATTTTCCACTGGAACAGCACATCACCATCATCAATAAACAGAAGATTCAGGATTGCAGTGATCGCCAGAATCGGCAGTATGGGTTTGATGCTCTTCCAGATCATTTTCATCGGTATGTTAGAAAGGCGCTGTGCAAGCATCACGAATACTGTCCCCAGTGCCAATATCCAAAAGCTGTCCCCAGCAAACAAAATGACGATGAAAAGCATAATTTCCACGATTTTAAAACGAGGATCCATCCGATGCAGCACACTTTCTACTGGAAAGTACTGTCCTAAAGTAATGTCTTTCAGCATACTGCACCGCCTTTCCGCATCAGTGCAAGAACTGCATCCTTTGCTTGTTCAACAGTGTATATATCTTGCGGCAGATCATATCCCTTTTTCCGCAAAACGTGCATAACATCAGCAATCTGCGGAATACGAAGTCCCATTCCGCAAAGTTCCTCCGTCCGACGGAATACAGCCGGAGTATCATCATAACAAAACAGCTTCCCCTTATTCATCACAAGGAGTTTCTGTGTGTATTCTGCTACATCTTCCATGCTATGGGATACAAGCAGTACGGTACTCTGGGTTTTTTTCTGATAATCACAAATCTGACGCAGCAGTTTTTCACGTCCTTTCGGATCAAGTCCTGCACTCGGTTCATCGAGGATCAGAATTTCAGGGCGCATTGCCATCACACCGGCAATTGCTGCCCGCCGCTTCTGTCCGCCGGAAAGCGCAAAGGGAGATCGTCCCAGCAGCTCCTCACTTAAACCGATCATCTCAGCAGTTTCTGCTATGCGCACCTTTATTTCAGCATCACTCAGTCCCATATTTTTAGGGCCAAATGCAATATCCCGATATACTGTTTCTTCAAATAATTGGTATTCGGGATACTGGAATACGAGACCAACCCGAAAACGCACATCACGCAGCTTTTTCTTATCCGCCCAGATGTCCTGTCCGTCAAGCATCACTTTTCCGGAGGTGGGACGCAGCAAACCATTGAAGTGCTGCATGAGGGTGGATTTTCCGGAACCCGTATGCCCGATCACGCCAATCATGGCATTTTTTTCAATTTTCAGGCTGACATGGTCAACCGCTGTTTTTTCAAACGGTGTTCCTGCACTATATGTGTAAGTCAGTTCTTCGGTTTCCAAAATGCTCAATGAGTTCACCAATCCTTATTCCTTATCCTTACATCACCCGCAGACAATATGCGGATGTTCGGCAAATCCTGCTCCGTTGCAGCGGAGCAGGAATTTTATTTCTCTATTTTTTTAACGAAGCAGCTGCTCCAGAGCAGCAACGCACTCCTCGGAAGTGATAATATCCTGCTCGATCGAAATGCCTTCCCTGCTAAGCAGATAGGCAAGTTCCGTCACCTGCGGTACATCCAGTCCCACGGATTTCAGCGTTTCCACCTGTGAAAACACTTTCTTTGGAACATCATCCAGCAGTACCTTACCACCGTCAATGACCACAATACGATCACTCTGTGCCGCTTCTTCCATATAATGCGTGATCAGGATCACGGTAATTCCCTTTTCCCGATTCAGACGGCGGATGGTTTCCATAACCTCCTGTCGTCCCTGCGGATCAAGCATGGCAGTAGGTTCATCCAGAACAATACAATCTGGCTGCATGGCGATGACACCGGCAATTGCGACACGCTGTTTCTGTCCGCCGGACAGCTGCGTGGGCGCATGTTTGCGGTAATCATACATTTTCACTGCCTTCAATGCGTCATCGACACGACGGCGAATCTCCTCGGGTGCAATTCCAAGATTTTCGGGAGCAAAAGCCACATCCTCCTCAACAATCGTCGCTACGATCTGATTATCGGGATTCTGGAATACCATGCCTGCTTTCTGACGAATGGCAAAGAGGTTTTGTTCATCGGACGTATCCATGCCTTCGACATACATTTTTCCCTCATCGGGAATCAGAATGGCATTGATATGCTTTGCAAATGTGGATTTTCCACTGCCATTATGACCCAAAACTGCAACAAAGCTTCCCTTTTCAATAGAAAGAGAAACATCCTTGAGTACGGGTTCTGTCTGTTTCGGGGACTGATCTTCATCCGTTGTTTCCTGATACCGAAATACCAGATGCTTTGCATCCACAATTACACTCATCGAAATGCCTCGCTTGCGTCATTTTTACACCAGACTGCCGTTGAACCGCAGGGCAGGCACATGCCGCTCTCCTCCACAGGGAGTCCGATTTCATCAAAATACACATGACCGCCGTATTTGTGCGTCAGCAGACTGTCAAGGATATAGCCCATCACAGATGGGGAAAGACCTGTGGTATAGCTGTTGATCAGGAAGAACAGCGGATCATCGCTAAGAACATCCACACAGCTTTTCACAAGATCGAAAATACAGTTCTCCAACTTCCAGACTTCGCCGCCCGGTCCCCTGCCATAGCTTGGGGGATCCATAATGATGGCGTCATATTTCTTGCCCCTGCGAATCTCACGCTGCGTGAATTTCTCACAGTCATCCACGATCCATCGAATGGGTTTATCCTGAAGTCCCGACAGTGCGGCATTTTCCCTTGCCCACTGCACCATACCCTTGGATGCATCCACATGGCATACGGATGCGCCTGCATTGGCACAGGCAAGTGTTGCGCCGCCCGTATAGGCAAATAAATTCAGAACGCTGACTTCTCGTCCGGTGCTGCGGATCAGACCGTCCATGAAATCCCAATTGACTGCCTGTTCGGGGAACAGACCCGTATGCTTAAAGCCTGTGGGACGAATCTGGAATTTCAAGTCCCTATACGGCAGCTCCCACTTATCCGGGAGTTTCGCATGAAATTCCCACTTACCGCCGCCGCTGCTGCTGCGGTGGTAGTGGGCATCTGCCTGTGTCCAAAGTTTTGATTTTTTCTTTGTTTTCCAGAGAACTTGCGGATCGGGACGAATGAGGCTCACACCATTCCATATCTCCAGCTTTTCGCCATCGGAGGTATCAATGACACGGTACGCCTCCCAATTTTTAGCTGCTCTCAAATTTTCTCTCCTTATCTGCCTGCACGTTCACGGATTTTTTCGGAAATTTCCATTGCCATGGCATTAATCTGATTGAAGTCCTTACCCTCAATCATGACACGGATCAGCGGTTCCGTACCGCTTTCACGAACCAAAATTCTGCCTGCATCGCCAAGTTCCGTTTCCTTACGGTCGATCAGATCCGTAATTTCACTGTCATTCTTCCAGTTCTCCTTGCGGTGATTCGGAATCTTGACATTGATCATCACCTGCGGGAATTTATCCATTACACCGGCAAGTTCACTCATTTTGCCGCTGGACTGTTTGAGAATCTCCAGAATTTTCGCACCGGAGAGCTGTCCGTCACCCGTTGTCATTTCATCAAGGAAGATGATATGTCCGCTCTGTTCACCACCGATATTATAACCGCCGTCAAGCATTTTTTCCAGAACATATCTGTCGCCGACATTGGCAGTGATCATCTTGATATTCTGCTCTTTCGCAAAATATGTAAAGCCAAGATTGGACATAACAGTTACAACAACTGCGTTGTGCTTGAGTCTGCCCTGCTCCTGATATGCCTTTGCGGCAATGGCGATGAGCTTATCGCCGTCAACCAGTTCACCGGTTTCATCCACAGCAAGGCATCTGTCAGCGTCGCCATCAAATGCAAGACCAATGTCGCACTTGTTTTCCACAACAAATTCCATCAGATCTTCCATATGTGTGGAGCCGCAGTTTTCGTTAATATTCGTACCATCCGGATTTGCATGAATCAGCAGAACCTCTGCACCCAGACGGGTGAACAGTTCCTGTGCAGTTGTAGAGGAACTGCCGTTTGCACAGTCAATTGCGACACGCAGCCCCTCGGGCTTTGTCTGAATACTGCTTTCCACATAGGAAATATAATCCTGTGCGGCTGTTTCGTAATATGTGATCTTTCCCACATCCGTACCGCTGACAAGCTGCAGCTTTTCGGGGGTATCCAGAATCAAAGCTTCAATCTCTGCCTCAATCTCATCGGAAAGCTTATATCCGGTGGAGGAGAACAGCTTGATGCCGTTAAATTCTACACTATTGTGGGATGCGGAGATCATCACACCTGCATCAGCACCGCATTTCTTAACAAGATATGCAACTGCAGGTGTCGGTACAACGCCGAGAATCTCTGCATCTGCGCCAACGGAACAAATGCCTGCGCAAAGTGCAGCTTCGAGAATATCGGAAGAAATTCTGGTATCCTTACCGATCAGAATTTTCGGACGATGGCTTGAATGCTTTGTCAAAACATTGGCAGCCGCTCTGCCAATCTGCATTGCCAGTTCGCAGGTCAGCTCCGTGATTGCGATTCCTCTGGCACCATCTGTGCCGAATAATCTACCCATAATAATTAACTCCTTAAACTCTATAATTTATTGCTGAAAAGCAAATCATTTGAAAAATCAATCTATCAGCGGAAGCTGCCCGCTGTCAGCCGGAGGAGACTGCTCTGAAATGGGGTATCCCAAGTGTTCGTAGGCAAGTCGTGTTGCACAGCGTCCGCGGGGTGTTCTTGACAAAAATCCGAGCTGCATCAAAAACGGCTCGCACACATCCTCAAGCGTTACCGCTTCTTCACCGAGCGCAGCAGCAAGTGTTTCAAGTCCCACAGGACCGCCGCCATAACCCTTGATGATCATATCCAGCATTTTACGGTCGATACTGTCAAGACCCAGATGGTCGATCTCCAGTCTGTCCAGAGCTACTTTGGCAATATCTTCCGTGATCTCGCCATTGCCGATAACATCGGCAAAATCTCTGACACGCTTGAGCAGACGATTGGCAATTCTTGGTGTACCTCTCGATCTGCCTGCAAGCTCCAGTGCTCCATCCGTCGTGCAGGGAATCCCCAGAATCATACTGCTGCGGCGAATAATATCCGCAAGCTGTTCGGGAGTGTACAGCTCCAGACGCTGCACAACGCCAAATCGATCACGCAGCGGCGCAGAAAGCTGACCGGCTCTGGTGGTTGCACCGACAAGTGTGAATTGCGGCAGATCCACACGCAGCGAACGTGCAGAAGGGCCTTTTCCCACAACAATATCAATGGCATGATCCTCCAGTGCAGGATATAGTATTTCCTCCACGGCACGGCTTAGCCGATGAATCTCATCAATGAACAATACGTCGCCGGGGGAAAGGTTTGTCAGAATTGCAGCAAGATCACCGGGACGCTCAATGGCAGGGCCGGTCGTGATACGCAGATTCACACCCATTTCATGGGCAATGATTGCAGAAAGCGTGGTTTTTCCAAGTCCCGGAGGTCCGTAGAGCAGAACATGATCCAGCGCTTCTTCACGGCGTTTTGCAGCTTCAATATAAATGGCAAGATTTTCTTTTACCTTATCCTGTCCGATGTACTCCTGCAGCGTCTGCGGGCGAAGCCCTTTTTCCAGAACATAATCCTCATCGGATTCTACAGGTGAAACAAGTCGGTTTTCAAAGGCAAAATCGCCTGTTTCAATCATGCTATAATCTCCTGTTGCTTATTTTTCAAAGAAACGCTTCTTGCGTACATAGAATGGGGTAACACCATCCGTCGCTTTCTTCGCATTCTCCTGCTCATAACTCAGGAAACAGAGATGCTCACCGCTCTTGACCGTACCGGAGAGATAACGTGCCAGCGGTACAAACAGTTTTCTGGTGTTTCCGATCATGTCTACAATAATCAGGATCTGCGGCTTTTCGCTTCCCCTTGTCATTTCCATAATAAATGCACGATCCACATTGGGCTGCTTTGCAAAGAATTTGTTTGCAGCTCTTGTAATATGGGATACCGAACGCTGGGGCATGCGGTAACTGATGGTTTCTGCCTCATTATAAGAAATCGCTTTGATATGCAGATTTCTTGCAATCATCAGAATGCTCTTGATTTCAGGAGAACTAAATTCCTTGCCGTAGGAATTGGGATTCAATACTGCGGAAACATTCTGGATCAGATCAAAGAATCGCAGGCAATTGAGCTTGTAGCATTCTACATATCGCTTCGCAAACTGCTGCAGCGCACGATAGCTTGTGAAGAACGGAATGAACAGGTCACCTTCCGGATTCTGAATCGTGATCAGCTCCATCTGTACACCTTCATTGTTCTCGCCGTGCTTAACGGGATTTTTGCAGATTACATAAATATCACTGCGAATCAGCGTCTGCAGAAACGCAGAACGCTTTGTGGGGTCGTTAATCGCTGCTTTCAGTAATTCATCAAGGTTCATAGTTTTTTCCTCCGTTATTTATTTCGTTCGTCTGCCCATTTCACGAAGGGTCAGACGTATAAGTTCCTCTGCGGACAGGTCATCACTCTGCTTGAGCAGAACCGGCATGACCTCCTCCTGACGGTATCCAAGCACACACAATGCAGCAAGTGCTTCGGAAAGATTATCCGTACCCGCCGCATTTCCGGCAGAAACGTTGATTCCCTGCACAGCAGGATTGCTTTTTGCAAGTTTATCCTTTAAATCCACAACAATTCGTTCTGCGGATTTTTTACCAACACCCTTTACCTTTGTCAATGAAGAACTGTCGCCCGAGGCAACCAACAATGCAAAACGGTTGGGGGTAAGATCGGAAAGAATGGCAATCGCTGCTTTAGGACCGATACCGGAAACCGTGATCAGCATCTGAAAACAGGAAAGCTCCTCTTTATCGGCAAAACCGAACAACTCCACTGCATCTTCCCGTACTGACATATGGGTATACAGCCGCACGTCGCTGCCAACAGCCCCAATTGATGCAAGTGTTGTTTGTGTTGTACGGCAGGCATATCCCACACCGCCGCATTCCACCACAGCAAGTGACGCTGTTTTTTCGATCAATTTTCCTGAAACACTGTAAATCATGATGTACTCCCTTATCCGTATTGCAGCGCTATCTTCTTCCACGGCAGCAATGGCCGTGGCAGATGGCAATTGCCAGAGCATCGGCAGCATCATCGGGCTTGGGGATCTGTTCAAGCTTCAAAATTCGGCGTGTCATATCCATCACCTGATGCTTTTCTGCCTTTCCGTAGCCGACCACTGCCTGTTTCACCTGAAGCGGTGTATACTCATAGACCGGTATGTTTTTCTGTGCGGCTGCAAGTATCAGGATACCTCTTGCCTGCGCCACATCAATGGCGGTCTTTTGGTTTGTTGTGAAATACAGACGTTCAATTGCCATACAGTCGGGCTGATAACGGCGCAGAATCTCCTGCATATCCGTATCTATACTGCACAATCGCTGGGTAAACGGCGTGTGAGCCTCCGTCAGGATCGCACCATATTCAATGGGTGCAAAATTTGCACCTGCATAATCTACCACGCCGAATCCTACGATTGCGTAGCCGGGATCAATTCCGAGTATTCTCACATCAATTCACTCCATGTACACATCTGTACGTCACTGCATTCTCATACATGTTATATTATAACATAAAACCACATACTTTTTCAATACCTAAAACAATTTTTCTGTTGATTTTTTTGTAAAAATTATGTATAATATTATTATACGAAAAAAATAACATCAAAATTCTCAGAAAAAGGAGTTTCCTATGGATTTAAAAGAACTGCGCAGCAGCATTGACGGACTGGACAGAGAAATTATTGATGCTTTCTGCAAACGCATGGATCTTTGCAAACAGGTAGCTGCTTACAAAAAAGCAAACGGTCTTCCTGTATTCCAGTCGGCTCGGGAGGACGAGATCTTCCAAAAGGTTTACACCATGGCAGCGGAAGGTATGGGCGAATGCACACAGCTGCTGTTCAAAAATATCATTGACATCAGCAAACACCTGCAATATCGGGAAATTTATGATGAAAAGCCCGATACATATGCTCCATTCCGGATTCCGGAAACCGTTACTGTAGCCTGTCAGGGTACGGAGGGTGCCAATGCAGAAACCGCTGCAAAACAGATTTTCGGAGAAAACTGCAATCCCGCCTATTTTGCTACATTTGCTGACGTATTTGAAGCGGTGCAAAGCGGCAAAACACAGTTTGGCATTATCCCTGTACAAAACTCCACCGCCGGCTCTGTAGTACAGGCATATGATCTGATGGGGCAGTATAATTTTTATATTAACAAGACTACGGTTGTTGAAGTGACCAATTGTCTTGCGGTTAAGCCCGGCACGAAGATGTACGAGATCAAAAATGTTTATTCCCATCCCCAGGCACTGGCTCAGTGTTCGGAATTTCTGACGAAGAACGGTTTGCATGCGATCCCGCACAGCAACACAGCCACTGCGGCACAAATGGTTGCGGAAAGTGCTGAACCGATTGCGGCGATCTGCTCCGAACCGTGTGCTGAACTCTATGGGCTTGAAATTCTGTACGATCACATTTCCGACTATGTGCCGAATTACACAAGATTTATCTGCATTTCCAAGGAACTGATGCTGCCGAACGATGCTGACTGCATTTCTGTCATGCTTAAGCTTCCTCATGAGGAGGGAACTTTGTATCGCCTGCTGAGCAAATTCGTTATCTGCGGCATGAACCTTCAGAAGCTCGAAAGCCGTCCCATCCGCAACGGCAGCTTTGAAGTCATGTTCTACCTTGATTTCAGCGGCAGCATTCTCGACAGGAACGTTCGGGCACTGCTGTCCGATCTTTCTGAAAATCTGGAATATTTTAAATTCCTTGGCAACTACAGCGAAACATGAACTGCATTCCCTTCTTTGTCATAAAGTTGTAAGCATTTGATGTAGATTTGTCATTGTATTTTATTGACAGATGTTGTATAATCATACTTGAAGTTTTATGTAATCCGGAGATTTTTTATGTACTATTGCTGTGCCATTACAGACAAGGGCATCCGCCCGAACAACGAAGATGCCTTGCTGATCCATAAAACCGTCCTGACGGATGGTTTCACTGAATGCCTTGTTTCCGCACCGTTTTTAGCTGCTGTGGCAGATGGGGTTTCCGGTGAACAATGCGGCGAGCTCGCATCCTCCATGTGTCTGGAACTGCTTAAAGATGTGCAGTATTCCAGCAAAATGGATCTGCGTGACAAGCTGCTTGAAATTCACGAAAAGCTGACAAAATACAGCGCCCAGAGCGAGGAAACTGCCAATATGCAGACCACACTCTGCGGTATCGCAGTTGATGAATACGAAGGGCTGCACACGATAAATGTAGGTGACTCTCGGTTGTACCGATATAGAAGCGGCTGTTTATCACAGCTTTCCCGTGACCAGTCATTGGTACAGCTTTTATTCGAGGAAGGTACGATTACGAAAGAGGAAAAACAGAATCACAAACATCGGAATATCATCTTTCCGGTTCTGGGTAATTTGTCCTCAACACCTGATTTTGATATTCGCAGTACGGATGAATGCGTGCAGTATGGCGATTTGCTCCTGCTGTGTTCTGACGGACTGTCGGATTATGTTTCCTCCAACGAAATGGAGGAAATTCTGGCGCTTCCAAAGCCTTTGATACGCCGTCTGCGGCTGCTGACGGATCTTGCCTTGGAAAACGGAAGTCAGGATAATATCACCATCATTGCACTGATGCGTATGGCGGAAGAAAAACGATAATCAATGCAAATACGGTATCCTGTAAAAACAGGATACCGTATTTTTTATTGGAAGTACTATAATCCCTTTTCTTTCAGATCTTTTACAATTCCCACATAAAATTCACGCACATCGAATCCCTCAATATTTTCACGATTGAGGTCGATCATGTCCCCATGGGATATGCCTCGCCGAACTGTTTTGGGAATCAAAGTAAAGGGTACGCCCTCCAGCTTTGCAGATTCCACCGGTACAAGGCCGTCACAGCATGATTCCTTGTCATAATACTTATTGCACAGATAGCCAAGCCACATCGGAAAAGGAGCAGAATAGACAGCGCGCATCTCTGACATAATACAGTGATGCGGAATGTTGAGATCGATCGGGTATTTTTCATTGAACACTTTGCAGCTTTTCGCTGTCAATTCATTCACACCGGCAAGAAAATCGGGTGATTCATCGCCCAGCACATGGAAGATATGGTTATAATGCTTTGCTACTCCATCAACCAGTTTGTTCGGCAGCTTTTCAAGCAGATGATCCACCCATGCACAGCCGTTATGGGGCGTATTGATCATGGTAAGGCTTGCAACATAGGGCGCAATTCCGAGTTCTGCAATGGCATAACGGGTATCAAGACCGCCCTTTGAATGCGCAATGATGTTGACCTTTTCAGCGCCTGTTTCTGCAAGGACTGCTTCTATTTGTTCCTTCAGTTCCTGTGCGCTCTTGGCAATACACTGCGATGACTGCTGCTTGCCGTAATACACCTGTGCGCCATATCGCTGCAACGCAGCAGGGATCCTTCCCCAATAATTAAAAAACTGCCAGTCACGGAAGAAAATTCCATGCACCATCAGAATCGGATATTTCGTTTTGCACGCCTCATTCTCCTTGTGTACCGCATCCAGCTCCATACGAGCAGTTTCGAAATGAAGCTCACGCAATGCGGTTCTGTAAATGTAGATCAGCGGAATGAGATTCATCGGTGTGATCCACCAGACAAGGTACAAAAACAGATACCAATACCACTTCACCTGTCTTGCGGCGATGCCCAGTTTCACGATGCCCCAGAAAGCCATGAACAGCATGCATCCTGCAAAAAACAGGAAATTGCCGACAGTCCAGCCTACGAAAAACCTGCCGTCACGATTCCATGCGGCAATCAGACCAATGGAAATGATAAATTCGTAAACGGAACAGATAGCCATATACCGAAACAACCGCAAACCATGCGAGATCATCGCAAGTCTGTGACTTCCGGCGTGCTTTGGATAGAAGCGGAATATGCTCGCAAGATACCAGAAACCCAGAAATGCTGTCAGAAACCCCTTGAACAGCATCCAGTCCCCAGCACGGATTTGCCAGATCAGCAGTATATTGCCGAACGTCAGGATCGGCAATGAAAATAAGCAGTCTTTCAGAAATCCCAGTAGTTTCATTTTTACTCACCTACTCAGCTCTCGTCAAAATATCCTGCGCACCTGTTTCATCGGTAATTTCCAGTGTATCATCATGGATTTCATAGGTGAAATCCATGATCGTTTCGTGATCGATCATTCGAAGTATATCTTCTGACACCTCGTATTTTGATGGCATGATCAGTGTTGAAACTTCACCATTTTCTTGCAATTCTACATAGTATACAGGCATATGTTCTTCGCCATCTAAAATCATATTATCATAAATCTGACATGATTCAAGCAGGAATCTTCCATTCAGGGTGGAGGCATCCGCCCCGCTTATTGCAGTCATTTGCAGGATGGTTTCATCCCCCTGCTTGGCTGTTACGGTGCTTCCGCTGACAGTGATCGGGCATTCCTGATCCATATACATAAGATTCTGTCCCTGAAAATTCATGACCCAGGAATAGTCTATGGACAGCTCCACTGTGTCCCCTTCAAAAAACTGGAGACAATATCCATCCGGATACTGCCATTTTCCGATAAGGCTTTTGGAACTATTGGCAGAATCTGTTGTTTCCTGTGTTTCTTCGGAGGTTTCGGGTGACGTTGACTCCTCCGTTTCCTGTATTTCAGTTTGCGTTGCTTCTGTTTCTGCAAATTCGGTTTCAACTTCGCTTACAGATTCAAAAGACGCCTCCGAAGATGGAGTTTCATTAGTAGCTTCAGTTTGTCCTGCCTCAGCAATAGAATCCAGTTCCAGCACAAAATCAGGTTCTGATTTTGTATTTTCAGCGGAATTTCCGCTGCATCCGGTAATGGTAAGCAACATTATGATACCAAGAAATAAAGCTGTTTTTTTCATTTCATTTCTCCTTTTACAAGGCTGCTATCGGAGTGATAGGGATGATTGTTTAAAAGATTACTATAATTATAGCATAATCCACCTTTTTTGGCAAGTAGCTGCGGGAATTTAAATAAAAATGAACCGAACCATTTTGAGCGGACAGTTCAAAATGGTTCGGTTTATAAAAAGGGCTGCTTTCACGTTATTTTGTTTTTGATGTTTTCTTCGGTGCAGATACCTTTGAAGAACCTGCCATGAACATTTTCATCACGAACAGAACAAGAATCATCAATGCAAGCGATGTACCCAGAATGATCAGTACGCTCATTGTATAATCTGTAACGAATCTCTGTACAAAGCCCGACAGCAGATAACCCACTGCGCAGACACCAGCAACGAGCATTGCATAGGGCAGCTGTGTGGAAACGTGGTTGACATGGTCACACTGTGCGCCTGTGGATGCCATAATAGTGGTATCAGAAATCGGAGAGCAGTGGTCACCACACACAGCACCTGCAAGGCATGCAGAAATGCAGACAATGACCATGGTAGGAATGACGCCGGTATCAGCGACGTTCACAAGCTCAGTTTCAAACACACTGGTAACGATCGGAATCAGAATACCAAATGTTCCCCAGGATGTACCTGTTGCAAAGGAAAGTCCGATCGCCACAACAAAAAGAATGAGCGGAAGCAGAATCTGAATTGCAGTTGCACTCTCTACGAGTCCGGAAACAAATGCACCTGCTTCCAAAAGGCCTGTCATGGACTTGAGCGTCCATGCAAAAGTAAGAATCAGAATTGCAGGAACCATCTGTTTGAATCCGGCTGCAACGGAATCCATGCACTCTGTAAAGTTCAGAACACGACGGCAAAGGAAGTAACCAATGATGATAAGCAAAGCTGCCATGGAACCAAGGGACAAACCATAGGATGCATCGCAGTCAGCAAAAGCATCAATGAAGCTTGCACCGCTGAAAAGTCCGCCTGTATAAAGCATGCCCACAACACAAAGTACAATCAGAATCAGTACGGGAAGGATCAGATCAATCACTTTGCCACGTGTATGCTTCGGAGCATCCTCATTCTCGTAGGTCTTGCTCTGTGTCGTAAAGAGATCGCCCTTCTTTGCATTCTCCTCATGTACCTTCATGGGACCGAAATCAAAGCCTGACAGTGATACAAATACAACCATCAGAAGCGTGAGCAGCGCATAGAGATTGAACGGAATGGTGCTGATGAAAAGCTGGATGCCATTGACACCGTCCACCGTTCCGCTGACTGCTGCCGCCCAAGAGGAAATGGGGGCGATGATGCAGACGGGAGCTGCGGTAGCATCAATGAGATATGCAAGCTTGGAACGGGAAATCTTATATTTATCCGTCACAGGACGCATAACAGATCCAACAGTCAGGCAGTTGAAGTAGTCGTCCACAAAAATCAGTACGCCGAGCAGAAATGTGGAGAGACTTGCGCCGGAACGATTTTTTATATGGCTGACTGCCCATTCGCCATAAGCACGGCTGCCGCCCGCCTTATTCATCAGGACAACAATGATGCCGAGTACTACAAGGAAAATGAGAATGCCCACATTATAGGTGTCGGAAAGATTGGCAATCAATCCATCATTCATAATAGCATTGAACATTCCCTCAAAGCCCGTAGCGGATGCGGCGGCATAAATTACACCGCCCGAAACAATTCCAACAAACAGCGAAGAATAAACTTCTTTGGTAATCAGTGCAAGACCGATCGCCACGATCGGCGGCAGAAGTGACCACATTGAACCAACTGCGTCCGAAATGGGGGTTACAATCATACATACCACAAGGTATGCTGCAACCAGAAGTGCAAAAATAATTTTACTCAGATGTTTTTTCATGATTTCCTCTCCATTTTCAAATTTTTGATTTCCTCACCGGATTTTGACTTTTCCGGTGATGCCAGCTGTGCAAGAATAACACCCGCAAATACCAGTACACAGCCTATAAGTTCTCTGAAGCTCAATGCTTCATGCAGGATCAGCCATCCCGAAAGTGCAGCAAATACAGATTCCAGACTCATCAAAAGCGTTGCAACCGTGGGTTCGGTATCACGCTGTCCAAGAATCTGCAAAGTAAATGCAACACCGCTGGACATCAGACCTGCATAGAGGATGGTTACTTTTGCATCCAGAATATTACTGAGCTGCGGTTTCTCAAACAGGAACATACAGATCGTCATCAGTGTTCCTGCTGTAAAAAACTGGATACAGGACATCAGCATGCCATCCACATGCTTTCCGATGAAATGGTCAACCGACATAATATGCATGGCGAAGAACACCGCACAGCACAGTACAAGCAGATCTCCCTTACCGATGGTAAAGCCGTCTTTGATGCACAGCAGCCAGAATCCGACAGCTGCAAGCAGCACACACACCCAGAGGATCAGGTGTACTTTCCTTCGCAAAAACAAACCGAGCAGCGGTACGATAATAATGTACAGTGCTGTGATGAAACCCGCCTTTCCGGCAGTTGTCATGCTGATGCCGCTCTGTTGGAAGGAGCTTGCGATAAACAGAAAAATCCCGCAAATGATGCCTCCCGTTATTGTCGCTCGCAGGGAGGTTTGGGTCTCAGCAGATGCACCCGGCTTTTTTCCAAACTTTCTGAATACCGCAATCACCGGAATTAAAACGACTCCGCCAATCAATGTACGAATGGCATTGTAGGTAAACGGCTCGACATAGCGCATTCCTTCGCTTTGTGCCACAAATGCCGTACCCCAGATCAGAGCGGCAATCAGAAGCATTATACTGCCCCGTAGTTTTCTGCCCATAAATGATTCTCCGTTTTCATGCATACATTTGCCGATTTGACAATTTTAGATATTATACCATATTATTCGAAAAAGTGCAACCTTTTCCAGTCATGATGAGATTTTTTGTTTATATTTTCCAAAAAGCACAACACAAAATTAGACTTTTCGCTTATTGCACGTTCTATGCGGAAATTTCTAACACTTTCCAAGCTGCCAGAATGCAACAGCACTTGCGGCGGCAACATTTAACGAATCCACACCATGTGACATGGGAATGCATACTGTGTAGTCGCATTCGGCGATGGTTTGAGGAGCAAGCCCATCACCTTCGGTACCGAGTATGATCGCCAGTTTTTCCTCAGCCATGAGATTCGGATCATCAACGGATACCGCCTGTTCACTTAATGCCATGGCAGCTGTTTTGAAACCCAATTTTTTTAATATTGAAACATCATCCAGATATGTCCAGGGCACTTGAAACACTGTACCCATGCTCACTCTTGCGGCACGACGATACAGCGGATCACTGCATGCAGGCGTCAGCAACACCGCATCCATATGCAAAGCCGCCGCTGAGCGAAATATTGCACCAACATTTGTTGGATTCACAACATTTTCCAGCACTGCAATCCTGCGTGCTCCTGCACAAACCTCGGAAACTGACGGAAGTGCGCATCGCCGCATTGCGCACAAAGCGCCGCGAGTCAGCTGAAATCCTGTCAGCTTTGTCAGAATCTGCATTCCTGCAGTATAAATAGGAACGCCCTCACATCTTGCAATGAGCTCCTTCGCTTCACCCGTGATGTGTTTATTTTCCACCAGAAGCGAAATCGGCTTATAGCCCGCATCCATTGCACGAACGATCACTTTAGGACTTTCTGCAATAAAGATGCCTGCATCCGGTTCATAATACCGCCGCAGCTGCACTTCTGAAAGCCGTGCATAAATGTCAAGCTCCGGCATGGATAAATCAGTCAATTCTATGATATTTGGCATGGTAATCTCCTCTTGTCAACTCAAATCAGCATGCTTTTATTATAGCATTACAACGACAAAAAGTCAATTCATTCATATCACATCAAAAAAACAGGAGCTGCAGTTTTTTGCAGCTCCTGTTAGAAGAAATTGAAATTTTTCACATAGTATTTGCAGTCAGTTTCTCACATGATCCATGCTTTTCCCGTCTATTTCACAGGAAGCTTATCTATCAGCTTTACGAGGAATTTCAGAATGCTTAAGGAATCCGCAGAAGAGGGCTTTCCGTCAAGATCAACGTCGGCATTGATCTTGCCCTGCTTGCTCAGGCTTCCATTACCCAGCAGATTTCTGTTCAGAATGATAACATCAAGAACATCAACTTCACCGTTACAATCCGCATCGCCATATAATGCACCACTGGTCGGAGGCACTGTTTCTCCTGCGGTACCGTCCGGTTCCACGCCGCCGACCAACTCACCATTTACATAAACTGTGATCTTATCGGTACGGACAGCTGCATCGTTGTCATCCTCAAAGGAGATCAGATCCTCATAGCTGTAGTCGTTCGAAGAATCCCATGTGGTTGTGTAAGTCTCAGGGTTGATTTTATTGATGAGACGGAACTGGAATACACGGCTGCCGTAGAACAGGCAGTCCTTCCAGTTAACCTCGACATAATAGGTGCCATTATCATCATACTTGATCGGGTCGGATACTGTCGCATGGCTCTTGCCGTTTGTCATTGCATCTTCTGCATCGTAGTCAACGCAGCATTCTACAAATGTTTCATCCTCTCCAATATCTATCAGTTCCTGAATATTGAAGTAGTATCGGCACGAAATATCATCCATGAATCGAGGAGGATTTGTCGTGTTGTTGTGGATTACAACTTTGACCTGAAGTCCTGCTTCAGTCTCCTGGTTCTTGGCAGCAGTCACATAGATCTCAGGATGACTCTCGACAACGCCTTCTTCCTTCGGCTTTGACATATCCCAATCGGGAATGATATAGTTCTTATCCTCCAGCTCCTTGCCCTTTGCACCGTAGAAGTGATACAAACCGGCAAGATCGCCGCAGAAGCCAGCATTATAGTCATCCGTAACCTCATTGTAGATGTAATCCTTGGTTTCGTCGTGGTGGTAATCCTTCAGATCGGGACCGCCGACCAGTGCACCGTAGAGCATATTCTCAGAACCGATCGGATTCTCCTGAGACTGTGTTGCGGAGCAGTGAGCTGCACGATGATGCGGCAGACTTGCATAGCTGTTTCCATAGCCTACTTCATAAGCATAGCCCATGGGGTTATCACCGAGGATGTACTCCATCTGACGCTTTGCCCACGGCAGGAACACATCGTCTCCGGTAGTCTTGGCATAAACACATGCACAAAGTCCTGCTGCTGTATTGTAACGTGCGGATCCGTATTCCGATACAACTGCCCATCCGTTCGGAGACTTTGCAATAAAGTCACCGCTGGACTGACTGTCCGGAAGATCCGGAATCTGATCACAGGTCATAGGTGTGTTCCAGAGCGTGTCATCCAGACCGAAGAATTTATGACTGTTTACAGGCTCATAGCCAAATTTGGAGCTGTCAACAGTTGAAGAACATCCCGACCAGAACTCAAGATTATAACGGAAGATGTACCAGTCTCGTGCAAGATTCGTCACAGGAGCAAGCTTTGCAAATACGCCGCCCCAGACAGTATCCCAGCAGTGTACCCAGATATTCTGCCAGCACTGACCTGTATCGGAAATAATACGCTTCATATAGCCGGTATAGGGGTGACTGCCCTTCTCGGTTGTAACAGTTTCATCAACAGCGATAATATGGTCGATGTAATCATAATTCTCTGTGCAATAGTAGAGCCATACAGCCGCCCACGCCAGTTCATCATAGTCATAGCTGGACGGATAGAAGCCGCCGTCATAGCCGAGGCTGGTCGCTCTGGGCGTACCCTGATTACGGTCATCTTCCTCGGTATGGGTTTCAACTGCAAAATCATAGAGTGCTTTTGCATATTTCAGAGACTTCTCGGCATAATCCGGATCGGTGTCCTTAAAGTTGAGATAGTTGATTGCAAGTGAAGCAGCTGCACCTGCGCACTGGTCGGAGGCAGGAGTCTCAGTCGTTGCAAAGTAAGCAGGACGCTTTACCGCACACGATGCAGTCGCTACAACTGTACCATCTACCTGAAGCTCGGGAGCGCACCAGTAGTTATGGTCATTGTTGCCCTCGCCTACCTGATAGCAATATCCTACGACCTTGTCGTCATCATCGAGGAATGTGGCTTTCAAATAATAATCGTTGATCCAGCGAAGCTCATCCTCGACATGCTTCTGCAATCCCATCTCCTCATAGGCATCACGGAACTCATAGTAACCCCAGCCCACTGTAGAAGCAGAGTAGGTGCCGGGCAGACCGAATTTGACATGGTCGCCGGCATCATGCCAGCCGCCTGTGAGATCGAGCATTCCATCACCATCGGGATCGAGGTACTTACGATTCTCCTCAATGAACTCCTCGCTCATATTGGTACCCTCGTACAGACCTTCCTGTGCGGAAAGACCACCGTCGCCCTTGCCGCTGTCCTCGGACGCCTTGTCATCGCCGTTTTCAAGCACCTTCATCGCCTGAAGCGGAATCTCCGCATCCTTCACGTGGCAGTCATCACGCCAGGTGTAGTAGCCGTCCTCGCCAACCTGATCGCCGCACTTGTTGGCATCATAAAAACAAAGAGCCAGCTGCAGAGCCTCGGCAAAGTTCTGATAGTTATTCTCATTCTCCTTGTCAATGACTGCCGCGCTGACATTCGACAGACACAAAGACGCTGTAAATGCAGCACAGGTCGTCAGTGCTGCTGCCGTCTTTACGATTTTCCGTAATTTCATAATTCCACCTTCCTTATCAAATTGATCCATTTCCACCATTTCATGGTGTTTACCTTACAATTATAATCCATTTACGGCACTTTGTCAATGGAAATACAGCTATTTTTGTAAATTATTTCTGCAAATTCAGCGTATTTTCGTTTTGGTGCAGCAGACGGGCAGTTCGGACTGAATACAAGGGGCAAGAATTTTTTTCAGTGACGTTTTTTGTCGAAAACTGTGTTTTATTGAGCATTTTCTTCCGATTGATTGCATTTTAAAACGAAATATGTTATAATGCAGATAACTACAAAAAGGAGGTCAGAACTGTATGAATGAGAAGGGTATGGGAACATTTCCCGCTCAGGACGGCTGCTGCATGGAATTGATCGAACGTTTACTAAAAAACAATTCAAATGCCTGCATTCTCGGACAGTACTGCCGTGAGAGATTTCCTATTTTTTATGCCAGTGACCGTATGCTCGAAATGCTTGGTTACAAAAATTTCGAGGAGATGCGCGGACATCGTGGCGCCGAGATCATCAATTACATCCACCCCGATGATTTTAAGTCGGCAGCGGAATACATCATGGGAAGCAATCCGCACGATGGGATGGATTATGCCGTTTCCTACCGGATGCGAAGAAAAGACGGCAACTACTTCAATGTTGCAGATACCGGATTTGTGGTGGAGGAAGGCGGTTGTCTGTTTCTGATCAGCAATCTGAGCGATATGTCCGGGCTGCTCAGACGTCAGACGACGATTGAGATGGAGAACAAGGCGCTTCATCAGCAGAATCAAGAGCTGAAATACATGAAAAGCCGCCGTCCCGGTGCATACCATACCTGCTTTGATGCAGAAGGCTTTCCATTTAAGGAAATGAGCCAGCAATTCTGCGATCTGCTGGGTTATTCGCAAGCAGAGATCCGTGAAATTTTTGACAATAAGCTGGTAAATCTGGTTGTTCCGGAGGATCGCAGCAAGCTCAATGCTGTTCTTGATATGACTGATATTGGCAGTACGAAGAACATTCATTTTCGTGTTATGACGAAAGATCGGGACATTATCTGGGTAAAAGGAAATGTGCGCTTAAGTGAATTCGGAAACGAGCGCTTCTACCAGGCAACCGTTGTAGAGATTACTGCGGAAATGAAGACGCAGCAGGTACTCAAGGAGAAAAATCATGAGCTGGAGCTGATTCTCAGTGCGATTCCCGGAGGTCTCAAGCATATTGATGTGGATGAAAACTATACCTATCGTTTTCTCAGCGAGAAAGCGGCTGCACTGTTCGGTTATACTGTTGAGGAAATGCTGGAAATCAGCGGCGGGAAGGCAATGGAAATGGTCTATCACGAAGACCGTGAATATGTCCGCAATCAGATGGAACAATGTCTTGCCAATGGAAATACGGATTATTCCGTCCGTCATCGTGTCAAATGCAAGGATGGCAGTCTGAAATACGTCCTCAGCTGCGGCAGAATGGCAGAAGACGAAAACGAAACACCGTATTTTCAGAGTCTTTACATTGACATCACCAGAGAAACGGAAAACGAAGCAACCATCGAACAGTTACAGCTCATTCGTGCGTTGAGCAATGATTACAGCGATGTATTCGTGCTTGATCTCGAAAATGACAGAATCTCCCCTGTTTTCCAGCATGAGTATTCGGGAATCACTCATTTGACCAATGAATGCTACAGTGAATGGATCGCTCAGCTGAATAGAGAGTTTGTTCATCCTAAAGATCAGGAAGAATTTCTGCAAAAAACAAACCTCAGCGTTGTCGGTGAGATCCTGAAGACCAGAGAGATCTACAACCACGAATACACCAACAGCAAGGATGGCATGATCTCCTATTGGCAGATAAAGTATGTTCGCATCGGACATATTGATAATCCGGTCAAGGCTATTATCGGCTTCAGAAATATTGATGAGGAAGCGCAGCTCAATCACAGTCTGCAGGAGGCACTTGCGCAGGCACAATATGCAAATACTGCAAAAACCACCTTCCTGAACAACATGTCACATGATATCCGCACGCCGATGAACGCTATTATTGGCTTTACAGCACTTGCACTGACACATATTGATAACAAGGAACGGGTGTATGATTACCTGCGGAAGATCTCGCAGTCATCCAACCATCTGCTCTCCCTGATCAATGACGTGCTTGACATGAGCCGCATCGAATCAGGAAAAATGACGCTTTCAGAAAAACCTGAAAATCTCTCAGAGATCATGTGTGAGATCCGTAACATCATGCAGGCGGATATTCATGCAAAACAGCTGAATTTTGATATGAACGTTTTTGACGCTACCGACGAGAATATCTACTGTGACAAGCTTCGTATCAATCAGATCTTTCTGAACCTGCTGTCGAATGCGGTGAAATTCACTGCAAACGGCGGTACGATCTCCGTACAGGTTCACCAGAAAAAAGCCTCACAAAAGGGCTATGCAGCCTATGAATTCTGCGTCAGAGATACGGGCATCGGCATGGAGAATGAATTTATATCACATATCTTTGAACCGTTTGCACAAGAACGTCCAAGCACGCTCAGCGGTATTCAGGGAACGGGACTTGGCATGGCAATCACCAAAAAGATCGTGGATATGTGTGATGGAACGATCAACGTAAAGAGCATACCGGGAGCAGGTACGGAAATTATTGTAACACTGGAATTCCGACTTGTCAGTGAACATCAGGAAGTGGAAACGATCAAGGAGCTTGAAGGCGTCCGCGCTCTCGTTGTTGATGATGATATGGATACCTGCCAGAGCGTATCCAGAATGCTCCGTCAGATGGGTATGCGTGTTGAATGGACAGTCTGCGGCAAGGAGGCTGTTGTGCGTGCCAACGAAGCCATTGAGATTGGTGATGCGTACAAGCTCTACATCATTGATTGGCTGATGCCCGACATGAACGGCATTGAAACTGCACGCCGCATCCGCCGCATCGCTGATGCACATACGCCGATGATCCTGCTGTCTGCCTATGACTGCATGGATATTGAAGCGGAGGCTAAGGAAGCGGGCATCAATGATTTTGCGTGCAAACCTCTATTTCTATCGGAACTGCGTCGTGTTCTGATGCATGTATGCGGAATCACACCGGATGAAGCACCACTCAGACGAATTGATGAACTTGTGGGAAAACGAGTACTCGTTGTTGAGGATACTCCCCTTAATCAGGAAATTTCCGTCGATATTCTCGAAATTGCAGGAATCTCTGCAGATATTGCAGAAAATGGTCTGGAAGCACTTGAGATGCTGCAAAACAGGGAAAGCGATTACTACAGCATGGTATTCATGGATATTCAGATGCCAGTAATGGATGGGTACGAAGCGGCAAAACGTATTCGTGCGCTTCATGATCCGTTGCTTTCCAGAATACCGATTATTGCAATGACTGCAAATGCCTATGAAGAAGATAAAAAGAAGGCATTTGCTTCCGGAATGAACGGTCATATCGGAAAACCGATCGACATTCCGCAGCTCTTTGAAATTGTGAGAACAATGATACGATAACAAAACGCAACACATAAATTGATATTTTGGCATATTCGTGTTGACATTTTTGCTTTACTATGCTAAAATAATATGGTATAGGTCATCCTCCTGCTGGATGTCTGCAGGAGGGTGCGTTCGACAACAATGGATGAGAGGGTATTGAATGAGGATTGCGATTTGTGACGACAGCATGATGGACAGAGAAATGATCAAGGATTTTCTGCATAGATATTTGCAGGAAAATTCCATTCCGAATACCATGACGGAATATGAAAGCGGAATGAACCTTGTATATGACATTGAGGAAGATGCCTATTATGATTTGATCTTTCTGGATATTCTGATGACGGGACCTCACGGGATGGATATTGCAAGGAAACTTCGGCGTGTCGGATATTCCGGAAAAATTGTATTTCTGACCAGTACCGCTGAATTCGCAGTGGACAGTTATGAGGTGGAAGCCTCCGGCTATCTGCTCAAGCCTCACAATTATGAAAAATTACATGCGCTGCTCGATCGTCTGATCGATCGGACAAGCATCGGGCAGTACCATGTTTCATTTCGCAATAAGATCGTAAGCATCCCGTTTAGCGATGTCGTATATGTAGAAAGCCGCAACAACATCTGCATTATGCATCGGAAAGACGGTACAGAATATACAATCTACAAAAAGCTCTGCGAGATCGAAAAACAGCTTAATGACAGCCGTTTTCTCCGATGCCATCAGAGTTATATCGTTAATATGAGCTTCATCGTCAAGGCAGACAAGCAGTTTGAACTGACAACGGGAGATGTGGTGCTTATCCGTCAGAGAAGTCTGAAAGAGATACGCAAAGCTTATACTGATTATGCCGAAAGGGGTAAAAAATCATGACGCTCAGAGAATTTTACGAAAAAACGGGTGCGGATTACGATGAAGTGATCCGCAGAATGCTTTCCGAAAAGCTGATTCTGAAGTATATAAAAAAATTTCCGGAGGACTGTCATTTTGAACAGCTCCGGAAATCTATACAGGAAGAGGATTATAAAACGGCTTATCGTGCAGTACATACGCTCAAGGGACTCTGCCTTTCGCTGGGGTTTGAATCGCTGAGCAAGCCTGTCATAAAACTCACCGAAGAACTCCGTGTGGGAATCACGGAGAATGCCGGAACGTATTTCTCCGCTATCGCACAGGGTTATGAGGATGTAATCGGATGGATCAGCAGCCTATCATGCTGATACATAGTGCTGTACACTGCTGCTATTGCTGTGCATCTCTCTGATGTATTCGGAAACCACAGCAAGAAATTCACGGTTGGTCGGATTATAGTACTTAAGGCTGTCCGTGTAGCCAAAGATCTGACTAATAAGTTCAGAATCCCCTCTCTGGGTACTCTGCGCAATGGCATAACGGATTGCTCGTTCAATGCTTGAAGCACTCACTGAATAGTAATAGTTTGCAATAGCGGGGTAGATGATCTTGGACATGCTCGTTAAAGCGATCGGACTTTCAACACCGTACATCAATGCAATTTTTATGTAGTGAAAGCCTTTGGTGTTGGCGGGGATTCCAAGCTTTAACAGTGTTCTGATAATGGTGTTTTCACAATCTGCGGGACATGTACTAATTCTTTCGTGATTTGCTGTAGCTTGAATGTTCATTTTTAATCAACCTTTCGTTATTTAAAAGTAATGTCAGTTTGATTCGTAACCGCATCTTCTTCCCAATTCCACGGTTCGTAATCGACTGCCTGAAGCATTTTTGCTTCACTTTACCTGACATTGTTATTATACTATATTATTACATTGTCTGCACATAATAATGGAAATTGACGATTTAAATTGTGAATTTGACAATTTCGTACAGCGTGCGTCACTATTACAGCTGATGGTGTATAATTCAACTTGATGCAAGCTTATCGGGAGCTTAGATTGAGATATACAACTGTCGTTTTGAATACAACAAATCAGTACCTAAATCATATTCAGCATTTCTCCCTTGCTGATTAAAAATCTTTTCACATGGAGGTAAAAAAGCATGGTAAAACACATTATTCTTTGGACATTAAAAGAGGATTTTTCCGAAAGCGAAAAATATGCCATTAAGCAGGACATTAAGGTCGCTTTGGAAGGTCTGCATGGGAAAATCCCCGGACTTTTGGACATCAAGGTGAATATTGGCAGACTTGAAAGTTCTACTGCGGATCTGATGCTGGATTCTACATTTGAAAATGAAGCTGCATTAAAAGCATATGCGGTGCACCCCGAACATGTAAAGGTTGCGGATGAAAATGTCAGACCATATACACAACAGCGCAGCTGCCTTGATTTTGAACTATAAATGATTGCTTACCGCCCTACAGATGCAGGGCGGTAAGCTTTTATCCATATGGTGTAACTCCTATACCAGAAGAAATCCCCACTTTTCAGTGGGGATTTCTAAATAACTGATGTTAAATTCCGTGAAAATTATTCATGGAAGAAGTAAGGCAGACAGTCATATACATAATGACGTACAAAGCCCCACCAGTGTGTCTTTTCAGGTGCTACCAGGTAGTAGAAGTTACCCTGTGAGAAGTCACTGGTATATGTGAAGTGAGCAGTATCCTTCTTCATTGCTTCCATCTGCGGATTCATATTGCCATAAGCAATGTCCTTAGAACCGGTAGCGCACATGATGAAGTACTGATCCTTGGAATAACCCAGACGGTCGATTTCCTTTGTCAGAGAACCAACACCCTCCCAGTTATCACCGGACAGAGGCATCAGATAGCCAACCATGTCAAGGCTGTGGTTACCAACACACCATGTGGACAGAGAGCCCATGGAGAAGCCGCCGTATGCACGATGCATTCTGGATGCGATCAGGTCAGCCTCAGATGTGGACTTTGCATATGTGGAGTACTTACCCTCAACAAACGGAATAACGCTTGCACGCAGTTCCTTATAGAACGTTGCTGCTTCGCACTTATTGAATGTGGGAGTAACTACGATCATCGGCTCGAGTTCACCGTTCATGATCATGTGGTCAAGCAAGTGATCAAGTTTAACATCATCACTGAAGATTGTGTTCTCATTCTCACCGCCGCCATGCATCAGATAGAAGATGTTGTACTGCTTATTCTCATCATAACCATAGGGCAGATAAACATTCAGCTTGTTTGTGCCATTGATGCCATTGTAGGTCTCATTGATAACTCGACCTGCCTGAGAACAGGTATTCAGATAATTACC
Organism: Ruminococcus sp.; assembly: GCA_015066865.1. Taxonomy (GTDB): domain Bacteria; phylum Bacillota; class Clostridia; order Oscillospirales; family Ruminococcaceae; genus UBA3855. The sequence continues at coordinate 35,324 of SVNQ01000020.1, forward strand.
AGGAGCTTCCTTGTACTGGAGATTTGCATTGTAATTGAATGCGGGCTTTTCAGGCTCAGGCTTTTCTGCGATTGTAAACTTGTCGATCTTGCCCATTACAAACTGTGCGAGCTGTACGATGTCAACTACTTCAACTGTACCGTTCTCGTCAATATCAGCTGCAACGGATGCAATTTCCTTTGTGAAACTTCCCTTTGCAAGAGCCTTCTTTGCTGCAGCAAGGTCAAATGCAGTAATGGAACCGCTGAAGTCAATATCGCCCTTGATCAGCTTAACGCCGGGGCCTGCACCTTCGATCTTTGTACCTGCTGTAGCACCGATTGCTTCATCAACATAGAAATTATTGGTGCTTTCTGCTGTTTCGATATAAATCTGCATATCATTTGCATCAGCAGGAATCTTATAGTTGGTGTTAGCAAGCTGTACCCACTCACCCTTTACAGTGGATCCTTCTGCAATTGAATCATACTTTGTTTCGCCGCTTGCATCAGTATACTGTAACTTCATGTAGAAGGTGTCGGATGCGCCGCCATCCTTGTACATTACGTTTGCACTGAAGCTGAATTCCTCACCGGGCTTGAATGCTCTGGGATTGAGAGATCTGGTTGCGCCGTTCCATGCAGATTCTCTGTTCTGAACGAGCAGTGCTTCGCTGCCCTTATATGCAACAGAACCACTTGTCATAACAGTTGCTGAACCTCTGCCGGACCAGCTATCCATATCGCCTTCATATGTGCTGTGGTAGAACCAACCGTTTGCATCGGGCTCGATAGGACCGGGTTCTACATAACCGCCGCTGCCTGCAGGATTCATCGGATCGCCCCAATTGGACTCCGGTACCATGCCCATCAGCGTATTGTATGCTGCCTTCGGCT
>SVNQ01000021.1 GCA_015066865.1 Ruminococcus sp.
TCCGATCTATCATGTCCTCAAATGTCATCTCGGACTGCGGCTTCTGGGGCTTGGGTTCCCATACAATGCCCTTATCACGCTCCGGTCTGCGCTGACGAGGCTTCTGTGCGGGCTTTTCTTCCTCCGGCACTGCCTTTTTGATGGACATGCTGATCTTGCCCTGCTCGTTGATCTGAAGCACCTTTACCTTGACATCCTGTCCCTCTGTCAGGAACTCCCGAATGTCCGTAACATAGGCATTTGCAACCTCTGAAATATGTACCATTCCTGTGATGGGCTTTCCGTCCTCCACCGGAACTTCTACAAATGCACCATAATTCGTAATTCCTTTTACTTTGCCGTCATAAATTTTTCCGATTTCCAGCTGCATACACTGAAATCCCCCTGCTATAAAAATTTCAAATTACCGTGTCAGTCACGGGTTGTGTCATAATATCTGCGCTCGTCGGGATAGGCATAATTGCCGCTCTCTACCGCCAATTTTTCCATATAACGCATGATTTCTTCGGGCTTTTCACCGTCAACGATTTCCTGCAGCTCATTCAGCTCAAGTTTCAGTGCATCAATATCTTCTTCTATGCTTGCAAGCTCCTGCTCCTTTTCAACAATGGCAGTCTGTGTGTTGATAATGGAAACAGCGCAGAAAATCACAAACAATGCGCATGCAACACGCAGCAGCAGACGGAACAGAATACTGGTCTTGTCACCTTTTTTTGTTTTTGGCATTTTGTTTCACCTTCTTTATATTTCTTTTTTTATTATACACCATTTGAGGGGTAAGTTGCAAGGGATTTTGCGTATTTTTTTGTGCTTTTTCTGTTTTTTTGTTGTTTTTTACAAATATTCCATGCACTTTTTTACATATCAATGCAAAACTTTTTCTGATGATCCTGAACGGCGCTCGCAGTATCCGGCATATCGCACCGCCAACGGTAATTACGATCTGCCCAAGCGTGCATTCGTACAGGATAAATCCCAATATGCACCCAAACACATAGTACATGCGGAATTGTCCGAGTGCAAATGCCGATGTATAGCCCAAAATCAATATTATGCTGATGATCGGAAACAGCACATCCTCCGCCGCCACTGCCGCCGGATGGTGCGGAATCAGACGGCGCAGCAGCCGCATTCCGTCGAACACCAGCCCGCAGGGAATCCCCAACAAGCATGCACCTGCAAACAGCAGCATCTGTTCTTCGGGGGAAACAAATGTTTCGGGTATTACAAATGCCGCCGTCATCGGAACAGCTTCCCCAGAAGTGTGAGGGGGGACTGCTTATCTCGGTCACCGTACTGCAGCGACCAAATATCTCCCTCCACGGACATATTGCCCGTTTCAATGCTGACGGCATTGATATGCAGATCTTTGCCGGTAATGGTCAGCTCACCGAGTCGTGTATAGAGTACGATCTCACGTTCATCGAAGCTGTCCACGTCCGTGACGCCGGAGAGGTTCAGAGATTTTCGGTTTTCAAGAATCATGGTATGCGGTGCGGCTTTATATTCCGGCATGGCTTGTTCCTCCTGTACAGCAATTGTTCGCTTTGTAGTAGTATATGCGGCAAACAAAAATTTCAGAACAGATGTATGAATTTCAGTTTTTTCTTGCAATTGCAAAGGTTTTGTGGTATAATAAAAAACACAGCGGTGCGCCGCTGAAAATCCAAACCGAAAGGACGATGCCATCATGAAAATTGAAACCAAATGCCTGCATGAAGGCTATGAGCGTACAAACGGTGCGCCCGGTGCACTGCCGATCGTGCAGAGTACCACCTATGTTTTTGACAGTACACAGCACATTGCTGATTTGTTTAACATGCCGACGGAGCATATGTATTCCCGTTTTTCCAATCCGACTGTTGACGCTGTGGAAAAGAAGATCGCTGCGCTCGAGGGCGGCGTTGGTGCAATGTGCACCTCCAGCGGACAGGCTGCATCCCTGCTGTCCGTGCTGAACCTCTGCAATTCCGGCGACAGCTTCATTGCGGCAAGCGCAATTTACGGCGGTACGGTAAATCTGTTCGCAGTCAGCCTGAAAAAGCTCGGCATTGAGTGTATTTTCGTGGATCCTGAGGCTACTGAGGAAGAACTGGAAGCTGCCATCAAGCCGAACACAAAGCTTGTTTTCGGCGAAACTCTGGCAAATCCTGCACTGAATGTGTTTGACATTGAGAGATTTGCAAATTTTGCTCACAAGCACGGCATTCCGCTGATCGTGGACAACACTTTCCCGACGCCCATTCTGTGCCGTCCGTTTGAGTTTGGTGCGGACATTGTGGTGCACTCCACAACAAAGTACATGGACGGCCATGCAGTGCAGGGCGGCGGCGTGATCGTGGACAGCGGTAATTTTGACTGGACAAACGGAAAATTCCCGGAATTTACCGAACCCGACGAGAGTTATCACGGAGTGGTCTACACCAGAGAATTTGGCAAAATGGCGTACATTATCAAGGCAAGAATGCAGCTGATGCGTGATTTTGGCTGCTATCCGGCAGCAAACTCCGCATTTCTGCTCAATCTCGGTCTGGAAACGCTGGCAGTGAGAATGGAACGTTACTGCAAGAACGGTCTGACAGTTGCGAAATTCCTGCAGGGCTGCGATGCAGTGGCAAGCGTTACCTATCCGGGTCTTGAATCCGACAAGCACTACGAGCGTGGTCAGAAGTATCTGCCGAATGGCTGCAGCGGTGTTATTTCCTTCAATATCAAGGGCGGCAGAGAGGCTGCAACGAAGTTCATGGACGCACTCAAGCTTGCATCCCGTGAGGTTCACGTTGCGGATATCCGCACCTGCGTGCTGCATCCTGCAAGCATGACGCACCGTCAGCTCACCGATGAACAGCTTGTGGCTGCCGGCATTGACGCAGGCATGATCCGTCTGTCCGTGGGTCTGGAGAATGTCGAGGACATTATCGAGGATCTGACACAGGCATTTTCTGCGGCGAAGTAAACTGAAAAATCATATAAAATACAAGGAGTTACCCTGCAACAACAGGATAACTCCTTTCAATTTTTATCGTTTGACAACTCCTCACACATATGCTATAATAATTTTAGAGTGTCTGCATAACGGTAGGCGGTTTCTCCCAAAAGGGAGGTGATAATGTAGGGTAAGCTTTTCGGACATGATTTTGTTCGCAACGTTTATTGCTACAATTATCTCTCTTGTTTACAAAATCACAAAAGATTTCTATAACAAGAAATAATTCTTTATTTACATAAAGAAACACCGCCCGACTCTCCAAAGTTAGCGGTGTATCTTTATACCAACAACTAAAGGGAGATGACCGCTTATCGCAGGCATTCTCTTTATTTATATCATATCACAAATGATAGGGTTTGTCAAGAGATTCATCATAGAGATTAGCGGCAACATTTTTGACAACTTATATGTGAAAGTGATTTTTTACCCCCAAAGCATACTTGCTGCATTCACAAGAAAACACATAATCAAGCCAATCATCGTCGGCATAGCCGCAGAAAACAGCGTCCACTTCACGCTTTTGGTTTCCTTAAAAATGGTCAGAACTGTGGTCGAACACGGGAAATGCAGCAGCGAAAAAAGCATCACACAAAGGGCAGTCACGGGCGTCCAGCCGTTTTCCACAAAGAGGCTGTGCAATGTGGAAAGTTCCGTGATTTCCGTTAAACTACCCTGCGAGAGGTAGCTCATGATGATGATGGGAATGACGATTTCATTCGCAGGGAAGCCCAAAATAAACGCCAGCAATATTGTTCCGTCCATACCGAACCATTGTGCAAAGGGATCGAGAAATCCTGCGCAGAGCGCCAGCAAACTCTGATCCGCCACAGAAATATTGGCAAGCAGCCAGATGAGAATGCCCGTAGGTGCGGCAACAATGCAGGCACGCCCAAGCACGAAGATCGTCCGGTCGAGAATCGAACGCACGATCACTTTGCCGATCTGTGGTCGTCTGTAGGGAGGAAGCTCCAGTGTGAACGAGGACGGAATTCCCTTGAGCAGCGTTTTTGAGAGAAGCTTGGATGCAAAAAATGTCGTACCAACGCCAAAAAGAATGACTCCAAGCAAAATCAGTGCGGACAGCAGCGAATCCACCACTGCAACGCCTGTTACGAAAAACATGGTGATGAGGGAAATGAGCATTGGAAAACGTCCGTTGCACGGTACAAAACAGTTGGTGAGAATCGCAATCAGGCGCTCCCTCGGAGAATCAATAATGCGGCAGCCTGTGACGCCTGCGGCATTGCATCCAAAGCCCATGCACATGGTCAGTGCCTGTTTTCCACATGCACCGCACTTTCGGAAGCTGCGGTCGAGGTTGAATGCAACCCTCGGCAAATAGCCTGCATCCTCAAGCAGGGTGAACAGGGGGAAAAATATTGCCATCGGCGGCAGCATTACCGAAACCACCCACGCAAGTGTGCGGTACATGCCCTGTATGAAAAGTCCGTCAACCCACGCAGGTGCGCCAATTTTCGCAAGTCCACTGCTTGCTGCATCACCGACAAAAAATAAAAATTCCGACAGCAGCGATGATGGATAATTTGCACCGATCATGGTCAGCCAGAGAATACCCGCAAGAAGGAGGAGCATCACGGGTATGCCGAATTTCCTCCCCATAAAGATGCGGTCAAGCGCACGATCCCTCGCATCGGTGCAGTTTTTTTGATAGGTAATGACGTTTCCTGCGATTCTCTCCGCATGCATCACGAGTGACGAAATGACGGAATCCTGTAATTTTTCCGATGTCATTCCCTCATTTTCAAGCAGTTCGATCGACTCATTCAGTTTTACAAGAAAGCGCTCGGGAAGGTCATCCGCCGATACATTTCTGAGAAAGGATTCCTCCTGCTCCAGAAATCGCAGTACCGCCCATCTTGTCGGAACGTTGAATTTATCCTCACCAAGCAGTCTTGTGAGAATTTCAAGCTGCGCTTCTATGGTTTCCTCATAAAATGGCTGAAAATGCGGGGCGGGTTGTTCATCCAGAAGAGCCTGCAATCGCTCCATCAAGGCATCCAGCCCCTTGCCGCTTCTTGCAGTCATGCCGACTACGGGAGTCTGCAATTCCTGCTCCAATGCGTCAAGATCGACGGAAATTCCACGTTTTTCTGCTTCATCAAGCAAATTCACACAGACAAGCACACGATCTGACAATTCCATCGTCTGCAGCACCAGATTGAGATTCCGCTCCAGACAGCACGCATCACAGACAACCACCACAGCTTCAGGATTAGCGCTGCAAAGATAATCCCTTGCTGCCTCCTCCTCGGCGGAATCGGCACGCAGGGAGTATGTGCCCGGCAGATCTGCCAAAACAATGCGTTTTCCTCCATATTCCGTGATTCCCATGGCATTGGATACGGTTTTTCCCGCCCAGTTTCCCGTATGCTGGTGCATACCTGTGAGTGCATTGAATACCGTGGATTTTCCGACATTGGGATTACCGGCAAGCGCCACAACATGGTCAGCCTGCAGCGGTTTATCCTCCCGCATCATTTCATAACCTGTGCCTTCATGTCCCATGAAATCGCTCCTTTCACTTTGTGCGGCACTGCCGTTATTCACGAACATACTATGCAGCGCAGGGCAAGTCCCATTCCAGACTTGCATTGCAGGCGCAATTATGGTATAATGATTGCAGGAGATGATAATTATGACAGTACCCGAAACGATTCAGAAACTTCTGCCTGAGTGCTGCGGCATAGGAAAACAGATCCTGTATTTTCAGGAAATCGACTCAACCAACCGACTTGCAAAGGAACTTGCCGCACAGGGTGCTGTACATGGTACGGTATTGCTTGCCGACAGGCAGAGCGCAGGTCGTGGGAGACTTGGAAAAACTTTTCATTCACCCATTGGGGGATTGTATCTTTCGGCGATTTTGCGTCCAAATTTCACCGCAGCGGACATGATGTCGGTAACGGCATGTGCAGCCGCAGCGGTATATTCTGCTTTGGAGGAATACGGAATTTCAGCAAAAATCAAATGGGTCAACGATCTTTTTCTGCATGACCGAAAAATCTGCGGCATTCTTTGTGAGGGTGGATTTCATCCGCAAAGCGGCAAGCTTGATTACCTTGTCATCGGCATCGGACTGAATCTGCAAAAGGATGCTTTTCTTCCGCAGGAACTTCACAACATTGTCACGGATATAGAAACCGAAACCGGCTTAAAAATTGACAGAAATGACGCAGCAGCGGCAATTCTTCGTCATCTCGATCGGTATATCAAGGAAATTCATGACAAAACTTTTTTGAGAGTTTATACCGAGAATTCCTACACTCTCGGAAAGCGTGTTATCGTGACGCATCATGGCGTGGAACGTGAGGCGCTTGCCGTTGGCTACACGCAGGATTGTGGCTTGATTGTGCGGTTTTCCGATAATTCCGAGGATGTTGTGACAACGGGAACTGCGAGATTTATAAGTGAGTAAATATAACAAATCCCCCGCCTGTGGCGGGGGATTTGTTACATTCTTTACTTCACCGGTACAGAAATCTTATCTGTGAACATATAACGCTGCAGTGCTTCGGGAATGCGAATGCTTCCGTCATCATTGAGATTGTTCTCAAGGAATGCAATGAGCATTCTCGGCGGTGCAACTACCGTATTGTTCAGTGTGTGCGCAAAATACTTCTGTCCATCCGCACCCTTAACACGGATTCCCAGTCGTCTTGCCTGTGCATCACCCAGATTTGAGCAGCTTCCAACCTCAAAATACTTCTGCTGGCGAGGTGACCAAGCCTCTACGTCGATAGATTTCACCTTCAGATCAGCCAGATCGCCGGAGCAGCATTCCAGCGTGCGCACCGGAATATCCAGACTGCGGAAGAAATCAACTGTATTCTGATAAAGCTTCTCAAACCAGTCCTTGCTTTCCTCAGGCTTGCAGACAACGATCATTTCCTGCTTTTCAAACTGGTGGATTCTATATACGCCGCGTTCCTCAATGCCGTGTGCGCCGACTTCCTTACGGAAGCACGGAGAATAGCTCGTCAGCGTCTGCGGCAGGCTCTCCTCAGGCAGAATCGTGTCAATGAACTTGCCGATCATCGAATGCTCACTGGTGCCGATGAGATAGAGATCCTCACCCTCGATCTTGTACATCATGCCTTCCATCTCTGCAAAGCTCATAACGCCTGTAACTACGTCACTTCTGATCATGAACGGAGGAATATAATAGGTAAATCCTCTGTCAATCATAAAATCTCTTGCATAGGAAAGAATGCTTGAATGCAGTCTCGCAATGTCACCGCACAGGTAATAGAAACCGTTGCCGCTTGTCTTTCTCGCAGCATCCAGATCAATTCCCTTGAGTCTTTCCATAATATCCACATGGTACGGAACCTCAAATTCCGGTACAAAGGGATCACCAAAGCGCTCTACTTCGACGTTTTCGCTGTCATCCTTACCAATCGGAACACTCTCATCAATGATGTTCGGGATCACCATCATGATCTCACGAACCTGCTTCTGAAGCTCATCCTCACGAGCCTCCAGACGAACAAGTTCCTCACCGATTGCCACAACTTCTGCCTTGATCGCTTCTGCGCCTTCCTTGTCTCCCTTGCCCATCAGACCGCCAATCATTTTACTCTTGGACTTTCTCTGTGCGCGCAGATCGTCGCACTTCACCTTAGTTTCACGATACTCCTTGTCCAGAGCAATTACCTCATCCACCAGCGGGAGCTTTTCGTCCTGAAACTTCTTCTTGATGTTTTCCTTCACTATTTCGGGATTTGTTCTTAAAAATTTCATGTCGAGCATGATAAATTCTTCCTTTCCTTACACTTTTTTATCTTAACCGACAAAATGTTTCACGTGAAACATTGTCAGGCATTTGCTTCATCCACGAGCTTCCGGGCAAGAACCTGAAGATCGTCCTTGTCGTAAAATTCCAGAATCAGAACGCCTTTGTTCTGACGGAAATCCACCTTTACCTTGCGTCCGAGATGGTCATGCAGACTGATTTCCATTTCCTTGAAATAGGAATCCATCGGTGAATGCTTGGTCTCTTTTTGGGGTTGATCGCTCTCTGAAGCCATTTTTTCAAGCTGTCTTACCGTCAGAAGCCCCGCTGCAGCCTTCTGTGCCGCACTGATCATTGCGGATTCATCCGTAAATCCAAGCAGCGCACGGGCATGTCCTGCGGAAATACTGCCATCCACCAAAAGCTCCTGCACTTCCTCAGGAAGGCGAAGCAAACGCAGCGCATTTGCGACTGCACTTCTGGAACGTCCAACAGTCTTTGCAATTTCCTCCTGTTTCATGCCAAAATCGTCCTGCAATTTACGGAATCCCTGTGCTTCTTCAATGGGATTGAGATTTTCACGCTGCAAATTCTCGATCAACGCAATCTGAGCAGTTTCCAGATCTGTAAAATCACGGATAATGACGGGAATTTCGTCAAGTCCGAGCATTCTTGCTGCACGCCAGCGGCGCTCACCAGCTACGATCTGATACCCTCCAAATGCAAGCGGTCTAACCAGAAGCGGCTGTAAAATTCCATGCTCACGAATAGAATCCGCAAGTGTGGAAATCGCCGACTCATCAAAATTCTTTCTTGGCTGTGCACGGTTTGGCTCGATTTCTGAAAGACGTACCGTCTTTTTTACCTCAACCTGCGACACATTATCCTCAAACAGCAGATCCATTCCGCTGCCAAGTCCGCCTTTTGCCATGGAATCACCCTTTCCTATTTTTTATTTCGTCCGAATTTTACCCGATGTTTTGGCTTTTCTATTGCCTCCTCACCGAGAAATTCACGTCCGAGCATTTCATAGTACTGCGCACCTTTTGAATTTTTATCATAGTACATCACGGGTTTCCCATAACTGGGAGCTTCCGAAAGCCGCACATTTCTGGGAATTTTCGTTTCGAAAATCTTATCCGGAAAATACTTTTTGACCTCGTCCACAACTTGCACCGAAACATTCAGCCTCGGATCGAACATTGTAAACAAAATGCCGCAAATCTCCAATGACGGGTTGTAATTCGTGCGCACAAGACGAAGCGTGTGCATCAGCTGCGTCAAGCCCTCCAGAGCAAAGTATTCAGCAAGCATCGGCACAAGAATTTCATCGCAGGCAGTCAATCCATTGAGCGTGAGCATGCCGAGCGCAGGGGGACAGTCAATAAATATGTAATCGTAGTCCTCTTTGCAGGTTAGGATCTGCATTTTTAGCCGCTGAAAGCGATTTTCCATCTTGATCAGTTCCACTTCTGCACCTGCAAGATCGGATGTGCCTGCAATAACGCTGACGTTTTCAAATTCTGTCACAATCACTGCATCCTCGATTTTTCCTCTGCCAATCAGCAGATCAAATGAAGATACTGCTACGCCCTTCTTCTTGATTCCGAAGCCCGTTGTTGTATTTCCCTGTGCGTCAATGTCTATACATAGCACTTTTTTACCTCTGGAACCCAGATATGCCGCAAGATTTACCACTGTTGTGGACTTTCCCACGCCGCCTTTCTGGTTTGCAACTGCTATCACTTTACCCATGACGTACCTCCTCTCTTTATGTACTCTTTTATTATATCACGTTTCACCTCTTTTGTAAAGAATTTTTCGGATATTTTCCGATGTTTCCCCTTGTTTTTACAAAAAATGTTTCACATGAAACATTCTGTGGAAAAATGAATGTTTCACGTGAAACAATTGGATTCTTGTCGATTATTTTTCTTCAGCGGCAGGCACAAGCGGAATACGGATTCTGTACTCAATATAATCGTCAAACTGCATTTTTTGTGATGCAGCGGGAATCCCTGCCGCCTGCATTGTTTCTACGGCACGCTGAATGGTGTTGATAAACAATCTTACATCACGCAAAAGGATACTTCTTTTCCGAAAACTTTGCTGCTCCCGATTTTTTCCAAGCTTTTCATCAATCATCTGCTCGGTTCTATCCACATTCAGATTATATTTCACAATCTTTTCAAGGATTTCATGCCTGTCCTGCACACTTGCAAGCTTCAACAAAGCTCTTGCATGCCGCTCAGTCAGGTGATGTTCCATAATAAAATTACGCTCCATATGTGTCAGACGAAGCAAGCGAAGCTTATTTGCAACCGTACTCTGGGCTTTTCCCAGTTTAATTGCTGCATCCTCCTGCGTCATACCGTAATAGGAAATGAGTTTTTCAATTGCCGCTGCTTCATCAAAAAAATTCAGATCCTGTCGCTGAATATTTTCGACAAGTGCAAGAATTGCAGAATTTCGTTCGCTGATGTTCATCACAATACAGGGAACTGCACGCAATCCGGCAATCTTTGCTGCACGCAAACGTCGCTCACCGGCGATCAGTTCGAATTTTTCACCTTTCTGGCGAACGGATAACGGCTGCAATATCCCGTTTTGGCGGATACTATCCGATAACTGGCGCAAATCCGAATCGGAAAATGTAGTTCTCGGCTGGTGCGGATTGGGTTTCACCTGTTCCACGGGGATGATCAGCACACGCTTGTCCTCTGATTTTGGCTTTGTGAATGTAAAAATTCCTGACATGTTGTTCTCCTTTATGTGTCTATGTCTTGTAGTATAACCTAATTATAACAGATACGGGAAATACTTACCACAAAAAAAATCCATCATTTCTTGCGAAAATAATGGATTTCTTTACATATTCACTGATTCTTACAGAGGCTTTTGCTTGATTTGACCGCTATTGCGTGGATATTTTGTCGGTGTCTGCGAAATTTTTTTCACGACATAGATCACACGTTCATCTCCCCCCGGCAGCTGATACGAAATCGTATCCTCCAGCTTACCGCCAAGCATCCTAATTGCCTGCAGCGCCGGTTTGATCGGTTCATTTGGGCCTTTCATGGCAATCCACTTACCGCCGACTTTCACAAACGGAAGGGAATATTCGGCAAGTGTGGGCATTGCGGCAACTGCACGGGCAGTCACCACATCAAATTGCTCACGCATTTCAGTGGTTTTTGCGGAAATTTCCGCCCTTCCATGCATGGCAGTGTAACTGCATCCAAGAAGATCGCAGAGCTTTTCCAGAAAAACGATTCGTTTATTCAGACTGTCAAGCAGTGTGATCTGCAGATCCGTTCTTTGCAGCGCAAGCGGAACGCCCGGAAATCCTGCACCGCTGCCAATATCGAGAAGTGACGCATTTTCGGGGATATTTCCGTATTTTGCGAGAAGCAAACTGTCAAGGAAATGCTTGCGCAGAATCTCATCGCCCTCCGTCACTGCCGTGAGATTGACATTTTTATTATACTCCACGAGAAATTCGGCATATTGTTCCATTTTATCGTATGTTTCACGTGAAACATTGATGTCGTATTCGTCAAAAAGCTGCTTTGCAGCACTATATTCCGGAAGCATGACCATCCTCCTTATGTTGTTCAAGCCAGACAAGCAGCACCGTAATATCCGCAGGAGAAACACCGGAAATTCGGGAAGCCTGACCAATGCTGAGCGGCTTTCTCTTATTAAGCTTTTCGATCGCTTCAAGACGCAATCCACGAATATCGGTATAATCCAGATCCTCAGGAAGCACCTTGCGTTCAAGTTTCATCGCCTGTTCAATCGCCTGATTCTGGCGGCGAATATAACCCTCATATTTAATTTGAATCTCCACCTGCTCCTGTACATCCGCAGGAAGATCGGGACGATTCACATCAAATGGCGCAATCACGGCATATCCAAGCTGAGGACGGCGAATGAGATCGCCAACCTTACAGCCGGTTTGCAAAGGGGCAGTTCCCATTTCTGTGAGCATCCGATTGATTTCGGGAGAGGGAGCAAGATTGGTATGGTTCACACGATGAATTTCCTGCTCCACAAGCTCGTATTTCTTAAGCATTGCCTGATAACGTTCTTCAGGGAGCAGACCGATTTCACGTCCAATGGGCATCAAGCGCTGATCCGCATTGTCCTGACGCAGCACAAGTCGGTATTCGCTGCGTGAAGTCATCATGCGATAGGGATCGCTGCAGCCCTTGCAGACAAGATCATCAATCAAGGTACCGATATAGGAACCGGAACGTTCCAAAATCAGCATTTGTCTGCCAAGCACGGACATAGCTGCATTGATTCCGGCAACCAGACCCTGTGCCGCCGCCTCCTCATAACCGGAGCTTCCGTTGAACTGTCCTGCACCGAACAAACCCTTGACATCCTTGGTTTCAAGCGTGGGATAGAGTGCGGTCGGATCGACGCAGTCATATTCAATTGCATAGGCAGGTCGCAATATTTCGACATTTTCAAGACCTTTGACAGTCCGCAGAAATGCAAGCTGCACATCCTCTGGCAGGGAGGATGACATGCCCTGCAAATAATATTCCTCCGTAGAAAGCCCCATGGGTTCCACGAAAATCTGATGACGTTCCTTATCCGCAAAGCGGACAATTTTGTCCTCAATTGACGGACAATAACGAGGACCGACACCTTCAATTCTGCCGCCATAGAGGGGGGAACGATGCAGATTCTCACGGATAACACGATGCGTTTCCGCATTCGTATAGGCGATATGACAGCTGACGATGTTCTGCATCTGTGAGCCATCATGAGCAAACGAAAATGCCGTAATATCGGGATCTCCATCCTGTCGCTCCAGCACATCAAAATTGATGCTGCGCCTGTGCACACGGCAGGGCGTTCCCGTCTTAAAACGACGCAAGGGAAGATATTGTGCGAGACTTTTTGAAAGATCGTTGCTCGGAAGTGCCGCATCGGGACCACTTTCAAAGGAAACTTCACCGATATGGATTTTTCCCTTCAGATATGTTCCCGTTGCAATAATCACAGCCTTTGCATGATAGACAGCACCAAGACGGGTGATAATTCCCCGAATTTCGCCATTTTCTACAATAATTTCCGCAGCCTCTCCCTGTTTGACGCAGAGATTTTCTGTCTGTTCGCAGACCTGTTTCATATAGGAATGGTACTTCACACGATCCGCCTGCACACGCAGACTGTGAACCGCAGGCCCCTTCCCTCGGTTGAGCATGCGGCTCTGAATGAAGCAAGCATCCGCCGCACGTCCCATTTCACCGCCCAGAGCGTCGATCTCACGCACCAGATGCCCCTTTGCCGTGCCGCCAATTGACGGATTACAGGGCATATTTGCAATCTGATCAAGGGAGATCGTCAGCAAAAGTGTATGACAGCCAAGCCGTGCCGCCGCAAGTCCGGCTTCCACGCCGGCATGTCCTGCGCCAACGACAATGACATCAAAAGTTCCCATTTCGTAATTCATGGTTCACCTCAAATTGGTAAAAATTGGTAAAAACTATATGTTGCAACCTGTCAAATCAGGCTCGCCGCCTATTTGCCGACGCAAAATCGGGTAAATACAGCGTCAACCACGGCATCCGTGATACGTTCTCCGGTCAGCTGCAGCAGCGCATCCGCAGCACCCTCAAGACTGACCGTAACCGCATCATAGGCAAGCCCCATCTGCAGAGCATCGAGCGATTCCTGTACAGCGGTAATGGCATCCTGCAAGCAGACACGCTGTCGTTCATTGGCAATCATGCCGTCCTCAGCAGGGGTTGCCTGACGGCTTGCAAATTTCTCGACAGCCGTTTCGAGCAATTCCATACCATCAAGCATTTTTGCCGATATTTCGACAATATCCGCAAATCCATAATCTTCGATGTTCCACTGTTTGCCAAGATCCGTTTTATTGCAGACGGCAATCGTCCGATCCTTTGGCAGACGGGAGAGCAGATTCTCGTCATCCGCTTCCAGCGGACGGCTGACATCGAATACGGCAAGCACGAGGTCGGCATCCTGCAGAAACGCAAGGCTCTTTTCTACACCGATTTTCTCGATCTGCTCCTCTGTTTCATGCACGCCTGCGGTATCGGAAAGCCGCAGGGAATAGCCGCCAATGCGGATCTGTTCCTCCACGACATCACGGGTCGTTCCGGCAATGTCAGTGACAATGCTTCGCTCAAAACCATTGAGCGCATTAAACAGCGTGGATTTTCCGACATTCGGTTTACCCGCAATCACTGTATGCAAGCCCTCACGCAGGATCCTGCCATAATCGTAGGTCTGCATGAGATTTTGCATGTCCAAGAGCAGCGTCTGCAAGCGTTCCTCCAACGCCGTGCCATCCACGGATGGAATATCCTCATCGGGATAATCCGCCCAGACAGCGAGATCGGAAAGCAGTTCCAGCAGGGTATTTGAAAATCCGGAAATCCTGCGGAAAGTCGCACCATCACGAAGATTTCTTGCGCATTTTGCGGCATTCTCGCCCGATGCGGAAATCAGATCCGCAACCGCTTCCGCCTGTGTAAGGGAAAGCTTGCCGTTTAAAAATGCACGCTTGGTAAATTCCCCCGCTTGCGCAAGTCTGACGGAATCACAAAGCACGCAGCGCAAAATCTTCTGCGTGAGAAATCTGCCGCCGTGGCAGGAAATCTCCACCACGTCCTCGCCCGTGTAGCTGTGCGGCGCACGGAACACAGTCAGCACGCAATCGTCAAGCACCGTATCGTCACGCAAAATATGTCCGTAGGCGCAGGTATACCCCTCCATCTGTGAAGGGATTTTACCATGCAGCGGACGGAAAATTTCATCCGCACGGCGGATGGCGTATTCACCGGAAATGCGGATAACCGCAACACCACCCGTGCCATGGGGGGTTGCAATGGCTGCAATTGTTTCCATAATGCCTCCAAGTAAAAGAAGGCTGAACAGTTCCGTCCAGCCTCCATTGTTTTTCATTCAATTCTGTTTTTTCAAAATTTTGAGTGCTTTCAAAGCTAACATTGCATTCACAAGGCATAGCATATATATAGAAAATGACGCCATCATTGCAAAATCGACAATCAAAAAAAACGTGATCACTACCACAAATATACCTGCAAAAGATCCTAATACTGCCCATGCAATGGCAATTTCTATGATTGCCTTCATATAGGATCGAAAACGTTCATCATCACAATCCTTGTAACTGTATTTTATCGCTTTACATGCAGGAATAGAAAAATTAAAGCTGCAAAATCCCATAAGAATATGTAAGCAGGTTTCAAACATTTCCAAAGTCGGTTCCAGCTCGTTTGTAAACGGATCCACTGCAAAAATGCGATATACAGGATTGAAAACACCCGAAATCACTGTACAAATCAAAATTATGACTGCACAAAGAAATTTTTTGTTAAATCTCTTAAAATTCAATTTTTCCATACAGACCGGCATTCAAACCCATGTCATCTTCGGGCTTCGGACGCTTATAATCCATTTCAAAGCTCGTCTTCATGGAATCCATATTGATTCTTGTCGGCGGTGCATCGGGATTTCTGCGGCGGTCGTTGTTTCTGCGATTGCCGCGATTGCGGTCGCCGCGATCATTCTTATCATTGCGGCGGCGGCGCACCGGCTTGTTGGAGGAAATCACAACCTTGCGGTACGGTTCTTCACCCACACTCTTGGAGCTTACGCCCTCAATTTCTGCGATTGCAGAATGAATGATTCTTCTCTCATACGGATTCATCGGCTCAAGCGCTGTCTGTCTGCCGCTGCGCAGTACGTTTCTTGCGATCTTTGCAGCAAGCTCCTCAAGCGTCTTGCGGCGGCGCTCACGGTAGTTTGCGCTGTTGAGGATGACTCTGTAGTACTCTCTGTCGCCACGGTTAGCGATCATGAATGTCAGATACTGCAGTGCATCAAGCGTTTCACCGCGCTTGCCGATTACAGTGCCGTTGTTGGACGCTACAATATCAATCATTGCGCTCTCTGCACCGGCAGTAACAACCAGTTCAGCTTCAACGCCCATCTTGGACAGAACGTCGGTCAGATATGCCTTAGCTTTTTCGATCTTAGCAAGTGCCTCCTCGGAAGGCTCTCCCGTGATCATTTCCGCATCGGTCTTTAACTCGTCGGATGCATCCTTCGACTCGATTACTTCAGCTGCAACCTCGATCACATCGGGAGCCTCATCCGGCTCGTCCGTTGCTTCTTCAAAGGTTTCCTCAAAGGTATCTTCTACAGATTCCTCCGGAATTTCCTCTGCAATTTCCTCGACAGCTTCCTCTACGATCTCCTCAAAAGCTTCTTCCGCAGCTTCCTCAAACGCCTCCTGTGCAGCTTCCTTTTCTGTTTCCTCAGAAACAGGAGCAGCAGCAGTTTCCGCCATAGGTACATCAATGGAAGTGTAGGTCGCACGCACTCTTGCATCGCCCTTCATAAAGCCCAGAAAGCCCTTTTTCGGTTCTTCCAGTACTTCAAATTTGATGTCGGTGAGGGATGCGCCAAAGTGTCGGGCAGCAAGTTCTTTTGCTTCCTCGACTGTTTTCGCTGTAAAAATTTCTGTCATTTTTATGACCTCCTATACAGGTTATTTGTCATTTTCACCATATTTTTCAGCCATGCGGCGTCTTGCCTCACGGATGACGGCGGTATTGTATTCCTCACGTTCGGAACGTGAAAATCTGACTTCATCATCATCGGAATAGCTCACACGATTGGAAGGCGTGCGGGTTGTTCCGCCCTGCTGCTGACGCATCATTTCCTCCTGCTGTTCCATGAGCTTCTGCATCATGGAAGGACGGCGATTGGATTTCTGCGCCTTTTTGCGCTCTGCTTCGCCGATTTTTTCCACTCTTGCATCATTGAACCAGAGGTTCAGACCAATGCTCTGGATGAAAGAGAACACGGACGAGCAGATCCAGTAGAAACCAACACCGGCAGGCACGGTAAATGCCAGCCATACCGAGAAAATCGGCATACCGTAGAGCATAATATTCATTGCCCCCATTTCGGGCATGTCATTATTGCGCTTGCGCTTCTGGTGCCACTGCATGTAGATGGTCATTGCCAGCTGCACAACACCGGAAAGCACAGGAATCAGGAACAGCGGGAAGTTTCTTTTGAAATCCTTGACATTCGGCGTCAAGTTCAGGTCAACACCGAGAATGTTAAAGGTATCGGCAAATTCCTTGACCTCAGGAACAAAATCAGCATCCACCTTGGACATTTTCTGCGCAAATTCATCCTCATGCTTGACAACCTCTTCCATGATCATCAGCTGGATACGCATGTCCTGTTTTTCGGGATTGATCTTTTCATTAAATTCCGCAGCAACAATAGTAGCTTCATTAATTACGGCCTTGTCATACTTCAGAATATGACTCATCGGCTCATATACAACACCCAGCACGCCCCAGAGGATGATCAGGGAAATGATCATCGGCAGGCAGGATGCGTAGGGGTTGATATTTTCTTCCTGATAGAGCTTCATCTGCTCCATCTGGAGTTTTTCGGGATTATTCTTGTATTTTTCACGGAGCTTTACAAGCTTTGGCTGCACCAGCTGCGTATGCACCATATTTTTCTGCTGTTTATAGTAGACCGGAAATACGATCAGCTTTGTGATCAGAGTAAACAGGATAATGGCTACGCCATAATTTCCGACCAGATCGTAGATAAACTTCATAATGAAGCCTAAAGGGGTTCCGACAAGATCAATTAAAAAATTCAATTTTGCTACCTCATTCCTTCATCCTTGTACGGTCATTCACCGTTTCTTTTCTGCCAGAAATACGCCGGTATTTTTTTCCAAGAAAAGGAATCCGGCACTTCATCAATACCGCCCCTTGCCCAGGGGTGGCATCGCAGCAGTCGGGATACTGCCAAAATCAGTCCCTTGACTGCACCAAACCGCATAATTGCCTGCAGCGCATATGCCGAGCAGCTCGGATAATAGCGGCAGCAGGGCGGAAACAGCGGAGAAATACATTTTTGATAAAACAGGATGGGCAAAATCAAGATACGCCGTATCATTTACTGCCTCTCTTTTCCCGTTTTTTTTCAGACACATAATCGCCTGCATAGATCCTATGCAGTGCAGGAATCGCCTTTGTGCGCAGATAGTCGCTCAGCTGCGTGGATTTCATATCCGGCAGCGGACTGCGCGCAACGATCACAATATCCAATCCCACAGGTGCGGCAAGTTCATTTTCACGCCATGCCTGACGAATCAGCCGTCTTGCACGGCTGCGGCACACAGCATTGCCGACCTTCTTTCCCGTGGTAATTCCAAGCCGATTAACCGGCAGGTGATTTTTGCGAGCATAGATTACAACAAAATATGTTCCCAAGCTCATGCCCCTGTGGTAGCAAAGCTGAAAATCCTTATTCTGCCGCATTACTTCCGTGTACATCATCGCCGGTTACCTCTCAATACAGAGAATTACGCAAAACCATGTTCGGCGGTCCGTAATTTCCTAAATAAAAAGACCACAAATCGGAATTTGTGGTCTGGCTCATCAATGGGAAAGTCTTGCTCTGCCCTTTGCTCTCCTGCGAGCTAAAACCTTTCTGCCGTTTTTATTGGACATTCTCTTCATGAAGCCGTGTTCCTTTTTTCTGTGCAGCTTCTTAGGCTGGTATGTTCTTTTCATGCGTTCTCCTCCTCTCGCTTTCGGCACGATCCTCAGCACCTCGCCGATGATAGATGCCTATCATTACAGAGCAAAAATACTCTTATACCCTACTATTATATCTCATCCGCAACTTCATGTCAAGAGGTTTTTGTAAATTTTCCTGAAAAGTCATTTTTTCAACCCATCCCATACCAAGAATCGTCAATTTTCACAAAACAACCAATTCCATCCACCCGATATTCCCTCTTTTTTTATGGATTTTCGGCTGGAAGGAAAGGGAGATCCACATCAAAAGTGATTGTTGAAAATTTTGAAAAAACACTTGCATTTTCAACAATTATATGTTAGAATATAAAGTAGTAATATTATAAGAAGATTGCGTTCAAATTCAAAGGTTCGCAATGATGCATAAAATGGAGGTTGTGACATGAATTCTTTTGACGAAGTATTCAATCAGGTCAAGCGTTACTGCACGGAGCATGAGCTGATTTCCGATGTTGCCATGAAAACATGGATCGACGCAATGACGCCCGTCGGTATTGAAGGAAGCGACGCTGTATTCCATGTACAGACGGAATTTCAGCAGGGTGTGCTTCTGACGACCTATAAATCTGTACTTGAAAATGCACTGGAGCAGACAGTGGGCTTTCCGCTGCGCCTTGTGGTAAACTTCAACAACAAGGAAACCGCTTCAAACAGGGGCGAATCCGTTCTTCCCGATTTTGACGCACTCGATGAAAAACACGAGGAACTGCGCAAAAGCTACGAATTTGCGGAATATGACTACAATTTTGACACATTCATCGTCGGCAGATCCAATGAATTTGCATTTGCTGCCTGCAAGGCTGTAGCAACGGATGCCGGCACGACCTACAATCCGCTGTTCATCTACGGTCCGTCAGGACTTGGCAAAACTCACCTGGTAACGGCGATCAAGCATGAAATTCTGCAGCGTGAGCCGAACAAAAAGGTGATTTATGTAACGGGTGAATCCTTCGGTAACGAGCTGATCAAAGCGATCGACCAGAGAGATACTTCTGTATTCCACGACAAATACCGCAATGCGGATGTACTGATCGTTGATGATATTCAGTTCTTCTCCGGCAAGGAGCGTATGCAGGAGGAATTTTTCCACACATTCAACGTGCTGCATTCCGAGGGCAAGCAGATCGTCATCACATCGGACAAACCGCCCCGTGATCTGAAAACACTGGAAGAACGTATCCGCAACCGTTTTGAATGGGGTCTGATCGCAGACATCAGCATTCCGGATTTTGAAACAAGATTTGCCATTATCCGCAGAAAGGCGGAGCTTCTGGATCTGAAGATTCCGGATGAGGTAACAGAATTTATCGCAAACCGCCTCAAGACGAACATCCGTCAGCTTGAAGGCGCTGTCAAGAAACTCAAGGCACTCAAGATGCTGGCAAACAGCTCTCCGACGATTTCCATGGCACAGAGCGTTATCCGTGACATTCTGACCGACGATCAGCCGATCCCGATCACAGTGGAAAAGGTTATTGCAGAGGTTGCCAACGTATACGGCATCACGCCGGAGGACATCCGTTCGAGCAAGAGAACTTCCCAGATCTCCACAGCCCGCAAGGTTGCGGCATATGTGGTGCGTGAGGTTACCGGCATGCCGCTTGCAGCGATCGGTATGGAATTTGGCGGCAGAGATCACTCCACGATCGTGTATGCGATCAATAATGTGACAACTGCACTGAAAAAAGATGCAAACCTCAAGGAACTGGTGGAGGATATTATTAAGGATATCCGTGAGAAGAATCCCAATCCCCCCACAGCCTGAGCTGAACATGCACAGTTGATAATAAAATAATTTACGAATGCAGGGTGCATCGTTCAGACAGCATCCTGCGTTACATATCATTTCCCCTGCAATTGTCAGGGGATATGTTTGATAATCCGGAAACTAACAGTATTCAACCGGCTTTTCAACATAATGTTGAAAAGTAAGTTGAAATAATTTCCTCGCAAATTCCATGATATTGCAGAGTAATGAAAAATATTTCCACTTTTTCAAGGAAATAGCATTCCACAGAATGTGAAATGCGGCGGTCGGGAAAAAGATAATTCCACAAAATTTTCAAGAATTTTTCCATTTCCACTCCACAGATTCTCCACAATTCCACGGTAAAAATTTCTAATTCTTCATTTTTCACTTTTTCACTTTTTTTCAAAACTGGTTTTGTGGAAGAAAAAACAGCAAAAAAATTCGTAAACACATGTTTTTTGGAAGATTTCAACTTTTCCGCCCCCTCTACTACTACTACTGTTTATTTATTTAAGATTGATATGAGTGATTCACAGAAGGCTTCCACGTTTCAGGGATGCCGTCTGTTGAAATCATGGTTTGGAGTTGATAAGAATGAGATTTGAATGTAATAAAAATGATCTGTGCAATGCCATTGCCCATGTTTCTAAAGGTGTTTCCCAGAAATCCACCATTGCTGCACTTGAGGGAATCTGCGTTCAGATGGAACAGGGTGGAGTTGTCCTGACCGGCTACGATCTGGAAATCGGTATCAGAACCAGAGTTCCGGCAGAATGCACCGATGATTTTGTTTTTGTGCTGAATGCAAGACTGTTCAGTGAAATGACACGCCGCATGACCGGCGATCGTGTGGTTTTTGAAATTGATGAAACGCTCAATGCCCGAATTTCAAGCGAAAACACGGAATACCGCATTTCTGCGATGTCCGCAGAGGAATTTCCGGCGCTTCCGGTTGTAGAAACCACACAGAAAACAGCGGTTTCACAGCCGATTCTGCGTTCGATGATCCAGCAGTCAAGCTTTGCGGCATCCGTCAAAGAGGATAAGCCCATTCTGACAGGCGAACTGTTTGAATCGGGTGAGGATATGTTCTATGTGGTGGCAATGGACCGCTACAGACTGGCAATGCGTCAGGAAAAAATCACAGAAATGGGAACTTTCCGCTTTGTTGTGCCGAAAAAGGCGCTGTCAGAGCTAATCATGCTGCTCAAGGATGATGCCGAAACACCTTGCGAATTTGCCACAAACGGCAAGCATATTGTATTTTCAGTGAATGGATTTGAGCTGTTCGCAAGACTGCTTGAAGGACAATTCCACAATTTCCGCAGCAGCATTCCATCGGATGCAAAGACCGAAGTCATCATGAACACCCGTGATATGATCGGATGTGCCGAACGCTGCGCACTTCTGATCAATGAGAAGAATAAAGCGCCGATGCGCTGCGTATTTGCGGATGGTTTTATGGAAATCTCCTGCAAAACGGGCATTGGTGTGATCAATGACCGCATTCCTGCAAATATCAGCGGCGAAAGCGTGACCATCGGTTTCAGCAACAAATACCTGCTTGAAGCCCTGCGTGCGTGCGAGTGCGATAAAATCAAGATCCACATGAGCGGCTGCAATAAGGTGATCAAAATTACACCCATGGATGGAGAATCTTTTGTGTATTTGATTATGCCTATTCAATTAAAGAACTAACGCTTCCGCTTGTGCGAAGCACAAAGGAAGCAGCTCACCAGCGGCGGTTCGCCGCTGCCGATTCAGTTGAAGGGCTAATTGTTATTGACAGGTACATTGCGTTCTGTAATTTCTGTCTAAGAATGTGATTCTTGCAATTCTAACGTTTCGCCTTTGTCCCCCGAAGGGGGCAATGGCGAAACGCTATGGGATTCCAAAGGGATGTACATCCCTTTGGCGGGGGTACAGGGGGCAGCGCCCCCTGTCAGCAACAAATAAACCATCCACAGAAAGGGGATTACCATGTCACAGGAAGTAATACAGGTACAAATTACAACAGAATTTATCAAGCTTGATTCCCTGCTGAAATTTGCGGGGCTGTGCGACACGGGCGGATTTGCGAAAGAGCTTGTTCAGCAGGGTGCAGTTTCCGTAAACGGCGAAGTCTGCACGATGCGCGGCAAGAAAATCAGACCAGGTGATCGTGTGAGCGTGGATAAATTCATCGTTGAGGTGCAGTAGTTTTTATGCATATTACGTCATTTTCCGCTGACGGATTCCGCAATCTCAAGGGCGTTCGACTCGAACCCGACCGCAGATTCAATGTCATTATCGGCGATAATGCGCAGGGGAAAACCAATCTCCTTGACGCCATGTGGCTCATGACCGGCTGCAAGAGTTTTCACGGAATCAAAGAACGGCATTATATGGGCTTTGATGCCCCGTTCTTCCAGTGCGACATGCGATTTTTTGACGGCAGACGGGAACAGCGGATGACCTACAGCATGGAACGTGGACTGCAGAAAAAGCGGAAAATTACCATAAATGGCGTGGATACCGCCAAAACGGGCGGACTTTTTGAGGCATTCCACTGCGTGGCATTTTCGCCCTGTGATGTGGAGATCGTCAACGGTTCCCCCGACAGACGCAGATCCTTCATGGATCTGTGCGCCTGCCAGCTGCATCCGAGGAGCATGGAATATGTCAGCCGTGCATCCCTCCTGCTTGCGCAGCGCAATGCAGCAATTCAGAACTGCCTGAAAGGCAGGATAAGACGGCAGGATGTGACGATGTTTGACGCACAGCTTGCAAAGACAGGTGCGCTCATCAGCTGTATGAGAGCTGCCTATATCCGCAGTATTCAGCCGCTTTGCAGGGAACTGTACAGCGTGATGACGGGCGGCAGCGAAATTCTGAACGTGTCCTATCGAAGTGCAGTGTACGGCGATGCGGAGCTTCCCGAAAAACCGACAGCGGAACTGGTTTCGCTCTATGAGCAGAAGCTTTCGGAAAATCTGAAAGAGGATCTGCGACTTGGCTATACCCAGAGGGGCATCCAGAGGGATGACCTGCTGCTGGACATCGGCGGTTATGCCGTCAGCCAGTTCGGTTCGCAGGGACAGCGGAAAAGTACCGCACTTGTGCTCAAGCTTGCACAGGCACATTTGTATAATGAGAAAATGCAGCGCTCCCCCGTGGTTCTGCTCGACGATGTCATGGGCGAACTTGATGAGAGGCGGCAGCGGCTGATTTATGATATGGTGGCGGATATGCAGGTGTTCATCACCCTTTGCCACCCCTCCTCCCTGCGTGTGGAACAGAAAGGCAGTGTGTTCCTCATGCAAGAAGGAAGGCTGCGTCCGGAATGTGAATAACCGGACAAGTTTTCCACATGATTTTTCCGCGAAAAAGTGGAAACACATGGAAAACTTTTAAAAATCACGGTATTGCGACACTGTGTTTCAACAAAAACAGTTGAAAACCATGTTGAATATGTGGAAAACAGAACAGTTTCCATAGTATTTTGAAACGGAGAGTGAACATATGGATCAGCAGAATATGCAGTACGATGCCGAGCAAATTCAGGTGCTGGAGGGTCTTGACCCTGTTCGTAAGCGTCCCGGTATGTACATTGGCTCGACCAGTATTGACGGTCTGCATCATCTTGTCTACGAGATCGTGGACAATGCCATTGACGAGGCGCTGGCAGGATATTGTACGGAAATCAAGGTGGAGATCCTCCCCGGAGAGATCATCCGTGTATCCGACAACGGCAGAGGTATTCCGGTCGGCATTCATCCGACGGAGGGAATTTCTGCAGCAACGGTCGTTTATACGGTGCTGCATGCCGGCGGTAAGTTCGGCGGCGGCGGCTACAAGGTTTCGGGCGGTCTGCACGGCGTTGGTGCGTCCGTCGTAAATGCCCTGTCGGAATGGCTGGAACTGACGGTCAAGGACGGCAAAAATGTGCATTTCCAGCGTTTTGAGCGCGGTGAA
Source organism: Ruminococcus sp. (assembly GCA_015066865.1). Lineage (GTDB taxonomy): Bacteria > Bacillota > Clostridia > Oscillospirales > Ruminococcaceae > UBA3855. The sequence goes on from SVNQ01000021.1 coordinate 24,102, forward strand.
TACAGCGAGCAGCTCAAAATTATCGGCGAAACGGAGGAAACCGGAACGATGGTTGCCTTCAAGGCGGATGCGGAGATCTTTGAAACAACGGTATTTGATTACGAAGTACTGCTCAAGAGACTGCGTGAGCAGGCATTCCTCAATGCCGGTATCCGCATAGTGTTCACTGACAGCCGCAATCCTGCTGAAATTCAGTCGGAAACGCTGCATTATGAAGGCGGTATCCGTCAGTTTGTCGAGCATATCCACACGACAAAGGGCTATGAAACCGTGGGCGATGTGATCTATGTTTCCGGTACACAGGGGGATTCCTTTGCGGAAATTGCCCTGCAGTACAACGACAGCTACAATGAAGTGATCATGTCCTTTGCCAACAACATCCGCACGAAGGACGGCGGCAGCCATGAGAATGGCTTTAAGAATGCGCTGACAAAGGTCATTAACGATTATGGTAAGAATTTCCAGCTTCTGAAGGAAAACGAAAAGCTTTCGGGCGATGATGTCCGTGAGGGCATGACGGCGGTCGTTTCGGTGAAGCTCACCGAATGCGAATTTGAAGGACAGACCAAGGGCAGACTTGGAAATCCTGCGGTGCGTCCGTTTGTCGAAAAGCTTGTGCAGGAAAAGCTGATGAGCTATTTTGAGATGAATCCTGCGATTGCAAGAGAAATTCTGGACAAGTGCCTTGCGGCAAGACGTGCAAGAGAAGCAGCGAAGAATGCGAGGGAGACCGCACGCCGCAAATCCGCAATGGAGAGCGCTTCCCTGCCCGGCAAGCTTGCAGACTGTACAGAAAAGGGCATCGAGCGCACGGAAATCTACATCGTCGAGGGTGACTCTGCGGGCGGTTCCGCAAAGGGCGGCAGAGACAGAATGTATCAGGCGATCTTACCGCTTTGGGGCAAGATGCTCAACGTAGAAAAGGCAAGAATCGACCGAGTTTACGGCAATGACAAGCTCATGCCCGTGGTAACGGCGCTGGGTACGGGCATTGGAGAGGATTTCAATATTGAGAAGCTCCGCTACGGCAAGGTCATCATTATGGCGGATGCCGACGTGGACGGATGCCATATCAGAACACTTTTGCTGACGTTCTTCTTCCGCTTTATGCGGCCGCTGATCGAAAACGGCAACGTGTATATTGCGCAGCCGCCGCTTTACAGAGTTGCAAGGGGCAAGAAGGTGTTCTATGCATTCAGTGATGCGGAGAGAGATAAGTATATTGCACAGCTTGCCGATGCAAACGGCAGTTCCGCAAAGGTTGCGGTACAGCGCTACAAGGGTCTTGGTGAGATGGACAGCGAGCAGCTTTGGGAAACCACGATGAATCCCGAAACAAGAACCATCATCAGGGTCACGATGGAGGATGCGGCAAGAGCCGACGAGATCATTACCATTCTGATGGGCGACAAGGTTATGCCGAGAAAAATGTATATCGAGAAGAATGCAAAGTCCGTGCAGAATCTGGACGTGTAAGACGCAGAACACGGAAGGAGGAAGCAGATTGGACATGGAAAAGAACGGCGCAGAGCCGATTCTGACAAAACAATACCACATTCCGATTGAAATGTTCCGCAGTGCGTTTGTGGCGTTTCAGCGAAAATATGTGTACCCCAGAAATTATGCAATGATGGCGGTATTTCTGGTGGTTGCCTGCATTTACGCCTATTATGTGGTGATCGGCACGGATCAGCAGAGACCGATTTACTGTATGATCATTTTGGTTTGTGCGGTGATGATCGGCTTTCAGTGGTATAATCCAAGGAAGGTGCGCAGAAATCTGATGCAGGCAGTCCGTGAGCTGGAAGATGATCTCTATGAGCTGCGGATTTTTCCGGAATATCTGGAAATCGGCACGATCCTCCCCGATGAGGAGATCACCGAAGAACAGGCAGAGGCGGATGCACTTTTTGAAGATGTGCCGCAGGAGAATTTCTCCGGTACGAGAATATATTACAGCAAGGCTCTGAAAGTGACAGAATACAGGGATTTCTTTATAGTGTACATGGTGAAGGTCAATTTCTATGTGCTGCCGAAAAAGGATTTTTCGGAGGAAGAAATAAAGACGCTCCGTGAGACATTTTCAAAGAATCTTGGAAAAGGGTATCAGTCAAAAATAAAGTGATATTTTTTAGTGGGATAGTTTATCTGCCCCACCCCCTTACCCCCTCCCAGAGGGAGGGGGATATAATAGGGGGCCTGCGGCCCCTCAACCCCGCAAAGGGCCAAGCCCCTTTACCCCCTGATATGGAAAAATATCAGCGGTGAATTACCGTTATTGAGGTGAAATATGAGTAACGAAATGGAAACTAATCAGCCGGATCTGCAGAATCCGGAAAAGGTCATTCCGGTCGATATTGCGACGGAAATGCATGATTCCTTCCTTGCTTATGCAATGTCGGTTATCGTGTCCCGTGCGCTGCCGGACGTGCGTGACGGTCTGAAGCCCGTTCACCGCCGTATCCTTTACACCCTGCATGAAAACGGCCTTACCCCCGATCAGCCGTACCGTAAGTGTGCGGATACCGTCGGTGCGGTACTCGGTCGATACCATCCGCATGGCGATGCGTCCGTGTATGACGCACTCGTGCGTCTGGCACAGGATTTCTCCCTGCGCTATCCGTTGGTGGACGGTCACGGAAACTTCGGTTCCGTGGACGGTGATCCGCCTGCTGCTTACCGTTATACGGAAGCGAAAATGTCCAAAATTTCCGTGGAAATGCTCACGGATATTCAAAAAAATACCGTTCCCTTCGGCATGAACTATGACGATCGTCTGAAAGAACCCCAGGTTCTGCCAAGCCGTTTCCCGAATGTGCTGGTCAATGGTGCGGTCGGTATTGCCGTGGGTATGGCAACCAATATTCCGCCGCACAACATGGGCGAAATCATTGATGCGCTCAATGTCCTGATTCAGGATCCCGACTGCACGCTTGATGATCTGATGGAATGCGTCAAGGGACCGGACTTCCCCACGGGCGGCATCATCATGGGCAAGGCAGGCATCCGTGCGGCTTACGGCACGGGCAGGGGCAAGATCACCCTGCGTGCCAAGACTTCCATTGAGGAAACCAAGGGCAAGCAGCAGATCATTGTGCATGAAATTCCGTACATGGTCAACAAGGCTCGCCTTGTGGAGCATATCGCAGAGCTGATCAAGGAAAAGCGCATTGACGGTGCGACCTTCGTGCGTGATGAATCCGGCAGAGCCGGTATGCGTGTGGTAATCGGTCTGCGCAAGGATGCGATTGCGGATATTGTCCTGAATAAGCTGTTTTCTTACACACAGCTGCAGGATACGGTCGGCGTGAACATGCTCGTGCTTGCGGACGGCGTGCCGAAGGTGCTGACGCTCAAGCAGATTCTGGAGCATTATCTGGCATTCCAGGTCGAGGTTATCACGAACCGTGTGAAGTTTGAGCTGGAAAAGGCACTGAAACGTGCGCACATCCTGCAGGGCTTCATGCTGGCATCCGATTATATTGACGAGGTTATTGCTATTCTGCGTTCAAGCAAGTCCATTCCGGAAGGTAAGGAACGTCTGATTGAGCGTTTCAAGGATGTGGACATGTCCGCACTTCTGGACAGAGCGCAGTATGACCTTTCTAAGATCCATCTGGAGCATGCGATCGGTCTTTCCGAGGAACAGGCTGAGGCGATCGTACAGATGCGTCTGGGTGCATTGACAGGTCTGGAACGTCAGAAGATTTCCGATGAATTGTACGGTCTTTGTGAGAAGATCACCGATTATGAGGAAACACTGGCGGATAAGCAGAGAGTGTATGAGATCATCTCCGAGGAACTTGAGGAGATCCGCAGAAAGTTCAACGACAAGCGTCTGACGGAGATCACTTCCGTTTCGGGCGAAGTGGATATTGAGGAACTGATTGCCGTTGAGGACTGCGTGGTAACATATACCAACAATGGCTATATCAAGCGCATGGCGCTGGACGCTTACAAGACGCAGAAGCGCGGCGGCAGGGGCGTTTCGGGCATGAAGCAGCGTGAGGAAGATTTCGTCAGCGAAATGTTCATCTGCTCGACGCATGACAATATCCTGTTCATTACGAACAAGGGTATGATGCATAAGCTCAAGTGCTACCAGATTCCCGACGGCTCGAAGGCATCGAGGGGCTTCCATTTTGCAAATCTCCTGAATCTGCAGGAGGGCGAGCGTATTTCCGCAATGCTCAGAACCCGTGACTTTGAGGGTGACAGCTATGTTGTCATGGTTACAAAGCAGGGTCAGATCAAGAGAACTCCCCTTGCGGCATACAGAAATGTCCGCAGCAAGGGTCTGATTGCCATCGGTCTGAACGAGGGCGACGAAATTGCAGGCGTTCGCATGACGGACGGCAATGCACAGATCATCGTTGCCACGAAGAATGGTATGGCAATTCGTCTGGAAGAAAATGCGATTCGTGCGCAGTCCCGTTCGGCGCATGGCGTGCGTGCCATCAAGCTGCGTGAGGGCGACGAGGTGGTTTCCATCGCAAGAGTGCGTGAAGGTGCTGCGGTACTGACTGTTACCGAAAATGGCTACGGCAAGCGCTGTGCACTGGAGCAGTATCGCATTCAGGGACGCGGCGGCTATGGTCTGACCAATTACAAGGTGGACAAGGAACGCGGCAATGTCTGCGGCATCAAGGTTGTGGACGAGGAAGATGACATCATTCTCATTTCTTCCGAGGGTATCATTATCCGTATCCGTGCATGCGAAATCCGTGTGATGGGCAGAGTTTCCAAGGGCGTGCGTGTGATGCGTGTGACTGAAGGAAACACGGTTGTGGCATTTACCCGTGCCGAGCATGAGGCAGAGGCTGTAACGGAATCGGTGGAGGATACCGGTGAAGATGCAGAAGAAGACGTGGAAGATGTGGAAGACGTGGAAGAATCCACAGAGCAGGAAGCATGATTTGAAAACTGACAGGGCGGCATCTTGCCGCCCTGTTTTAAAGGGAGTAGCATATGAAAATCAGTAATTACCACATCGTCCTGCCGGACTTACCGCAGGAGAGAATGCGCATCGTGCAGGTGTCCGATTCACATTTTGGAAGGAAAGCCTCATTTGAAGAAAAAACCAAACGTATGTCGGATATTCATGAAACGGTAAAGTCCCTTCACCCCGATGTGGTTGCTGTCACGGGGGATCTGGTTTCGAGAAGTGCGGATGAAGAAACTTTGAAATTCGGATGGTTTATGCTGTCGCTGTTGAGTAAAATGGCACCCGTGCTGTATGTGTTCGGCAATCACGAAACTACCCTGCCGGAGAAAATGCAGGATTTGCTTTTGCAGAAAGTTCGGGAAATCGACATCCATCTTCTGAACAATACCTCGGTCAATATCGGCGGTGTGGATTTTTACGGCTATGTTCTGCCAAATTCCTGCTATAAAAATGAGGACGGCAGCTATCGCAGACTGGAAAAATGCACGGCTGTGGAAATTCGGACTGCTGTCGGTGAGCGCAGGGATGCGCCCTGCGTGCTGCTTGCACACAATCCGATGGGGCTTGAAGCGTATGCGGATTGGGGTGCGGATGTGGTGCTTTCGGGGCATGTGCATGGGGGAATCGTGAGATTGCCGCTACTCGGCGGTGTTCTCTCTCCCGAACGCCGGTTCTTCCCGAAATACACGAAGGGATGCTATAAAATGGCAGGAACAACGATGATCGTGTGTGCGGGCATCGGCAAACTGCGGTTCAATAATCCCGCCGAAATCGTCTGCGTGGATCTGGTGAGGAATGATGAATCATGATTGAAATAAAAATTCCCGAAAGCATCGCACATATGCTTGAAAAGCTGAAAACTGCCGGATTTTCGGCATATCTTGTCGGCGGCTGTGTGCGTGACGCAGTAATGGGCATCAAGCCCCATGATTTCGATATTACGACCAATGCAAGACCCGAACAGATCATAGCCGTATTCGGTGAAAATTCCTGCACCGAATACGGCAGGGCGTTCGGAACGGTGGGGGTGAAATTTGCAGGGGGATTTGCGGAAATTACCACCTACCGCACGGAAAAAGACTACAAGGACGGCAGACATCCGCAGACGGTGGATTTTGCCGATTCCATTGCCGATGATCTGGCAAGGCGTGACTTTACGTTCAATGCCATGGCATATTCGCCGGATACGGGGATTTTTGATCCATTCGGCGGAAGGGATGATCTTGAAAACGGTATCCTTCGCTGTGTGGGTACGCCGCAGGCAAGATTTCAGGAGGATGCACTGCGGATTTTGCGTGGGCTGCGGTTCTGTGCAAGATTTGGCTTTACTCCGGAGCCGCTGACAAAGGCTGCCATGCGTGCAGGTGCGTTCCGTCTGGAGTTGATTTCAGCGGAGCGTGTTTTTACCGAACTGCAGGGAATTTTGCTCGGTGCGCATGTGACGCAGGTGCTGTTGGATTATTCGGACATACTTGCGGTGAGGATTCCGGAAATATCCCCATGTATCGCATTTGATCAGCATTCAAGGCATCACGATTTTACGGTGTGGGAGCATACCGCCCGTGCAGTCGGCAATGCGCCGAAGGACATTGCGGTGCGCCTTGCCATGCTGCTGCATGACATCGGAAAGCCTGCGTGCTTTTCTATGGACGCACGGGGCGGGCATTTTAAGGGGCATGCGGACAAAAGTGCTGAAATTGCGCAGAATATCCTCCTGCGCCTGCGGTGTGACAACCGTATGCGTGAGATTGTGGTGAAGCTCGTTTCCCTGCACAGGGAGATTCCTAAGAGCCTTGAAGATGTGCGCAGGCTTCTGGGAATACTGGATTATTCGGAGTTTTCGCAGTTTCTTGCGGTTCTGCGTGCCGATAATTTCGCAAAGCGACGGTGCGGCGCAGATGAAAATGCGGCTTTGCAGATACGCGCAGCAGAGGAATTTGCAGTGTATTGCAGAGAAAATAACCTTTGCTGCAGGGTGAAGGATCTGGACATCAGCGGCAATGATCTTGCGGCATTGGGTCTGCACGGCAGGCAGATCGGTGACACGCTCCGTCTGCTGCTCGAAGCTGTCATTTCCGGAGCTTGTCCAAACGAAAAGACCAGCTTGCTCGGTTTCTGTAAAAAAATATCATAAAGCGCAGAAATGTGGTTTATATATTGTTGAATTTTGTCTATAATGTCTAAAAATTTGACAAAAAATTTTATATCTCGTGGTGTGGAAGATATTGCAATTTCGGCAATTTTATGTTATAATTATAAGTAAAGCAAATTATATGGGATCTGATTTTTTAGATTTCATGGGACATTTTATGATCACAGAAAGGGAAGGGAATCCAAGATGAAGAAAAAGGTTTGGAAAAAATTAGTGAGCAGTGTAACCGCTGTGCTGCTGACGGCTTCCTATGTTCTTCCGGCAATGCCGAATGTGATGACAAAGGCTGCTGCATTGACGGATGAAGAAAAGGTTACGCTTCTTGTCGGTAAAAACAGTGAACTTCGGGGTAAGGATGTCGCAACTACGCTGAAAAATGCGGAATACAAGTATGCACTTGGTATTGCGTCACAGTTCGGTGTGTTTGTAAACGGCGATTTTTACGATGACGACTGCGATTCCGAGGGCAGAGTTGCGGTTAAGGGCACGATCAACAAGGCGAACAGAAAGAATTTTGACGTCGGCAGCGGTGACTATATCGACAGATACACGCTCGAATCCCTGCTCAATAACAGCGGTTTTGCGCATGTTATTGCAGGTACGCGTATTCAGAATCTTGCACCGTATTCCAATGGCGCTTACACGGATAATGGCGCGGGCGATCCGTACTATCAAGGCAAGATCTTTGTATACGGTACGGATGGCAGCATTGATATGGCAACGATTTCCGGCATTGACACAGATCCTGCTTATCAAATAGAGGAACTGGAGGTATATCAGGCTGACCTGATCGACTTTGACGCTGTGTTTACGATGCTGGAAAAAAGAAGTGCGATGCTGAGTAAACAGCAGTCTCCGGGAGCGTCCTTCTCGGCGGATACGGAAAAAAAGACTCCCATCCCCTATTTCTATCAGTACAGTGCCGAGAGCAAAAATGGTGAGGAAACCACCAGAACTCTCACGGGTGAAGCTGTATTCCTTTATGAAGGAATTGATACGGACTGTGTCAGATTCAATCTGACCGAACAGGAATGGGAACAGGCACAGGCTTGTCAGTATTTCTCATTCAGAGGTATTCCGGATGACGCATACATTGTTGTCAGCGTTGCCGGCAAGCAGATCGACATGGTACAGTATGGAACGGGTGAATCCCATACACTGGACAGATTTACAGGTATCAGCCCGAATGCGGATGGTTCTGACGAGCAGAGTATTTCCAAGGGCTACTATACATATGACAAGAATGGCAATCTCCACGGTAAGTGGAACAATGACAAGGATGTAGCAAGAGTATTGTACAACTTCTATGAGGCAGATTCTGTCGAGCTGGAATCCGCTTTTCAGGGAACTATTCTTGCGCCCCATGCATCCTTCCTCGGTAAAAATTACGCACATCTTTCGGGTGCGCTGATTGCCGGAACGATTGCGGAAGGCACAATTTTCGAGTTTGGTTACAGACCGTATGAAGGCCCGATCTCTGTAGTCGGTCTGAAAGCGGATTACTCGGTGGACATCAGCAAATTTGCTGAGGATGGTACATCCTTCCTCGCAGGCGCAACCTTTGGTTTGTATGAAGTCAATCCGGACGGTTCTCTGGGCAGTCTGGTGGAAACCATCGTATCTACCGGCGGCAAGGACAAGCTGTATCTGGCGCAGGGCGATTATGCGCTCAAGGAAATTGCTCCTCCCGATGGCTACAAGCTCAATGACAAGACCTATTATTTCAGTGTCAAGGAAAGCGGCAATGTCAAGGATGAAACCATTTTGGTTGGCAAAACCACGGTATATTCCAACAAGATCTATCACTGGGTAGCGGACAAGGCAAATGCCGGAAATGTAACAAATCCGATCGACGGCACGGATATGGCGACGGGCGAATATGTTTCCCTGAGAAAATCCGAGGATATTGATGTCGCTCAGATCGCATTCAGTGACGACAAGAGCCAGAAGGATAATATTAAGATCAAGAGCCTTACATTTACAACGATCGAAGGCATCAAGCAGACAGCTGCTGTGACCTCCGTCAATGAGGATGGATCGTTCTGGTCGCCGATCACATTGGGTGAAGGCATTACGAGATTTGATGACATTGTTAGAATTGAAGCAGAAATTGAATCCACAACTGCTGACGGCGCAAGATTGCTGATCATCAAGAATAAGGGCGGCAGTTCCGTATTCAAGGGTGCTGAAGGCAAGGCAGAGATCAAGGGTTCCGACGGCGGAAAAACCGTTACGTTGTTTGAAACACCCTATACCAGCGATCATTACAGAAAAGATAGCTCCAGCCCGACGGGTTATGAGAGAATCAGCGAGCTGAAGGATGTGGAGCGTGTTGTATCCTATGCGGACGGTGTTGAGATCTCCGTATATAATAATGCTCCGTTTGCGAATGCAGTGGAATCTGCTGCTTACAGCCTGCTGGATATTACAAAAAATGAGTATGTATATGGTGAGGATGTATTCACCTTTACAGTCAGCGGAAATACCATTACAACATATAAGAATGGTACGGAATTTACAAGTGAAGATCTGGTGCTGTATCCGGTGGATGCGGCTGCAAACAAGTATCTGGTATTCTATGAGTTTGAACTTCTGAATGCAAGAATCAACCTCAACAGAGATCTTACAGCAAAGTCATTTGATTTTGTCAATGAAGAGGCACTGACCTTCAAGAAGGTTGACAGTGAGGGAAATCTCCTCAATGGCGCTGCAATCAAGATGAATGAAGGCAATGTTGAGGTAATTAATGAATTTGGATTTGATCCGCAGACAGGTCCTTTTTCGAAAACAACCATCAATTACAAGCAGGGCAAGGAGTATGCGGATTTCAAATGGACACAGGGTGCTTCTGTTTCCGAAGTTATTGATATTAAAAAAATCAAGGAACTCAAAATTGAGGGAATGATGGGCGGCAATTCAAGATTTGCCAACGTTTACAGGATTCAGGAAACTGAAGTTCCGAATGAAACCTATGTGCTTGGTGATGATATTCTGCTGTTCAAGTACCAGAATGTGATCTATTATACAAAGGTTGCAAACGGTGCAAATCCAAAGGAATTTCCGATCAGCAGAGGTATGTTCGGTCAGATCGGTGTGAATGAAACTTCATCGTGGAAGAAGATCGATCTAACTGCTTCCGACGCACAGCAGCGTGTGATCGCAATGGAAAATATTGAGATCGACGGCGCGAAGCTCATTCTGAAGAAGAACGATTCCCTGACGGGATATCCTGTTTCCGGTGCGACGCTTGAGCTGTATGCCGAGAGCAATATTCAGGATGACAGTGTTGAGGATGTTCTCGTTTACAAGTGGGAGAACTTTAACGGCAATCAGAAGCTTTATGAGGATCCCGCTTTCAGAGCGATGGATAATGCATATGTATCCAAGGGATTCTTGCAGGCAGGTACCTATTATCTGCTGGAAACAAATGCTCCCGCAGGCTACACAGAATCTGCTTGCAACAAGCCGATGTACTTTACTGTAAACAGGGATAGTACCATTGTTTCCGGTTATTATGCTTCTACGGTTGAAACAACCTATGATGTACATCGTGATGAAAGCAATCCGAGCTGGACAAAGAACTATATGGTTGTGGATGGTGTGATTCTCAATCAGGATGAGGGCACACCGGTGGTGATCGAAAATGTAGAGAAAATCGTTGTTACCCTCGAAGAAGGCAGCAATACAACATGTGATTTCTATACTTCGATCGACGCTTACAATAATACAAAGCCTACATTTGTAAATAATCAGTATGTAATCACTGATATTTTGAGATTTGAAGCTACCAAGTTTGAATTTGGCGGCAGCAATGTCAGAGTTAAGGATGTTAAAGTTTATACCAGAGGAGAAGCAGAGGGTATGGACAGCAATCTGACCGTGAGTCAGGCGGATCATACAGTTTCTGTTTCCAATATGCCGATGATCAGCATTGAAAAGGTGGATGATGAAGGCATCAAGCTGGATGGCGCAACCCTGAGCGTACAAAAGATCGGCACTGTGAATGGCAGCAGTGTGACGGTTCTGGAAAATGCGGAACTGATCAAGAGCTGGACAACACAAGCAGAAATCATAGAAGAAAAGGCATGGGCAACCGATGCCGAGGGTAATCCCACGGAGAAGATCATTGAGCATAAGATCGTGAAGCCGGAATATCTGGATCTTTCCGATGGTGTGTACGTTCTGACTGAAACGAATGCGCCGCAGAATTACAAAATTGCTGAGCCGATTTACTTCGTTGCAGAGGGCGGCGTAATTGCTGACAAGATCGTTACCAAGACTGAAGAAGGATTTACTGTGACGGACGGAACGCCAGCAGGGGTTTCCGGCAACAAGATCACTATGGTCGATGAAAAGCTCTATCTGGAAGTGAATATCTCCAAGAATGACATCACCGGTGCAGAAGTAAACGGTGCGAAGCTGGAAGTGTTCTATGTGGAATCCAGCGTTGATGGAGAGGGTAACGTTGTTAAGGAAGAAAAGGTCGTTGATTCCTGGACTTCCGGAACAGGAGTACATACAATTCAGAATCTGCAGGCAGGCAGAGAATATGTCCTCAGAGAAACGCTTGCTCCTCAGGGTTATGCGATTGCTTCGGATATTGTATTCAAGCTCGATGAAGAAGGCAATGTGACAATTTCCGATGCACTCGGTGGTGAGTTCACCGCACCTGAGGAAAATAAGGTCGTGATGGTGGACGAGTACGCAAAGCAGAGTGTGACGATTTCCAAGCAGGACATTGGCGGCAAGGAGATCGCGGGCGCAACGCTGAGCGTATATGATG
>SVNQ01000022.1 GCA_015066865.1 Ruminococcus sp.
CATAGGAGTTTTCAGCTTGTCAAAAAAGTATGATTTCGCTTAATTTTGCCCCACCCCCTAACCCCCTCCCCAAAGGGGAGGGGGAAAGAGGGAGGGTGCTACCGCACCCTCACCCGCCCTCTTGCAGAGAACTATTTTGCTAATTATTGGGGGTGTAGGGGGCTTTGCCCCCTAAGGCGCAACCCATAATAATATAATTAGTCCAGCCGTGTGCCACAAGGCGCACTGGCTGGACGGAACTTTTTCGACAGACTGAAAAACTCCTATGGTATTCTGATTATACCATAGGAGTTTTTTGTGTGTTTCATCAGTCGCGCTTTTTTTGCGCTTTCACATCTCATAGGAAATCCCCTCGCTCCTGATATGCCGTGAATCGTTGGCGATCTCAATGGTAGGAGCAGTAAGCGTCCCCTTTTCATCGGAAAGGGTAAGAACGGTGATTGCCGTAAAATCGGGACACAGCGCCCTGCACAGGTAGAAAAACGGCAGATTCAGCATATGGGAAAACACTGCCGTGGACGAGCCGCCATGACTGAATACCGCAATCGTTCTGTCGGTATGATCCCCGACAACACGGTAGTTCGTCCCCTCACGCTTATATCCAAGGCTTTCAAGCCATGCGTCAGTCCCAATTGCAACTCGCTCGGTCTCAGCAAACACGATATTATTGCAAAAGGGAGGATTCTGCGTCCATTCCTCATCCATCAGGGCATGTCCAAGCGAAATTGCATACAGCGAGGTATCCCATGGATGCCCTTCTGCATATACTTCCTCTCCGTTGGACGAACCCCATTTGATCTCCCTGATGAAATCAAGCTTTGTCACATCTTTTGAAAGCATCTTTGCCGTATGCTGTGCGGTTTCATATGCTCTGCCATATGGAGAAGAAAAAATCTGCTCAATCCCCTCATCCTTCAGCCGCACAGCCGCCTGCGCAGCCTGCCGGTGTCCGAGGGGCGTTAGACAATCGTTCACATAATCGGGGTGTCCGTGACGGACAAATATTATCTTCATATTCTACCTCATTCGCAATCGTTAATTATCACACAACTCAGTGTTCAAACTGACTCTGATAGAGATTTGCATAGAATCCGCCCAGTTCCATGAGAACCTCATGGCTTCCCTGCTCAATGATGTTGCCGTCACGCATCACAAGGATATGATCGGCACTGCGGATGGTGGAAAGTCTGTGGGCAATGATGAAACTTGTCTTGCCCTGCATCAGTTTCTCAAATGCTCTCTGAATCCGCTGTTCCGTGCGGATGTCAATGCTGCTGGTTGCCTCGTCGAGAATCAGCATGGGGGGATTGGTAAGCATGATCCTTGCAATGCACAAAAGCTGCTTCTGCCCCTGTGACAAACCGCTTGTATCCGAAATCACAGTATCATAGCCATTGGGGAGCCTTTTGATGAATCCGTGCGCATATGCCGCCCTTGCCGCCTGCTCAATTTCCTCACGGGTAGCATCGGGCTTGCCGTAGGCAATATTCTCCGCAACCGTTCCCGTAAAGATCCAAGTTTCCTGCAATACCATGCCGAACCGGCTGCGCAGGCTGTCACGGGTCAGTTCCGCCGTGGGCTTGCCGTCAATGGTGATGCTGCCGCTGTCCACCTCATAAAATCGCAGGAGAAGGTTGATAATGGTGGATTTTCCGCATCCCGTGGGACCCACGATGGCAATGCGCTGTCCGGCATCGGCACGCATGCTGAAATTACGGATCAGAGGCTTTTCCGGCACATACGAGAAATGCACGTCCTGAAATTCCAGTGTTCCGTCGCATTCTGTAAGCGTTTCCAGATGACTGTCGTCCGGTTCGGAGGGGGTATCGAGCACCTCGAACACACGCTGCGCACAGGAAACAGCATTCTGCAATTCTGCTACAACACCCGAAATTTCGTTAAAAGGCTTGGTGTACTGGTTGGAATACGAGAGAAAGCTCGCAAGTCTGCCCACGCTCATCACACCCACCCACGGCAGTACGCCGATTGCGCCCAGTGCACCAACCGTGCCGACTGCCGCATAGATCAGACCGTTAACAAAGCGTGTGGAGGGGTTGCTCATGGAGGAGAAGAATGTCGCCTTCAGGCTTGCATCCCCCAGCTCACGGTTGAGCTTCTCAAAGCGTTCCATCGCCCTGTCCTCGTAGGCAAACGCCTTGACGACCTTCTGACCGCCAATCATTTCTTCCGTCAGTCCACCCATCTCCCCTCGCAAAGCGGACTGCCGCTGGAAGGAATTGTGGGACAGCGCAGTGATCTTCGCAGCCACAAAGAACGAAATTGGCGTCATCAGCACCACAATGGCGGTGATCTTCACATTGATCGTGAGCATGAACAGGAGCGTTCCCACAATGGTCACAACACCTGTAAAGAGCTGCGCAAACCCCTGTAATAAGCCATCGGAGATGATCTCAATATCGGAAATCACACGGGCGATCATATCGCCTCTGGCGTTCCCGTCAATATAGCGCAGCGGCACTTCCTCCAGCTTCGCCGTCAGTTCCGTGCGCAAGTCTTTGACCGTCCCGAAGGCGAGTTTATTGATGAACAGCCCTGCGATCCACTGGAACGCACCGCTGACAAGCACGGCAGCGGCAAGGATGACCGCAATTCTCGCAAGACCTTCAAAATCCACATTTCCCCGTCCCACGGCACAGTCAACGGCTTCGCCGATGAGAATGGGGACAAGCAATGAAAGGGATACACCCACGAGCGTGCAGAGGATCGTGAGGATGAGATAGCCGCGGTAGGGCTTGCAGTATTTCAGAATCCGAAAGATCGTTTGTTTCATATCTTAAGCCCTCCTTACTGCATCTGGGAATTGTAAATTTCCCGATATTCCTCGCAGGTTTCCAGCAATTCCTCATGCGTGCCCATTCCTGCGCACCGTCCGTCATCCATCACCAGAATCAGGTCTGCACCCATAAGAGAGGTCGCTCTCTGGGAAATCATGATCGTTGTCAAATCCCTGCACTTTTCACGCAGCGCTGTGCGCAGCGCAAGGTCGGTCGCATAGTCAAGCGCACTCATGCTGTCATCAAGAATCAGAATTTCGGGATTTCCCGCAAGCGCTCTTGCGATTGTCAGTCTTTGTTTCTGACCGCCCGAAAGATTCCGTCCGCCCTGCACCAGATGCGTCTGCAGCCCGTACTGCGTTTTCCCGACGAAATCAGCTGCCTGCGCAATTTCCAATGCATTCTGTAACTGTTCATCGCTTGCATTTTCATCCGACCAACGCAGATTTTCTGCAATTGTTCCCGTAAAGAGCACCGCTTTCTGCGGCACAACGCCAATCAGACGGCGCAGTGACTGCAGATCGTATTCCTGCACGGGCTTGCCAAACACCCGAATTTCACCGTTTTTGGCATCATAGAATCTCGGAATGAGATTGGCAAGGGTGGATTTGCCGCTGCCCGTGCCGCCGATAATGCCGAGGGTCTGTCCTTTTTTCAGTGTGAAGGTAATATCGTCAAGCGAATTATCCCCGGCCCCTGCATAGGCAAAATCCACATGGGAGAACGCAACCGCTTCTTCCTGCTGTGCATCGGGCTGCGCACTTCCATTTTCCATGGAAGTGGGTGTGTCAAGCACCTCATGCACACGCAGGGCGCTCGCCTGTCCTTTGGTAAGAATAACGATGAGGTTCGCCATGACCACCATCGCAAGGAGAATCTGAGTCATGTAATTGGCAAACGCCGTGAGATCACCCTGCGTGAGGCTTCCGCTATCAATCTGCAGACCGCCGAACCAGATCACAGCAACAATGCCAAGATTCATAATCATGAACGTCAGAGGATTGAGTACCGCAGAGATCCTGCCCACGGCGAGCATGCTGCGTTCGAGATCCCCGCATTCCTGCGCAAACTCTGCTTTTTCCTGCTTCTGTCGGCTGAATGCACGGATCACACGCATACCGTCGAGATTCTCGCCCGTGCGTCTTGCAATTCCGTCAAGCTTCTTCTGGTTCTCACGATACATGGGAACAGTTCGGTTCATGACAAAATAGAGAAGAAGTCCGACAATTGGCGCAATAACAAGGAAAATCAGGGAAAGTTTCACATCGATCAGCAATGCCATGACAATGGCACCGATGATGAGGAACGGCGCACGCACAGCGAGTCGAATGAACATATTCACACCCGTCTGCGCACCTGCGGCGTCAGCGGTAATGCGGTTAATGAGCGTGGATGTACCGAAGCGATCAATTTCTGTATGGGAAAGCGTATTGATATGACGGTAGAGCGCCGAACGAAGATCAGTACCGAATCCGAATGCGCATTTTGCTGCAAAATACTGGCAGGTCAGGGCAAATCCCAGACCACACACGCCCAGCAGGACGATCAGTCCGCACATTTTTCCGATATAGGCGGCATCCCCCTTGGCGATGCCGTTGTCGATGATTTTCGCCATGACCACCGGAACGATCAGCTCAAAAATCGCTTCCAGCAGCTTAAAAAACGGCCCCAGGATCAATTCCTTTCGGTAGGGCTTTAAAAAACGAAGCAGATGTTGCATGGAATCTTCCTTTCGGGATAAAGTTTCTTTATTATTATACCCATACTTCCGAAAAATGTCAAGACGGCGCAATGTGAAAAAAACAAAAACCACCGTTTCAATCGGGAAAACGGTGGTCATAGAATCAGTTGGCAGCGTTAACTGCTGCAGTTGATGCGATCACAGCACACATTGCCGCCTGCTGTGCGGCAACCATAGCCAGTGTTCCGTTCATTGCGGCGGTATTCGTCATGTTATTCGGTGCATGGTAATTTGACACAAGGATCACTGCATGCATGAGTCTTGTTTTTCTGTCAATGGTAAAGAATCCGTAACCCTTTTGCTCCGAGAGAAATTCATCAACTTCCTTGATCTGCGCAATCAGTTCCTCGGAATCTGCATCGAGTAGGGAAAGTGAAGCAAGGGCTGCCAGCTCATAATAAGTACCGTATTTGAGCCCCGACTGGTCCAGCCTATCAAAAAGCGCAAGCAGACGATCGCATTTCTCCTGCGCATCCCCTTGCGTCATTGCCAGCACATGGGAAACGGACTGCACGGGATTGGAATTATGAAAATGCTGCTTGAGAATCTTGTAGCACTGTTCCATTTCGCTTGCCAGCGCATCCTCCGACTTTTCAGTCAATGCCATCAAGACCGCATACGCACTATCCTCGCTGCTCGTCAGGAATGGATGTTCCTTCTTCATACGAGTGTAAATTTCTTTCGCACGCTTGGCAGTTGCTTCTGCCTGCTCACGAGTGATTATATCCGTCAGCACGGCTGAAATGTAGGCAAGGTATTCCGAACCATAGAAGAATTCACGCATTTCACTATAGATCGCCATGGATGCCTGCATTTTATCAAGCGGATCGTCCGCACCGGCAAGAATGGTGACCATGGGGAGCTTGGTATTGCCGCGGAAGCTTGAAAAAATGCTGGTGTGCTGCTCCAGTGCCTTGCGGCATTCCTTGAGCTTATCGGAAGAAATATCCACATTCTTACTGCCGAGTGCCATGGCACAAAGCGGGATGATGTAGGCGCTGTCCCAGGGGAAGGTGCTTTTGATGATGTCTCTGTCAGTGATGAACTGCTCACAGATTCTTGTTAGCTGGTCGTTCATAATGCCCTCCTTTAATAATTGCTATCACAGAATTGCCCCGCAGATGCGGGGCAATCAAATTGTTACTTGGCTTCGTCTTCCGTTGTTTCCGTCACAGCCTTCAGACCTGCTGCCAGACCTGCCAGACCCTGAATTTCACTCGGAATGATGAGCTTGGTTGCCTTACCATCGGCAGCCTTACCAAATGCTTCCAGCGCCTTGAGCTGGAGTACATTCTGGTTGGGGTTTGCCTGATTCAGGCGTTCCAGACTCTCTGCAAGTGCCTGCTGCACGGCTGCGATCGCCTGCGCTTCACCGTCAGCCACACGAATCTTCTGCTCACGGATTGCCTCCGCACGCAGAATCATTGCTTCCTTCTCAGCAGTTGCACGCAGGATCTCTGCTTCCTTGTCAGCCTGCGCACGCAAAATCTTAGATTCCTTCTCAGCCTCAGCAACGAGTACCTGTGCCTTCTTTTCACCCTCAGCCTGCAGGATCTTCTCACGGCGCTCACGCTCAGCCTTCATCTGCTTTTCCATGGAATCCTGAATCTCACGAGGCGGCAGGATGTTCTTCAGCTCCACACGGATGACCTTGATGCCCCAGCGGTCGGTCTCTTCGTCCAGAATTGCGGTGATCTTGTTGTTGATGACATCACGGGAAGTCAGTGTAGAGTCAAGCTCCAGTTCACCGATGATGTTACGCAGGGTGGTTGCGGTAAAGTTCTCAATTGCCATCATGGGATTCTCAATGCCGTAGGTGTACTTCTTCGCATCCGTTACCTGGAAGAACACAACGGTGTCGATCTGCATGGTAACGTTATCCTTTGTGATAACCTGCTGCGGCTTGAAATCCACAACGCGCTCCTTCACGGACACACGGCGTGCCACACGATCCAGAATGGGAATCAGCAAGTGAGGGCCGGTCTGCCATTCTGTACGGAAGGTTCCGAGTCGCTCAATCACAAAAACATGAGCCTGCGGTACAATGCGAATGCAAGAAACTGCAACCAGCACCAGAAAAATAATCAATCCGATAATAATGTAAGCGATAATCTCATCCATGATAATTTCCTCCTAAAAAATTGATCAAGTTTAGTGTTCTACTTCGGAAACAATTTCAACATAAGCGGTCGTGCCGGAAAGCTCCAGTACCTTTACAGCGGCATCCACCGCAATGACAGCACCGTCACGGGTTCTGGCACGCCAGTTCACGCCGCCGATCCTGACTCTGCCCGTATTCTTTGCCTCATTGATTTCCTCTGTGACAACGGCGGTTTTACCGATCTCAGCGTCCAGATTTGTAGGAATCTTATCACCCACCCTGAACTTTTTCAGAATCGGCTTTGTTGCAACCAACAGCAGAACGGACGCAGCCGTAAAGATAATTGCCTGCCCAAGCGGCGGCACCTGCAATGCAGCGGCAATGAACGCTGCAAGCGAACCTGCTGCAAACCATACGCTGATCAGCTGCATGGTGCAAAGCTCCAGAATCACCATAACCACAAATATGATGCCCCAGATAATCATCCATGTCGTCATAAGCTCACTCCTTTTGCTTAGTCACTGGAGGTGATCGTCACCGGCAGAATTGCCTCCGGCAGGAAATTCACCTCGTAGCGGTATTTGTCAACCTCTGAGCCGCTGATATCTTCCACAACGTAGATCGTCCATTCGTTCAGGCTGACAAAATGCTTCTTGTATTCGTTTTCTCCGGTTTCGCAGATGATCTCCAGCTGATTGTCCTCGTTGTCCACCTCAATGGAAAACGCAGCAATCAATTCAAAAACCGGCTTGTCACTGCGTGCATTGATGACAGTCAGACGGCGAATGACGTTGAAATTGTCCGCCTCCTTGGATACATTGTGGGAAACCCGATCGGACTCCGTGCATCCACAGAGCGTCAGGCTCAGCAGAAGTGCCGTGCCAGCAGCAGCAATGCGAAAAGACTTCATCATGGTTAGCTCCTTCGTTGTCGTAGTGTGTAAATTGTTCTTACCATCCGGAGGAATCCCGGATTCCCCGAACTACATTTTCATTATACCATATCAAAATCTGTTTGTCAATAGTTTTTTTGCAAAATAGTAAATATCTTTTACATTATTTTTTTCAAACCGTTGTTTTGTAGAAGCGCATTTCAAACTGCGCCCCATGAGGTACTGCATTTCTGACCTGAAGACTGCCGTTCTGAGCGGCAATGACATTACGGGCAAAGGCAAGACCGATGCCATAACCATTTTTTGCAAATTCCGAGGAACGGTAGAAGCGTTCAAAAATATGGGGCAGATCCTTTTCAGCAATACCATTTCCGCTGTCGGTAACGAGAATTTCGGTATAGATTGTATTCTCGGATGCCTTGATGGAGATGCTGCCGTCCTGCGGTGTATGCTCCATACAGTTTTTCAGCAAGTTTCCGAGCGCCTCCGTGCAGTACTGCATATCCCCCTGAAAATGCGGATCACCCAGAACTGCAATATCTACAGCTATATTTTTCAGTTCCATTGCGATGGAAAGCGGTTCAAGTGCGGCTGTAATGAGCTTGCGGCAAGGGACGGTCACCGTCTGAAATCTGACTGCACCCGCCTCCAGACGGGAAATGGTAAGCATGGTTTCGATCAGCCACTGCATACGAGTCAGCAGACCGTACAGCTCCTGATAATATTCCATTCGTTGTCTTGGCGAAAGCTCCGGATCACGCATCATGCCGAGTACGAGCATCATGGAGGTCAGCGGAGTGCGAAGCTGATGGGAAATATCCTCCATCGCTTCCTTCATGAACTGCTGTTCGTGGGAGAGCTTTGCGTTCTGTTCACGCAGCCGTACAGTCATTTTGTGGATTTCCGAGGCAAGAATGCTCAGCTCACCCTCTCGGAACTCACTGAATGCGGCATGCTCTGCACCATGGAGGATCTCATCGACCTGATCACACAGATGTGTGACGCTTTTCATACGCTTTGCATGGAAACAGAGTTCCATCCCCAGAAGCAGCAAAGAACAAAGAAGCAGAATGAATGCTGCAGGGACACTCAGAAACAAGCAGGCAATGAAAGCGGCAAGCGTGAGGAGCAGGTGCAGCAGAAACTGCATGCGAACATCGGGATCACGCAGCATCATGCATCCACCGCCTTGTAGCCGAGTCCGCGGACAGTACGGATGATCTTCGGATTCTGTGGATCATCCTCGATCTTCTCACGCAGACGTTTCATATAGACGTTGAGGGTGTTGTCCGATACAAATTCACTGGAAACCGACCACAGCTCGTCGATCAGCCGATCACGGGAGAGCAGCTGTTCCTTGTTGGTAAAGAACACGAGCAGAAGGCGATATTCAAGTGCGGAGAGGAAAAGCTCCGTGCCATTTTTCGTAACGATTCCTCGGACAGGATCAATGCTGACATTTCCGCAGCGCAGCTGCTGGCTGGAAACTTGTTTTTTTCGCATGGCATTTTTTATGCGTGCGACAAGTTCTCTGGGGCGGAACGGCTTGCCGATATAATCATCCGCACCGACCTCGAAGCCTGCGACCGTGCATGCCTCGTCCGCCGAGGCGGTGAGAAAAATCACCGGAAGATCGGAGCTTTTGCGTATTTCGGAGCAGACCGAAAAGCCGTTGCCATCCTGCAGGGAAAGATCCACGAGTGCACAGTCAAAATGCTGCAGTGCAAATGCCTGCAGTCCGTCACTCTGTCCTGCGGCATATACAACCTCGAACATTTCCGACTGCAGAAAGCGGATCAGATTTCTGGCAAGCTGCTGATCATCCTCGATCAATAGGATTCTGGGCATGAGAAACTCCCTTCTTTATAATGTAAAATCTGTCGAAAAGTTTTTCTGGGGTTTGCATCCGTCAGCTCCCCCCACACATCATCAAGTATGCATTCATTATAACATGAATCCCCCTTCATTTCAAGTGCAGCTGCAAATTTGAAAAGTGACATTTTTGTAAGACAGATGTCATGCAAAAGTGATTTTTATATGTTATAATAGAAACATCAAAGGAAAAACAATCCAAGGAGGGCTACATATGGAATTTTTAAAAATTGAAAACCTTTGCAAAACCTACGGCAAGGGAGAAAACGCAGTCAAGGCACTCAATAATGTATCATTCACCATTCCGAAAGGGCAGATGGTTGCAGTTATCGGAGCATCCGGCAGCGGCAAATCCACGCTGCTGCACATTCTCGGCGGTGTTGATCGCCCGACTTCCGGCAAGGTTTGGCTGGACGGTCAGGATGTGTATGCACAGAACAATAAGAACCTCGCCATTTTCCGCAGACGTCAGGTGGGTCTGATCTACCAGTTCTACAACCTCATTCCCGTTCTGACCGCGGAAGAAAACATCACACTCCCCATGATCATGGACGGCAGAAAGCCGAAGAAGGAGCGTGTGGAGGAAATCCTCAGTCTGCTCGATCTAAAGGAGCGCCGCCATCATCTGCCGTCCCAGCTTTCGGGCGGACAGCAGCAGAGAGTTTCCATCGGACGTGCGCTGTTCACATCCCCCAATGTGATCCTTGCCGATGAGCCGACAGGCAACCTCGACAGCAAGAACAGTGCCGAGATCATCGCGCTGCTGCGCAAGTCCAACAAGGAGTTCAACCAGACCATGATCATCATTACCCATGACGAAAATATTGCCCTGCAGTGTGACAGGATTCTCACTCTCTCCGATGGTAAGATCGTGAGCGATGCACTGACCCATCAGAGCTAAGGAGGGGTTACCATGAATTTTCAGACCTTGCTTGCAAAACGCTATATTTTCGCACAAAAACGCCATTCCGTACTGACACTTTGCAGCATTATCGTTGCACTTGCCTTTATGAGCATGCTCTTTTCCGGCTTTACGACGTGTTTTACTTCCCTGCGCAACATCGCCTATGACAAGGCGCCCTATCACTGCCTTGTGTATTCGGTCACAAAGGAACAGGGCGAGCTGCTTTCCCAAGCCGAGGGCATTACAAGCTGTGTGCTGAAGGAAAATCCTGAGGGCGGCACCTATCAGGCACAGCTGCTGATTCAAAAATACATTGACGATGAACAGAAAGTTCTGGACGCTGCCTTTGAAAAAGCAGGGCTTGGCTTCGGATATATGGAAATGCTCAACAATTTTGAGATGAATTTTGACCTGATGCAGTATGACTTTGTCGGAGTTGCAGCTTGGTATACCGTAGCCTGCACTTTTGCACTCTTCTTCGGTTTTGTCATCATCCTCGCCATGGCGATGCGTCTTGTTATTGACACAGCGTTTGAAATTTCCTCCAAGGAGCGTGAACGCCAGTTCGGTGTGCTGCAGTCCATCGGCGCAACTCCCGGTCAGGTGGTAAAGATCATCACCATGGAAGGAACACTGCTCTCCATTATCGGAATTCCCATCGGTCTGATTTGCGGCAATGCTCTTACTTACGCTGCATACCGCATCGTCCTGTACACAAAGCTTATGGAAGCTATGCTGACACCCGAAAAAATCGAGGAACTGGTTTGTTTCAGCACAAATCCCTGGATGATGCTTGCAAGTGCTGCAACAGGCTATGTCTGGGTGTGGCTCTCCGCCTATGCAACGGGCATGCGCATTATCAAAATGTCCCCCATGCAGGCGATCACAAGCCGCACGGGTACCGTCAAGAAGGTCAAGAAGCATTCCATCTACGGTCTGATTTTCGGCTGGACGGGCAAGCTTGCTTCCCGAAATGCACGCCGTTCTCTCAAGCGCTTCTGGATCACAGTGGTATCTCTGACAGTATCCATCACCCTGTTTTCCACAAGTTCCTTTGCCATTGACGGATTCATTGACAGCTATGAAGGGTATCTGCGTAGCGAGGGCATAGATTTCGATTTCTCGGCGGGAACTATAGCAGATGATAATGATCGGTTCAGCTACAACAAGTCCTTGGAGGAGATGAAAAACAGCGGGTATTTCAAGGATCTGCGCCTTTCGATCAACTGTGGCGGCATTTATGAAAAGGATACGGACTCGGCTTGTACGATTCTCATTGACTACTGCAACGAAGAGACCTATGAATACTTATTCAACGGGAAACCGCCGATTTCCTATGAGGAACTTACAGCATCGGGCGAATACCTCATGATAGAGATCAATCAGGAAATTGCCGATCCCCTCGTATGGGAAAATATGCAGAAGGTACAGCAGCTTGATGAGATCACTGTTGAAATCAGAAGGCGTCAATTGATCTCGATCGAAGAATTTGAAGCTTTACCGGAAGAAGAACATCGGAGTCATGAAGAACGCCGGAATTATTATGAAGCATATGAAACAGACGAAGAAACCGGAGAGGAAATCTTAGTTGGCTATTGGTATACTCACTACGTTCCGAAAACCTATCACATCAATCAAAGTTATCCTATTGAAAAAAGCAGCTTCGGAAACTCCACGTATGAAATGAGTTCAGTACGGATAATTGGAACACTGCCACAGTACGAGAAGCACTTTGCGGATTATGATCCCCCTTTTAATGGACCTTATATTGAATGCAATCTTGCAGATCACGACAGCTACCGTGATGCACTGAAATTTATTGAAAACAACAAATACTTATATCTTGAATGGGATGCCTACGGCATGAACTATGCGTATCGTTCCTCCTTCACACTCGTCAAGATCATTATGGCATTTATCGCCCTCATGGTTGCACTGATCTCCATCGTGAACATGGTGAACATCGTTTCCACGGGACTGCTCAACCGCCGCAGCGAGCTTGCTTCCATGCAGTGCGTGGGCATGACAAAGGGGCAGATGTACGGCATGACGATCGTCGAATGCCTGCAGTATGTGCTGACCTCGGGCGTTGTGGCATCGCTTCTGAGTTTTGCTGTCATGATCGGAATGAAATATTTCATTCGGTTCATGACGCTTGAGGAGAATTTCGAAGCGGTCATTTCCTACACCAAACCACAGGGTATCGTCTGGATCTGCACGGCAGCGGCATTTGTCGTGGCATTGATCACCGCCCTGATCTCCATTCAGGGAATGCAGAAGCAGTCCCTCGTCGATCAGATCCGCAGTGTGGATTAATGCGGTTTCTAAAATGCAACTTAAAGAATCATGCCCATCGGCGCCTCCATTACGTTCAGCTTTGGAGAATCAGTCGGATACCGAACATAAAAACCGTAGTCCCTGTATCAATGCAGGGACTACGGTTAGTTATTTTAACTCGTTCTATGCTATTCCCCCAGCTTCTGCAGGGTATCCTTCCGCACTTCTTCCCTTACGGCTTTCAGATAATCCGAAAAGACAACTTTGTCATCGGCATAGGTCTTGTTCAGCTCGTACTCTTTCGGAATCCATGTGGACAGATCGGAAATATTGTGCTGAATCAATGCTTCCAGCCCATCGAGGGCTTTGAGGATCTTGGCTTCCAGTGTTTCCCGCTGTTCCATTTCGTCATACAGGGCGGTCATTTCTTCCTTGATCGAATCAGGCAATGTACCCAACCACGCATAAAGCAGTTCCTTCTCGGTATGTTCATTGGCTTCGCCCTTTTCAAAAGTCGGAATATCCCCTGTAAACGCCTCACCCAGATCATGGATGATACACATTTTGATGACTTTGTCCATGTCCGCTTCGGGAAATTCCTCTTTGATCAGAAACGCCATCAGCGTCACCATCCAGCTGTGTTCCGCCACACTTTCGTGCCTGCCGTTTTTTGTATAGCAGTGTCGGGTTTCATCCTTCAGCCGTTCGGCAACAGTCAGCACTTCAAGCAGTTTTCTTGGTTCCATATCAAATCCTCCCGAATCTGAACTTATTTCTGAATTGATTGTTGACTCCATTATAACACACTCCTACCGAAAATACAATCCCCTTGCAATCTCCGAAAAATTATGCTATAATTTATAAAAGCCCTTGACTCTCACGTTACGTCATAGTGTATAATCAGAAACATGGGAGGCGATATTATGAAACTGCACATCAAGGAATTTGCAAAGCTTACGGGTGTCAGCGTCCGCACGCTGCACTATTACGACGAAATCGGATTGCTCAAGCCAGCCGCCGTTGACGGGCAGAACGGCTACCGTTTTTATGATGAAATGTGCCTTGCAAGGATGCAGGAGGTCATGTTCTATCGTGAGCTGGATTTTTCGCTGAAGGAAATTGATGCAATTTTATCCGCCCCCGATTATGACAAGCAGGCGGCACTGCATGCGCAGAAACGTCTGCTGACGCTCAAAAAAGACCGTCTGGAACGGCTGATCTCGGCTCTGGACGATGCGATGAAGGGAGAAGAAATATCTATGAACGTATTTGACAACAGCGATTATGATTCGCAGCGCAGTGCCTATGCGCAGGAAGCAAAGGAAAAATGGGGTAATACCGATGCTTACAAGGAAAGCATGGAGCGGACAAAGGGATATTCCAAGGAAAAATGGAACGCTGTCAATGAGGGGATGAACGTTTTGATGGCAGAATTTGCAGATTGCAGAGCAAACGGCAATGCCCCGGAAAGCGATGCTGCACAGGCGCTTGTAAAGCGTTGGCAGGACTACATCACGAAACATCATTACACCTGCACCAAGGAGATTCTGGCAGGGCTTGGTGAGATGTACACCGCCGATGAACGATTCACGGCGAATATCGACAAGCACGGCGAGGGTACAGCGGCGTTTATGTGTGCAGCGATCAGGGCGTATTGCAGATAAAGAGAATTGAATTGTAAAACAAAGAATTTATTTCAAATGAAGGAGCAATAAACGGTTATGAAACCAAAAACAGCTCGTATTATCCAATTTTCAATACTCGGTGCGTTAGTGCTTGGCTTCGGCGGCTATTATCTGCTCAGATACAGCGGCAGCACGGTGAAGCCCTCTGTAGAGAGGACAGTGTACGAAGCCAAGGAATCCGACAGCAAACTGATCAACATTAACGGCAAGACACAGGAAACACGGATACTTCCTCCCGATGGGTATGCCCGTGTGCAGGCGAATGATGACAGTCTGCTGTACTATATGCGCAATATGGAACTTTTGCCGAACGGAAACCCAATCGTGACTTATGCCGGCGATGAATTGCACAGTCACTGTGCAGCCGTGTATGCGATGGATATCGGCGCACATGATCTTCAGCAGTGTGCGGACAGTGTAATTCGTGTATACAGCGAATATTTCTGGTCGCAGGAGAAGTATGATGAAATAGAATTCCACCTCACAAATGGCGAATTGATGCGATATACCGACTGGCGCAGCGGTAATCGCCTTGTGGCAGCGGGCAGCTTTACACAGCAGCTGCGTATGCGTGGGAAGAATGACAGCTACGAGTGCTTCCGTGCATATCTGGAGTGCGTGATGAATTATGCAGGAACCAAATCCTTGTACGGAGAAACTGAAACGATCCCTCTTTCAGATCTGAGCGCCGGAGACCTTCTGCTGATACCCGGTTCACCCGGACATGTGATTCTGACGGTGGACATGGCGGAGAATGAAAACGGAGAAAAATGCTATCTGTTTGCACAGGGATACATGCCGGCGCAGAGTTTTCATATTGTGAGTAACCATGCACATGACGAAGATCCGTGGTTTTATGCGTCAGAACTGGAGGAGACATTCGTTGTCGGTTCATACAGCTTTACACAGGATTCGATCCGCAGATGGCGCACGGGATTCTGATTGCAAATCAATCTCGCCTTCCCTTTTCAAGGGAAAACGTAATAGTTATCACAAACAAATGCCTCCCCATTTTTCAATGGGGAGGCATTGATGTTATGGTAGTTCTGTCCTGTGTTTTCCCTGCAGCATGCACAGCGTTTTGTGGTCTCACTCCTTTTACAAACCAAGCAGCTTTACGGTTTTATCATCCTCTGCCCCAAGGCAGAATTTATCCAGCACCTTCCGAAACACCTCCTGCTCCGGTGCGGCATAGCGGAACAACGTCATACACGAACGCAGTTTGAAAGCATCGGGACAGCCGAAAACCGTCATCGGATCGTCAGTACCAATATTCAGCAGCTCCTCTGAAATCTCAATCAGCCTCGCACCAAGAATCGGATGGGCATAGTAGTCCTTCGCTTCGTCCAGATTCTTTATCGAGAAATACGCAGTAATTTCACCGGTTCCAAGCCCTTGAACCTGTGGAAACACATACCAGATCCAGTGCGAAACCT
Source organism: Ruminococcus sp. (assembly GCA_015066865.1). Taxonomy (GTDB): domain Bacteria; phylum Bacillota; class Clostridia; order Oscillospirales; family Ruminococcaceae; genus UBA3855. The sequence continues at coordinate 15,704 of SVNQ01000022.1, forward strand.
TCTCGCCCCGTTTCATTTCAGAGAGTGCAGTTTCATAGGGTTCACCAAAACTGTAGCCGCGCTCCTGTGCGTCAACGAATTTCTGCAAATCGGTCAGACGAATCTCGATCCCAAGAACTCCGTACTTCTCCTGCTTGTCACGGGGATAATAGTCATCCATGTGGTCGGGATCCGGTGTTTCGTCGGCAGTGTAGCCGATTTTTTCCTTTGGCAGTGCAGCATACAGCTGTGCAAAAGAATCGAAATGATGCAGGGCAGTGACACGCACGGTCAGTCTTTGCGAAGGATCGTCGATCTGTGAAAACTCTACGAAATCGCCTTCCTGCACCTGCTGACGCTTTTCGTCGTTCAGACGAAGCTCTATGGTTTTTATGCCGTTTTTGATTTTCTCGAACGGCGTTAATCTCAGTTTCATCTTGTGAAGCATGATTCATCCTCCTTTTTTCAGAATATCTTGCGGATATACTATTTGCTTTTCACCCTCCTCAATACATCCTCCCCGCCGACTTCTGGTTATTGCTTGACATATCGTATGAATTTCATTATAATTAAAATGTGAAAATCCCGAATTTCGGGGAACCACCTCATGGATGAAACAGGAGAATTCTATGAAAAAAGCAATTAAAATATTGAGCGTCAGCTTGATCAGTGTTGTGCTGTTGTGCGGTATTTCTGCTGTGATGATCCTGCAAAATGCAAAATATGATCGTGTTTGTTCTGCAAATTCAACTGCCATGACATGCTATCACTACTTTACAAACGGATCCATTGATTTGTCCCAACTCACCAACATCCCCAAACAAGGCGAATATTATGTCCTTGGTGAGAATGACAGCTATCAAAATTTCACAGCATATGCCGGAGATTTATTTTCGTGCGATACGGTTCTTATGGGAAATGCTTCCACATCGCCCGACATCTATTGGGCAATCAGAATCAAAAACGGAACGATCACAGAATTGTGGTCATCAAAATACCAACTTGAAGAAACGCAGCTGCGTTCCTATACAACGCAAGAACAGATGAAACAAGCTCGTTTTTGGGAAAGCCCCGATGAAACAAGGATCATTGGCTATTATTCGATCAATGATTCCGCATCCGATATGAAGACGGGTTATCCTTCCGGCGATATTTCCACCACTGACAGCTCCGGTCGATTGAAAATCCTCGGAATGAATATCATTCTAAGCGGTTTGGCTAAACCACGGCTGGCGATTTGTGCAGTACCACCGTGTTCACGCTGACCACCGGTAAATTCCGGGAATACCCCTTGATCGGGTGCATAAAGCCCTTGTTCGAGCAGCTTGGGGATACGCCACTGACCACCGTGCGCATGACCAGACAGCACGAGATCAATGCCTGTCGTGTATTTTTCACATTCGGCGGTGATTACTTCAAACTGTTCGGGCTGATGTGCGAGAAGAATATTGTATTTGTCTTTATCCAGTGATTGGCAGCATGTCTCAAGCTGGTCGGGATTATCATATGCGTTTATGACACCGCAAAGCCGAAGATCCTGATCATTTACCGTAATATCTATATACTCTCCGTGGAGTACGGGGATTTCAAGTGCTTCTACCGCAGCATAAAACGCCTCTGTATCCTCGCGCATCACCTCGTGATTTCCGGAAGCATAAGCACAGGGATAGACTTCCTGCGTCATTTTCATGAGCTGCAGCGCATGTTCCGTTCCGCCTTGAAAGTCTATGACATCGCCGCCGAACAGGACGATATCCGGCTGTTCTGCCTGAATTTTCGTCCATATTCCGGATTGATCATCCCCACCGTAGGTGCAGTTATGCAGATCGGAGATGAAAACAATGCGTACAGGTTTTGTGAGTTTGTCCGAAATAATGGTGTAGTGTTCGATTTTCAGCGCATTTCCGAATGCGTTCATAATGATATTCAACAGTATCACTGCAAACAAAATAATCAGTTTTAGTTTGGTTTTCTTTTTCATCATTGCTATGATTCCTTCATTTTTCATACAGATCCCTCTAAGGATCATGCATAGCCCTTATTCTTCGCACATCTTTCACAAAGCGATCTATACAAGAATTATACCATAACCGGACGGAGAAAGTCAATCATGCAGCCCGAAAATTGTATTCACCATCCCATCATATTCTGCTTTCCCATATTGACATAGAGTCTTACCGAAAGCAAATCCTTAACCCTAAACCTGTAAAAAGCCTGTATTCCGTAAAAGGAGATACAGGCTTTTTTACATGCTATATCACTATGCGAAAGAAATGATCCGCATTTTGGTACAAGCTTGGAATTATGCTGCGCCCAGCACCTCATCCCATGTAATATCCTTGCCGGAACCAGATTGTGCAGCGTATACGAGAATTGCGGCTGCATCCGTTGCATCAAGTGACGAATCGGCTGCTGTGCCGTTTACATCTGCAAGGAAATGTGCAAACGCTTCTTTCTGCGTATCGGTATCGGAGTAGAGATGCGATTCTGTTCCTGCTCCGGCGGCAGCTGCATATACAAGAATCTGTGCAGCGTCAACCGCATCCACGGAACCGTCAAGATTTGCATCGCCCTTGACTCCGACATAGAGGCTGCAGGCTTCTTCAAAGGTCTGCGTGCCGAATTCGTCCGATATTTCCAATGTCAGCAAGTATTCAAATCCGCCTTCCTTATAGATCTTGGTGGGAGACATGCCGCTGACGCTTACATTGTCGAAATTCTCCAACGCTTCACCACTTTCAGAAACAACACCGTCAGAATCAACTGCAAAACGTGTGATGCCTGCAATCAGATCTTCTGCCCTAAATTCCGCTTCATCATGCGAGAAGTAAAACTGCGGTGCCTTAGTTACTACCACATATTCGTAACGTGTTACAGTTGTGGTTTCCGATGAAGGCGGTGTGTTCTCGGTAGAAGTTGTCGTGGAGGATTCAGTTGTTGTAGTGGAAGAGGAGGACGTGGTAGTATCGGATGTCGTGGTTGTTGTTGTTTCAGATGTGGTTGTCGTTGTGGATGTAGTAGTACTGCTTGTTGTGGTCGGTTTTGCAGTTGTGGTGGTTGTCGTTGTGCTGCTTGTTGTGGTCGGCTTTGCAGTTGTGGTGGTTGTCGTTGTGCTGCTTGTTGTGGTCGGCTTTGCAGTTGTGGTGGTTGTCGTTGTACTGCTTGTTGTGGTCGGCTTTGCAGTTGTGGTGGTTGTTGTCGTGCTGCTTGTCGTGGTTGGCTTTGCGGTTGTGGTAGTTGTTGTTGTACTGCTTGTTGTGGTCGGCTTTGCAGTTGTGGTGGTTGTTGTCGTGCTGCTTGTCGTGGTTGGCTTTGCGGTTGTGGTGGTTGTTGTCGTGCTGCTTGTTGTGGTCGGCTTTGCAGTTGTGGTGGTTGTCGTTGTACTGCTTGTTGTGGTCGGCTTTGCAGTTGTGGTAGTTGTTGTTGTGCTGCTTGTCGTGGTTGGCTTTGCAGTTGTGGTAGTTGTTGTTGTGCTGCTTGTCGTGGTTGGCTTTGCAGTTGTGGTGGTTGTCGTTGTACTGCTTGTTGTGGTTGGCTTTGCGGTTGTGGTGGTTGTCGTTGTGCTGCTTGTCGTGGTTGGCTTTGCAGATGTGGTTGTGGATGTAGTAGTACTGCTTGTCGTGGTCGGCTTTGCAGTTGTGGTGGTGGTTGTCGTAGTACTGCTTGTCGTGGTTGGCTTTGCAGTTGTGGTGGTGGTTGTCGTTGTTGCAGATGTGGTTGTGGATGTAGTAGTACTGCTTGTTGTGGTCGGCTTTGCGGTTGTGGTGGTGGTAGTCGTAGTACTGCTTGTCGTGGTCGGCTTTGCAGTTGTGGTGGTGGTTGTCGTTGTTGCAGATGTGGTTGTGGATGTAGTAGTACTGCTTGTTGTAGTTGGCTTTGCGGTCGTTGTGGTGGTAGTCGTAGTACTGCTTGTTGTAGTTGGCTTTGCGGTCGTTGTGGTGGTAGTCGTAGTACTGCTTGTTGTGGTTGGCTTTGCGGTCGTTGTGGTGGTAGTCGTAGTACTGCTTGTTGTAGTTGGCTTTGCAGTCGTTGTGGTGGTAGTCGTAGTACTGCTTGTTGTGGTCGGCTTTGCGGTCGTTGTGGTGGTAGTCGTAGTACTGCTTGTTGTGGTCGGCTTTGCAGTTGTTGTGGTCGTAGTTGTTGTCGCAGATGTGGTTGTGGATGTGGTAGTGCTGCTTGTTGTGGTTGGCTGTGTGCTTGTGGAAGTAGTCGTATCGGAAGTGGTTGTGGTGGTCGTAGTTGTTGTGGTGGTTGTGGTGGTTGTGGTGGTCGTAGTTGTTGTGGTGGTTGCCTGTGCCTCAACGATTACTACACCTGTTACTTCCTGATAATTGTCAGCATCTTCGGGAGTGAACTGCCATTCCAGATGGTTAGTGCCCCCGATCAGACCGTCAACAAGATTGGTCAGCCACCGAATCACGCCGCTGATGATGCTTTCAAAGCCGATTTCGGGGAGTGCATCGCCCTCGGTATATTCGCCTTCGGGGATGATGGGCGTTACTTCGGGAACTGCGGGCTTTACTTCCACAGGAATGGTCACATAGAGGGCAACGGCTGAACCCTCCACAATTGTATAGCCCTCAACGCCGGAATAATCGTAATTGTCTGCGTCCGTAGGAATCATCTCAACCATATAGCCATCGTTCTTTACCGTAGGAACGGTATTCGGTGAAAACCATCGCCAGCCTTCCACGGAAAGTTCACTCTCGCCGAGCGTCTGTCCATAGGTCAGCGAACTTGCAGAAGGAATTTCCACAACGGGGATCGCCTTTTCGATCGTCCAATCCGCTGTTACTGTACCAACGGTATTACCGTCGCCTTCGACGAAAACTGTGTATGTACCCGCATCCGTTCCGGTATTGCCGCTCACATTGTAGTATTTGCTCGGCAGTATCAATCCCTCAAGACGTACAATAAAATACTGTCTCTGTTCCGTGCCGTTGTAGTACAGGGGCTCCCCAACTTCAATCGTTGCATCACTGATGTCAAGCGGATTGATCCTGAACGTTACGGTCAATTCTCCGGTGTAAAATTCACCGACAGCCGTAATGGTTGCGGTTGCCTCACCGACATTGATGTTGTTCAAATAAACAATGGTGTAATCCTCATCCTCAGTCAGTATTATTTCGCCGCAGAACACGTTGATCTGTTCGATCGGTGAGCCCCCTGCATAGTTGTACGACTCCTTGCAGGAAACCATGTCTTGCGTCAGCTCACAGGAAATGGGGATCAGCATAAATTCCTCGGTTTCGCCATTGCCCAGATCATAGGTGTAGGATATTTCCATTGACGGATCTATGATCGTCAGCATGCTGCCGTCCGTCGTTGCATTGTTCCATCGGGATGCCTTTGTTTCATCAAAATCGGGCAGCGTGGAAAGATCGAATTTGCCGCCAATCAGTTCAATTTCATAAGTGTTATCATAGCAGCAATAGTCGGTCAGTTCCGTATTTGCACCCAAATCAAGCGAAGTCAGATGATTATTCTCACATGCCATATATTTAAGTGCCGTGTTCTTGCTCAGATCAAGTGTTGTCAGTGCATTGGAAGAGCAGTCAAGGAATTTCAGTGCAGTGTTGTTCTGCAAATTGAGAACGGACAGTTTGTTTTCAAAGCAGTCCAGATTGCGCAGATTCGGATTGCTGCTGACATCCAGTTCTTCCAGATTGTTTGTACTGCAGTCCAGATTTTCCAGAAGCGTATTCTTGCTCACATCCAGACTTGTCAGATGATTGGTATGGCATCCCAACTGGTTCAGTGCTGTGTTATGGTCGACAAACAAATGATTCAGCTCGTTTTCGTTGCATCGCAGTTGGGTCAATGCAGCATTCCAGCTCGTATTCAGACTTGTCAACAGATTGGAACTGCATTCCAGAACAATCAGTTTTCTGTTCAGAGTCAAGTCTATCTCTGTGATCTTGTTGTCGTTGAAGTACAGATGGGTCAGTGCTGTGTTATAAAACAACTCCAGACTTGTCAGCTCATTGGAACTGCAATCGAGCATGGTCAGATTATGAAAATACTCCACGCCCTTCAGATCAGCAATGCCCATTCCGTTGACATGGATCTCCTCCACCGCTTCTATCTCATCCATCGTCAGTCGATGATCTCCCGTCAGGTCAATATTCTCCTCCACATAGCTGCGAAAGATCGGATCGGGGAAGTTGGTTTCATCAATGGCAATATATTCCAGATTGGTCACGCTGATATTGCCGGAAGTCTCAAAGTTGCCTCTCTCCAGATTTCCGTAGTCCGCCGTCCAGGCAAAGAAGTTCGTGCTATTGGAAGTCGTATCAAATTCACAGGCCAAGCTCCATGTGATGGGAAGTTCGGTCGTGCCGTCCTCTGCTTCGACTGCGATGGTCTTCGGCAGCAATTCCATGACGTCCTCCGCATTCTCATAGAAGCTCGTCAGCACCATGTCCTCCGGCGGCGTCAGGCTTGTGATAACTGCCCTTGGGGTGGTCATAAATTCCTTCGTCAGCGTCAGTGTACCGTCCTCGTTCAGTTCTGAATCAAATCCGCTAACATTAATATATTTGAAAAATCTATGGTTGCTGTCGGGAGTCAGAACGACCGTTGCTGTGTAGTCCGTATAGTACCGGAATGCTGTATCGGCAGGAGACCAGTTGATCTCTGCTGTGCAGTATTCGCCGACTTCCACGGACTGCTGCGGAATGCCGCCTACTTCGGGTGGGGTGACTTCCACGGACACTTCCTCGATCTCTGCCGGATCAATTGTGAAATCCACCGTGGCCTGACCTGTATACAAGCCCATGCCGGTGATCGTTGCGCTTGCTGTGCCTGCGTTGACATTGTTCAGATAAGAAATAGTGTAATCCTCATTCAAGGTCAGATAATCATCATTCATCTTGACAATCACTCGCGGCTCGCAAGGCTGCCCCGTATAGACCGACATGTCGATGAATTCGATCATAGCCCCCGACAGTGTACAGGAAACCGGTCTCAACGTGAAAACGGCAGTATGGTTGTTGCCGCAGTCATAAGAATAGGTGACACTCTGTCTTGGTTCAGGCAGAGTCAGAATCGTGCCGTTGAGTACTGCTTTTGTCCAGCCGCTTGCCTTTTCAAGTGCAAAGCAGTCGGGCAGTGTGGAAACATCGAATGTACTGTTTTCAAGGTCAATATCATATTGATTGCCCGTAGTGGAAATAGTGCTCAGTGCCATGTTTTTGCTCAGATCCAGACCGGTCAGACGGTTGTAGCCGCAATACAACATTTGCAGTGCGGTATTTTGGGTAACATCCAACTTTGTCAGTTTGTTGTTCTCACAGTGCAGGGATTTCAGCAATGTGTTATGGCTGACATCCAGACTTCCCAGCTCATTGTCCATGCAGTTCATCCGTACCAATGCTGTATTTTGAGAAACATCAAGGCTTATCAGCCGGTTGTATTCACAGTTCAGCTCTGTCAATGCGGTGTTGCGGCTGACATCAAGCTTTGTCAAGTGATTGGAGGTTACGCTAAGCGTTTCCAGTGCCGTATTCTTGCTGACATCAATACTTACCAGATGATTGTAGCCGCAGTCAAGAACTGTCAGTGCCGTGAAATACTGCACACCTGTCAGGTCAGAAATCTCCTTGAAGGAAACATTCATCTCCCGCACATGTGCAATTTCCTGCGCAGAGAGGAAACCGTCTTTATCCTCATCAAATTCGTCGCCCACATAGGTGCGGAAGATTTCATCGGGGAAGTTTTCCGCATTGATCGCGATGCCGCCAGCTGTGAAAGAAATGGAACTCGTGAAATGATACAGATCATCCACCAAATAGGTGTAGGAAGCCTTGCCTTCCCCATCGGTGAGGAGGAGATATTCGCCGTCCATGCTCAGCTCGCATCCGTTAAGCAGAATCACCCTATCGGATTCAATGCCGTAATCCGCAAGCCGGATCACAGGATTTTCAGCGGTAAAGGTTCCCATGGAATTAGACTCACAACTCATAAGAGCCCTTGCAGCATTGACAGCAAGCAGGGGGTTGTTGCTGCATGTCAGATAATTCAGTTTTGTATTTTGTGTCAGATCCAGCGTATTCAGCTGATTGGAGGAACAGTCGATGTCGCTCAATGCAGTATTTTTGCTCAGATCCAGACTTGTCAGTTGGTTTTCATTGCAGAAAAGGATGCGAAGTGCCGTGTTTTTGCTCAGGTCTAAACTTTTGATCTGATTCTGGCTGCAGTTAAGAAATTCCAGCTTCGTGCAGCTGCTGACATCCAGACTTGTAAGATTACTGTTCGAACAAGCAAGGTTGATCAAATTGATGTTCTTGCTCAGATCAAGACTTGACAGCAGGTTATTGTTGCACGTCAGCTCCTCAAGATTCGTGAAATACGAAATACCCTTCAGGTTGGAAGCACCCATGATGACGATGGACTTCGCTGCAGCGATCTCGTCCGCACTCAGAATGTCATCATCCGTTGTGTCAAATTCCTCATCCACATAGCTGCGCAGGGAATAGTCGGGGAAAATCGTTGCGTTGATCGGAACACCGAACGAAATCGTACAGTCCATGGTCAAGCCGTCGAGGACTGTGTAGGTGTAGGTCACCGCACCAAGCGTGTTTTCCGGAACGATCGCACCGTCCACGATTTCAGCGCCGGTGAGGTTTGAAATCTTCGCTTCTTCAATGCCGTACTGCGCAAGCTCCACCGAATCCTCCAGTGTGACAACTGCAAGCAAGGGGGACAGATCAACATCCCTGAAGCCCGCACCTGCTTTGACGGAAAGGAGGGGATTGTTCCTGCCGTCCAGATCTTCCAATGCGGTGCATTCGCTGACATCAAGGGAGGTCAGACTGTTATTGCTGCAGTCCAGATTTTCCAATGCCGTACAGCCGCTGACATTGAGGGTAGTCAGGCTGTTATTGCTGCACTCCAGCCAATACAGCGCTGTGCAGCCGCTGACATTGAGGGATGTCAGTGGATTTGTGTCGCAGTGCAGACTACGCAGTTTTGTGCTGCCGCTGACATCAAGCGTCGTCAGGGCGTTGTGATTGCAGTCGAGAGACTCCAGTTTTGTACAGGCGCTCACATCAAGGGCGGTCAGGGCGTTGTCGTAACATTTCAGATTCCTCAGTTCTGTGAAATATTCCACACCCTTCAGGCTTTCAACGCCCTGATGGATGATGCTGATTTCCGAAACCAGCTCAATTTCATAGGGTGACAGAATGCCATCATCATCCGTAGTGTCAAATTTCTCGTCCACATAGCTGCGGAACTGCGCATCGGGGAAGTTTTGCGCATCAATGGCAACCGCCTCCTGTGCCGCCGAAACGTGCAGGCGGGAATCGAATGTTCCCTGCGGAAGCTGCAGCAGCATCGTACCGCACATTGCCAGTGATGCTGTAAACGCCAGTATTCTTTTAAATCTGCTTCTCATATGGTTTCCTCCTTTTTGGATGTCGTTTTGCGTTTGCTCTGTCTTGCGTTTTCAACCGCCTGCCAGTTCACGGCGGTAATGTAATCCTGAAAGTCCCAAAGGATCCGCCTCCCAAGACTTCTGTAATCCATGGCAATGATCTTTTCGATCTTCTGATTGCGCAGCGCTTCCGGAACATTGTACAGCCGCATGGCGGCATCGAGTCCGCAGGCAATGCGCATATCAAGGCTGACACTCCCCTGCCCTGCCGATGAGAACATACCATATTCTATGGCGGAGTACAGGTTCTCCATAACGATAAACTGTTCATCCGTCCAGTCGGGGTTGAACTCAGAAAAGATCTGCTTTGTCTTGCGCACATCATTCTCACGGATGACCGCAAGGGGCATTGGGTAAGTATAGGCGGACAGGTAGATATCCCGCATGGCTTCGTTCTCCTCGGCGACCGCTGCCATCGTGGCAAATTCGACGCACAGAGCCAGCAGCGGTGACTTGTCCTCCTGCTCAAGCAGGTCGATCAGCCGCCACTGAAAGCCGCAGAGCTCTTTGACAAATGCCGTGAGCAGATGCTCCTTTGTCGGGTAGTGAAAGTTGATGTTCCCCGTGCTGATGCCAAGTTCTTTGGCGATGGAGAGTTTGTCGGTTGCGGTATATCCATTCTCCATAAATCGCTTCGAAACTAATTGTATCACCATCTCTTTTGTCGGACGGTTTCTTGCTCCTCGTGCGATAGGAATCGCCTCCTTCCAAGTTTTTTAACAAAAATTTGAAAATCCTGCCTTTATTATACAGGAAATCCCACAACTTGTCAATAGTTTCGAAGCTAATTTGGAAGAATTATACAATGCAATCAGGATTACAGAAAGCACGCCAAAAACGACCAGCTTTTTTTGATGGAATAAAAAAGTACAGCCAAGCGATGAGCTTGGCTGTACTTTTCTTATTTTCCATATCTGACTTTTTGATAATATGCATTTGCAAGCTGATGATTGTTCACGAACAGCATTGCCTGCTCTTTTGCGCTCCCTATTGACCAAGGGCAACCATCTGCCATAGAACTCGCTGCATACATCGGCGATTCAATAGAATAGCCTTCCCCGTTGAATAATTATATTTTCTGCCATTTCGTAATTTCTACTCGTTTTCTCTCCTCGGCTGGTATTCAAAGCAGGGCATAAGCTCAAGCTTGAATTTATTCTTAGCGTGTTTTTCGTCTATGAGCGCCTTTGTTTCGGGATTTTCGCATACTCCCGTGCGGATATATCTGTCAAGAACTGCATAAGTGAAGCCGAGATTATCCTCGTCTGTTTTACCGCAGAGACCGTCCGAGGGAACTTTATCAACAAGAATCTCGGGAAGTCCGAGAAATCTTCCCATTTCCTTGACCTCGGCAACGGTAAGTCTTGCAAGAGGACCGAAATCCCCTACAGAATCACCATAGCGTGTGGAATAACCCACCCAGTCCTCAGAGAGGTTGCAGGTGTTTGCAACACGTCCGTTACAGCTCTGACTAACGGCATAAAGTACCGCCATTCGCAGTCGCGGAGGGAGGTTTACGATGGTCTGATTTGAAAGACCGTCCATTTCGAAGCCGTTTACAGGCTTTGCATTTTCAATCCCGCTGAGTACAGCTTTATAAGCTTCGTTGATATTGACCTCCACAGCCTTAATGTCTAAATGCTCCACAAGAAGTCTTGCCATATCAATATCGCTCTGCTCACCATTCGGCATAAGAACGCCTATCACACGTTCTTTTCCGAGTGCCTCCACGCACAGCGCCGCACATATGGAACTGTCCTTGCCGCCTGAGATTCCGATAACCGCATTACAGCCTTTGCCGTTTTTCTCAAAGAAGTCACGGATCCACTGTGCCGCTTTTTCTGTTGTTTCCTTCACATTGAATGAATAGTTCATCAGAAATTACCCCCGTTTAATTTGCTTCTGATTTCGCTGAGCGTGTATTCCTTGAGCAGCTTGCCGTCCCTGAAAACAGGTTCAAGGAGATTGCCCTGCGGAATATCCTCAGATGTATAGCCATCCTTGTAGGCAAGGTTTCCGTTCTCGTCCCTATAGACGAAGCAAAGTCCGCGCTGACTTTTCTTGAAGCCGCCTTCCTTTGGGTTCTTGAATATGGGATAGCACTTTCCGTCAATTTCTGCATAGCAAGCCTTGATGCATGAGCTGAATGTATCTCTTGTAAAGGGCTTGAGGATATTGTCCTCTTCGATGCAGTGCATCGAAAATGAACCTACACCAAGTACCGCATTCGAGCAGGCAAAGCCGTTTTCCTTGAGAATACGGTAGATTTCCTCGCACCTCTGTACTGTAATACTGTCGCCATAAATAGCCTTTACATGGGGGTCGAGAACCTTATAACCCTTGTTGTTTACCGTTCCGCCGAACTGCTCCCACAGCTTGAAAACGGTCTTTGTTACAACTTCAACGCAGTCTCCCGAATCGCCTCTCATAAGCATACAGCCGTTGTGAGCGAGAATTTCATCATGAAGCTGAGGGAGAATGTTGTCAATCACATTCCAGTAGTCGTAGCTGTCAAGTACGCATGAAAAGCTTGTATTCGGGTAAAGCTCCGTAAGCATTCTTCTGAGGAAGGTGATTTCATCGCCGTCAGCCGCATAATTCGAGCACATCACAAAATGCTCCGTGCTGACTGCACCGTAAGCAACCGGCTCCTTTGTGCAGTCACAGCCAAACATGCTTTCAAGGTACGGAATGGCAGGTACTGTCGCTGTATTTACAAAGGACATACACCAGCCTGCCGCTGCTTTCAGTGCCGCATCTACGCACATATCGCCTCTGAAATCGAATGCACCCAGTGCTTTTGCACGGGGAGTACTGTCGTCGCAGGTTTCGCCGTAGTATTTATTTACAATGTCACGGTAGGTCTTTCCGACAGTTGCCGTAATCTGGGGATACCACATTTCTGCGGATATCAGGCTTTCGAGAGCCTGCGGAAGCCATGCAAAATCATCGTGGGTATTTGTGATTCCGAACATGGGAACACGAATCGGTACAAGCTCACCTTCGGGAAGTGCAATGATTTCAACAGGAAGATAGCCCAGACGGTGAAGCTTTCTGATTTTCTCCGAGCTGTATATCCCCTTTCCCAGTGAAGCGTCGAGTACTCTTTCGTATTCCGCAACAACCTCATCCTCGGCAAGAGCAAAGAAATTGTCATTAAAATAGTCGATAAGCCATGTCTTGCAGAACATCTGAAGTCCGAACATAACCACCGTATCCCAGCGTTTCACTCTGCTCATTCGTGGTGTGTAGTAGGACATGGACTTCGTCATCTTCGGATTGATCATATCGCTGTGGACTGTTTTATAGAAGTCACACAGAAGCATGGGATTAATAATTTTCATGATTTTCAGCTCCTTTTCCGCATGGTATAATATTTATCAGTTCGTGCTTGAAATTGCAGATACTGTCCGTTGTGTAAATTTTCTGAATAAGACCGCTTGTAATGAGTTCACCGCTGAGAATTGCTTTTTCACAGTGGGAAATGTAAAGGTAAATATGCTCCGCACCAAGTTCCTTCAGCTTTTTGGCTGAGAAGAGAAATGTACCGCCCTTTGAGCATATATCGTCAACGATGAGTACGCTTTTGCCCTTGATTTCCTCAATATTGCCCGACACATCAAGTCCGAGGATTTTTCCTGTTTTCCAGTCACGCTTCTTAATACCAAACGCATAGGGAAGCGTTACCATTCCCGAATATCTTTTGGAAGCCCCCTCATCGGGATAGAACATAAACGGCTCAGCACCTTCATTCCGCATGATTTCGTCAATCACGCAGCGGACGTTTTCCTTCGGTGTCCGAACAACAAGTCTGTCAATCAGTGCCTCACTTACGGTTGAGTGAGGGTCAAGGACTGTTACTGATTCGAAATTCAGTGAATTTATCACCTGAGCAAAATATTTCAGCGTAAAAACGTCCTCGTCAGATTTCACCCTGTCCTGCCGTGCGTTGGGAATATAGGGCATGAACAGTTTGATTCTGCCGATTCCGTGAGCATTCAGGTGCTTTGTGAGGTACATGAGGGTTACAAACTCACGGTCATTTTCATAGTACCAGTCAATTTCGGCATATCCGCAGTCCTTTTCAGGCGCATACTTCACCAAAAGCGTACCGTCGGGAAAGCTTCCCTGCACGATTTCCCTGCCATTGATTTTAAGCATTATAGATCACTCTCCAATCACATTGATCTGACACATTTTCATTGCCATAAGAGCTGCATTGTGCGTTTCGGGCGTTACTCCCGCACAGCAGGAAGCGTCAACGGTGATTTCGGCTTCGGGGAAGAATGCTTTCAAAATAAGTGCATTCGAGATAACGCAGATGTCGGTGCAAAGTCCCACAAGCTCGATTTCCTCAAAGCTTCTCTCATTCCACTTCGTCCAGCCGAAGCTTGGCTTGTCGATGATATCACAGCCCTCCGTGCAGAGCTTTTCGGAAATCTCCCAGCCCTGCGTGCCCTGAATGCAGTGCACAACGGGAAGCTTTTTTCCTTCGGGAGTATCAAGATAATTTTCGCCGTGCGTATCTCTTGTGAATATAATTTCACCGCCTGCGGCTTTATACGCATCAATTTTTGCCTTTACATTCGCTACAATTGCAACAGCTTCGGCAGTACCGAGTGAACCGTCGATGAAGTCATTCTGCATGTCAATTACGATCAAAGTCTTTTTCATGGTGTTATCCTCCTTGTTTTCTTCTGAAAAGCTTTGCGGGACGGTGTCCTGCACCTGTCAGATATTCGTCGGTTTCTTCAATATAGGGTGATGCCTTTCTGCGGAAATTCGCAGGCAGAAGGGGTGTGTTCAGTATCGCCTCCTGCACTCTCTGCAGGGCGGAAAGGGTGAATTTTTCGGGGAGAAAATCGAAGATAATATCGAAATTCTCAATAATGCTTCTGAGACGGTAAAGTGCACAGGCAATCATTTCAGCATGGTCAAATGCAAGACCTCCGCTGTCGATGATTTCGAAGTGTGGGTAGCCGAATTTGACTGATTTCATTCTGAGTTTTGCCGTTATGAGGCTTTCCGCGGAGCGAAGCACAAGAACTGCATCCTCGCCGTTTACAGTAAATTCCACATCAAACCACTTTGCATCCGCCGCATCATCGCCACCGTGAGCGTTGAGGCTTTCCTCGCTTATTACCGAAACAAAGGTATTTGAGATGATCCATCCTCTCGGATCACGTCCGGGACTGCTGAACACAGCATCGGGCATGAGCGCATTCGGGGTGATACCTGCTTCCTCTGTGATTTCTCTCATGGCACATTCCTCAATAGTTTCACCCTTTCTGACAAAGCCTCCGGGAAGTGCCCAGCAGTCTTTATAGGGGTGAACGCCTCTTTGTATCAGAAGGAGAGAAAGCTTCTGAACGGAATCTCGCTTGTAGTTTTCGTTTTCGTCCGAACGGATTGAGAATGCCGCAATATCGACCGTAACGGACGGTCTGTCGTAGTCCTCGATGTTATAATTTTCGAGAAAGATCATTTCTTCTGAATGGTTCAGCGGAAGCCCTCCTTTGCGTTATTATCAAGATGTTAATATCATCTCGATAATATTATACACCATTTCTCAGAATTTGTCAATAGGTTTTTGAAAAAATTTCTCACTATAAAAAAATTTAAAAAATCAAAATTCCTCTTGCATTTTCTATGCAGATGGTGTATAATAAAATTATAATTTAACAGACGGGATGCCCGAGTGTGAGACAGGATGCTGTATGAGCAGGAGTGGTATGCCGTGAATGGATACAAACACGGGAGCTTGTGTTACAGGCTGAGAGGGAGGTATGACCTCCGACCGATAACCTGATTTGGATAATGCCAACGTAGGGACGACTGTAAAGCACTGACGCTTGCACGTCGGTGCATTTTTTATGTGCATTTTGGGAAGTTATCGAAATCGGTAGCTTCCTTTTTTATTTTTGGGGAGGTGAGAACATGGTGAAAATCAATGGAGAGGAATGGAATCTTGCAGACAAAACGGTTGCGGAATACCTTGCCGAAAACGGCTATGATATAAAGCGTGTAGCGGTTGAGCTGAACGGAGATATTCTGCCGAAGTCACAGTATGAAAGTGCCCTCTTACAAGAGGGTGACTGCGTTGAAATTGTCAGCTTTGTGGGAGGTGGTTAATATGACAAAAGAAGAATGGCTCCTTGCCCTCGAACAGCGGCACGGAGCAAAGCTGCAGCAAAAATTTTTATCAAGCTGCGTTGCGGTCTGCGGACTGGGGGGACTCGGTTCAAATGTGGCGATTTCCCTTGCAAGAGCAGGTATGGGAACGCTTCTGCTCATTGACTTCGACAGGGTGGATATATCAAATCTGCATCGTCAGCAGTATAAAGTTTCACAGCTTGGTATGTGCAAGACGGACGCTATGAAGCAGACGCTTGCAGAGATTAACCCCTACTGCAATGTCATAACGCATACAGTAAAACTCACAGAGGGAAACCTCTCGCTTATCGCTGATTGCGATATTGTGTGCGAATGCTTTGATGATGCCGAGTGCAAGTCGATGCTGGTGAATGGTATTGCAGAGCGTTACCCCGAAAAATATATCGTTGCATCATCGGGAATGTCAGGACTGCACACAGGCAACACAATCATGACAAGAAAGCTTGGAAAACGGCTGTATATCTGCGGCGATGGAATGAACGATGTAGCTGACGACGGAACGCTTTTCGCTCCACGAGTCATGCTCTGTGCCGCACATCAGGCGAACACAGCTTTGCGTATTATCGCAGGAAAATTGGAAGTATAGAAAGGAATTTATGATGGAAGATAAGCTTATTTTAGGCGGACACGAATTTGGTTCACGCTTTATTCTTGGTTCAGGAAAGTATTCCCTTAATCTTATTGAAGCGGCTGTGCGTGACGCAGGTGCAGAAATTATTACCCTTGCGGTACGCCGTGCAAACACTAAGGAACAGGAGAATATCCTTGACTACATACCGAAAGGGGTTACTTTGCTTCCCAATACATCGGGAGCCAGAACAGCGCAGGAAGCGATTCGTATCGCAAGACTTGCCCGTGAAATCGGGTGCGGAGATTTTGTGAAAATCGAGATTATGCGTGACACGAAATATCTTCTCCCCGACAACAACGAAACGATCAAAGCGACCGGAATCCTCGCAAATGAGGGCTTTGTGGTACTGCCGTATATGTACCCTGATTTGTATGCGGCAAGAGATCTGGTGAATGCAGGTGCAGCAGCAGTCATGCCGCTTGCCGCCCCGATCGGCTCAAACAAGGGGCTTGCCACAAGGGATTTCATTCAGATTTTAGTTGATGAAATCGACCTGCCCGTCATCGTGGATGCAGGGATCGGCAGGCCGTCACAGGCTTGCGAGGCGATGGAAATGGGTGCGGCGGCAATTATGGCAAACACGGCTCTTGCAACAGCGGGCGATTTGCCGATGATGGCGGCAGCTTTCAAAAATGCAGTTGAAGCAGGGAGAAAAGCATACCTTTCGGGACTCGGACGAGTGCTGACAAGAGGAGCTTCCGCTTCCGACCCGCTGACAGGCTTTTTGAGAGATTGAGGTGCATAATGGACAACAGATTTTTTGTGGATGGTAAGCACCTTTCTCCCTCCGCCCTTGAAAAGAAGCACCGCCTTGAAACCGATCCTGCAAGCCGTACCGATCACATGGAATATATGGACGGTATGGAACAGATCAATTCCGACATCATGGAAAAGGTGCTGTCTGAAATGGACAACTACGATCATTCTCGTTATACTGCAAAGGACGTGAATGCGGCATTGGAGCATGAAACCTGCACGATTGAGGATTTTAAGGCACTTTTATCCCCTGCCGCACAGCCGTTTCTGGAACAGATGGCACAGCGTGCAAGACAGACCACATCCAAGCATTTCGGCAACACCGTGTATCTGTTCACACCGCTGTATATTGCAAATTATTGCGAGAATTACTGCGTCTACTGCGGCTTCAACTGCTACAACAACATCAATCGCATGAAGCTGGATATGGCGCAGATTGAACGTGAAATGCAGATCATCCAGAGAAGCGGCATGGAGGAAATTCTCATTCTCACGGGCGAAAGCCGCAGCCAGAGTAATATCGAATACATTGGCGAAGCCTGCAAGCTTGCACGAAAATATTTCCGTATGGTCGGACTTGAAATTTATCCCGTGAACGTGGATGAATACAAGTATCTCCACAAATGCGGTGCGGATTATGTCACAGTATTTCAGGAAACCTACAACAGCGACCGCTATTCCGAGCTTCATCTGCTCGGTCATAAGCGTGTGTATCCATACCGCTTTGATGCACAGGAAAGGGCAATTCTGGGTGGAATGAGAGGTGTTGCATTCTCGGCACTTCTGGGGCTTTCCGATTTCCGAAAGGACGCACTTGCAAGTGCCCTGCACGTCTATTTCTTACAGCGTAAA
Organism: Ruminococcus sp.; assembly: GCA_015066865.1. Lineage (GTDB taxonomy): Bacteria > Bacillota > Clostridia > Oscillospirales > Ruminococcaceae > UBA3855. Next base: position 33,532 of record SVNQ01000022.1, read on the forward strand.
TATCCGCACGCTGAAATGTCGCTGTCCTGTCCGAGATTACGCCCCATCATCAACAATGACAAAATCAATCCCCTTGATGTGCATGAAACACAGCTTTGCCAGATTATCTGTGCATACAGAATTTTCCTGCCTTTTGTTGGAATTACCGTTTCTTCAAGAGAAAGCGAGAGTTTTAGAAACGGCATTGTAAAGATTGCCGCAACAAAGGTTTCCGCAGGTGTTTCCACGGGAATAGGCGACCATGAAAGCAAGTACAATGGCAAGGAATCAGACGGCACAGAGGGTGATGAGCAGTTCGAGATAAACGATGCTCGACCGCTTGATGTGATGTACAAGGACATTGCCGCAGAGGGCTTACAGCCTGTGCTTAACGATTATATCTATATGTGAGGTGCGTATGAAAAACTTTGATACAATGATGTATTTTATCACCGACAGCACAAATTACAGCGAGGAAGAGTTCTTACATCGTGTGGAAGAAGCCTGCAAGGGCGGAGTCACGCTCATTCAGCTTCGTGAAAAGGACAGGACAACAAAGGAATATCTTGTGCTTGCTCAAAAGGTACACGAAATCACGCAAAGATACGATATTCCGCTTATTATTGACGACAGGGTGGATGTTGCTTTGGCTGTAAATGCCGAGGGCGTTCACGTCGGTCAGTCCGATATGCCAGTCAAACTTGCAAGACAGCTTATGGGTGGGGATAAAATCGTCGGAGCAACCGCAAAGACCGTTCCGCAGGCACTTGAAGCTTATGAACAGGGTGCGGATTATCTCGGAGTAGGTGCAATATACCCAACCACCACAAAGGTTAAAACTGTGCTGACAAGTGTTGACACGCTGAAAGAAATCGTGAAGGCTGTTCCGATAAAGGTCAATGCTATCGGTGGCTTGAATAAGGATAATATCCACGTTCTGAAAAACAGCGGAATCGACGGGATCTGTGTTGTTTCGGCAATTATGAAAGCAGATAACCCGAAGGCTGCCGCAGAGGAATTAAGGGAGGCGTTCCATGAATTGCAGCGAAATTAAAACCGCCCTCACCATTGCAGGCAGTGATTCCAGCGGCGGTGCGGGTATTCAGGCGGATTTAAAGACAATGCTTGCAAACGGAGTTTACGGAATGAGTGCTATCACTGCCCTCACTGCCCAGAATACTATGGGCGTTACCGCAATTTCAGAAGTCACACCCGAATTTCTCGGACAGCAGATAAATGCCGTATTCACGGATATTTTTCCCGATGCGGTCAAGACGGGGATGGTCGCAAATGCAGAGCTTATTGAGGTAATTTCGGAAAGGCTAAGCTTTTACAAAGCAAGAAATATCGTGGTTGACCCTGTAATGATTGCCACAAGCGGTGCAAGGCTGATTTCAGAAGATGCGGTAGCTGTGCTGAAAGCGAAACTATTACCCATAGCTTCCGTGATTACGCCTAATATTCCCGAAGCGGAGGTGCTGTCGGGAATCAAAATTGCAAGCAAAGCTGATATGGAAAAAGCCGCAGGACATATCAACAAATCCTACGGCTGTGCAGTTCTGCTCAAAGGCGGTCACAGTATCAGTGATGCCGATGATTTGCTTTATGAAAACGGCGAAACGACGTGGTTTGAGGGAGTGCGTATCGACAATCCCAATACGCACGGAACGGGCTGTACGCTGTCAAGTGCAATCGCTTCAAATCTTGCCAAGGGGTATGATTTAAAGCAGTCGGTAAGGCTTGCAAAGGAATATATTTCGGGTGTCTTATCCGCCAAGCTTGATTTAGGCAAAGGAAGCGGACCTTTGCACCACGGTTTTTTATTGTGAAATCGGCAAAAGCCGTCCGTGATTTCACACGGACGGCGATGTAATGATATTCAGTTCGATAAATTGGAATTTGATCATTTCTTTAAATTATTCTCTTTATCAAAAAACGCTTTTTTCAAAACACAGTATTCTTGTTCCGAGAACATTTCTTTGCATCTTTTAGCATACTCTGCAGAGCGCTCCAACATGGCATGAATCTTTGCACACGGAAATTCATCGCATTGGTTGCATTTACTTACTCTATGCTCTTTTGTGCATTCCACTAACTGGTATGTACATTGCTTATGAGAAGAACAGCCGTTGCAAGCAATTTCTTCGTTTGAAACGACATGTGTTCTCCAACCAACTTTATACCATAGCTCGGCAACTGCGGTTAATTCTTCATGAGTACGTGCA
>SVNQ01000023.1 GCA_015066865.1 Ruminococcus sp.
GGCAGTGCCGGAGGAAGAAAAGCCCGCACAGAAGCCTCGTCAGCGCAGACCGGAGCGTGATAAGGGCATTGTATGGGAACCCAAGCCCCAGAAGCCGCAGTCCGAGATGACATTTGAGGACATGATGAGCCGTTTCAAGCAGAACAGCGAGGAGCGTATGTGCGACATCAAGCGCAACACCGACCGCAAGAACGGCAGCCGCAGACGCTCAAAATAAACGAGAATTACAGCCGTTTTGAGGAATCAAAACGGCTGATTGTCATCAATGGAAACCACAGGAGGCGTTTTATGAAGTGTCCGTATTGTGAAAAGGAAATGCAGAAGGGGGAGATTCGCTTCAGCGATGATCTGTCGGCGTTTATAAAGTTCTTTCAGGGACCGAGATGGGTTTCGGAGGAGGATATTGAGAGAATCATTCCGAAAAACACCGTACAGCTTTCGCATGTTGCAGAAACCTATTATTGTGAAGCGTGCGGCAAGGCAGTAGCATATTTTGATGCAGTTACAAATGAAGATCTGTTCTGAATGATCAGCCGTAGCACCACGGGATTTCCCCGTGGTGCTTTTTTATGGAAGCACCGCATGGGATTGCCTGAACAATTTCGGATTCCCGTGATTATTTCAAATTTCCCCTTGTAATTGCAGTAAATTTATGCTATAATAAATTTGTATATGCAAAAAAAAGGAGGCGGAAACATGGTACATTTCGGCAACGAGTGGGATGTCCTGCTTGCGGAGGAACTGGAAAAGCCGTATTATCAGGAATTACGGCGATTTTTAGCGGAGGAATACCGCACAACAACGATCTATCCCAATCAGTATGACATCTTCAACGCCCTGAAATACACTACCTACAGCAGTGTGCGTGTGGTGATCCTCGGACAGGATCCGTACCATGGCGCAGGACAGGCGCACGGACTGAGCTTTTCTGTCAAAAAAGGCGTACAGCCGCCGCCGTCCCTTGTGAATATCTATAAGGAGATCCGTGAGGATCTGGGTATCGACAACCTCGGCAGGCACGGAGAACTGACAAGCTGGGCAAAACAGGGCGTGCTGCTGCTCAACACCGTCCTGACCGTTCGTGACGGACAGGCGGCAAGCCATCACGGCAAGGGCTGGGAGCAGTTCACCGACAGCATCATTCGGCTGCTCAATGTCCGTGAGGATCCCATCGTGTTCCTGCTCTGGGGCGCACATGCCGCAAAGAAGGAGGATGTCCTGACCAATCCCTGCCACTTGATTCTGAAATCCGCCCATCCGAGTCCCCTTTCAGCGACGAGAGGATTTTTTGGATGCAGGCATTTTTCAAAGACAAATGATTTTCTCAGAAGCCACGGCTTTGCGGAAATAGACTGGACGATAGAATAATGACTGAAACCCGACAAGAAAGTGATGTGGATATATGGAAAAGAAACCGATTTATTCATTTGAGGTATTCCCCCCGAAGCCCACTTCCCCCGTGGAGAGCGTTTCGAATGCGTTTGCGGAGCTTGCATCGCTCAAACCAGATTTCATCAGCGTGACCTACGGCGCAGGCGGCGGACTCAACGGCGGTGCGCTCACCTGTGAGCTGTGCGCAAAGCTGCTGCACGAATACGGCATCAAGCCCGTGGCGCACCTTCCCTGCATTTCCTACACGAAGGAGGAAATTTCGACGGTGCTTCAGGATTTCAAAGCGCACGGCATCACCGATATTCTGGCGCTGCGCGGCGACAAAAGCCCCGACCGCCCCGAAAAGGATGATTTCAAATACGCATCCGACCTGATCGAATTTATCCGCCGTGAGGGTGATTTCCATATTTCAGCCGCATGCTACCCCGAGGTGCATCCCGAGGCAAGAACGGCTGCGGATGACCTTCGTCACCTCAAGGAAAAGGTGGACAAGGGCGCATCCCATCTGATTTCACAGCTCTTTTTTGACAATGCGCATTTCTATGATTTCCGTGAAAAATGCGACATTATCGGCATTAACGTGCCGATTGAAGCAGGCATCATGCCCGTGGTGAATGCGGCGCAGATCAACCGCATGGTGAGCCTGTGCGGCGCAAGCCTGCCGAGAAAATTCACCGTGATGATGCAGCGCTTCGGACACAGCCCCGAGGCAATTCGTGACGCAGGCATTGCCTATGCCGTTGACCAGATCGTCGATCTCGTGGCAAACGGTGTGGATGGCATCCACCTGTACACCATGAACAACCCCTACGTTGCAAAACGTATCACCGAAGCCGTTTCGGGCATTCTGGGCAGAAGCCTGTGATGACCCTCGGCAGTATCGACCGCAGTCAGGCGCTGCGCTACGCAGGGATGCGTGGAGATGCGGATGCTCCGCTTTCCGCACTTGCGGATGCGTGCGAAAAACGGCTGCTTTCCGTGATTTCACCAAGGTATATCCACCGTGTCTATCCGCTGGAATCCTGTGATGCCGGCATTGCCTGCAAAGGATCCCGTCTGCTGCTGACGGGGACGGATATTGCTGCGCATCTGGAAGGATGCAGCCATGCGGTGCTGTTTTGTGCAACGCTGTCGCAGGGCGCTGACCGTGCCGTGCGCACGGCGCAGGCGGAGGATGTGACCGCAGGATTGCTGACGGATGCTTTGGCAAGCGCCGCAATTGAGCAGGTCTGCGACCTTGCGGAAACGGAAATTCTCGCAGGACTTTCGGATTATCATGCGACATGGCGGTTCAGCCCCGGCTATGGGGATCTTCCGCTGCAGCTGCAGGGGGATTTCCTTGACGCTCTCGATGCACAGCGGAAAGTCGGCGTGTGCGTGAGCGAAAGCGGACTGTTGATTCCGAGAAAATCGGTCACGGCAATCATCGGGCTTTCGGAAAAGCCCGTCGGACGGCACAGAAAGGGCTGTGCTGCGTGTAATCTTGTGAATACCTGCCCCTATCGGGCGAAAGGAGCGCATTGCAAATGAACGTAAATACGCTTTTAGAATCGGGATTTCTGATGCTGGACGGCGGCATGGGTACCATGCTGCAGGCAGGCGGACTGGAAATGGGCGGCATTCCCGAAATGCTGAATTTTACCCATCCCGAACTCATACAGAACATTCACCGTGCCTACATCCAAGCAGGTGCGGATGTGATATATACCAACACCTTCGGCGCAAATCGCCTGAAAATGGCGAAAACGGGTAAATCCGTGCAGGAGATCATCTCCGCTGCCATTCAGAATGCAAGGACAGCCGCAGGCGAAAATACCCTCGTTGCGCTTGACATCGGGCCAATCGGACAGCTTCTGGAACCGACGGGAACGCTGAAATTTGAGGAAGCTTACGATATTTTCCGTGAACAGATCGAAGCCGGAAAGGACGCAGATCTGTACATATTTGAAACCATGACCGACCTTCTGGAGGTTCGTGCAGGTGTGCTTGCCGCAAAGGAATGCGGTGACAAGCCGATTTTCGTCACCATGAGCTTTGAGGAAAACGGCAGAACCTTCACAGGCTGCGAAATTTCCGCAATGGCGCTCACACTCGAAGGACTGGGCGTGGACGCCATCGGCGTGAACTGCTCGCTCGGCCCGGAGGAGCTTGTCCCCATCGTGCAGGAGCTTTGCAAATGGACAAATCTCCCCGTGATCGTCAAGCCCAACGCAGGACTTCCCGACCCTGTCACAGGAAAGCATGAATTTGCGCCCGAACGCTTCGGGGCATGCATGCAGCCCTTTGCAGAGATGGGTGCGGTGATTTTCGGCGGATGCTGCGGTACAACGCCCGATCATATTCGTGCGGCAGCCGGACAAATCCGCACGATGCAGCCCGTAAAGCGCAGCGTAACCATTCCTGCGGCGGTCTGCTCGGCGAACAGAACCGTTGTGATCGACATGCCGAGAATCATCGGCGAGAGGATCAATCCGACGGGCAAAAAACGCTTCAAACAGGCACTTCTGGAGCATGATATTGACTATATTCTGAATCAGGCGATCGTGCAGGTACAGGCAGGTGCCGACATTTTAGACGTGAATGTGGGACTGCCCGACATTGACGAAGCCGAGATGATGCAAAGCGCTGTGAAGGCAATTCAGGGCATCACGGATGTTCCGCTGCAGCTTGATACAACGAAGCCTGCCGCATTGGAGGCAGGACTGCGAATCTACAACGGCAAGGCCATTGTCAATTCCGTCAACGGCGAGGAGGAGTCCCTGAACACTGTCCTTCCGCTTGTGAAGAAATACGGTGCAGCCGTGGTGGGACTGACGCTTGACAAGAATGGCATTCCGAAAACGGCGGAGGGCAGATTTGCCATTGCAAAGCGCATTCTGGACAGAGCACTGGAGCTTGGCATCCGCCGTGAGGACGTGTACATCGACTGCCTGACGCTGACGGCATCCGCCGAGCAGGAGGGCGTGATGGAAACGCTTTCGGCTCTGACGAGAGTCAAGCAGGAGCTGGGACTGCGCACGGTGCTTGGCGTGTCGAACATTTCGTTCGGACTGCCCAATCGTGAGCTTGTCACGAGAACATTTCTGACAATGGCACTGCATGCAGGACTTGATCTGCCGATCATCAATCCCAACACGGAGAGCATGACGGGGGCAGTGAGAGCCTACAGGCTGCTTGCCAATTTCGATCAAAACGCCGTGGAATTTATTTCGCATTATGGCGGTGAAACGCCCGCTGCACCCATGGCGGCAGCAAAGAATATGACGCTTGGCGAAGCGATTTCCGCAGGACTCAAGAGCGAAGCGGCGCAGTTGACGACTGCACTGCTGCAGGAAATGCCTGCGATGGAAATTGTGAATGCCCAGCTTATTCCTGCGCTTGATAAAGCAGGTGCGGAATTTGAAACGGGAAAGATCTTCCTGCCGCAGCTGATTTCCGCTGCATCCGCAGCGCAGAGCGCATTTGAGGTGATCCGCAATCACCTCTGCGAAAGCGGTACGGAGAGTGTGAGCAGCGGCACGATCGTGATTGCCACTGTCAAGGGTGACATCCACGACATCGGCAAGAATATCGTGAAGGTGCTGCTGGAAAATTACGGCTACAGGGTGATCGACCTTGGCAAGGATGTGGACTGCGAAGCGGTTGCGCAGGCGGCTGCGGAGCATCATGCACCGCTTGTGGGGCTTTCGGCGCTCATGACAACAACACTTCCCTCCATGGAGGAAACGATACAGCTTGTAAAAGCTCGCTGTCCCGAATGCAGGATCATGGTGGGCGGCGCAGTTCTGACAGCGGATTACGCTGAAAAAATCGGTGCGGATTTCTACGCAAAGGACGCTAAGGGTGCGGTGGATATTGCACGCAGCGTGATCTCATAACAAGGAGGAATCCATGAAGAAACGAAAAATTATTACTGCTTTTCTTCTCAGCGGAATGCTGCTCGCAGCTACAGGCTGCGAGGGTGGAAAGCAAAAAGTGCAGTATAAATGGAGCAACGTTGCCATTGGCGGCGGCGGCTATGTGACGGGCATGGTCTACAGCGAAGCGGAGGAAAACCTCGTCTATGCCCGAACCGACATCGGCGGTGCCTACCGCTGGGTAGAATCGGAACAGCGCTGGGTTGCCATCACCGATCACCTCGGTTCTGACAACTGGAATCTCATCGGCATTGAGAGTATTGCCGCAGATCCGGTGGACGCAAAGCGTGTGTATGTACTGGGCGGCACCTATATGGGTTCAAACGGCGCAGTACTCGTTTCCGAGGACTACGGCACGACATGGACGCAGGTGGACATGCCCTTTGAATGCGGCGGCAACTGCTCCGGCAGAGGTACGGGCGAGCGCATGATGGTCAATCCCAAAAACAACAGCGAGATCTATCTGGGCACGAGAAAAGCGGGACTGTACAAATCCACGGATTTCGGAAAAACGTGGAACGAGGTCACAAGCTTTCCGGCAAAGGGCGATTATTCGCAGGAAAATAACACCATCGGCATTATGTGGGTGGAATTTGAACCGAACAGCGGCGATGTTTATGTCGGCGTTGCGGAAACAAACGGACAGTGCATTTACCGTTCCTCCGATAACGGTGCAAGCTGGGAGGCACTCCCTGTATTCCGTCAGGGGCTGTATCCCCTGCAGGCGGATTTTTCCGCTGACGGCACGCTCTATCTTTCCTACTCCGACAACTGCGGCCCGAATATGGCAAACTGCAGTGATGCGGCGGTTGCAAAGTACAAGGACGGCGTATTTACCGATATTACCCCGAATCTTGATGACGGCAGATACGGCGGATTTGGCGGTATTTCCGTTGATAAGCAGAATCCTGATACCGTGGTGGTCAGCACGCTGTTTTATTGGGCGGATCGGGGCGATAATATCTACCGCACCACGGACGGCGGCAAGACTTGGACGGGCATGCATAATACCAAAACAGGTGAGAAAAATTATGTCATGGACGTTTCCCGTGCGGACTGGCTGACATGGGGACGTGAGGAGGCAAAGCTCGGCTGGTGGATCACCGACATCAACATCAATCCCTTCAATTCCGACGAAGTGATGTATGGCACGGGTGCTACCATCTACACCACGCAGAATATGACGGCGCTTGGCAGCCAAACTCCCGTAACTGTGGCGTTTGACGCATACGGTCTGGAGGAAACCGCCGTATTCCAGATGGCTTCCCCGAATTACGGGGAGGGCGAACCCCAGCTCTATTCGATTATGGGCGATCTTACGGGATTTGCACATCTCGATGTGACAGCAGGCCCCGATGACGCACATTATATGGGCAGTGCGTCGGGCGGTACAGCGGAGGATCTGGATGCTGCCTACGAAAATGCAAACTGCGCTGTTTATACCATTGCAGACAAGAACAAGCCCGTGTGGTATACCACCGATGGCGGAACATGGATCTCTGCGGATGCCCCTGAAAAAGCGGAGGGCGGCAAGGTTTCCATGGCAGCGGACGGAAGCTGCTTTATCTGGACGCCCGGAACTGTGGGAAATTCCAATATCTATCTCTTCAATATGGAGACAAAGAAGTGGTACTACGTCAAGGGACTCGGCTACGGTGCGGATATTGCAGCGGACAGAATGAATCCCAAGAAATTCTACGCAGCCTACAACGGACAGTTTTTCATTTCCACCGACGGCGGTGTGAATTTCACAAAGACGGGACAGATGGTGTCCGATGATGTGGTCATCCACACCGTTCCCGGAAAGGAAGGCCATATCTGGCTGGCAAGCGGTTCCCTGCTGATGGTATCCGAGGATAGCGGCAGTCATTTTACCGTGATCAAGGGCAATGATTTCAAGGCGATCGGCTTCGGTGCGCCGAAGAAGGAGGGCGATTATCCCGTACTCTACGCCATGGGCGAAAGCGGCGGACAGGGTGACGGCATCTATCGTTCCACCGACAAGGCAAAAACATGGGTGCGCATCAATGATGAACAGCATTTGTTCGGCAATCTCACGCCCTACATCACAGGTGACGGCAACGTCTACGGCAGAGTGTACTTTGCAACCAACGGCAGAGGCATCGTCATGGGGGATATTGCAGAGTAACACATGAAGAACAGAAAAATATCATATAAACGAATCTTTGGCGCGATCATCCTCCTGCTGCTGATCATTGCCCTGATCTGGGGCGGCATCACCGCATGGATGGTCTATACGGGCAAGCTGAAGCTCAATGTGCCGGATCCCGAAAAATATCCCGTCATGGGCGTGGACGTATCACGCTATCAGGGGAATATCCAGTGGGACGTGATCGCAGGGCAGGATGTCAGCTTTGCCTTTATCAAGGCAACCGAGGGAAGCTCCTATCAGGATCCCTTGTTTGCATTCAACTGGGAGGAATGCCGCAGAAACGGTATTTATGCAGGGGCGTATCATTTCTTCAGCTTTGAAAGCAGCGGAGAAACGCAGGCGCAGAATTTCATCAATACCGTCGGGCCGCTTGACGATGATCTGCCGCCCGTGGTGGATCTGGAATTTTACGGGAACTACGGCGCCGATCCCCTTTCCAAAGCGGAAACGAGGGAGATCCTCGATGACCTGCTCGATACGCTGGAGGAATATTACGGCGTAAAGCCGATTATTTACACCACCACCAAGGCATACTACCAGTATCTGTTTGGCGGTGATTACGGTGATTATCCGCTTTGGATGCGCAACACCTATTTCAAGCCCGTGGAGGACTGGGCATTCTGGCAGTATTCCGACAAGGGCGAGCTGGAAGGCTATGACGGCAAGCAGGTGGACAGCCTCGAAAAATACATCGACCTGAATGTCTACAACGGCACCTACGAGGAATTTCTCTCGGAGTTTTCCCTTGCAAGTGTGGAGGTGACGCAATGAAGCCGTTTCGACTCATTGCCCCCTGCAAGGATTATCTCTGGGGCGGCAGCAGATTACAGGAATACGGCAAGATTTCCGACAGCGGCCGCATTGCGGAAAGCTGGGAGCTGTCGTGCCATCCCGACGGTGAAAGCATCATCGCCGACGGCGAATACGAAGGCAGGACGCTGACGGAATTTCTCAGGGATCACCCCGAAGCATTCGGCACAAATCGGGAACGGTTCGACCGCTTTCCCGTACTCATCAAGCTCATTGACGCAAAGGAAAATCTTTCCGTGCAGGTACATCCGGATGATGCCTATGCGCTCTCCCATGAGGGCGAACTTGGCAAGACGGAGATCTGGTACATTGTGGAGGCGCAGCCCGATGCGGAGCTGATCTACGGTTTTCGGGAGGAACTCACAAAAGAGGAATTTCGCCGTGCCATCGAGGAAAACACCCTGCTTGACAAGGTGAAGCGTGTTTCCGTGAAGGCAGGTGATGTGTTCTTCATTCCGGCAGGCACGCTCCATGCCATCGGCAAGGGGATCCTGCTTGCGGAGATCCAGCAAAATTCCAACATCACCTACCGTGTGTTCGACTACGGCAGAGTCGGAGCTGACGGCAAACCGAGGGAGCTGCACATTGAGAAGGCTCTGGACGTGACGACGCTCACGCCCACGGTCAATTCCGCACCGCCCGATACGGGCATTGCGGGACATCGGATCATCGGCAATGTGGGGAGCGCATTTATGGTTCTCACGGTATTGCAGGAGAGTGATGATCATATTTTGCCATCCCGTTTCCGGCATTTTCTGGTGCTTGGAGGCGAAGCATATCTGCGCTGCGGTGAAACGGAATTTCCGCTTGTCAAGGGTACGAGCGTATTTGTTCCGTCGGACGTGCAGCCATTTGAAATTAAAGGTAAATGTTCAGTGATTCAAACACTGATATTATAAGGAGGAAATTTTATGAAATACTACATCGGCATTGACCTGGGCGGTACCAACATCGTTGCAGGCGTAGTGGACGAAAACTACAACATCGTTTCCAAGGCAAGCACAAGAACCAACTGCCCCCGCCCCGCACAGGAAATTGCGGACGACATGGCAGCAATGGCGATCAAGGCAGTGGAGGAAGCAAACCTCAGCATGGATGACATCCAGTGGATCGGCATCGGTACGCCCGGCATCGCCAACAGCGAAACAGGCATTATTGAATATTCCAACAACCTCGGCTTTGAGAACACCCCCATGGTGGAATATATCCGCAAGCACATTGACAAGCCCGTATTCATTGAGAATGACGCAAATGCGGCAGCATACGGCGAATACGTTGCAGGTGCTGCAAAGGGTGCAAAGAACGCAGTCTGCATCACCCTTGGCACGGGCGTCGGCGGCGGCATCGTGATCGACGGAAAGATCTACTCCGGCTCCAATTTTGCAGGCGCAGAGATCGGTCACACTGTGATTTCCGTGGATGGTCCACAGTGCTCCTGCGGCAGAAAGGGCTGCTTTGAGGTGTTCTCCTCTGCAACGGGTCTTGTACGCATGACCAAGGAAAAGATGGCGGAATGCCCCGATTCCAAGATGCATGCCCTGACTGCAGAGCGCGGCGGCAAGGTTTCCGCAAGAACTGCATTTGACGCAATGCGCATGGGCGATGACGCTGCAAAGGAAGTGGTGGATTTCTACATCAAGTGCCTCGCAGCCGGCATCACCAACACCATCAATATCTTCCAGCCCGACGTGCTGTGCGTGGGCGGCGGCGTGTGCAATGAGGGCGATCCGCTTCTGCTTCCGATGAAGGCACTCGTTGCCAAGGAAGTTTACACGAGAAACTCCCCCAAGAATACCGAAATTGTCATCGCTAAGCTCGGAAATGACGCAGGTCTGATCGGTGCCGCATTCCTCGGCGCTGCTGCGGCGGGTCGCCGCTGACGAGATGACCTGTGAGGGAAAGCCGTTGCATTTCTGAACGCATGCCCCTTTGCCTGCGGCAAGCGGGGCATCGCTGCGGCGGGTCGCCGCTGACCAGATGTCCTGTGAGGGCGAGCCGTTGCATTCATGAACGCATGTCCCTTTGCCTGCGGCAAGCGGGGCATCGCTGGTTTCCCAAGCAGGCCGCCGCCAAAGGCGGCTTCGGTGCAGGAAATAGAATTTCTCTGATAAGGCGGCGGGTCGCCGCTGATGAGATGACCTGTGAGGGCGAGCAAAGCTGGCTTCGGTGCAGGTTTTCTGTAAAGGTTATTTTGGCACTGCCCCGCTTTTGGGGGCAGTGCATTGTTTTTGATACTAATGATTGGTGCATTACATTTGGTATATTAAACTTAAAATATTAGTGATTTTTAATAAAATGACACTTGATTTTTTGTGGATAATATGATATACTATAATAGAGTTCGTATAAATTTTAAAAACTCATGCTCATAAGGAGGTATACTTCTATGTCATTTATGGATAAACTTAGCGCAAATGTGACCAATGCAGGAAAAATTGTATCTCAAAAAGTAAAAAACATGTCCGATGCCAGTTCCCTGACAAGTGCGCAGAATACCGAAAAGCGCAATATTCAGGATACACTCATGGAGATCGGCAAGCTGTATTATGAAAAGCACAAGAATGATCCGAATGCGGAATTTGCACAGCAGATCGCATCCATTCTGACTTCTGAAAAACGCATTGCAGAGCTTCAGGCAGAAATCGAGCTGGTGCGTGCAAGAGAGCCTGAGCTTGTAATTGTTCCGGAAACGCCCAAGCCTGCGCAGCCCTCAAGAGTTCCCACAGCCATGGTATGCATGCACTGCGGACGCTCCTATGCTGCAAACGTGAATACATGCCAGACCTGCGGTCAGGCGCTCATCCCACAGTACGGTACATTCCAGAACAAGCCTGCGCCCCAGCCGGTCGCAGAAACATGGTATACCACCGGTCAGGAACAGAATCCGGCAGGCAGCACACAGAATCCTGCGGCTTCTGAAAAAACGGATGGAGCAGCGGCTGCAAGCCGTTTCTGCGCATACTGCGGAAAGCCCTGCACGCAGGGTCAGATCTTCTGTGCACACTGCGGTAAGAAACTGTAAGCCGTACTGCACATTTTTACGAGAAGTTTATGCAGAATTACCTGTAATTCATGAAATCTTAACAGTTTTTGCACATTGTGTAAAAAATAATATGGTATAATTATTATGCATTTTTATCTGAGTTTTGAAGAAAGGAGACGCCGAAAGACCGGCGGTACAGCAGAAATGAACAAAGACAGCACCAATAAGAAGCACACACACATTGCCGTCGTTGTCTCTACGCTTGATCAGGAATATCAGAGCGATATTCTCAGCGGCATCCGGCAGTTTGCCTTTGCAAATCACATCACACTGGAGCATTTCGTTGCCTTTGGCAATATCGGAGGTGACATGCGCCATGACACCGGTGAGTACAACATCTTTACATTGGCGGATTTCAAACGTTTCGACGGCGTAATCCTGATTATCAACACCATCCAGCTTCCGGATTGCATGGAAAATGTCCTTTCCCGTGTCCGTGAAGCAGGGATTCCGGCGGTATGCATTGACAAGGATGTTCCCGATCTGTATTCCATCGGTATCGACAATGAAACAGCGATGCGGGATATGATGAATCACTTTATTCATCACCATGGATTCCGCCGCATCAACTACATATCCGGTCCTGCCGATAACATCGACAGCATCGAAAGACTGCGTGCATATCGCACTGTTCTGGAACAAAACGGCATTCCCGTGGAGGAAGACCGCATCTATCACGGCAATTTTATTGCACGGGACGGCAAGGAAGCGGTTCGCCAATTCCTTTGCTCCGAGCTGGAGTTCCCCGAGGCGATCGTATGCGCAAATGACTCCATGGCAATTGCCGCAATGAATGCCCTGACGGCAAACGGCGTGAGAGTGCCGGAGGATGTAGCGGTTTCCGGATTTGACTACATCTACAATGCACGCAATTATTCGCCCGCACTGACTTCGGTGCAAAGACCGCTGGAACGTGCCGGTCAGCTTGCCTGCCAGAAGATCCTCAACCATATCAGAGGTGTGGAGCAGGAACGCTGCACGACATTGGAAACACGCTGCTGCTTCTCCCAGAGCTGCGGCTGCAACGAAACACATATCATGGATACCGATGAATTTAAGAAGCGGAATTTCAGCGTGCTGGAATCCTTCTCAAATGACGTAACCATGGTCAATAAGATGGCAACCGCGTTGGCGGAATGCGACAATATGGAAGAATGCACCGTTACGATGCAGCGCTATATTCCGGCAATCAGCTGTAAGGAATTTTACCTGTGCATGTGCGAGAGCTGGAAGCAGGATTTCATGATGGATGAAACCGAAGAAAACTTCCTGATGCACATTCTTGCGCCCGATGATTACATTGTATCGGGATTCGGCGAGATGATACAGGTTCCCTTTGCGTATAAGAACGGCGAGTTCATACAGGTGCCGGATTTCCATGTGAGCGAAATGCTCCCCGGTCTGTTTGATGCAAATAATGATGCAGGCAATTACTATTTTGTACCCCTGCATTTCCGTGAACGCTGCATGGGCTACTGCGTCATCAAGGACAGTAATTTCCCCACCTCCAGCAAGCTGTTCCATACGGCGATCGTGAACATTGCCAACGCATTGGAAAGCGTCCGCAAGATCATTTGCCTTGATCGTGTAACGCAGAAGCTCAACAAGCTGTACACCATTGATCCCCTTGCGAACATCAACAACCGCAACGGCTTCCGTATCAGCACGCAGCAGCTGTACAGCTACTGCATCAATACCAGAAAGCCCGTTATGCTGATGTTTTTAGATATGGACGGATTGAAGCAGATCAATGACAATTACGGACACAAAGAGGGTGACCGTGCCATTGCATCAATGGCAGAGGCATTGCGTGCGGCATGCACCTGCGGTGAAATCTGCTGCCGTTTCGGCGGAGATGAGTTCATCGTTTTTGCAGCCGATTATACGCAGGAGCGTGCAGAAACGCTCAAGCGCAAGATCCTGCAGCTTCTTGAGGAAATGAACGAAAATGAGAATCTGCCGTACCGATTGGAAACAAGCGTCGGCTATCACATCACAGTTCCGGAGCGCAATGTGGATCTGTTCCAGCTGACAACCATTGCGGACAATATTATGTACGCCGAAAAGAAAAAGAAGAAAACGTCACGTTATCTGAAGCGCCGTGCAGATCTGCCGCCTCAGTAAACACAAATACCGGATTTACTTTCGCCTTTCTGATACGTCAGAAAGGCGATTTTGTTTGCGTAACGAAAAACTGCCCCCTGTTTTGCAGGGGGCAGAACTTGTATTTTAAAAATTTAGCCGAGAACGATCACAACATCGTTGGAATCAGCCAGATCTGCAGCCTTGATGTAGCTGCCATCAAGCTTTGTGCCGTTCACAGTTACGGATGCAACACCGCTCTGAACGTGGTTCGGATTCTGTACGTCAATGTTCAGCGTCTTGCCGCGGAAGTTCTTCTTCATCTTAAAGCCATCCCAAGCAGCCGGAATGGACGGTGCAATGGTGATGCCGTCAGCATCCGGACGGATACCGCAGATACCCTCTGTGCAGCCAACCATTACGGTGGATGCAGTACCTGTCAGCCAGTGAACGTGGGATCTGCCCTCGAAGGGAGAAGCCTTGGATTCGGTGAACTGACCGTGTACATACGGCTCCAGCACACGGATCTCAGCCTTGTCATTCATTGCAGCCGGTGCGGATTCCATGAAGTACTCAAATGCTCTGTCACCGTGACCGAGCAGACCCTCTGCAAGGATCAGCCAGCCCTGTGACTGGGAGAAGATACCGCCGTTTTCCTTGGTGTCGGCATTGAAAATGTGCATCAGTGCGCCGTCGAAGTAATGCTCCTTGTAGGGCGGCTCCAGAAGCTTTGCGCCGTAGGGGGTGTTGAGGATCTCATGAACGGAATCCATTGCCTTTTCAGCCTGCTCCTCGCTTGCAAATCTGGAAACAACCGACCAGCTCTGGGGGTTGAGCCACATATTTGCTTCGGGATCCTTCTTCGCACCAACGATTACGCCGTCCTCACGGATGCCGCGGATGAATCTGTCCTCATCCCAGCACTTTTCAAGCGTTTCGCCGAGCTTTGCCTGTACTTCGTCGATATATGCAACATAATCCGTGTCGTTCTTGTCCTTTGCCATGTCACGGATCACGCTCATTGCGTAGTAGAGCTGGAATGCAACGAAAGTGGATTCGCCCTTTGCACCCAGACGCAGGCAGTCGTTCCAGTCTGCATGCAGACCTGCGGGCATGTCATGATCGCCCAGACGCTCCATGGAGAAACGGATCGCATTCTTCAGATGCTCGTAAACGGTAGCCTCGCCGCCGCCTTCTTCCGCATAGGTGATCACTTCATCCAGGAAGCCCTTGTTGCCGCTTTCGCCGATATACTTCACGATTGTCGGGAACAGCCACAGTGCATCGTCCGCACGGTAGGACGGATGACCTGTTTCCTTTGCATATGCGCTGTTTTCGTTCTGCTCATCGGGGCAGTTCTCGTGACCTGCGTTGTGGTTGAACTTAACGAGGGGCAGACCGCCGCCGTTGCTAACCTGTGCGGAGAGCATGAAGCGGATCTTCTCTGCTGCCATTTCGGGATCAAGATGGATGATACCCTGAATATCCTGTACGGTATCTCTGTAGCCGTAGCCATTACGCAGACCGCAGTATACGAAGGACGCAGCTCTTGACCAGATGAAGGTGATGAAGCACTGGTAAGCGTTCCACACGTTCATCATGTTGTTAAATTCCTCGGAGGGAGTCTCCACCTCAAAGTTGGAGAGCTTGCCATGCCAGTAGGACTTGAGGGCGTTCAGTTCCTCGTCAACCTTGCCGGGTGTTTCATAGGCAGCCAGAATTTCTGCGGATTCTGCGTCATTCTTCTGACCGAGCACATAGATGATCTCCTTGGTTTCGCCCGGAGCGAGGGTGATCTCACTTCTCAGCGCACCGCATGCATTGGAGTTGAAGTTCATGGAATCGTCGCACTTGCCCTCCTCAACCATGATGGGGTTGGAGTAGGTTCTGTAGGGACCGATGAACTTGTCCAGATTGCCGCAGCCGTCGGAAACGGATGCACCTGCCACGCCGAAGAAACGCTCCTTGTGGTTGGAACCTGTTGCGTCCTTGCCGCTGTTTTCGTTGATGTGCTGCAGGATCTTGTTGCCCTTGCGCTCTGTGCGTGTGATGAACAGGGTGTACTGGAGATTTACCTGATCCTGCTCATAGTTGTTATCGTTTGTAAATTCAATGAAACCGAATGCGGAGAGGGTTCTCTCCTTGGAATCATTGTTTGTCACCTTCATGCGCCAAACCTCGTATGTCTGACCTGCGGGGACATAGTAGGTAGTTTCCGTCTTGATTGCTGCATACTCGGAAGTCATAACGGAGTATGCGGTACCGTGACGGCACTCGGACTTGTAGGAATCGAGGGGCTTGCCCACGGGCTGCCATGTTGCAGACCAGAAGTCGCCGTTTTCTGCGTCACGCAGATAGATGTATCTGCCGGGCAGTGCCATCATGGAATTAAAGCGGAATCTTGCGATTCTGCCGTTTGCGCCGGACTGCACGAAGCTGTAGCCTGCAGCGTTATTGGAAACGATTGCACCATACTCCGGAGAGCCGAGGTAGTTGACCCACGGTGCGGGGGTATCGGGTCTTGTGATGACATATTCCTTGTTCGCAAGGTCGAAATAACCATACTGCATGATAAAAATTCTCCTTTTCGGGGGATTTTGATTTTTGTGTAATTCCTGCCGTTTGCTGTGGATACTGACTCCTTGAAACGGCATACACTTACTACTATTGTAACATATTGTTTTCCCGATTGCAAGGGGTAAACGGCATTTTCCGGACAAAATTTTTTTCCTCCTGCCGAAAGGCAGGAGGAAAAACGATGTTATGCAAATTCCTCATAAGGTATCACGATCTCGCAGTGATCGCCGACATAATGGGGAACATAAACGCTGAAGATCACGCCGTTTTCTGCAAGGCACACGGGAATAATACAGTCGAACTGCGTGCCGTTTTGCACAAAGCCTTCAATCGTCATATCGCTTGTGATCTCTTTGACATCGTCTGTAGAAACATCGAATTTCTCCGCAAGCACGCTGTGGAGCTGTGCATCCACCTGTGCCTGCACCTTCTGCACGAACGCTTCGTCCACGGTGTAGAGATCGTTGAGCTTGACCTCGGTCATTGTACTCTTGTCAATGATGAGTCCCTGTGCAAACTGGTTCGGATGGGGTGCGTAGCTGACGAACCAGTCCCCCGTCCAGAGGATGCTCAGGTATTTCTCATCATCCCTTGTGATCTCATAGTCTGCATAGATGTTGCACGTCCACTCGACATCGGGAATGTCCAAATCCTCGTCGTGGATGGACGCCAGCATCTCATCCGCCTTTGCCTTGATCAGGGCATTGATGGCGGATGCATGTTCGCCGCCCTCAAGCTTCGGATATTTAATGTAAGACAGCTCGTTTTCGGGATCCTTTGCGGTCATGGTCGTGTATGCGGCAGAAGTCTGCGTTTCTTCGATAGTTTCCGATTCGGTGGGAGCCTGCGTTTCTTCGATAGTTTCCGTTTCGGTGGGTGCCTTTGTTTCGGCAGCCGTTGTTTCGGGGCTTTCTGTGGATGTTTCCGTTTCGGTCGTTTCCTCGACAACAGAATCGGTCACGGCAGGATCGGTCGTTTCGGGAACACTCTCGGTTTCATTGCTGCAGGCTGTCAGACACAGTGCAAGGGCAAGTGCAGTGCATGCAGCGATATATCTCATAAATTTCATAGGGAAGCCTCCTTTGTGAATTGCAACTATGCTATATACCTACTATAGCACAAGCGGAATTTATTTTCAATAAACAGTACATTACATTCCATGTCAATTCTATTACAGTTTTCTGCAATTATGACAAACCGCATGTTCTGAAACGGACACCCCCTGCATAGACTGTACCAACAGCGGAGTTGTTCGGTCAACCCGAAACTGACAGCTTCGGACAAAACAAGGAGGTTATATATGGAACTGAAAACCAATCGGGCGGTGATTGCCGCCGCCGAACCTGCGGGCAGTCTGATGCAGGAGCAGAGCGTGGAACTCGATTACGTCCTGCCCGACTACTACCCCGATGTGTGCAAGCTTGTCAAATGCTTTGTCACACCTGCCATTACCGGAGAAACTGTCAGCGGCGACCGTGTTTCCTACGAACTTCGTGCGGAGGTACGCATTTTGTATTGCGGCGAGGACAGCCATATTCTCCAGTGCGTCTGCCAGACGCTGCATTTCAGCCGAACAGCGGAGCTGGGCGTATCGGGAGAGGGTGTTTCGGTGGAACTGATCCCCGTTACCGACTATGTCAACTGCCGTGCGGTGAGCCGCCGCCGTCTGGATGTACGGGGTGCAGTGACCGTGCGCATCCGCACGAATGCCGCAAGGCAGCAGGAGGCAATCTGCGATATTTTTGAAAAAAGCGTGCAGCTTAAGAAAGTTCCCGTGCAGTATCCTGTAAAATCCCTGCAGACGACAAGAAATCTCGTCATTGCTGAGGAACTGGAGCTGGGAAATTCCAAGCCCCCGGTGCTGCATATTGTTCGCTGCGATGCCCGTACCGTGGAGGAATCCCATAAAATGGTGTCGGGCAAGCTCCTTGTGCAGGGAAATCTCCAGATCCAGCTGCTCTATGCCTGCGAAAAGGATGGGGACGGCAGCCTTGAGCCGATGTCCTTCCAGATTCCCTACAGTCAGCTTCTGGAGCTGGAGGGCATGGAGGAACAGGACAACTGCAGCGTGCGAACGACCGTTGCAGCCTGCGACATCAAGCCCGTGACGGATGCCGGCGGCGATGTCCACATCCTGCGCTGTGAAGCGGAGCTGCGTATTTCCTGCAGCGCCGTGCGTATGGCAACGGAATCCCTTGCCTGCGACGCATTTTCCACGGAACACCGAAGCCGCTGCATTACGGAAAAGGTCTGCACAGCCGGCACTCCCGAACCATTTTCGGAAATGCATGTGTGCAGTACAAAGCTTGCCTGCACGGACTGCGAGCTGGACTGCGTGTACGATGCGTGGTGTGAAATCAAGAATCTGACCACCCGAATGGATACGCAAACCTGTGAAGTACAGTTCAGCGGCATGCTCTGCTGCTGTGTTCTGGTGCGTGAAAGCGGCGGAATGCCGAGACTTCTGGAGCGTGAAGAACCCTTCGAGCATCGTCTGTATGTGCCCGATCTCTGCGAGCAGGACAGCGTGCAGGTATATGCCGCCGCCGAGAATTGTTCCTACACCCTGTCCGAACAGGCGGAGGTTTCCTTAAAGGCCGAACTGCGGCTGGAGGGAATGGTCAGCCGCAGCACAATTTGCGAGGTGTTGACGGGATTTGAGGTGGAGGAGGATGCGGCGCATCCGAGAAACCACGCACTCAAGCTCTATTTTGGCAAGGCGCAGGAGGAGATCTGGGAGATCGCCAAGCGCTGCCACACGAGCGTTGCCGCAATTATGGAGGAAAACGACCTGACAGAGGAAATCCTCACAGCGGACGGCATGCTGCTGATACCGATTGTGAATTAACATTTTTAAGCGGAACGATCTTAAAAGTTTTCGCTCAAGCCTTTTTCAAAAGGCTTGCGGGGTCAAGGGGCGGCGCCCCTTGTCGCTCACCGCAGTGAGCGAAATCTTATCAAAATCCGGAGGGAGCTCTGCACGGGGGTGAATTTCAAAAACAGTCCGGTGGACTGTTTTTGAAAGAGGGGCGTGCTCTGCGATAGAGAGCCGCCCCTTCCTTTCCATTCAAGCTTTCTTTCCTTTCCGCTGCAGCGGAAACATCATAATTTCCACACCACAGGAGGAACACATGAAAGACATCTACACCGACATTGCCCTGCGGACGGGCGGTGACATCTACATCGGCGTGGTCGGCCCTGTCCGCACCGGAAAATCCACGCTCATTAAGCGTTTTATGGAAACGCTTGTCATCCCGAATATTGAAAGCGATTATAAAAAGGAACGTGCCGTTGACGAGCTTCCCCAGTCCGCCGCAGGCAAGACCATCATGACAACGGAACCGAAATTCATCCCCGAAGAAGCCGTTTCCGTGCATCTTGCCGACAGCGCACAATTCCGCACAAGGATGATCGACTGCGTGGGCTACATCGTCCCCAGTTCGCTTGGCTACATCGAAAACGAAATGCCCCGTATGGTCATGACACCGTGGTTTGACGAGGAAATTCCGTTCAACATGGCAGCCGAGATCGGCACGCAGAAGGTCATCACGGAGCATTCCACCATCGGGCTTGTTGTCACCACCGACGGCAGCATTTCCGACATCCCCCGTGCAGAATACGCCGAGGCGGAAGCCCGTGTCATTGCGGAATTGCAGGCGCTTGGAAAGCCCTTTGTTGTACTGCTCAACTGCGTCGATCCCGACACCGAGGAAGCAAGGGTGCTTGCAGCTGAGATGGCGGAAACCTACGGTACAACCGTACTCCCCGTGAGCTGTACACAGCTTGGGGAATCGGATATTCGTGACATTCTCACTGCTTTATTGTATGCATTCCCCATCCGTGAGGTGAATTTTGCAATGCCCGGCTGGATCTCCATGCTGGAAAAGGGGCATCATGTCAAGCAGGAGGTGTTCTCCGTCATTCGTGAAGCAGCACGGGATCTCGTCACCGTGCAGGATGCGGCAGCACTTGCGAAGCCCATTTGTGCGTGCAAATACGTCCTTTGCGCGGAACCGAGCGAAATTGATCTTGGCACGGGAACCGTGACCATCAGCGTAACGCTCGACGGCAGCCTGTTTTTCAAGATTCTGGGAGAAGCGACGGGTCTTGAGATCAGGGACGAAGCCGGACTTCTGGAAATTCTCAAGGAGCTGACAACTGTGCGCAAGGCATATGCAAGGCTGGAGCCTGCCCTGCGTGAGGTGGAAGCAACGGGCTACGGTATCGTTATGCCCGAAATGGAGGAGCTGCATCTGGAAGAACCCGAAATCATCAAGCAGGGCGGAAAATACGGACTGCGCCTGAAGGCATCCGCACCGTCGATCCACATGATGAAGGCGGGCATCAACACCACGGTCAGCCCCATTGTCGGTACGGAAAAGCAGAGCGAGGAGCTGGTGATGTACCTGCTGCAGGGCTTTGAGGAGGATCCGACAAAGATCTGGGAATCGAACATTTTCGGCAAATCCCTGCACGAGCTGGTGAACGAGGGACTGCACAACAAGCTGTTCAAAATGCCCGTGGAGGCACGCATGAAGCTGCAGGAAACACTGGAGCGTGTGATCAACGAGGGCTGCGGCGGATTGATTTGTTTTATTTTGTAGCAAAAAAAGGGCGATGCCGGTGCATCGCCCTCAACTTATCTATGCAGTTTACTTAAGAAATAATATCGCTCTTGATCAGCGCAAGATCCATCTTGGAAGTGATGAACACCTCATAGATGCTGCGGATTGCCTGATGCAGATCATGCTCTGCAACGCCCACGATGACGTTCAGCTCACTCGAACCCTGGTCGATCATCTTAACATTGATTCTTGCGTGTGCAAGTGCTGCAAAGATTCTTGCGGCTGTGCCATGTGTGCGGCGCATGCCCCTGCCTACCACTGCCAGAAGTGCAATGTCGTTCTCAATGGAAACATGGTCGGGCCTTACAGTTCTGCGAAGTGCCTCCAGCAGCTGCTCCTCCTTGCCGACAAGACTTGCGCTGTCCACGATTACGCTCATGGTGTCAATACCGGACGGCATATGCTCGAAGGAAATACCCAGCTCTGCGATCACGCTCAGGACATCCAGACAGAAGCCGACCTCACTGTTCATCATCGACTTTTCGATGTTGATAACAGAAAATCCCTTCTTTCCGGCTATACCCGTGATCGTGCGTACCTTTGTATCATCATTTACATCATCATCCGGAACGATCATTGTGCCTGCGTCCTCAGGTGCATTGGTGTTGCGGATGTTGATCGGGATGCCTGCGGTTCTTACCGGGAAGATCGCATCCTCGTGCAGAACGGTTGCACCCATGTAGGCAAGCTCACGCAGTTCCTTGTAGGTGATCTGGTTAATTGTCAGGGGGCTGTCAACCACTCTCGGGTCAGCCACCAGCATGCCGGAAACGTCCGTCCAGTTCTCGTAGATGGATGCACGGATGGCTCTTGCTACGAGAGAACCGGTTACGTCGGAACCGCCTCTGGAGAAGGTGCGTACCACGCCGCTGACGGATCTGCCGTAGAATCCCGGAATAACTGCATTCTCCACGCCTTCCAGACGCTCACGCAGTTTTGCAACGGTTTCATGACGCATCATGACGCCCTCGTCGCTGAATACGATAACGTCAGCTGCGTCAACAAAGGTAAAGCCCAGATATGCCGCAATGATGATACCGTTGAGGTATTCGCCGCGGCTTGCAGCATATTCTCTGCCCGCAGTTGCCAGTGCCTTCTGGATCTGGGAGAACTGCTCCTCCAAGGAGACCTCCACGCCCAGATCTGCGATGATGCCGTTGTAACGATCCTTGATCATCTGGAAATCCTCAGTGAAATCCTGACCTACACTTGCCTTTTCGTAGCAGGCGTACAGCATGTCAGTCACCTTGATGTCCGCATCAAAACGCTTGCCCGGTGCGGACGGAACAACAAATCTTCTGTCTGCGTCAGCTTTTATAATTGCAGCAGCCTTACGAATCTGATTTGCATCTGCAAGACTGGAACCGCCGAATTTTACTACCTTTACTCCCATAACTCTCTGTCCTTTCTGTATGAAAACTATCCTGATTACGCTATGTTTCGCTAATACTTATTATATTCCATTTTACGAAAAAAAGCAATTGGGAATGGTTACAAATTTTAAAGGAATAAAAATGCTTTTTTGGTGAATACGACTGTTTCTCTATGGCGTACAGTTTAGCGGATGAAACAAAATCCGATCAACGCAAATCACCTGAAAAACCACGATTCCAAGCGGATTTCTCGATGCAGACGTGTGAGGAGAAATTTCGCCGCAGGCGTGCGGCGATCAGAATGGATGCAAAGCCGACCGCAGAAGGAAAATTCTATAAATATCGAAGAAAAGCTATTGACATCCCAGAAGAAATGTGCTATAATAAAACTAATTCAGAAAATTTGGATAGAAAAAGGAGCGGAAACGTTTTATGGGAATTTATGAAATTATCTGCGGTGCTGTGGTACTGCTGCTGTGCCTTCTGGTCATTGTTCTTTGCCTGATGCAGGATGAAAAATCCCAGCAGAATATGGCTTCAGCAATTACAGGCGGCAGCAATGAATCCTTCTACGGTAAGAATGAGGGAAGAACCAGAGAAGCAATGCTTCAGAAAGTGACAAAAACTCTTTCGATTCTTGCATTTGTGACGATCATTGCAATGAATATCGTGATCCCCTACATCATGACATTCTTTGAAACCACTGCTGAATAAACAATTACCGCATGACCCTGCGTTCTACCGAACACGGGGTCATCTTTTTTGCCTGTATCGCAGTATTCCTGCGGATTTCGGGCAGAATATCCACAGAGAACAGTAAAGGAGAAAACTATGGCAAGACATAACAGAAAACATCAGCAAAGAAAACAAAATGCCGCAAAAACTGTGGCACATCCTCATAAAAGGGCAGTCAATGTGAGTCAGGAGGAAATCACATCCTGCTGCAACAGGATCAGGACATTTCTCAACCAGAACGGCAGACGGAGCATGACGGCAGCGGAGCTTTCCAAGAAATGCCACAGCCGCCGCACGCCCGAAGCCTTCCGTCTTGCGATGGAAAAGCTCCTGCGTGAGGGCGTGATTCTCGAGCGCAGAAATGGCTATTCTCTTAGCGAAAAGCGGGGCTGCTTCCCTGCGCAGGTGCAGCGCCTTGCGCATTCGTTCGGCTTTATCAGGGATGAGAACGGCGTGGAATATTTCGTTCCGGGAAAATTCCTCATGGGCAGCATGCCCGGCGATCGTGTTCTGGCGGCGCATATTGAATCCCGTACCGGCTCCCCCGAAGCGGAGGTGGTGTCCGTTTTGCAGGAATGCGAGGAATTTCAGCTGACGGGCAAGATCGTTCCGGAGGAGGAGGGGCTTTGCCTGCTGTCCGATACGATGAGCAGCATACCGCTGCGGATCGACTACAGAGCGAGCGTTCCCTACACGGTGGGCGACAAGGTGCTGGCGGTGCTGACGCAGCGCGGCAAGCGGCACATGGAGCATCGTGTAAAGGTCATCCTCAATTTCGGCAGTGCCGACAGTGCGGAAAACTGCATGGCGGCAAAAATCGCAGGGCAGGGCATTCCCGTGGAATTTCCTGCGGATGTGCTGCGTGAAGCGGAAAAATGTGCTGCAATGGGCGTGACCGTGTTTGACACCGAGGGCAGGGAGGATCTGCGTGACGAGGTGATTTTCACCATTGACGGGGCATATTCCAAGGATCTGGACGATGCGGTTTCCGTGAAGAAAACAGCGGACGGCGGCTGGGAGCTTGGCGTGCATATTGCGGATGTGTCGCACTATGTCCGTCCGAACAGCAAGCTGGATGCGGACGCATTCGACCGTGGAACGAGCATTTATTACGCAGATAAGGTGATTCCGATGCTGCCGCCGGCACTTTCGAACGGCATTTGTTCGCTCAATGGCGGTGTGGACAGGCTTGCGCTGTCGGCAATGATGCAGGTTTCGCCAGAAGGTGATCTGCTTTCGGCAAGATTCTGCAAATCCGTGATTTGCTCCGTTGTTCGTGGTGTGTACAGCGAATGCAACGCCGTGCTGGACGGCAGTGCGGATGCGGAAATTTCGGAGAAATACGCACCCGTTGCAGAGAGTCTGCGGAATCTGGATGCACTGACAACCGTTCTCGAAAAACGCCGCATCGACCGTGGTGCGCCGACGCTGGAAAGCACGGAAACGGCAGTTCTCGTGGACGAGCGGGGTATTTGCGTGGGGCTCGCACCGAGGGAACGAGGCAGGAGTGAGTGCATCATTGAGGCTTGCATGCTGCTGGCAAATCAGGCGGCGGCACGGCTTGCGAGAGAAGCAGAAATTCCGCTTGTCTACCGTGTGCATGAAGATCCATCCCCTGAGCGCATTGCCGCACTCAAAGAGATGCTGGAAAAGCTTGGACAGGAGCGTCCGATGTTTGAGGAGGCAAGTCCCCGTGATATTCAGAAAATACTGGATGATGCAAGGGACAAGGAGTACTTCCCCGTGGTGAATAAGCTCACGCTGCGTGCAATGGCAAAGGCGAAATACAGCCACGAGCCGCTGGGGCATTTCGGGCTTGCGCTGCGAGATTATGCGCATTTCACGTCCCCCATCCGCCGTTATCCGGATCTTGTGGTGCACCGTATCCTGTCGGACTATCTGGAGGGCGGCAGCCGTGAGTGGATGGAAAAGCGGTATGCAAAATTTGCAGAAAATGCAGCGGCGCATTCCTCCGACATGGAGGTTCGTGCGGTCAATGTGGAGCGTGATGCGGACGCCTGCTATGCAGCGGAATTTATGCAGTCCCATGTGGGCGAGGTATTCTGCGGCATCATTACGAGCGTGACGGATTTCGGGGTGTATGTCACTCTGGAAAACCTCGTGGAGGGACTGCTGCACATCCACGATCTGCCCGAGGGCAGCTATGAGATCGAGGAGGGCTGGTATCTGAAGGAAACCTTCACGGGTACGGTCTACCGTCTGGGTGATGCGATTGAGGTCATTTGTGCCAAAGCGGATGTCAATACCGGTAAAATAGATTTTGCGATATCTTAAAAAAGCGGCGCTTAGCGCCGCTTTTTTATATCACACGTTCGATCTCCGTCCCCGTATAGTAATACGCAAGGATCTCCCGATAGCTTTTTCCCTCCTTCGCCATGGCGTTTGCGCCATACTGGCTCATGCCCACATTATGTCCGTAGCCCTTTGTCGTAAAGGTAAATTCCCCGTCGGCAAAATCCACCGTAAATGCCGCCGAACGCAGGGAGAATAAGCTGCGGATCTCCTGCCCCGTGAAAATGCAGTTTCCTGCATGGATCTGCAAAACCGTGCCGGATTCTGTGATCTCCGGAACGGAAAACCATTCCTCCGCACCGCCCGAAAGCAGAAGTCCCTCTCTTGCGCCTTCAAGCAGCTTTTGTACCTCCTCCTGCGAAAATACCGCCGTCTGCTCATAGCGCGGTGCCTGCAGATCGGTGCTGCTGTCCACCGGAACAAGGTATGCCGTCTGCGTTCCCCAGACATGCTCCGCACTCTCCGTCCTTCCGCTGGACATGGCGTGGAACGCCGCAATAATGGGCGCATCCTCATAGGTCAGAATCTCCGGCAGCACGGCATCCACCGCTGCGGAAACCTTGCCGTAATATTCGTCATAACGTTCGCCGTAGACTTCCCGTATTTCATCGTTCGTGTAAAATGCCTGATATTTGCTGCTGTCATCGGAAAAATACGCGCCCTTGAGGCTTTTGTCCGTTCCATTCTGCGCAAGCAGCGCAAGGCGATGCGCATAGGTGTGCGCTGCAACCGCCTGCGCTTTGAGCGCCTCGACCTCAAAGCTTGCGGGCATTTCCGCACAAACGGCACCGATCACATATTCACGCACGGCAATCTCCATTACCTCGCCCGTTTCGGTGTTCAGAACGGGGTAAACCTCGGATTTTTTGGGAATTTCTGCCGATACCGGCACTGTTTCGGAAGTTTCGGCGGATTCCATCGTAAATTCCACAAATTCGGGCATGTCCGCCGATCGGGGCGCCTTTTCTTCCGTCGCAAGCGCCGGAATCATGGGCAGCGCTGTGAGCAGCAGACAGTAGATGCAGCCCGTCAAAATGTGTTTTTTCATAAAATTCCTCCTAACGGCATATAGAAAGCACAGGCGGTGCAGAGCGGATTTGCACAATAACTGAAATTCCCTTCTCTGCACCTTGACTTGCAGCAAAAAAAATGCTATAATAATAGGTAAACGAATCGAAAGAGTGAAATTCAGGAGGTACTGCACATGTGCAATTTTCTTTCAAATTCTGATATGACAAATTTATGCGATGAGCTGAGAAATCATTCCAACATCGACCAGAATTTGTATCAGAAATTTCATGTTAAACGTGGACTTCGCCGCAGCGATGGAACCGGTGTGCTTGCAGGCATTACCAATATCTGCAATGTGCATGGTTACGTTGTCAACGAGGGCGAAATGGAGCCGATTCCCGGTGAATTGATCTACCGTGGCTATAATATCTATGATCTGGTACATAATGCGGAGAAGGAAAACCGTTTCGGTTATGAAGAAACGGCGTATCTGCTGCTGTTCGGCAAGCTTCCGACTGCGCAGGAGCTGGAGGCGTTCAACCACTATCTGTCCATGCACCGCGCACTTCCGTCGGGCTTTATTGTGGATATGATGATGAAAGCCCCCTCCCGCAACATCATGAACAAGCTTGCACGCTCCATTCTGGCATTATATTCCTATTATGACACGACCTGCGAGGATACTTCCCTCGAAAATGAAATGACGACCGCACTCAACCTGCTGGCAAAGCTTCCCATTATTATGGTTACTGCCTATCAGGTAAAGCGCAAGCATTTCGATAATCAGACGCTGTTCATCCATCCCCTGCGCAGTGACGAGAGTACGGCAGAAACCATTCTCTCCATGCTCCGTCCCGACAGACAGTTTACAAAAGAAGAAGCGCAGCTTCTCGACTGCCTGCTCATGCTCCATGCAGAGCATGGCGGCGGCAACAACTCCACATTCACCTGCCGTGTGCTGACATCCTCCGGAACTGACGCATATTCGGCATATTCCGCCGCTGTCTGCTCCCTCAAGGGGCCAAAGCACGGCGGTGCAAACATCAAGGTTTCCGCAATGCTGGAGGACGCAAAGGCTAATATCAAGCACTGGGACAACGAGGGTGAGGTTGCCGATTATGTCCGCAGGGTGCTGCGCCGTGAGGCAAATGATCACAGCGGTCTGGTTTACGGTATGGGTCATGCGGTCTACACGCTTTCCGACCCCCGTGCGGTCATTCTGAAGAAAAAGGCGTTCAAGCTTGCCGAAGGCAGGGAGATCGAGGCAGAATTCCATCTGCTCGATACCATTGAACGCATGACGCCCATCCTCATGAAGGAGGAGCGCGGCATTGAAAAAACAGTCTGCGCAAATGTGGATATGTATTCCGGTCTGGTATACCGCATGCTGGATATTCCGCAGGATCTGTACACACCGCTGTTTGCGGTATCCCGCATGGCGGGCTGGTCTGCGCATCGTATGGAAGAACTGCTGACGGGCAAGCGTATCATCCGTCCGGCATACAAGGCGCTTCCCAAGAAGAAGACCTATGTGCCGATTGCAGAACGCTAAGTGAAAATGAAACGAAAACTCCTGCTCTGCCTTTTTGCAGTGCTGACGGCATTGTGCCTGTGCGGCTGCTCCATCGGCGTCAATGTGGATAATATGCTCACACCGCCCAAGCTCAGCGGCGAACAGGAGCAGATCTATCAGGCGCTGCGTGATGCCACAGGCTCTGCCATCAGTCTGAAATACCCCAAAAGCGGAAGCTACCTTTCCGCCTTTCTGGTGGTGGACATCGACGGCGACCGTCTGAATGAGGCGATCGTATTTTACGAAAAAACGGGCGTTGCCAATGCGGGCAGCGGTCTGCGCATCAACGTCCTTGACAGCATCGACGGCGTGTGGAAATCCGTGTGCGACCGCAGTGCAGAAGGCTCGGAGATCGAAAAGGTGGTCATTTCAAAGCTCGGTGACAATGAGCGGATGAACGTGATCGTCGGCTACAGTACTGCCAATCAGTCGGAAAAATTTGTTTCCGTTTACTCGTATGAGGACGGTTATCTTGACCTTACATTTTCCAAGAACTATGCACTGTTCGATGTCGGAAAAACCCGTGATGCGGTAAATCCAGACCTCATTCTGCTTTCTCCCGCCACAACGGCACAGCCGCAGGCATCCGCTGCGGTCTACCAGCTGGATGCGGAGGGCATATACCATATGTACAACTGCCAGTTCAAGGACAGCTACACGGATTTCAGCCAGCTCATCTACGGCAGTCTGCCCGATAACGGCGTGGTGCTGTATGTTGATGCGGCAACCGGTACAGCAACCGGTGCGGCAGGTCTGCAGACGGAGATCCTCTCCTTCGATGGAAACCGACTCCAGAATCTGCTTGAATTGGTCGGCAGAAGTGCCAAGGATACAGTGCGTCCGGCAGGACTTTACTGCCGTGACATCGACAATGACAGCGTTCCCGAAATCCCCGTGCAGAGGGTATTTAAGGGCTACGAAGAAATGGCGGAATCCGAACAGATTCCCCGAACGGACTGGCTGATGATGAAGGACGGTCTGCTTTACAGCGAATACAGCAGCTATTTCAGCTCCAATGACGGCTACACATTCATGCTGCCGACCAAGTGGCGTGGAAAGGCAACTGTATTCAAGGACACTGCTGCAGATGAACTGCAGATCAGACTCTATAACGGCAGCTGGACGGAGGAAAATCCCGTGCTGCTGCGCATTCATATTTCTGAAGATGAGGCAGAGATCAGAGAATACCTTGCAGATGGATTTCGCCTGATTCACACAAAGGGTATGGCGGCATATCTGATGAAAGCGGAACAGGTGGAAGGCATGGAGGTTTCCGCTGCGGAGCTTCTGCTCTGCTTCCACTTTCTGAACGGCTGATTCTGACAGGACGGAGGAATATAGAACGATGAAACGAATTTTGGTATGTGAAGATGAAGATGTCATCCGCGATTTTGTCGTCATCAACCTCAAGCGTGCAGGCTATGACGTAACGGATGTCAACTGCGGTGAAAGTGCGCTGCAGAAATTTGATGACGAAAACGGAAATTTTGACATTGTGCTGCTGGATATTATGATGCCGGGCATTGACGGGTTCACCGTCTGCAAGCGGCTGCGTGAAAAAAGCTCCACGCTCGGTATCATTATGCTCACGGCAAGAACACAGGAAATGGACAAAGTCAGCGGTCTGATGATCGGTGCGGATGATTATATCACCAAGCCCTTCTCCCCGTCCGAGCTGACTGCCCGTGTGGATGCCATTTACCGCCGTGTCTGCATGAGCTTCATCCATGACGAAAAGAGTCCGATGATCGAATCCGGACCCTTTACGCTGAATCTGAAAAGCCGCACCGTTTCCAAAAACGGGCAGCTGATCGACCTGACGCAGGTGGAATATCAGATTCTGGAATACTTTATGAACAACAAAAACACCGCCCTCGACCGTGCCAGCATTCTCAACCACATCTGGGGCGAGAATTACTACGGCGACTACAAGATCGTGGATGTCAATATCCGACGGATCCGCCTGAAGATCGAGGATGAGCCTTCAAATCCCCAGTACATCGTCACCATCTGGGGCTACGGTTATAAGTGGAATGATAAAGCTTAAAAAAGACGAAAAAACGGAAAAGAGATCTTTTTTCTCATCCGACAGAACACAGCGCAAGCGCTCCATTACCAAACGCTGGATCACAAACAACCTCGGCGTTGTCATCCTCATCATTCTGGTTGTGGAGCTTGCTTTTGTGTATGCCATCCAGACCTTTTACTATTCCAGCGCAAGACAGACGCTGACATCGGAGCTGACATCAATCGTCAACATCCTCAGCCGCTATGCGCAGGATTCCGGAACCAACCTGTCCTCGGAAATGCGCAATACGCTGGAGAGTTTCTCCGCCAAGGAAAAGATGGAGCTGATGGCGGTCAATGCGAAGGGACGTGTGGTGCTGACTTCTTCGGGATTCTCTCCCGCTGCCGACCTTGCCATGCCCGACTACGACAACGTCATGGGGGGCGGTGACGGCTACTGGATCGGCAAGGCAGAGAACGGTGAGAAAATCATGGCGCTCAGCGCCAATATTTCTTCCTTCAGCTCGGAATACAGTGCCGTTCGTGTGGTGGTTTCGCTCACGCAGGTGGATGAGAGCATCGGCGCAATTACGCTGGCTGCCACAATTGTCTGCATTGCCATTCTGCTGCTGCTGGTTCTGACGGGCATTTACTTCATGGGTTCGATCATTCGACCGATTACCCAGCTGAGCAGTACTGCGGGAAAATTCGCAAAGGGCGATTTCTCGTTCCGCATCCGCTATCCGGGCAATGACGAGATCGGCGATCTTGTTGAAGCAATCAACCACATGGCGGACGAGCTTTCCAATGCGGAAGCGATGAAGAACGAATTTATTTCGTCCGTGTCCCATGAACTGCGCACCCCCCTGACAGCCATCAAGGGCTGGGCGGAAACGATCTACATGGAAAACGACCCCGAAACCATCCACAAGGGCATGGGCGTCATCATCAATGAAACCGAACGTCTTTCCCGTATGGTGGAGGAGCTGCTGGACTTCTCCCGCATGCAGAGCGGTCACTTTACATTGCAGCAAAGCACCATGGACATCCTTGCGGAGCTTGGTGACGCCGTGCTGATTTATCAGGACAAGGCGGCAAGGGAGCAGATCGAAATTTCCTATGACGAGCCGGAAATGCTGCCGTTTGTGTACGGCGACAAAAACCGCATCCGTCAGGTGTTCATCAATATCATTGACAATGCCATCAAGTATTCCAATGCCGGCGGCAAGGTGAGCATCCGTGCATTTGAAAAGGATGGAAAAATCTATGTCGAGGTGCAGGATACGGGCTGCGGCATCAAGGAGTCCGACCTGCCGAAGATCAAGACCAAATTCTACAAAGCAAATCACACCCGCAGAGGCTCCGGAATCGGGCTTGCCGTTGCGGATGAAATCATAACCGCACATGGCGGTACACTGGAAATTCAGAGCAAGGAATCCGAAGGTACAAGGGTAACCATTATCCTGCCGCCGATGGACCGCTCGGAAAGGGATGCATAATATGGACGAAAAACAGCAGGAATCCTGCCCCGTGCGCCGCACCAAGATCGGCGGTCAGGCACTCATCGAGGGCGTAATGATGAAAGGGCCGCACAAGGGTGCTATGGCATGCCGCCTGCCCGATGGGACGATTGATCTGGAAACTTGGGACATCGACAGCAATAAAAAGCCGTGGTATCGGAAAACACCGTTCATCCGCGGCGTTTACAGCTTCTTTATTTCCATGAAGGAGGGCTACAGCTGCCTGATGAAATCTGCCGAAAAGCAGATGACTGAGGAGGAGCTTGCCGAGGAGGAGGAACAGTCGAAGCTTGAAAAGTGGCTTGAAGAAAAATGCGGCGAAAAGCTCGTCAACGGCATTATGATTGCCGGCATGGTGCTGGGAGTTGTGATGGCGATTGCATTGTTCTTCTTTCTGCCGAAATGGATCGTGGCGCTCATCAAGCCCCTGACTGCAAACCGTATCATCCAGTCCTTTGCCGAGGGCATTGTGAAAATTACCGTGTTCATCGCCTATATGGCGCTCACGGGACTGATGAAGGATATTCGCCGCACCTATGAATACCACGGTGCTGAGCATAAAACCATTGCTTGTCTGGAAGCGGGACTTCCGCTGACGGTGGAAAATGTCAGAAAGCAGATCCGCCTGCATCCAAGATGCGGCACAAGCTTTATTTTCCTCGTGCTGTTCATCAATATTCTCGCCATGTGTCTGGTGCCGTTCACGATTCCGTGGCAGAGATTTCTCTGCAGCATCTGCCTTTTGCCGCTGACGATGGGCATTTCCTTTGAGAGCATCCAGTTTGCCGGCAGGAGCAGCGGATTTTTTGCGAAATTCCTCTCGTGGCCGGGACTTCAGATCCAGAGGATCACCACCAAAGAGCCGGATGACAAGCAGATCGAGGTTGCCATTGCAGCAATGCAGCCGTGCATTCCGGAGAATCCGGAGGATGACAAGTGGTAAGCGCACGGCAGCTCTATGAAGCGCTGACGGCGCAGCTCAATGCCGCAGGCATTCCCGATGCGGCGTTTGATGTGCGCTGCATGCTTGAACAGATGGCGGAGCGCCCCTTTCCGCAGCTGATGCTGTCGGATTCCCTGACGCAGGAACAGGCAGACAAGCTCTGTGAAATGGCTGAGGAACGCCAAAAAGGACACCCCCTGCAGTACCTGCTGGGCGAATGGGAATTTTACGGTCTGCGCATGTTCGTGGGTGAGGGCGTGCTCATCCCAAGACCCGATACGGAAACATTGGTGGATGCAGCACTGGAATTTTGCAAAACGCTCAGAAATCCGCAAATCGCAGATCTGTGCAGCGGCAGCGGCTGTATTCCCATTGCACTGAAAGCAAATCTTCCGCAGGCGCATGTGCATGCGGTGGAGTGGAGCGAACAGGCACTTGGCTATCTTCGGAGGAATGCCGCCTACCACAACTCCGATGTGGAGATCCATCATGCGGATGTGTTGGATGAGCGCTTTGCACGGCAGTTTTCCGGCCTTGATTTGATCGTGAGCAATCCCCCCTACCTGACAGCGCAGGATATGCAGAATCTCCAGACGGAGGTGCAGTTTGAGCCGGAAATGGCGCTGCTGGGCGGTGAGGATGGTTTGCATTTTTATCGGGAAATCACCAAAATCTGGAAACATTCACTCAAAAACGGCGGAATGCTTGCGTTTGAAGTGGGTATCGGACAGTCGCAGGCTGTCCGGAAAATATTAGAAGAACATCAGTTCACTGACATACGGATCATCCCCGATCTTGCAGGCGTGGAACGTGTGGCTGCAGGACGGAAAATTTTTTAGAATGATATATTCTGAACAACTGGTGTGATACAATCATACTGTAAGGTAAAGCAGGAGGAATCCCGCTATTCGAATATCACACATATGGAGGGTTATTATGGCAAAAGCAAAAGCAGATGTAAAGAAGAAAAAATCCGGTGTATATCAGGCACCTGCTACAGCGGAGGAGAAGAAGAAGGCACTGGAGCATGCGCTTTCCATGATTGAAAAGACCTACGGCGCAGGTGCGATCATGCGTCTTGGTCAGCAGAAGAAGATGAATATTGAGAGCATTCCGACAGGCTCCATGACGCTCGATCTGGCGCTTGGCGTGGGCGGCGTGCCGAGGGGAAGAATCGTGGAGCTGTACGGTCCCGAAAGCTCCGGTAAGACCACGGTTGCGCTGCACATCATTGCAGAAGCACAGAAAATGGGCGGCGAAGCCGCATTCATCGACGTGGAGCATGCGCTCGACCCGAAGTATGCAAGGGCGCTGGGCGTTGACATCGACAATCTGTTGGTTGCTCAGCCCGACAGCGGCGAACAGGCGCTGGAAATTGCCGAGGCTCTGGTGCGTTCCGGTGCGATCGACGTACTGGTTGTGGACTCCGTTGCGGCAATGACGACCAAGGCGGAAATTGACGGCGAAATGGGCGACAACCATGTAGGCCAGCTCGCAAGACTCATGTCACAGGCAATGAGAAAGCTCACCTCCGTTGTTTCCAAAACGGGCTGTGTTGCGATCTTCATCAACCAGATCCGTGAAAAGATCGGCGTGATGTATGGCAATCCCGAAACCACACCCGGCGGCCGTGCGCTGAAATTCTATGCAACCGTCCGCATGGACGTTCGCAAGGGCGAAACCCTCAAGGATGGCGGCGTGCCGATCGGCAACCGCATGAAGGTCAAGATCGTCAAGAACAAGGTGGCTCCGCCTTTCCGTGAATGTGAATTTGACAACATCTACGGCAAGGGAATTTCCCGTGACGGCGAGGTGCTGGATCTTGCAGTGGATCTGGAAATCATCAAAAAGAGCGGTTCCTGGTTCAGCTACAACGGGCAGAAACTCGGTCAGGGCCGTGACAATGTGAAGCAGTATCTGATGGATAACGATGACTTCCGCAAGGAAGTGGAAGCAAAAATTCTCGAACACATCGAGGAGATCGACCTGTCCTCTGCTGAATCCGATGAAGAACAGGGCGCGGAGGATGCAAAGGAAGCACTGGATACGAATGAAGATATTCCTGCAATGTCCGCCGCAGTCAGCGAGGATATTGACGCAGATGATGATTTCGAGGAATTTGATCCGACCGAATAATACGGAAATCGCCGCATTAATGCAAAGGCTTTTATAACGAAGAAATATGATAATCAAAGAAATCCGAAAAGAAAAGACCTACTATGCCGTTTCGACAGAGGACGGCGAGTATGAAATTGATGGTGAGCTGCTCCGCCGCTGCCAGCTGCGGGAGGGCATGGAGATCGACGGCGAAATATTGGAGGAACTGCACACGAAGTCCAGATTTCGCCGTGCCTACCGCCGTGCCTGCTATCTGCTCGATGAGAGGGACTATTCCTACAGCATGATGTATCAGAAGCTCATG
>SVNQ01000024.1 GCA_015066865.1 Ruminococcus sp.
TTGTTGAACTGCATATCTACCACACGTCCGTCCGCAAGTTCCGCCGTTGCGAAAGTCAGTACGGCACTCGATGTGTGCAGAGAACCGACATGCATTGATTCCACATCGATCCGCTTGATCTTTGCATCTCCGTAGGCGGCTTCATAAGCATTACGGAGGTTTTCCGTATCCTGCCGGCGAAGCTCTTCAAATTCGGAAATGTCAATCTCCATACCGATAAGATCCATGGATTCCGCCCATGTGATATGCTTCATATAGCCGTCAATATCGCCGGAAAACAGCTTCTTTACCTGCTGTCTGACCTCAATGGACTGCCAGACTGTTTCAAAGCTTTGGATTTCCGGCTGCTTTACAATCTGACCTACTGTCAGATAGCCCACCGGAATCACCACCGCCGCCAGTGCCACGGACAGGATGATATTGCGCAGAAGACTACGCTTCATCTTTTTTTTCACCTTGCGGAATGTCTTGCCCTCGTCCGGTACGGGGCTTTCCGGTGTGGTATCCGTCGGAAGCGTTTCAAGCAGTTTGCGGCAGGCATCACAGGTTTTTGTGTGTTCCTCCACGATCTGTTTACTTTCTTCACTGCAAAGTCCCTCGCTGTAAAGCGGGATCAGATCACGGATCATATCGCAGTTGTTGTTATTTTTGTTCATAAGTATCCTCCTCATTCTGTAACAGTTCAATCATTTTTGCTTTTGCCCTGAAAAATGTGACTCTTGCCCAATTCTCAGACTTGTCGAACAGGCTGCCGATCTCGCTGAATTTCAGTTCCGCAAAGACTCGAAGCATGAAAATTTCCTTGTATGGCTCATCAAGATGATGGAGCAGCCGATGAATCTGCATTGCCTGCATTTTATCGGAAATGCGATGCTCCAGTGGTTCTTCTGCGGCTGCATTCTGCGCACAGTCCAGCGGAAGATTTCTGTTATCCGAACGCTTGACATGATTGTAATATTCATTTCGGGCAATGGTGCAAAGATAGGTTTTCATGGAACAATGTCCCTTGAATTGATCAATGGATGTAATCGCTTTGAGCATGGTATCCTGCAGTATATCCATCGCAAGCGTTTCATCCTGCGTCAATTTCAGGATGAAATGATATACATCCGCCGCATATAATCGGTAGATTTCTTCAAATTCACGATTCATCGTGTCACCTCCTTTTCTGTGCCTTTGTTTATTAGACAACTGAGCAGAATACTTTGTTACATGATTTTACAAAATTTTTATGAAAGATAAATGCCCCAACATCAAATGAAGGGGCATCTTTTCATACTATTCTTTTGCACGTCGGTTATTGTAATACAAACCAAAGCAAATACCGCAAATTCCTCCGATAATATGCGTCAGCTGAGAAATATTGTCCGCTGCGATCACACCGTTTACAATCTCCTGACCAATATATATAATTACCACCAGCACCATTGTTAACGGGATTCTGCCGCTCTGTACACTCGTGAAGGAACAGAGAATGATGAACATAAACACAATGCCGCTTGCACCGCGCAAACCGGATGTTGTAAGTAAAACATTGACAATTCCACCAACGGCTGCGGTAAGAAACATCATCAGCAAAAGGACTTTGCTCCCATATTTTTCTTCCAACATGGGGCCGAGCAGGATGATCAGAAAGAAATTCCCCACATAATGACTCATATCGGAATGTCCCAGAACATAGGACACCATTCGCAGCCACATCATCGGATCGGACGGATCCGTTCTGTAGCAGGTGAAGAATGCATCCGTACTCTGGTTATTCGTTGCAAAACCAAACAACAGTATTACAAACGAAATCACGGAATACCAGACAACAACGGGGGCATTGAATTCTATTTTAGGAATTTGTATTTTCATGAAACTGCTCAGATTTTAGAATAGCCGAAGCTGTTCACAATTGCGTCAACCTTTGTTCCGTTTGCACAAAGCGGACACTCACTTGCAGCTGCAGACCAATACTCCGGCAGATCTGCTGTTGTGAAAGCAGCATTTACATTGATTTCGCCATATGTAGGAATTGCACTGAAAATAGCGGAAATACCTACAAGATTGCCGCTGTAATACTGCAGGCACTCGATGGAACGGTTGATGGTCTTTCCTGTAGAAACGGATGCCATCAGAAGGACAATCTGCTTATTGTAGATCTTCTTCTGGATATTATCACGGAAGATCATCTGGTTGTTCATATTTGTTTCGGGTGTGATAACGGAAATATCGCTGCCGCTGTTCATGCCGGCACCACGCTCACAGAGATCCCTTGCAAGGAATGCACCGATCATCTCAGTACCTTCAAGGCAAATGATGGTGTCGATCTGCTTGTGTGCATACTCTTTGGAAAGCTCTCTTGCAGTTTCTCTTGCCGCACGATACTGTGTCTTGATGGTGGTCATGTCAACAAAATAATTAACATGGGAGTGGTTGGTTGCAAAATGTCCGGGAATCAGCCCGAGCTTTACATTGTTATTAGCCTTAGCAGTTACTTCAATTTTTCTGTTTTCCATATTGCGTTCCTGTGAACAAATTTCACAGGCAACCTCCTTTCAGTTCCGCTTGTGCGGATTGCTATACTTTATTATACCAAACTACACAGAAAATGTCAATGGGTTTGTCGTAAATCTCACATTCCCCTGACAGTCAGTTCCTCCGACAATGCTGCGAGCGTCAGCCCTTCCATTTTCTGAACGGTCACAGTCACAGGGACTGCACCATGAAGATCAAACCAGTTATCGGAAAAATCAGCATCCATTGTCCTGCAGTCAAGGCATACTGCCATAACATAGGCATCGGCTGACAGTGTGATTTCGAATCTGTTTGAAAATTCAGTGATTTCTGTACGGATCTGCGGATGCAGGAAAGTGAACTGCTTGGGCAGAACGAACAGCTTGCTGCCGCTTGCGATGGTGCCGCTTTCGTTTTCAAGCGTGAATGTCAGATAATGGCTGCGGCGTTTCAGCGGATCGGTCAGAATGTCGCAGCATTCCGAAAGCTCTGCCTTCCCGATGTCCACGGCGGAAAGTGCGGGGCAGCTTGCCGCCATGCTTCCGCTGACAACAATCTCGGAATTTGCATTGCGGATCTGCCAGTGGACCGTGCCTTCCACGGCTTGCATCGTTTCATTGGAAATGTTGAAAATCAAATTGTCATCGGCTGTCAGCAAAACGGGCGCATGGAAGCGCTTTGCAAAGTGATGCAGTGCCTTCCATCTTCCGAAATAATCAATACTGCTCCATGAGATCACGGGGTTTGTATCATTGAGCTGCCAATAGAGAGAGCCCATACATCTTCCCCTTGCACGGCGCATATGCTCCACACAGGTGCGGATATATTCTGCCTGCATGAGCTGGGTGCTGTAAATCAGCTCCTCAAAGCTTTCGGGATAACGCATCATCTGTGCCAAGTAGAACATCAGTTTTTCATTGCCCTGATCGCATTTCTGGTGCGCTTCCATCACCGGTGACATAAGATTCAAGTCGCCTTGTTCAGGATCACAGACTGTCAGCAAAGTTTTCAGGCAGGGTACGGATTCAAATCCATATTCCGAACAGAAACGATAATACAGTGAATGAAACGCCGTAAATGGCTTGAGTCCATGCCAGACATCCCAGTAATGCATATCACCTGCAAGGATGGAATCGGTATCCTTGCAGCCGCCGTATGCGGATGGGGAGGAACGCCAGTAGAAACGGTTCGGGTCCAGTTCCTGTACAATTGCCGGAATACGGTGTTCAAATTGCTCTAAATAGTGCGCCTTTGCCTCGGCATCCTCGGGAAGCCCCCATGTTTCAAATGCAGTTTCAATTTCATTGTTGCCGCACCACAAGCCGAGGGAGGCATGATTGCGCAGACGCAGGATATTGTCACGAATCTCCGCTTCGGTGGTATTCCAAAATTCATCCGTCAGCAGGTAGTTTGCACAGGCAAACATGAAATCCTGCCATACGATCAATCCATGTTCATCACAGTAATCATAAAAGAAGTCATCCGGATATACACCGCCACCCCAGATGCGCACGGTGTTGAAATTTGCTTCGGCACAGGAAGTCAGCATGCGCTCCACATATTCCTGTGTTACACGGGGCAGAATCTGGTCAAACGGTATGAGATTTGCGCCCATTGCAAAAACATCTTTCCCGTTGAGATGCAGACAGAAGGATTCTCCCCATTCATCCGGTTCTTGACGAATCGTAAGTGTTCGCAGACCGATGCGTTCGGTTTTTTCGTCCAGCGTATGCCCTTGTTCATCAAACAAGGTGACTTTTGCGGTATACAACGGCTGTTCTCCGTATCCCCTCGCCCACCAGAGTCTTGGATGTTTTATGGTAAGGGTACAGGATGCATGATTCTTTGCAATCGCAAGATTCTGCGTTTCCTGCAAAATATTTCCCTCCGGATCAAGCAGCGTCAGACGGCAGTGCAGTGCTCGTTCATTCCTGAACTGCATTTCTGCTGACAGCTCCACCACATCGTCATGATGCTTCTGGGAATAATAGCAGTGTTCGATTTTCCCATCCTGCCAGCATTCCAGATACACATCACGCCAAATTCCCATATCGGGGAGCTGCGGACCCCAGTCCCAGCCAAACATATAATGTGGCTTGCGGATATGCGGAAATCCCGCAACTGTGGAATTTACACCCCAGAGTGCTCGCTGCGCCTGTTTTTCAGCTATGTACCGCAGGGGTGAGTGAATTGTAACTGTCAGAATATTTTCTGCCTGCAGAAGCGATTCTACGGGAAATCTCCATCGGCGGTGCATGTTATTGGTTTCTCCGATTTTGACACCGTTCAGGTGAATTTCGGCGATGGTGTCAATACCGTCAAAGCAGAGGTCGCAGTGCATTCCCTTCCCCAAGTCGGGAGCTGCAAACCTGTGGGAGAATGTGTAATCATCTTCCGAAATCCGAAAAGCGGAAGTTTCATTTTCACGATAGTAGGGATCTTCAATGACACCATGCATTTGCAGGGTATGATAGACGGAACAGGGAACGTGACAGGAGTATGCCTGTTCCGAACCGATTTTTCGCATGATCCATGCGTTATTGAGCAGTATCTGCTGCATCCTGATAATCCTCCATTCATGGCACGTTTCAATACGCACCCACTGATTTGATTATACCATATCGGCAATTTTATGTCAATCGTTCCCTTGACAGCAATTTCGAAATACAGTATAATAATTGTGGTGGAATTATGGGGATCTCTAAAAAATCGTTTTTAGAGAGGCGGCTATGGGGCGCAGCCCCATAAAATCCTTCTTTTACCTTTCCGGTTTGATTGTGTCAGAGTTTTTAGAGTTACCATTATAAATCAGGAGGTACAGGAAATGAGAAAACTGCAATCCCTTGCTGCTGCAATATTGTTCGCATTCATCCTCACAGGCTGCCAGAACAAGCCGGATGCATACGAACGCACGGAGGAACTGTTCGGCACATTTGTATCCGCAAAGGTGTATGCCGATAATTCCATTACAGCGGACAAAGCATTGGATGCTGCATTTTCAAGGGCGGCGGCGCTGGAATCCATCCTGTCACCGTCGATCACAGAAAGTGAGCTGAATGCGGTCAATGCTTCTGCTTTTACAAAAGACACTGAAATTTCTGAAGATTTCCGCCTTCTTTTAAAGGATGCGCTTACCTGCACGCAGCTGTCCGGCGGCTCGTTCGACTGTACCATCGGAGAACTGATCGACTTGTGGGGAATCGGCACGGATCATGCACGGATTCCGAAAGAATCGGAGATTCGGGATGTTTTGCATCCCATCGGCAGTGATTTGGTTTCATTTGTTTCTGACGAAAGCATCCGCTTTAAGGATGAACGTGTGCAGCTGCAATTCGGGGCGATTGCCAAGGGCTATATTGCAGACGAAATGAAGGAAGTGCTGCAAATGCACGGCATTGAAAACGGAATGCTCGTTCTCGGCGGAAATGTCCTGACGATCGGCAGCAAGCCCGAAGCAGATGCATGGACGATCGGCATTACCGATCCGTTCCAGCCGGAACAGATTACAGCTTCAGTAAAAGTATCCGACATGTCCGTTGTGACATCGGGAAATTATGAGCGATATTTTGAGGAGAATGGCATCAGATACCACCACATTCTTGATCCGAAAACGGGATCTCCTGCAAACAGCGGACTTGTCAGTGCCACCATTATCGCAGAATCCTCCACGGAATGCGACGCACTTTCTACGGCAGTTTATGTACTTGGTGCGGAAAAGGGTATGGCATTGCTGGAACGGATGGACGGCGTGGAAGGTATTCTGATAACCGACAACGGAGAATTTTTGCTGACTTCGGGAATGGATGCCTATGAATTTGAACGGGTGAAGGAATGAAACGAAATCTCATACTTGGCATGATTACATTGACGCTCCTCGCAGCAGGTATTTTCGGCTGCATTTTTATCGGACAAGCGCAGCACGGCTCGGTTGCTGTAATCTATCAGAACGGACAGGAAGTTCGAAGGATTGATCTTTCCGCTGTGACGGCAGCATATACGATGACCCTGAATGGAGAAGATGATGCTGAAAATGTCATTTTTATAGAGCATGGTGCAATCTCCATGCACATGGCAAGCTGTCCGGATAAATTATGTATGAAACGCGGAAAGCTTACGGGCAGCGGTTTGCCGCTTGTATGCCTGCCGAATCATATTGTCATTGAAATTCAGGGCGGCAATGCGGAATTTGATGCAGTTGCGTATTAGGAGGGACTTTATGAATACGAATACGGCTGCTTCGCACGGAAGGATCCGACATCTTGTCATGCTGTCGCTGATGACGGCAATTGCATTGACCTTATTTCTGGTGGAGGCACAGATTCCACTTCCCATTGGTATTGCAGGAATCAAGCTCGGGCTTGCCAATCTCGTGACACTGTTCCTGCTGATCCGGTATTCCGCAAAGGATGCGGCAGCGGTGCTGTTGATG
The DNA here is from genome assembly GCA_015066865.1 of Ruminococcus sp. Lineage (GTDB taxonomy): Bacteria > Bacillota > Clostridia > Oscillospirales > Ruminococcaceae > UBA3855. Next base: position 6,929 of record SVNQ01000024.1, read on the forward strand.
CGTATTGTTCTTGGAAATCTATTTACCGGGCAGATGGTTTCTTTTCTATATTCCCTTGCAGGCGGTATGCTTAGCCTTACGGCAATGCTGCTGCTTTGCCGATTGCTGAAGGGGAAATCCATCTGGTTTGTCAGTGTGATGGGCGGTATTTGCCATAATCTTGGACAGATGCTTGTTGCCATGTATTTTCTTGGCATGGGAGGCGTACTGTATTATCTTCCGTTCCTGCTTGTCAGCGGTATTCTGATGGGATTTCTGGTCGGTGTTGCAACGCAGGGATTTCTGACTGCATGGAAAAAATTACACAAACACGAATGAGGTGTGATACGGAAACAATATAGAGAGATGGATGCAGAAAACAACTTAAATTGGAGGTACACATGAAAAGAGAACGTTTAGGCAGCAGACTGGGTTTTATTCTGCTCAGTGCGGGCTGCGCAATCGGTATCGGTAATGTATGGAAATTCCCCTATATGGTGGGACAGAATGGCGGCGGATTGTTTGTGCTGATCTACCTGTTCTTCCTAATCGTAATGGGCGTTCCTGTCATGACAATGGAATTTTCACTGGGACGTGCCAGTCAGAAAAGTCCTGCAAAAATGTATCAGGAGCTTGAACCGAAGGGCAGCAAATGGCACTGGCATGGTTATGTTGCCGTAATCGGAAATTACATCCTGATGATGTTCTACACCACGGTTTGCGGTTGGATGCTGCGGTATTTTGTGGATACGGCGAAGGGCGATTTTATCGGTCTGAATGCCGATGGAGTGGGACAGCATTTCAATTCTATGCTTGGTGATGCAGGTATGCAGGTGTTATACATGGCGATTACAGTTGCCATTGGTTTTATTGTATGCTCCGTGGGACTGCAGAAGGGACTTGAGAAAATCACCAAGTTTATGATGATTGCCCTGCTCATCATCATGGTAGCGCTTGCCGTTAACAGCATTTTCATGGATGGCGGCGAGGAAGGGCTTGCTTTCTATCTCCTCCCCAGCGTGGAACGTCTGCATGAAGTGGGACTTGCCAATGTCATAGTCGCAGCAATGAATCAGGCATTCTTCACACTCAGCCTTGGTATGGGTGCAATGGCGATTTTTGGCAGCTATATTAACAAGGACCGCGCCCTCATGGGTGAAGCTGTAAATGTCGCACTGCTTGACACCTTTGTTGCACTGGCATCCGGTCTGATCATTTTTCCTGCATGTTTTGCCTATGGTGTTGAGGTGAACAGCGGACCTCCCCTGATTTTCATTACGCTGCCGAATATCTTCAATCACATTCCGCTCGGCAGACTCTGGGGCAGTCTGTTCTTTGTGTTTATGAGCTTCGCAGCTCTCTCCACTGTGCTTACTGTATTTGAAGGGATCATCGCATGCACGATCGACATGTTTGGCTGGAGCAGAAAAAAATCCTGCCTGATCAATGGCATTCTGATGTTTATTCTCTCTCTGCCCTGCGCCCTCGGATTCAACGTACTGAGCAGCTTCCAGCCATTCGGTGAGGGAACGACAGTGTTGGATCTGGAGGACTTTATCGTCAGCAATGTGATCCTTCCGCTTGGTTCTTTGGCATTCATACTGTTCTGCACTACAAAAAAAGGCTGGGGTTGGCAGAACTTTACCACGGAAGCAAATTCAGGAAAGGGTCTGAATGTACAAAAATGGATGCGATTCTATATGAGTTATATCCTGCCCGTCATCGTTGCAATTTTATTTGTGGTTGGAATTTACAATTTCTTTAGGTAGTTAAATTTGGCTATTAAGCGTCATGCGAAGTGGTATACGCGAAATATTTGTTATTGACATACCATGGATATTATGCTATAATTTTAATGTAAAATCAGATAAATTTAGACATGATTTCGCATATTGTTATTATGATTTAGGAAAGTTGGTTATAGTGATGCAAAATACGAATAAGCAATCTGAAATAGTCATTGACGTTGAAAAGTTATTCTTTGCGCTCCTTCGAAAGCTTCCGATCATTTTGATCGTGACCGTGCTGATGGGTGCTATTGGTTTTGGATACAGCAAGTTCCTGCTTCCTCTGCAATATAAATCCAGTGTTTATATGTATGTGCAAAGCGGCAGTAAATCCGATGATAAAACCTCCATCAGCCAAGGTGAAATTCAGGCTGCGCAGTCCCTTGTCAGCACTTATATTGTTATTTTGAAAAATAATGTTGTACTTCGTGAAGTAGCACAGCATCTTCAGGAAGACTTCACCAATGCCCAAATTTCGGAGTGTTTCTCTATAAAATCTGATGGACAAATTTCACTTTCGGAGTTGAAAAACTGCTTGACCATGCAGCCGGAGGGGGATACGGAAGTACTGCGCATTGCTGCACTGACAAATGATCCTGAGATCTCCGCTGCCATTTGCAATATCTATGCTGAGATCGCACCTGCGTACCTCATTCGTATCGTTGGTGCCGGCAACGTTGAAGTAATTGGTGCTGCAGATGTGCCCACCAGTCCATCCGCACCCAATATTACTAAAATTGCTTTCTTATTTGCAGTGATGGGTTTTGTATTAACAGCCGGTATTATTGTCCTTCATTTTTTACTTGACAGAACAATTAAGGATGAGGACGATCTTTCGGTATATTCTGCTCCCTATCTTGGGGATATTCCGGAAATCACACTGGAAAATGCAAAAAAACGCAAAAACAAGAAGCGTACACTTCAGGGTACGGAGGGTATTTTGCTTGATGACAGCCTCCCCTTCTATGTGAAAGAAAGTTATCGTTCTCTGCGTACCAACCTAATGTTTGCACTTTCTACCAAGGAACATAATTCCGTTGTGATTTCCAGTGCAAATCCATCCGAGGGAAAGAGCAAAACTTCTTCCAATCTTGCAATTACACTGGGAATGATGGATGCAAAAGTCATTCTGATCGATGGTGACATGCGTCGTCCGGTACAGCATCAGAATTTTGCACTGAAAAATGAAAACGGACTTTCTGAGGTGCTCAGCAACATGAAGTCGCTTGAGACCTGTATACACAGAAATGTAACCACAAATCTTGACGTTCTGTGTTCCGGTGCATGCCCCCCCAATCCCGCTGAGCTTCTTGCTTCCGCAACAATGCAGAATTTACTGAAGAAATTGGAAAGTGAATATGATTACATCATTATCGACGCACCGCCCATCAATCTGGTGAGTGACGCTCTCGGTATTGCACCCTATACTGCAGGTATGATGCTGATTACCAAGTATCGTTCCACCAAGCATGATGATATTGAAAAGGCACTCCAAAATCTAAAACTGACTTCTTCCAAGGTTCTCGGTATCGTAATCAATCGTAAGGAACACCAGACAGCCGGTTATGGCTATGGCTATAAAAAATATGGGTATGGCGGCTATGGCTATGGAGGTTATGGAAGCTATGCAAAGGCTGATAGTGAACGACAGGCTGCAAAACAGGAAACTAATAAGGCAAAACCAAAGTCGGAGCATAATTCCAAAAAGAAAAAATCCCGAAAGTAACAGGAGGAATTGCCATTAATATTGATTTTCATTGCCATCTATTGCCCAAAATAGATGATGGTGCTAAGGACATTTCCACTTCTCTGCAAATGCTCCGCATGGAACAGGAACAGGCTGTGGACTGCGTGATTGCTACACCGCATTTCTATCTGCGGCATGAGAGTCTGCAGCAATTTCTGGAACGACGTAATGCTGCTTTTGCAGCACTGCAAAAAGATGCTCCTGTCGGCAGTCCCAGAGTAATTCTGGGAGCGGAGGTTGCTTTTACAAAATCACTGTTGTATGAGGATCTCTCAAAACTCTGCATTGCCGGAACAAACACGCTGCTGCTGGAACTCCCCTATGAGAAAATGGATTTAAGTCTGATGCGTGCAATACAGGCTTTAATACAGAAAAATACGGTAACGATCGTTCTGGCACACATTGAACGGTTTCGGCCGATTTGGAAAAAATCTGAATTTGAGGAAATCATGTCCTTACCGGTAAAAAAACAAATTAATGCCGGTTCACTGCTGCATGGCAATCCGTTTCAAAGGCACTGGCTGCTGAAAATGATTGCTGATGAAGAGGTACATTTTATCGGAACTGACGCACACAATTGTGAGAGCAGACCGGTTAATTTCAAAGCTGCAATGGACTATTTGGATAAAAAAGGACTTTCTGAACAGCGCAAGGAAATGATGCATCAGGCGCAGAAACTATTATTTCATGCATAATTTACCCCCCCTCTTATGCAGAGGGGGTAAATTTTTGTCAGCTGATCCGAAGAATTTCGTTCCTTTTGGGGGCTCTTTTTTGGATAGAATCCCAAGGGCTGTCAATACTGCTCTGCAAGATACAGGCTGACTCTGCCCTGAATGATCTTTGCGGCATCCTCCGCTGTGCAATCACCTGCAAAGCATTTTGCGGTTTCCTCCTCGACGATGTTCTGAATCGTTGTGTCATCTAATCCCGTAGAAAGAGCAACTCCCTCCAGATAGGTCAGCAGCTTCTCTGCTTCCTCCGCTGTGGCAGGGGTTATTTCAATTTGCTCGTCGCCGATGGTATACCAGGTTTTATCAAGCTCACCGACGGGCTGCTGATCCTGCTCCATAGCTTTGACAAGTGCATTACGATTAACGGGGATACTGAATTCATTCATGAGCTGATTTTCTTCACACAGACAGAATTTGATAAATTTCCAGATTTCCTCCTTATGCTGCGATGCGGACGAAACTGTAATCAGCCCATACGCTGCGAAAACGCCTCCGTTGCCCCTCCCTCCGATGGGCGTACCGGTAAGCGTCACATCCGCATTGTCAAACCAGCACTGTGCAGTACCATGAAAGTTTTGCAGACTGTAAATCTGCGTCGGATACAAAAGTGCACGGTTTTCCCGATAAGCGTAATCATCCCGCACCGCCGCCTTTTCGGGAAAATCCGAAAAGAATGCAAGCAGTGACACAAATTCCTCGCTGTCAAAGCTGCATGACGCAGTTTCGTAATCTACAAATTCTGCAAGCTGAGTGTACATCAGGTCGTGGAATGCAGATTCCTTGTTGGCAGCCGACAGCAGCTCCATTCCCTCGGGCAGTGTGAGATTTGCATAATCCGAAAGCGTCAGACGCTGCGAACCGTCGAGAAATTCCGTTTTTGCCATGTAGGTATTCACGCCGAACCCGAAGCCCATGCATTCGAGCCTGCCCTTGTATTCGAGGGCTTCAAAGAAATTCATGAAGTAATCTTCCTCATGAAAATCGGGATCATTCTCCATCCAGACGCTCAGATCCTCAAACATCCCTTTTTCCGAAAAGGTATGGTAATCGGGCGTGCTTGCGAGAATATCGGGAATGATGCCGTCCAGCAGATCTTTTTTGAGTGCCTCCACGCCGAAATCGGGAGCATCGCTGTCAAAATAGCTTTTCGTGACGATGCGGCTGTTTTTTGACTGACGGTTGAATTTGCTGACCATCTTATCGAACCATGAACTTGAACCGATACTGCTCATATCCGCCATTGAAATGAGCGTCATGGACTCCACCTCTGCCTGTGTTCGTGGAGTAAGAATGTAGTTTGACAGCGTTTCGTAGATCGTGAAAAGCGCCCTGCCATCGGGTAAAAGGTACAGCTGTCGCTTGTCCATATCCCCCACAACATCGGATTCCTGCCAGTTGAGGATTTCGGTCATGCTGCCGTCCGTGAGATTCATGCCGTACAGAAATTCATCCGTGTAGCAAAGTACGTCATACTGTGTATTTCCACGCATCAGATAGCCACAATTCAATTCATATTTTGGCAGCTCCACCGGAATTTTCTCAGCTTTCAGCGTATCCGCATGGAGTTTTTTGAGCGTTCGCCTGTCAAGAATCGCATAAACAGAGCCATCCCGACCTCTATAAACATCCTCGTTCCCCTCCGTATCCTCCACGGGTGAAAGCGTACCATCGGGCTTTTCGCAGAAAATACCCTCGCCGACCACTGCATGAAAACGGTTGCCCTGCGCATCCATCGCAGTGTTTTCAATCCACCATTCCGAAGGATACTGCGCCGTGACGTCCTCGACGCTGAGTTCATTCATCTGTGCATCAAAGGTGTAGCGAAGATAGGTCATGGAAAGCGGCTGATTGATCACCTGCCGTAAAAGCACCTGCACGGTATCGCCCATGTCATAGATCCCCGACAGCTGTGTGAAATCGCCTTGTTCCTTGTAGTCCCTTCGGACAAATTCCCCCGATTCCTGCGACCAGATGCCGAAAATATGCGTGCCATCCGGTTTTGGGGAATACACGAACGTATTCTCCCCGAACGGATGGAAATGGCACATGCCAAGCTCCTCCTGCGGCAGGAAATCCTCCCAACGGAAGGAATGGGACATTGTGACCTCCATGGTTGCACCCGAAGGTACGGTTTCCCTCGGTGGTGCTTGCGGTCTGGATTTTGTGCAGCCTGCCATTGTACAAAGCAGAGCAAGCAGTGTGATTCCTGTAAGCAAACGTTTCATAGAAATACCGCCTTTCTGAGTGGTTCTGCCTACAATACACTTCAAATGGCGAAATCCTGACACTCTCGGGAGAAATTCGGAGGAATGCACAAAATCATCATGTCTTTTTTGGCTAAAAAACAACTCCGGCAGGAATGCCGGAGCTTGAAATGAACTAATTTGCTTTCAGATTTTTCAGGTACTGTTTTGTTTCTGCCGAAACCACACCGGACAGTGCAAGCAAAGCAACAATATTCGGCAGCGCCATGAGTCCGTTGAAAATATCCGCAAGATTCCAGACAGCTTCCACTGCAAGATAGGGACCTGCGAATACTGCTGCAATGTAAAGCCAGCGGAATATGACAGTTGCTGTTTTATTGGAATTTGTCAGATAGGACAGGCAACGCTCGGAATAGTAATTCCAGCCGAGAATTGTCGTAAATGCGAAGAAAATAAGGCACATCATCAGGATGAAGGAAGCAGCTTTTGCAGGAAACGGCAGACCATACTGGAATGCAGCATTGGTGATTTCCACGCCCTTCAGTTCAGGATTGGTTTCCAGACATCCGGAAATCACAATGGTCAGTCCCGTCATCGTACAGACGATGATGGTATCAATGAAGGTTCCCGTCATGGTAACAAGTCCCTGACGTGCAGGCTCGTTGGTTCTTGCTGCCGCTGCCGCAATGGGAGCGGAGCCGAGTCCTGCTTCATTTGAAAAAATGCCACGGGCAATGCCGCTCTGCATGGAGGCAAAAATTGCACCAAGCACACCGCCTGCAGCCGCTCTGACACCAAACGCACTCTCAACGATCGTTACAATTGCGGCGGGAATCTCCGAGATATGCGTTGCCAGAATCAGGATACAGCAGCCGATGTAGATCACGACCATCAGCGGTACGATGATTTCGGATACGGAGGCAATACGCTTGATACCGCCGATAACAATAAGCGCAACACAAATGGTGATGACAAGTCCCGTGATGATCTGCGTCCATGTATAGTTCATGCCGAAAAGGCTTATTGTATGAACTTTTTCGGGGTCGAAGAAATTATTCGCAGCGGATGTAATACCATTGATCTGTGTAATGGTACCAATTCCCATCAGACCTGCAAGCAGTCCGAAAATAGCAAAAAGCTTTGCAAGCCATTTCCATTTGCTGCCCATGCCGTTTTCTATATAATAGAAGGGGCCGCCGAGGAATTGTCCGTTTTTGTCCTTAATGCGGTACTTGATGGCAAGCAGTCCTTCAGAATACTTGGTTGCCATTCCGAAAAATGCGGCAATCTCCATCCAGAGCAGCGCACCCGGACCTCCGGCTGCAAGTGCCGTTGCGACACCTACGATGTTGCCCGTACCGATGGTTGCGGAAAGTGCCGTACAAAGCGCCTGAAAGCTTGAAACCTCGCCGTTCCCCTGTTCCTCATCCATAAACATGTACTTGAGCGCACGGCCAAGCTTATGCAACTGAATGCCACGCAGACGAATTGTCAAAAAGATTCCGCATCCGATGATCAGAATGATCATCGGCAATCCCCAGACGAAATCGTCAATTATTTTCACGACTTCATTGAACGTTTCCAAAATAAGCAACTCCTTTTGTTAGACTTCATCCTTTTTATTGTATCATGTTTTGAAAAGTTTGTCAATAATTTAACAAAAGAAAATCGGGATTTATTTATCGAAAACTAAAAAGGGACAGCACATGGCTGTCCCCTATTTGTTATTCAAAAAAGAATGCTTCGTTTCCATGCAGTCCATAGACGGAGAGGAGATGCGCCTTTCCATCCGCGACCTCCTCGCGGCTGAAGTGATGCTCCTGCAAAAAGGCATCGTCCATTTCATCAAGCCGTGCATAGAACGCAATTCCGGCGTGGAGCATGTCCAGTGACGGATTTTCAAGCATGGCATAGAGTGCATTTTCCGCTTCGTTGATCTCGCCGTCATCAAGCTGTTTGAGCAGCTCGCCGGTGGTCTGCTGCACCTGCAAATCCTCGATCTGCACCAGATGTTCGGATTTGATGTCCACATTCATATGCATCATCTTTGCAGCAGCCTTGACTATATCGTGGATCTGCCGCATAATGGGGTCTTGTTCAAACATGGGATTCTCCTTTCGCAGTGCGTGCCATCTTCAAAAGCGGCACCCATTCATCCTCCATGATCTTTTCACCGGTGAGTGAAAAGCCGTGACGTTCATAGAATGCAATGCCCCGTGTGTTGTATTCCAGTACCCAGAGCCATGCGGCGTTCTTTTCGGAAACGGCGAAATGCAGCAGTTTTTCGCCGATACCCTGACTCTGGAATGTCGGTTCAATAAAGAGCTTTTCGATTTCATCGCCGCAGATGCGGATGATGCCTTTCACTACGCCGTCATCATAGACATGGGTGTTTTGCAGAGCGTCCGTGCCGTCGGCGTATTCCGCCGCCATGTCCATGACATTCAGCTCCCCGAAATAGTATGCGTCATTCCGGAAGAACGGGTAGAAGTTGGTTCGGTAGTTTGTGATGATGATTTCCGCAATGCGGGATGCGTCTGCAGGGGTTGCGGGGCGGATGTGGGTCATGGGGGTTCCTCCGTTCTTTTAGGGGTTGTCGGATGGTTTTCGGTGGGGGATAAATCGTAATTTGTGTAAGTATCCAAATATTGTTTTTTTGCCAAATATTCTTCGTTCTCCAATTTCTTTATGCAAATTTTCTGTATCTGAAATACAATTAAGCCAATTTTGATAAAATTCTTCAAAGCTGTTTGCAATCAACTCATAAGCTCCCATATTATCTGTATAAAGTATTTTTCCACGCATTTCACCTGTTACTACCAGACAAAAATCGCTATAACAGCCCGGTGTGCAGAATGGGTAAATACCATCATATAGGCAATCTGAATCTTTATCAGCTTTTTCATACACATAGTACTTACTGGGATTTTCTAAAAAATCCTTTTGGGGAGTAACAATATAGTAATTAGTATCATCAAGCTTCATAGGACGTGGTGCAAATTCATTTTTCAGGCTGTTTCGATAGTCTGTGTAAAAATCTTTTTTCATGAAGTCTTCGAATGGGAATATTCCATAATACGGTCCCGCACCACCATCACCAATCTCGGTGATAAAGTGAAAGTAATCTGTCGGAAAAGTAAAACTATACTTTTCTTCCAATGCCCTTACAAAAGAAGCACTGATTGGAGGATTCAATCTATATTTATGCTTGTCAGCTCCAGGAAGTTTATATCTTGAATCAATGCGTTTAGCTGTTTCTAATATTTCAAGAATCTCACTGCGTTTTAACATAAAAACCCCCACTTTCGAGCAGTAAAAAACTGCTGAAAAATATCAATTTCCTTTTCATCCATTTACAAACTGCCCCCCATCGAAGCCGACAGGGAGCAGTATTCTCTTATCAAATTAATAAGCCAGCTTTGCTTCCAGCCAAGCTTCCAGCTCTGTGATGGGCATTCTAACCTGCTCCATCGTGTCACGGTCACGAACTGTGACGCACTGGTCGGATTCCTTGGTATCGAAGTCATAGGTGATGCAGAACGGTGTACCGATCTCATCCTGACGGCGGTAACGCTTACCGATGGAACCTGTCTCGTCAAAGTCCACATTCCACTTCTTGGACAGGGCTGTGAAGATCTCCATTGCCTCGGGGCTGAGCTTCTTGGACAGCGGCAGAACTGCTGCCTTGAAGGGAGCCAGTGCCGGATGCAGGTGCATTACAGTACGAACATCATTCTTCTCTGCGTCGATCACTTCCTCGTCATATGCCTCTGTTACGATCGTCAGGAACAGACGCTCAACGCCGAGGGACGGCTCGATAACATACGGAATATACTTGGTGTTGTCCTCGGGATCAAAGTATTCCATGGACTTGCCGCTGTGGTTCTGGTGCTGTGTCAGGTCATAATCGGTTCTGTCAGCAATGCCCCAGAGTTCGCCCCAACCGAACGGGAAGAGATACTCAAAGTCGGTCGTTGCCTTGGAATAGAAGCACAGCTCCTCCGGATCGTGGTCACGCAGGCGGAGATTCTCTTCCTTGATGCCGAGATTCAGCAGGAAGTCACGGCAGTAGCCTCTCCAGTACTGGAACCACTCAAGGTCAGTGCCGGGCTTGCAGAAAAATTCGAGTTCCATCTGCTCGAACTCACGTACACGGAAAATGAAGTTGCCGGGGGTGATTTCATTACGGAAGGACTTGCCCACCTGTGCCACACCGAACGGAACCTTCTTTCTTGTGGTTCTCTGGATGTTTGCGAAGTTTACAAAAATACCCTGTGCAGTTTCCGGACGCAGGTACAGCTCGGACTTGGAATCCTCGGTAACGCCCTGGAAGGTCTTGAACATCAGGTTGAACTGACGGATGTCAGTGAAATCCGTTGCCTCGCAGTTCGGGCAGCAGATGCCCTTTTCACGGATGTAGTTCATCATTTCCTCATTGCTCCAGCCGGCAGGATTGGTGCCGTCAAATGCTTCGATGAGGTTGTCGGCTCTGTGGCGTGTCTTACAGGACTTGCAGTCCATCAGCGGGTCGGAGAATCCGCCCAGATGGCCGGAAGCCACCCATGTTTCGGGGTTCATCAGAATTGCAGAGTCCAGACCTACGTTGTAGGGGCATTCCTGGATGAACTTCTTTCTCCATGCCTTCTTGATGTTGTCCTTCAGTTCCACGCCAAGGGGGCCGTAATCCCATGTATTTGCCAGACCGCCGTAAATTTCGGAGCCTGCGTAAACAAAGCCTCTGGACTTGCAGAGGTCAACAATTTTTTCCATGCTCTTTTCCTGATTGGTAAGCATTACGATTCCTTCTTTCTCAACTAAATATTACCGCACACGGCATTATCCTAATTATACTATAGGCAGTAAAAAATGTCAAGTCTCAAATTATTCACAGAACGAAAATCAAATTTATGAAGAAATCGTTGATTGAAGCACTTTGCTAAGCGTTACTGACATTAACCGTTCTACAAAAAATATTGACAGTTTTTTTTAAAAACACTGGACAAATACAAAGAAATATGATATAATGTAACATATTATGATAATTTTTTGAGGTGATACTATGGGTCTTGGAAGCCTTTTTCAGAAAAAAACAAATTATTTTGACAAGCAGATTCCTCCGAAGTGCGGTTATTGCCAGTTCGGCAAGCGTACTAAGGAAGGAAACCGCATTCTTTGCAGCAAGGTGGTTTCTCTTAAGGAGGAGCATGACTCCTGCAGCAAGTTTGTCTACTCACCTCTCAAGCGTGTTCCCGTTAAGCAGATGAAGAACGAGGGATTTGTTGCTGATGAGGAAATCTATGTAGAGATCGTTGATAAGGAACCTGAAAAGGAGACTGTAGCTGCAGCTCCGGCAGTTTCCGCACCTGCTCCGCAAGAGCCTGCTGTTCAGCCTGCTCCCGCAGCTCCGGTTGCAGAAGCTGCTCCCGTTCAGGAAGAAGCTGCACAGGATGTTCCGGCAGTTCAGGTTACTGCAGTTCCGGGGGTTGACAATCTCAATGAACTGGCACAAGCTGCAGCACTTGCTGAGGCTGCATCCGCTGCTGAAGAAACAAACTAAATATTTATGCCTGCTGCACAGCTTTCTGACAAGTGAGAGCTGTGCGCATGCTGTTTATGGAGGGATTCTATGAAACGTTCGGATTATTTAAGCTGGGATGAATACTTTATGGGCATTGCATTGCTTTCGGCTGAAAGAAGCAAGGACAACAACACGCAGGTTGGTGCGTGCATCGTTTCCAATGAACACAAAATCGTTTCGATGGGTTACAACGGTATGCCGATCGGCTGCTGCGATGATGAAATGCCCTGGGAACGTGAGGGGGATTATCTGGACACGAAATATCCTTTTGTCTGCCATGCGGAACTCAATGCCATCCTCAATTGTTCAGGTGTCAGCATGAAGGATTGCACGATTTATGTGACGCTGTTTCCATGCAATGAATGTGCAAAAGCGATCATCCAGAGCGGAATCCGCAGGGTCGTGTATCTTGAGAATAAATATGCGGATACGGATTCCATCAAGGCTTCTGAAATGATGTTCCGACTTTCAGGCGTTGTCTGTGAGGAATACAAGCGCTCGGGACGTAAAATTGCATTCACTTTATAAGAGAGGGAGTAGTTTATGAGAATTCGCTGCAAACCATGGGCAAGACCGGAACTTGACGCATGCCCGTTTTTCATTGCAGATCCGAAAGCAAACCGCAATCGCTGGGAGAGCGTATTCAAAAATGGAAAGCCCATTTATCTGGAGCTTGGCTGCGGAAAGGGTGGATTTGCTTCACAGGCTGTTCTGCATTGGAGCGATGTCAATTTTATTGCTGTGGACATCAAAAATGAAATGCTTGTGCTGGCAAAGCGTAAGATCGAACAGGCACTGGCCGGTGCAAAGCTTAATCATGAACAGGTGCGTGTGATGATCTTTAACATCTCCAATATTTCTGAAGCATTTGGTGAGAATGACCGCATTGACAGGATTTTCATCAATTTCTGCAACCCGTGGCCGAAAAGCAAGCACAAGAAAAGAAGGCTTACTCATGTGCGGCAGCTCCTGCAGTACAAGGCTTTTCTCAAGGGTGAACTCTGGTTCAAGACGGATGATGATGAATTGTTTGAGGAATCACTGGAATACTTCGAGGAAGCAGGATTTTCCCTTAAGTATTTGACAAGGGATCTGCATGCATCTGATTTTTCTGAAAACCTTGTGACGGAGCATGAAAAGATGTTTACGGACGAGGGCAAAAAAATCAAATTCTTGATTGCAGTTCCGAGAGCTGAACAAGCATAAAGAGGAGCGTTAAAATGGAAAACAGCGTAAATCCGTTGGTGCAGAAAACCAGCGAGATTATAATTGACGGCAATTCAGTAAATGAAAACCCTGCCGCTGCGTTTCGTGGACTGGGCTGCGTCACCGGAAATGGTTCTTCCCGTCTGCTGATGGACTACAAGGCAAATTATCCTGAGATCTATGAGGAAATTGTCCGACAGCTCTTTGCACCCGATTACGGTGCGGGACTGACGCACATTAAGGTGGAATTTGGTGCGGATGTCAATTCCTCCTCCGGTACGGAACCGTGCGTGAAGCGTTTTGCAGAGGAAACGCCCGATGTCACCAGAGGCGCAGGATTCATGCTGGCAGCGGACGCAAAGAGAATCAATCCCAATGTCACGGCGGATCTTCTTCGCTGGGGTGAGCCGCACTGGGTCACTGCTGCGTTTGAAGAAAGCAAGGAAGCGGGATTTGCGGCAAGATACCGCTGGTTCTACGAAACACTGGTTGCCGCTTATATCACCTATGGTCTGACGTTTGATTACATCAGTCCCGATGCAAATGAAACTGAAAAGGCGGATTCCGAATGGCTGATCTATTTTGCAAAGCATCTGCGTGAGCAGGAAAATCCGCCCTATGATTTTTCTTCCATCAGACTTGTGGCATCCGACGAGGTCGGCAGCCGAACGATTGCAGAGGCGATGCTGGAAAATGAGGAGCTTCGCAATGCCATTGATGTGATCGGTCTGCACTACACAACCTATGGGGATGACAACACACAGCTTCTGCATGATGTGTACGGTAAGGAAATCTGGTACAGCGAGGGGATCGCACCCTGCAACGTTCCCGAATATTCCTGCCGTGCGGACGGCAGCGGCATGGGCGGCGCAAACGGCCCGATCGATGTGGCAAACCGCATTATCAACAGCTATGTGCATGGAAGAATGGTGATGTATGAATTTCAGCCCGCTGTTTGCGGATATTATGACGGTGCATGCTACACTCCCAAACAGCTGATGACTGCCAATACACCGTGGTCGGGACATTACAAAAGGGATGTCGGTTTCTGGATTGCAGCGCATTTTACCCGATTTGCAAAAAGCGGCTGGCAGTATGTAGACAGCGCATGCTTCGGCGATGGCGATGAAAACCACGCAATCTGGAACACTACCCACAACTTTATGACGCTGGTATCGCCTGACCGAAAAAATCTGACAATACATATTTCCAATGATGGAGATATGCCTCGTTCCTATTTGGTCATTGTCAGCAAACTTCCGGAATTGCCGCATACACTGCATTTTGTGGAAACAGCCGGATGCAGCAATCCTGAACAAATTGACCGCAACTGGTTCAGGGTGATCGATGATATGCATGTACATCCGGTTAAGGGTGATATTGCGTTTCCTGTTGTGGTCAAGCCCCATTCCCTGCTGACGGTAACCACAATGGATGTTTCCGGTATCAGGACAAATCGGGATCCCTATCCCCCGATTCCTCAGCCGTCACGACTGGAGCTGCCGTACTGTGAACAGTTCTCTTATGACGAGCAGTTCCTTGCAGAGCGCGGCGGCGCTCCCCTGTATACCACGGATCAGGGCGGTGCATTTGAAATCATTCAAACAGACGGCAGAACCGTGCTGCAGCAGATGATCACAAAAGAACATCTGCCGACGGACTGGCGTTTTCGCAAAACACCCGATCCCCTTACCTGCTTCGGGGATGATACATGGACAAATTATCAGTGCAGTACAAAATTCCGCTTTGCATCCGATGAACTCGACAATTATGCAGCGCTGGGAATGCGTTATAATTCCGCCGTTACCTGTACGGAAAGCGCAGTATGCGGGCTGATGCTGCGATTGTTCACCGATGGAAAATGGGAACTTTGCTACATGGAAAACATCCTTGAAGTCGGTAAAATCGAAGAATTTCAATATGACTCTGTCCATCAGCTTCAGCTCTTTGCGATTGGTACACTGATTCTTGCCTTTGTGGATGGGCATTGTGTTACGGAGCTTAAAACAGAGCATTCGCCCATGGTACGATCCGGCAGAATGTGCCTGCAAAGTGCCTATTACCGCAATCAGTTCCTTGAAATTACCGCAGCACCCATCCCCATGACAATGCCTGCGTACTGCTGGCGGCTGGACTGTATGTCCCCTCAGATCAGGTATGCGCAGGATTCCGGAAACGGCTGGACGCTTGATGGGATGGCTGATTACCGATTCTACAATCGCACCTGTGCAAAGGGTGAGGAAGGCGCAGAGCTTACACTCCGTTTCCACGGCAGCGGATTATCACTATTAGGAAAAACAGAACGCGTGGTGCTGACGCTATATCTTGACGGAAAGCTTTATGCGCAGAATGTTCTGATTGAAAATTCGCAATTCCGTGAAAGCTTCTATCTGATCGACGGTCTGCCATGTGGATGGCACACACTGAAACTCCAAATTGTGGAAGGCAGTCTGGAGTTTGACGCTGTGGAAATTGCAACGGATGATCCCAATCCCGTTTACAATCCTCCCGTTATGCAGGCAAAACCGATCATAACTGTTCCCGAAAAACGTGAGACAAACTCCGTTGCAAAGGTTGCAAAGGTGGCGCTTCCGTTGGCCGGTATCGCTGCAACGGGACTTGCAGTTGCTTTTACGGTTGGTGCAATCGTGAAGAAAAAGAAAAACTCCAAATAATATAATTCGGGCGTTCCGCTTCAAAAGTAGAACGCCCTTGTTTATGTGACTTATTTCGCAAAATCTCCCATGATGGTGTATCCCGGCTGAATGAACAGACCGGTTTCCTTTGCGGTTCTCTCGCAGAATCCATCCACACCAGCGCATTCCTTCGTGCTGTCGTAGATAAAGAACGGAATCGGATCATTGGTATGTGTCATCAGGGACAGCGGGGTTGCATGATCGGGGGTTACCAGAACCTTGAAATCTCCCTGACTTCTCAGATACTCCGTTACAGGGCCGAGAATGGTCTTGTCGATGATGGAAATTGCCTTAACCTTATTGTCGATCTCATTTCTGTGGCCGCATTCATCGGGAGCTTCCACATGGATATAGACAAAATCCTGACCGTTCTTAAATTCCTCAATGGCAGCCTTTGCCTTTCCCTCGAAATTCGTGTCAATATAACCGGTTACGCCGTCCACATGGACAACATTCATTCCTGCAAACTTGCCGATGCCCTTGAGCAGATCCACTGCGGAGATCATACTGCCCTTCAGACCGTACTTCTCCTTGAAATCGTCAAGCTGTGCACGAACACCCTCTCCCCAAAGCCAGATGCTGTTTGCAGGACGCTTGCCGTTTTTGATGCGTTCCAGATTCACCGGATGATCCTTCAGAAGATCATAGGAGCGTACCATCAGATCGTACAGCTTTGCTGCATTCGGATGGGTGGGTATGTATTCCTTAATGGGCTTGCCCGTAATATCGTGGGGAGGTGTGAGTGTACCGATCTCCATTGTGCCGTTGTCCCAGATCAGGCAATGACGGTAGCTGACACCGTTGTAGAATGTAAATTCCTCGTTATTGAGGTGCTCTGCAAGATACTTGACCAGAACTGCCGCTTCCTCGGAAGAAATATCATCCGCACAGTAATCCAGAATGGTTTTGTCCTCGTAGTTTTCTTCGTCGGACAGTGTTACCAGATTGCAGCGCAGGGATACATCGGTATTCTTCATGTCGATGCCGATACTGCCTGCCTCCAGGGGAGATCTGCCGGTATAATATTTCTTCGGATCATAGCCGAGAATGGAGAGGTTTGCCACGTCGCTGCCGGGCTTCATGCCGTCATCCACGCTCTTGACAAGTCCTACGGTTGCTGTTCTTGCAAGCATGTCAATATTCGGTGTGTCCGCAGCTTCCAGCGGTGTCTTGCCGCCCAGCTCCGGTACAGGATAGTCAGCCATACCATCAAACAGAACTACTAAGTATTTCATGTAAAGGACTCCTTTTATATTGCAGATTGGTTCTCGTTTCCGCTTGGGCGAAGCCTAAGCGGAACAAATCACCAGCGGCGGTTCGCCGCTTAGTTTTTAATGCTGTGCATGGGGGCAGGGATTCTGCCGCCGCGGGAAATGAACTTTGCTGAGGACTTGCGGTTGATGGGCATGACAGGACCACTGCCGAGCAAACCGCCAAATTCCAGCATATCGCCCTCCTGCATTCCGATTGCAGGAATCAGACGAACTGCAGTTGTCTTATTGTTGACCATGCCGATTGCGGCTTCATCAGCAATGATTGCTGAAATCGTTTCTGCGGGAATATCTCCCGGTACAACGATCATATCCAGACCAACGGAACATACCGCTGTCATAGCTTCCAGCTTATCAAGGCAGAGCGTACCAGCAAGTGCCGCATCAATCATACCCTGATCTTCCGATACCGGAATGAATGCACCCGACAGACCGCCAACATTGGAGGACGCCATAACGCCGCCCTTCTTGACTGCATCGTTGAGCAGTGCAAGCGCTGCTGTAGTGCCATGAGTGCCGCACTGTTCGAGTCCGATTCCCTCCAGAATGTGTGCGACTGAGTCACCCACTGCAGGAGTCGGTGCAAGAGAAAGATCAACAATTCCAAACGGTACGCCAAGCATCTGGGATGCACGGGAGCCTACAAGCTGACCCATACGGGTTACCTTGAATGCGGTTTTCTTGATTACATCCGCAATGCCGTCAATGGAAGCATCGGGATACTTTGCAATTGCTGCACGAACTACACCGGGACCGGAAACACCAACATTGATGACACAATCCGGCTCGCCCGGCCCGTGGAATGCACCGGCCATGAACGGGTTATCTTCGGGTGCATTACAGAATACGACAAGCTTTGCAGGTCCAATGCACTGTCTGTCAGCCGTCACCTTTGCAGATTCCAAAATCACCTCGCCCATCAGTTTCACGGCATCCATATTGATACCGGATTTGCTGGAGCCTACATTGACGGAAGAACAGATATTGGTGGTTACGGAAAGCGCCTCGGGAATGGACTTTATCAGCGCAAGATCTCCTGCACTGAAGCCCTTCTGTACGAGCGCTGAATAGCCGCCGATAAAGTTAACGCCGCAGGTATCCGCTGCTCTTTGCAGCGCCAGTGCAAATTTTACGGGATTGTCATTCGGACAAGCTGCCGCAAGCATCGCTATGGGCGTCACGGAAATACGCTTATTAACGATCGGGATTCCATATTCCTTCTCGATCTGCTCACCGACTTTTACAAGATTGGCTGCCTTTGTGGTGATCTTATCGTAGACCTTCCGGCATGCCTTGTCAATATCAGGGTCAATGCAGTCAAGCAGGGAGATACCCATGGTAATGGTACGAATATCCAGACACTCATCCTGAATCATGCGGATGGTCTCCAGAATATCAAATGTATTCAGCATGATTTCACCTCTTTAGATTTTGTGCATGGAATTGAAAATATCCTCGTGCATGCAATGAATAGCAAGGCCCTGTTCTGCTCCGAGTGCCTTCATGTCATCGGAAAGTGCAGAGAAATCCGAACCAATTCCGGAAATATCTGTCAGCATGATCATCGCAAACATATCCTGAAGTACACTCTGTGTTACCTCAATCACATTGGCATTGTGCTTTGCACAGATACCACTTACCTTATGAAGAATACCTACGGTATCTTTACCGATTACAGTAATTACAGCTCGCATATTTACCTCCTGAAACATTTGGCAGCGGATTGGATATTCCTATTGCCAGTATATTGTTATTATTATAACATACTTTGTAAAAAAAGAAAAGACATTTTTTTAAAATTCTGAAAAAAATTTCAATAGCACTTAAAATAGGACATTTTAAACAAAAAAACCGTGAAATAATGCTTGACTTTTGTGACGCAAAGTGTTACAATTAGTATAAGGATATTATTCCGTTCGTACTTTATTTGAATTTTTAATAACAGGGAGTGATTCATGTGAAATCTGTTCGACGTTTTACAGCAATGCTGCTCGCAGGTTGTCTTTCTTTTTTATCCTGCATAAAAAATGAGCAAGCTTGCTTTCAAACCAACGCTTATGATGAGCAGGCATTGACAACTTCCAAAATTTGTGTCAATACTGTTAATGACATCCGTGTTTCCCATGGATTATCAGAGCTTGCAATATTGCCCGTCCTGATTGACCTTTCCGAGGTGCGTGCAGAAGAACTTACCATAATTAACGATCATATCAGACCTGATGGATCAGGTGCTCTCACAATTCTTCACTCCACCGGAATCCCTTATATCGCCTCCAGTGAAAACATTGCGGCAGGTCGTTCGGAACCTGTTTCTGTTATAGATCAGTGGATGGAATCCAATGATCACAGAAAAACCATTCTTAGTGATTCATACACGCATGTCGGTGTCGCATGTTACTCAGATCCTGATACACAGTACGGTTACTATTGGTGCATGCTTTTTATGGGTGTTTATGACGGAAAATCACCGCGTATTTTCGATGACCAGTTCATTCCCGAAAGAGGGCTCGGCGATGTGGACGGCACTTATACGATCAATGCGGCAGATGCTGCAAGGATTCTGGATTATTCCGCATCCACTTCATCGGGTATAGATTATCCCGTCGTTCGTGCTTTTGAGGCTGCTGCTGATGTAAACGGTGATGGTATGATCAACTCGGTGGACGCAAGCATTCTTCTCACCTACTCGGTAAATAAAGGAAGCGGCAACGGCGGCGAACTGAAGGATTATATCTGGTAATGCCGAAAATTTAAAGTACTGTATCAAGATAAAAACATAATTTTTGTGCAGCTATTTTCTGTACAGTCCTTGCTGATTCAGCAAGGGGCGAAATCAACAATGCAATCCCGACCATATTATTTATGGTCGGGATTTGATTGGATAAAAATAATAAGGAGCAAAATATGATGGATATTATGCAATCATCACTGAAAAGACACGAAGAATGGGGCGGAAAGATAGAAATTATTTCCAGAACCGCAATCAATGACAGAGATTCGCTTTCCCATGCTTACACCCCCGGCGTTGCACAGCCCTGTCTGGAAATTGAAAAGGATCCCAGTCTTTCCTACACGCTGACACGCCGTCACAATCTGGTGGCTGTCATCACGGACGGTACCGCTGTTCTGGGACTTGGTGACATCGGCCCTCTGGCTGCAATGCCTGTTATGGAGGGTAAATGCGCACTGTTCAAGGAATTTGCCGATGTGGATGCATTCCCGCTCTGCGTCAATTCCAAAGATACGGACGAGATCGTTAATACCATTGCGAACATCGCCTACAGCTTCGGCGGCATCAATCTGGAGGATATTGCAGCGCCCAGATGCTTTGAAATTGAGGCAAAGCTCAAGAAACGTCTGAACATCCCGGTATTCCACGATGATCAGCACGGTACGGCAATTGTGGTTGCTGCTGCACTTGTCAATGCATGCAAGGTTGCAGATAAAAAGATCGAGGATCTTGAAATCGTCATCAACGGTGCAGGTTCCGCCGGCATTGCGATCGCAAAGCATCTGCTGAGTCTTGGCGTTGGAAATATTCAGATGGTCGATCTCAAGGGTATTCTTGCATCCGATGAAAGCTATGATAATCCTGCGCACAATGAAATTGCCGCAATGACCAACAAAAAGAACAATCACGGTGCACTTTGCGATGCTGTCAAGGGTGCGGATGTATTTATTGGCGTATCCAAGCCAAAACTACTGACTCCCGAAATGATCGCATCCATGAATGACAAACCGATTATTTTCGCAATGGCAAATCCCACGCCGGAAATCATGCCTGATCTTGCGAAAGAAGCAGGCGCATTCATTGTTGGTACGGGCAGAAGCGACTTTCCGAACCAGATCAACAATGTTGTTGCTTTCCCCGGTGTATTCAAGGGAGCGCTTGCCGTGCGTGCAACGGACATTAATGAGGCAATGAAGCTTGCTGCAACCAAGGCGATCGCTGCCTGCGTATCGGAGGATAAGCTCTGTGCTGACTTCATCCTGCCGGATGCATTTGACAGAAGTGTAGCTGCTGCCGTTGCAAAGGCTGTTGCACAGGCTGCAATTGATTCCGGTGTTGCCGGGCTTGCTGAAAATCCGCTTGCATAATTTTAAAAATTACGCATACACCAATAGTAAAAGGAGAAAATATATGGTATACAATTATCAGCCAAGGGGCGTATGTTCCCGACAGATCACTGTTGAGATTGAGGACGGCATCGTGAAAAGCTGTAGGTTTTTAGGCGGCTGCAACGGCAACACACAGGGGATCTGCAGTCTGGTCAAGGGGATGCCCGTGGATGAGGTGATTTCTCGTCTGGAGGGACTTGACTGCAATGGCAGAGGTACTTCCTGTCCCGATCAGCTTGCAAGGGCGCTCAAGGCATGTCTGGAAGCATGTTCGTAATTGAAAATTTCTGGGTACGACTGATCGCCTCCATTGTTCTTCTCATCCTGCTGGTGCTCTTCCTATTCCCCTTTTACCTCGGCGTACAGAATCTCGGTAATATCCTCGGAACTCTGGCGTGTGTTTGCGGACTGCTGTTTTTTGCTGCAAATCCCATCATTGCTAAAATTCTTCAAAAAATCTGGGAAAATGGAATAGGACATGTTGTGCTCTGTGTTTTTATTGGTATTCTGTCTTTATCCGGTGTGCTCGCCGTTGTGATCAGTGGTTTTATGATTCATACCATGAATGACAAGCCGAAAGAAGAAAACCCTGTGGTCGTGCTGGGCTGTCAGGTGAAAAACGGCGGTCCAAGTCTGATGCTGAAACGAAGGCTGGATGCGGCTTATGCGTATCTGACGGAACATCCGGATGTTCCCGTAATCGTCTGCGGCGGACAGGGTCCGGATGAAGCCATAAGTGAAGCCCAGTGCATGTTTGAATATCTGACAGGTAAGGGCATTGCTGCCGACAGGATCTATCAGGAAAATACATCCACATCCACCTATGAAAATCTGCGCAATGCAAAAGAAATCCTGCAAGATGAATCTCTGGGAAGTCAAATCACCATCGTAACCGATGGTTTTCATCAGCTGAGAACATCCATGATTGCAGATGATCTGAATCTCAAAACAAGCCATGTTTCGGCTTATACCTCATGGTATCTGCTGCCGACTTACTGGGTTCGTGAATGGCTTGGTGTGTGCTACCAGTTTGTATTCGGATAAACTCTTGCTGCGCTGCTGATCCGGCAGGGCAGTTCCATATCATTATCAATTCTATTGGAGGCAAAAATGAATAATCTAACCGAACTTCAACCTAAAAAGGTCTATGATTTTTTCAGACAGATTTCCGAAATTCCCCACGGTTCAGGAAACACTGCTCAGATCGCACAGTTCTGCCTTAATTTCGCAGCTGAGCGTGGATTGAAGGCAGTCAGGGATGCAGGCGATAATGTGATCATCTACGCACCCGGTACGCCCGGCTATGAAAACAGTGAACCCATTATCATTCAGGGACACATGGACATGGTCTGCGAAAAAACTGCGGACTGCACGAAGGATATGGAAAAAGAAGGTCTTGACCTTCGCACGGATGGTGAATGGCTCTGGGCAGAGGGAACGACCCTCGGCGGCGATGACGGCATTGCACTTGCCTACATGTTCGCCCTGCTTGATTCCGATGACATCCCACATCCGCCGCTGGAATGCGTTATCACTCGTGACGAGGAAACCGGCATGTACGGTGCGGAGCTGTTCGAGGCTGAAAATGTCAAGGGTAAAAAAATACTGAACATCGACTCCGAGGAGGAGGGCATTCTCACCGTGAGCTGTGCCGGCGGCATTACCGCACACTGCGAGTTTGAACTGCAAAAGCGGTATATCTGCCCTTTCTATACCTACGAAATCACCGTCAGCGGTCTGCGCGGCGGTCATTCCGGCGTGGACATCGGCAAGGGCAGACTGAATGCATTTGAAATGCTTAGCAAACCGCTTGCCCGTATCAGCAAGCCCTGCTATTTCGGCACAATTACCGGCGGCGGCAAGCACAATGTCATTCCCCAGAATGCTTCCATCGTGTTCGGCTGTGACGAGGACATTCTCGACCATCTCGAACGGGTTGTCCGCTTCTGCAATGAAAAGCACCTTGGGGGCGAAGCTGAACCCGATTTGCTGTTCTCCGTTAAGGAAATCTGTGCGGATAAAAACGTGAAATTCCAAGAAAATATAATCTTTTTTGAGTATATCTATGATTTCCTGCGATTCCTCCCGACCGGCGTGCAGAGCATGAGCGAGAGCATTGAGGGCATGGTGGAAACCTCCCTGAATATGGGCGTTCTGGAGGCGAATGGCATGGATCTGAGCTGTGATTTCCTCATCCGCAGCAATTCCGACAGCGGCAAGGCGGAAGTGATCGAAACCGTCCGCAGCTTCTGCGAATCCATCGGGGATGAGATCGACTTTGACGGCATGACGCTCTCCGCTGAATATCCCGCATGGGAATACCGAAAGGATTCTCCCCTGCGTGATCTGATGGTGGCAGTATACAAGGATATGTTTGGTAAGGATCCTGTCGTGGCAGGCATTCATGCAGGACTCGAATGCGGTATCTTTTCAAAGAAAATCAAGGATGCGGATGCCGTTTCCTTCGGTCCCGATATTGAGAATATCCACACGCCAAAGGAACGTCTGAATATTGCATCTGCTGAGCGCACATGGGAATTTCTCAAGGAGATCCTGCGCCGCAGCAAGTGATTTCGTTCATCTTATTGAATTTCGCAACACCCCACAGCAATCACTGTGGGGTGTTATCATTGTAATACACAAAAGCCCTCAATGAAGGCATTTTCTACAAATCAGAGCATAAAAATTTGTCAATAATTTCTTGTTGGATTTGGTGAAAATCATGGAAATCACACTTGATTTCAATGTCGAAATATGATATAATAGATGTATCAATAGAATTGTGCTTGAGTGTCACTCGATTCTTCCAGCCGCTATACAGACTGGAAGATTCTTTTATGTTCAGCACAGAAAACAGGAGGTTATAATGGAAAACAAAACCGAATTTAAGCCCTACATTCCGGCATCAAAAATTACGCCGGAAATCACTGTCACATCCATTGTTATGGGTATTATTCTGGCAGTTGTCTTTGGCGCAGCGAACGCCTATCTGGGACTTCGTGTCGGAATGACAGTTTCAGCATCCATTCCGGCAGCAGTTATCTCAATGGGTGTGATCCGCGTCATCATGAGAAAGAACTCCATTCTCGAAAGCAATGTTGTTCAGACCATCGGTTCCGCAGGTGAATCCGTTGCAGCAGGTGCGATCTTTACCATCCCTGCACTGTTCCTGTGGGCAAAGGATGGCGTCATGGATAAGCCCAGCATCATTGAAATCACACTGATCGCCATTATCGGTGGTCTGCTCGGTGTATTCTTCATGGTTCCGCTGCGTAATGCACTGATCGTGAAGGAACATGGAAAGCTCCCCTATCCGGAGGGAACTGCTTGTGCGGAGGTTCTTCTTGCCGGTGAAAAAGGCGGCTCCAATGCATCCACCGTATTTGCAGGTATGGGCTTTGCGGCTCTGTTCAAGTTCATCA
>SVNQ01000025.1 GCA_015066865.1 Ruminococcus sp.
CCCCCGGATATGCATGCAAAGCAAATGCTCTGTGACACAACAGCGGCGATTGTAGGCACAATCAATATGGACTACCGCAGTCTGTACCATCATTTTGAAAATGGTGTGTTGATGTGGCAGTGCCCTGCAATTGAGGACATTGGAACGGACTTTGAAGCATTATTGAAAGAATGTGCAGAAGTTTCGGAGAAATACTGCAGCCGTCCAAAAGCGATGCGTATCGGACAAGCGCTGCTTCGTCTGTTGGCACCGCTGCTGTAAACTACTCTCAAGGCTCTTTTTGCAGTGTCTGACAACAAATTCAGCCAATCAAAAAAGTGGTTGCGCTCGTTCAGGAGCAGCAACCACTTTTTGCGTATTTTTTACATTTATTGGGAGTTGTAGGGTGCTTCGCCCCCCATATGCGCCAAAGGCGCACTGGCTGGACGGGACTTTTTTGACAGACTGACTAACTATTAAAATAGTTTGATTGTGATGGCTCAAAGTGAACCATAAAAGCCCCAAAAGATACCTGCGGCTGTATTTCAATTATGGACTTTCGGCATTTGAAATACAAGCACAGCTTTTATAATCAGCAGCAAAAATGCCATAGCCGCAGCATACGGCGCTCTGATAAAAATAAGGAAAAATATTGTCAGAATTGCAGCGAAAATAGAAACGCAGTTTAGGATGTTCCGTCCCTTTTCTATTTTTATCTGATTCAATAGGACTTTTGACATGCCAAGACAGCAAAGCGCAATCAAAAGAAAGCATAACACACAGTACAAAGGGAATGCTAACTGTCCGAATGCAAACAGATTCACCGATGTGACAGAGCCTTCCATTGATTGCGGATAAAGCGGCAAAATCATCAGAGTGATACTCATGAGATCAACTGCACCGAACAACAGGTCGCAAATATGCAGGATGTTCGATTCGTTTTCCGTTTTTGCGGCAGTTATCAGTTCTTCAGAGGATAATAAATCATCGATCGTCACAGAAAAAAATTTGGAAATCTCTTTCAGTGAGTCGATACTGGGGTATCCTTTTCCCGATTCCCATTTTGAGATCGCTGTTCGTGATACAAAGAGGGACTGTGCGAGTTCTTCCTGCGTAAGATGATGATTTTTTCGCAGTTCCTGCAATTTTTCGTGAAATTCCAAATTTTTCACCTCGATTCATGATTCAGCTTTTGATCTGCCAATGCAACACAGCCATGATAAATCAAATACAGTCCCGCACTCAGAATCACAGAACCGACAATATCTGTCAACCAGTGAACACCTGCCACTGTTCTGCCCACTACCATAAATAGTGAAAATAAAACTGTCAGAATATCGACAGCATAATTCACTGTTTTATGATGCAATCTTCGATGTGCCTGAAAGCTCAGTGTTGGCATCACGCTCAGCACGAGAAGGGTTGTCGAGGAAGGATACGATGCTTCCATATACCCTTCAATCAGGATTGGTCTGTAATTAATCGGTATCATTTCAAAAATAAGGTATCCAAAAATGACCAAAATATAGTAAAATCCCAACAGAATAATGTCTCCGTCAACTTTCAACAGGCTCTTTCTTCCGATGAGCTGAACCAATCCTAAACCTCCGAAAAACATGCAGATCAATATGGGCACAAGACCAAGCCAGTCAGTGATGGTGTAGATGAGCATATGTACACCCGTTAATTGATGGAACCATGTGTTCAGTGAGGCAAATCCTATATCTGTACCGTTTTGTCCGAGAGGACGAACATCGATCGTCTGTATCAGGAGCGTCCATAAAGCAAATGCTCCGAGCAAGATTACTCCGAAGGAAAGCAGTTTCTTTTCGTTTTTCATAGTTTAATGTCCTTTCTCATTTTTGCCGATTGGCTAATTTCAAGGTAACACAAAACCATGAAAATGTAAAGAATCGCTGTGTAACATCCACGACACGAATCGTAACATCTTCGAAAAGCTGCCCTTACAGTCCTTGTGCAGTAATTTCTTAGAATCCTATACGGAAATTGTTGATAGTATAGATGACCAGTATAGCCTGAATCACAACCCATAGTAAGGTCAGAATAATTGCAGCAGTGTTTATCATTTGTCCCTTTTTATTTTGATTTCGTTTGTTCTCCTTAGCGCACAAAATGAAACAGATAATGGATATGATCCAACAGATCGGGTATAGCAACACAAACGGAGATTCAATTCCAAAGAAGAAAAAGAAAGTGTAAGCAAATCCTTCTTCAATCGGCACGGAATACTGCATCATTACGATAATCGGCATAAGTATGTAGGGTAAGATGAATGCAAATCTTCCGACTTTCATGAGTCTTTTCATAGCATAAGCTCCTTTTCGCAATTAAATTTCAATACATTCCCGCTATCTCTTCTCACACACAACAACGAACTGCGGTAATTATTCCTTCTTTTTGCATTTTTTCAGAATAAAAGAAACGCCCGATGAAATAATACAGACTGCACCCACTGCGAAGCATATGTAGATGATGTAACGTCCTATCTGCAGGTTCTTTTCAATTTGTTGTTTTGCATCGTCAAATTCAAGCCAGATTTCGTCATTTACCTCAAGCTCATAAATCGTGGCAGTAGATTCGTTTACCAGAAGCCTGATCGCCGCACCGGAATGAAGATCGAGCAGATCCTCTATCAGATGACCTTTGGCACAGCTTGAGTGGATAATGTAATCGTTATCATGATCCTCAAACGTCAGGTAATATGTAAACCCGCCTTGAGTAGTCTGTGACAATCTGGATTTGCATTTGTCTAAAGTTGCCTCGACCTGCAGGCAGTTTTCTCTTGATACACCCGAATCAAAATCAAGTACATGGGTGAACACAATACATAAAACGACCATGAGTAAACCAAAAAAGAATCGTTTTACAGGATCAGCAATTGTCTGTTTGTCTAATGAAAATTCCATATTATGTTTCCTCCGATGATAGACTGGACATCAAAACCACGCACTCAACGTGACTCGTACCCGGAAACAAATCCACAGCACGCACCTTTTCAACCGCATATCCACGATTTGCAAATTCTGCCGCATCACGAGCGGCCGTGGACGGATTGCAGGAGATCATCACGATTCGCCTTGGATTCATTTTTGAAATTGCATCAATCGTCGTCATGTCACATCCCTTGCGTGGAGGATCCACCACAACAACGTTTGGTAGCGTGCCGCTTTCAAGAAGCTGTTTTGCAACTTCTCCTGCGTCGCCGCACAGAAATTCTGCATTCTCAACACCGTTGCGTGCAGCGTTTTGCTTTGCATTCTCTACCGCCTCCGGAATTACCTCCGCACCGATGAGCTTCTCTGCACGATCTGCCATCGAAAGCCCGATCGTTCCAGCTCCGCAGTATAAATCAAGCAGAAGCTCGTCGCCCTGCAGCTGTGCATATTCCTTTGCGATTCTATATAATCGTTCTGCCTGCTGGGTATTCACTTGATAAAACGACTGCGGAGAAATCTCAATTGCATTGCCGCACATTGTATCGGAAATTACAGCTTTTCCTGCAAGAATATCCGCTGTTTTTCCCATAATTACATTAGTTTTCTCTGGATTTACACTTTCTGTAATGCTCTTGATTTCCGGGAATTTTGTCTGAATTTCCTGCAAAATACCCTTAACCTGCCGCCGGATCGTTTTTCTTACCACAAAACAAAGGGATATTTCTCCGCTGTGGTATCCCTGCCGCAGATAAATATGCCGCAAAAGCCCAGTGTGCGTTTGCTCATCATAGGCAGAAATTCCGGATTTCTGCAAAGCGGGCATCAGATACTCCAGAATTTCCGTGAAGATCTTTGGCTGCAGCAAACAACCCGTAAACGGAATCACCCGATGACTGTGTCTTGCATAAAACCCACACACAAGCTTTCCGTTCTGCATTGCAACCGGATACTGTGCCTTGTTGCGGTATCCGTAGCGGCTGTCATCACCGAGAATCGGCTCAAATTCAGGCGAAAGTTTTCCAATTCTTGTGAATGCATCACGCACGAAATCTTCCTTGTAGCGCAGTTCCTCCTCGTATGTCACATGACGAAACACACAGCCTCCGCATTGACGGAATACAGGGCAGTCAGCTTCACAGCGGCTCTGGGCAGGG
Source organism: Ruminococcus sp. (assembly GCA_015066865.1). Lineage (GTDB taxonomy): Bacteria > Bacillota > Clostridia > Oscillospirales > Ruminococcaceae > UBA3855. Next base: position 4,091 of record SVNQ01000025.1, read on the forward strand.
GAGAGCAGTTCCTCAATGATTCCGAACGCATAGCTTTTGAGTACCTTGACGATCTTGACGCGAAGTTTGTCACCAACAGCCGTCATTGGCACAAATACTGCCATTCCGTCAATTCTGGCAACACCGCTGCCTTCCGTTGTCATACCCGTAATTTCGGCTTCATAGATCTCATTCTTTTGCAGCATCTGTGCCTCCCTCCTGCATTCTCTGCAGGATCTCCTCAATTTCGTTTTTCTTTTCCATCAGCTTGTCAAACCGATTGATGTATTCATAGGGGAATTTGTAGTTATGTACACGGGTAATCTTTCCATTGGCTTCCACAAGCTTTGTGGAAGCGGCACATCCCGCACCGAGAATCGTCTGTGTTTCGTCCATAATCAGGATGTTGTACAGATTTTCCTTTCCTTCTCGTGCATAGCCAACGTTTTCGAGATTGCCAACTGTGTTTTTCTGACGGTACATATAGTACGGTCTGTAGCCGTTTTTCGGAAGTTCCTGTGCAGAAAGCTCTGCCATTTTCGCTACTTCCGCTACATGTGCATTCTGATCCGTTCCGTACAGATCCGCTGCACGTTTGAGCGTGAGCGTATGCACCGTAATGCTGTCGGGTGCAAGCTCCATGACACGCTGCAGGGTATCCGCAAATCCCTCGTAGGTGTCCGTTGGAAGACCTGCGATCAGATCCATGTTGATGTCATCAAAGCCGAGCTTTCTCGCAAGTTTGAATGCATCCACCGCCTGCTGTGCCGTGTGTCTGCGGCCGATTGCTTCAAGTACGCTGTCCTGCAGCGTCTGGGGATTGACGGAAATTCTCGTTGCACCCATTTCCTGAATCACTCGGAGCTTCTCCTCTGTGATTGTATCCGCACGTCCTGCTTCCACCGTATATTCTCTTGCGCTTGCAATGTCAATGTGCGTGCGGATCGCTTCCATGACTTGTCGGAGTTCCTCAGCGGAAATGGAAGTCGGCGTACCGCCGCCGATGTAGACGGATTGAACGTGCAGCCCATATCTGTGTATGATGCCGCCCAGAATTTCAATTTCTCTGCAAAGATAATCGACATAGTCGGGGATGAGCTGCATAGCGCTGTCCATCGAATGCGACACAAACGAACAGTAGCTGCATCTTGTGGGGCAAAAAGGGATGGATATATATAGACCGATTTCCTTTTCGCTGTGCGGAAGGATCGGCTGCTGGATGAGCGCCGTATCGAGTGCAAGCTGCATTTTCTCATCGGAAATGAGAAAACGCTCCTGCAATTTTCGTGCTGCATCATCCGGTGTGTATCCATCCTCAAGCAGCTGGATAACCTTGCGCACAGGACGGATACCCGTGAGCAGTCCCCATGGAGGGGTGTACCCCGTCATTTTTTTCAGCGTTTCGTAGAGCAGACGGCACATGGCATATTCCACCTCGGAATTTTTCACATCCGGTGCAATTGTAGGGTGTTCTATGGAAAGGATGGCACAGCCCTGCTTTGAGAACATATCTCCGAGTCTGATCTCCACCCTGCATTCGATGGAAGAATCCGTCTTTTCGCAGCTTGTCAGAATATAATTCGGGACGCCAACGGGAATTTCGCCATCATCGCAGATCAGAAACCGCACATTCGGGATGAAAAGCTTTGCAGTTGCCTGCACCTCGTAGCCGTAGCTGTGATTTCTGAAAATCAAAGCATATTCATAGTTCTGTTCCATTATACGTTCCTCATGTAGGGGTTTGACATGCGTTCATCATCGAGTGTGGTTGAAAAATCATGTCCTGTGTGAACCTGATAATTGCAGGGCAGTGCCTTGAGCTTCCGAAGGGATTCCTTCATCTGTGCGGGATTTCCGCCGAGATCCGTTCTGCCGATGGAATTACGGAACAGCGTGTCGCCCGACAGCAGAATATCCTCTGTCAGAAAGCAGACACTTCCCGAAGTATGCCCCGGAGTATGCAGGACGGAGAAGGTGCGGCTGCCGACTGTAATTTCCTCGCCATCCTTGAAGGTGCTGTATGCGCTGACGGGAGTATAGGGAAGGGGAGTGATGTGCGCAGCAAGATTCAGCTGTGCATCTTCGAGCATGCGAGCATCATTTTCGTGGATGTAAACCTTTGCCCCCGTTGCCTTACGAACCTCCTCCACGCCGCCGATGTGGTCATAGTGACCGTGGGTGAGCAGGATGGCGTCAAGCTTCAGATTTTTCGATTCGAGATAGGAAAGCAGCTTAGCGGCATCGTTCCCGATGTCCACAGCGGCGCACAGTCCCTCACCGCAGTCAATAATATGGCAGTTTGCTGCAAGCTCACCGAGCAGCAATGTATGAATTTTCATGAAAACTCCCCCTTAATGGTGTTGTTGTATATTCATCCCTCCTGCACTGTAACACATCGGAATTTAGGATCGGAGTCAGTACATGGGGATATAACTATATTAATTGTATCATAAATGAGGGGAAAAATCAACACGGAAATTAACGATTTGCTGATTTATAAGCAGATTCCCCATGTAAGCATAAAAACTTGACAAAATAGGATCGTTGTTGTATAATAATAAAAAATACTGCCACCGGGTAGTTGAATGCGTGAGCATTCGTTGCACATCGTTAGGTCTTAGAAGATGTGTGAACGAATGCTTTTTTCTTTGGGAGGGTATCATAATGGAACGTGTCAAGGCAATGTTCACGTATTTCACAAAATTTGAGATCTGTTTATGGGTCTGTTCGGTTATGCTCACGGTTATCTCCTATATTGTGTTTGACAGAGAAAACCATGTTATGCTTCTGGCTTCTGTCATCGGCGCAACCTACCTGATTTTTAATGCCAAAGGAAATCCCATCGGGCAGGTGCTTTTGATTCTGTTTAGTATTTTATACGGAATCATATCCTATTCATTTTCCTATTATGGAGAAATGATAACCTATCTTGGAATGTCAACTCCAATGGCAATTTTGGCATTGATCTCATGGATGCGAAACCCATACAAGGGAAACAGAGCAGAAGTGGAAATTAATGTAATGAATAAAACGGAAATCGTTTTTATGTTCCTTCTTACAGCCGTGATCACCGTTCTGTTCTATTTCATTTTGAAATATTTCCGTACGGCAAATCTGATATTCAGTACATTATCAGTTGCAACCAGTTTTCTTGCAGTTTATCTGACGTTAAGAAGGAATCGATTTTTCACGCTTGCTTATGCCGCAAATGATATTGTATTGATTATTCTCTGGATTATGGCAACGCTGCACAATACTTCCTATATGTCCGTAACCATCTGCTTTTTCATGTTTTTGATCAACGATATTTATGGATTTTTTAATTGGACAAAAATGCTGCAAAAGCAGCAAAACAATCCGGTCAAAGATTGATGGGATCAACCATGTAAAAAAACGTATTTTTTTATGCAGATTCAGGAAAATTTATTCGATACTTTACTAACTATAAGGCTTCAAAAAATATACAAGGTGTTATTTTCAGTCACACTTTAAAGCTTAAAATTGCGAAATACAGCGAAATCCGTATGAAACTATAACAAATCGTATTGGTATTTTCTTATAGATAAAAATACACCGATTAGTACAATATGCATAATATTTAACACATTCGTTAGTGCATAATGCGGATGGATTTTTGTCTATTTATATGTTATAATAGGAGAGTAAGCATATAGAACTGCAGGTAGCGTCGATGCATGGCATTTGATGCTGCATTTTATGTGCAAATTATTCTGGGAGGTTTCACAATGGGTGCAAAAACGAAGAAGACTGTTCCGTTCCGTGGCACACCTGAGCAGGAAGCACAGCTTCGTGCGGTGATCGCTGAGCATAAGGACGAACAGGGCGCACTGATGCCCGTGCTGCAGAAGGCACAGGACATCTACGGCTATCTGCCGATTGAGGTGCAGAAGATTATTTCCGACGCAATGGAAATTCCGATGGAGAAGATCTACGGCGTTGTAACATTCTATGCACAGTTCTCACTGTTCCCGAAGGGAAAGTACAACATTTCCGTCTGTCTTGGTACTGCTTGCTATGTAAAGGGTTCCGGCGATCTCTATGAGAAGCTGAAGGAAATTCTGGGCATTGACGGCGGCGAGTGTACAGAGGATGGCAAGTTCTCACTGGAAGCATGCCGCTGCATCGGCGCATGCGGCCTGGCTCCTGTACTGACGATCAATGAGGACGTATACGGTCGTCTGGGCGTTGATGATCTCGCTGGCATTCTGGCAAAATACGAGTAATTGCTCACCCCTAAGATTACATAACAAGGAGGAACATATACATGAAATCGCTCGACGAAATCAAAGTGATTCGTGATGAAATGGCCGTTGAGCTCCAGACCCGTGATGAGTCTGTAGAGGCAAACGGCACTAAGTATCGCAAGCATGTTCTGATCTGCGGCGGTACTGGCTGTACATCTTCCGGCAGCGCACAGATTGAAAAGACGCTGGCTGAAGAACTGGAAAAGAATGGCCTGACAAACGAAGTTCAGATCGTTAAGACCGGCTGCTTTGGTCTTTGCGCACTTGGCCCGATTATGATCGTTTACCCCGAGGGTGCATTCTACTCCATGGTAAAGGCTGAAGATATTGCAGAAATCGTAACAACACATCTGGTAGAGGGCGGACAGCCCGTAGCTCGTCTGCTGTATCAGGAAACTGTAACAGAAGATGGCATCAAATCCCTGAACGATACTGCATTCTACAGCAAGCAGCATCGTGTTGCTCTGCGTAACTGCGGCGCAATCAACCCTGAGTGCATTGATGAGTACATCGGTAAGGATGGCTATCAGGCACTGGCAAAGGTTCTGAAGGAAATGACTCCTGAGGACGTTATCCAGACAATTCTTGATTCCGGTCTGCGTGGCCGTGGCGGCGGCGGATTCCCGACAGGTATGAAGTGGAAGCTCGCTCGCAACATCGTTCCGGATGCTGACCAGAAGTATGTTTGCTGCAACGCCGACGAAGGCGACCCAGGTGCATTCATGGATCGTTCCGTTCTGGAAGGTGACCCCCATGTGGTTCTGGAAGCTATGGCAATTGCAGGTTATGCAATCGGCGCAACACAGGGTTATATCTATGTTCGTGCTGAATATCCGATCGCTGTTGACCGTCTGCGCATCGCTATCGCACAGGCAAGAGAGTACGGCGTACTGGGCAAGAACATCTTCGGCACAGGCTTTGACTTTGACATTGACCTGCGTCTGGGTGCAGGTGCGTTCGTATGCGGTGAGGAAACTGCCCTGATGACTTCCATCGAAGGCAACCGCGGTGAACCTCGTCCGAGACCTCCGTTCCCGGCTGAAAAGGGTCTGTTCGGCAAGCCCACAATTCTCAACAACGTTGAGACATATGCAAATATTCCCCAGATCATCCTCAAGGGTGCTGACTGGTTCACCTCCATGGGTACAGAAAAGTCCAAGGGTACTAAGGTATTCGCTCTGGGCGGTAAGATCAACAACACAGGTCTGGTAGAAGTACCGATGGGTACAACTCTGCGTACTGTTATCGAAGAAATCGGCGGCGGCATCCCGAACGGCAAGAAGTTCAAGGCTGCTCAGACCGGTGGTCCTTCCGGCGGCTGCATTTCTGCAGAGAATATGGACATTCCGATCGACTATGACAACCTGATCTCCATCGGTTCCATGATGGGCTCCGGCGGTCTGATCGTAATGGACGAGGACAACTGCATGGTTGACATCGCTAAGTTCTTCCTCGAATTTACAGTAGACGAGTCCTGCGGTAAGTGCACACCCTGCCGTATCGGTACAAAGCGTATGTACGAGATGCTCGATAAGATCACCAAGGGTAATGCAACCCTGGAAGATATCGACAAGCTCGAAGAACTGTGCTACTACATCAAGGCAAACTCTCTGTGCGGTCTGGGTCAGACAGCTCCGAACCCGGTACTGTCCACTCTGAAGAACTTCCGTGAAGAGTACATTGCACACGTTGTTGACAAGAAGTGTCCTGCAGGCGTATGTAAGGATCTGCTGCAGTTCTCCATCGACGCTGAAAAGTGCATCGGCTGCGGTATGTGTGCAAAGCAGTGTCCTGCATCTGCAATTTCCAAGACTGATTACGTTGCTCCCGGTCACAAGCTGCCTTCTCTGGCAATTGATACCGATAAGTGCGTAAAGTGCGGCGCTTGCATTTCCACATGTAAGTTCAAGGCTATTTCCAAGGGCTAAGGAGGAACAAAGACATGGCAGATATTAATGTAAAAATCAATGGCATTGCAGTTTCTGTTCCCAAGGGTTCTACCATTCTGGAAGCTGCACATGCTGCAGGCGTGGAGATTCCCACCCTGTGCTATATGAAGGAAATCAACGAGATCGGCGCATGCCGTATCTGTATGGTTGAAGCAAACGAAGGCAGAGGCTTCCGTCTGGTAGCTGCCTGCGTATATCCTGTAACTGAGGGTATGGAAGTTCTGACAAACTCCCCCAAGGTTCTGGAGTCCAGAAAGAAGACAGTTGAGCTGATTCTTTCCACACATGACAAGAAGTGCCTCTCCTGCGTAAGAAGCGGCAACTGTGAGCTGCAGAAGCTTGCAAATGACCTGGGCGTTGAGAATTTCAACACCTATGCAGGCGAGATGAAGGTATATGACGTTGATGATTCCGCAGTACATATGTACCGTGACAACAACAAGTGCATTCTCTGCCGTCGCTGCGTAGCTGTCTGCGGTAAGACACAGGGTGTTGGCGTTATCGGTGCAAATGAGCGTGGTTTCGCAACAACAATTGCAAGTGCATTTGATATGGGTCTGGGCGAGACAAGCTGTGTAGCTTGCGGCCAGTGTATCGCTGTATGTCCTGTAGGCGCTCTGTCCGAAAAGGAATACATTGATGATGTATTTGCAGCAATTGCTGATCCTTCCAAGAGAGTGATCGTGCAGACTGCTCCCGCAGTTCGTGCAGCTCTGGGCGAAGAATTCGGCTATGAGATCGGCACAAACGTTGAAGGCAAGATGGCTGCATCCCTGCGTCGTCTGGGCTTTGATGATGTATTTGATACCGACTGGGCAGCTGACCTGACCATTATGGAAGAAGCTACCGAGTTCATGGATCGTTTCAAGAACGGCGGCAAGCTCCCGCTGATCACATCCTGTTCTCCCGGCTGGGTTAAGTACTGCGAGCACTACTTCCCTGAGATGACAGAGAACCTGTCCAGCTGCAAGTCTCCTCACCAGATGCTCGGCGCAATTGCAAAGACCTACTATGCTGAGAAGATCGGCGTAAAGGCTGAGGATATTGTTGTTGTCAGCGTAATGCCCTGTACTGCTAAGAAGTTCGAGATCGGCAGAGACGATCAGAACGGCGCAGGCGTACCGGATGTAGATTATGTACTGACCACAAGAGAGCTGGCAAGAATGATTCGTCGTGCAGGTCTGAACTTCAGAGCAATGCCCGATGAGGACTTCGACAATCCGCTGGGTCTCTCCGCTGGTGCAGGCGACATCTTCGGCGCAACAGGCGGCGTTATGGAAGCTGCTCTGCGTACAGCTGCTTGCTGGCTGACAGGTAAGGACGAAGTGATCGAATTTACTGATGTTCGTGGTACTGATGGCATCAAGCGCAAGACCTACAATGTAAACGGCACTGAGATCAAGGTTGCTGTTGCAAGTGGTCTGGCAAATGCAAAGGAACTGCTCAAGTCCGTTCAGAACGGTGAAGAAGTTCACTTCATCGAAATCATGGGATGCCCCGGCGGCTGTGTAAACGGCGGCGGTCAGCCCCAGCAGCCTGCAAGTGTTCGCAACTTTGCAGATCTGCGTGAGCTGCGTGCAAAGGCACTCTATGATGAGGATGCTGCTAAGGAACTGCGTCTGTCCCACCTGAATGCAGATGTTCAGAAGCTCTATGAGGAATTCCTCGGCGAGCCGAACAGCCACAAGGCACATGAACTGCTGCACACAACATATGTAAAGCGTTCTATTAACTAAGACTTATGAAAATGCCCCGACGGATGTCGGGGCATTTTTGAATCAATTGGAGAAAAAAGCGATGTGCAGCAGCACATCGCTTTTTGTTTATTCTTCAATCAAAGATAGAATTTCCTCAGGCGTAAATGTATACTTCTTATCACAGAAATGACAGCAAACCTCGATATTTTCCTTACTTTCTGCCAGTTCCTGTAAATCCGATTTGCTGATCGTTGTCAGCACCCTTGCCGTTCTCTCACGGCTGCAATCGCAGAAATATCCCGATTCCGCCTCATCCAGAAGATTGGCATCAAGTCCATCCAGACACTTCATGACAATATCCTCCGCTGTCATTCCTTGAGAGAGCATTTCCGTGAAATGCGGCATTTCTGCTACATTCTTCTCCAGAATCGGAATGCAAGCTTCATCCGCAAAGGGAAGCAGCTGAATCAGAAATCCACCTGCATATTGTACCGTCAGATCGGGTGCAACCAGCACACCCAGACTCAGAACCGTCGGGATCTGTTCACTGCTTGCATAATAATTTGCAATATCTTCCGCAATTTCTCCCGAAATCAGCGGAATTGTCCCCACATACGGCTCCTTCAGCCCCATGTCCTTGATCACGGAAAAAGTACCGTTTCCGACTGCGCCGCCCACATCGAGCTTGCCCTTGTCATTCAAAGGCAGTTCAACGATGTAGTTGGTTGCGTAGCATTTGACATTACCAAGATCGTCTGCACATGCCACCATGCTGCCGATCGGGCCATCACCGTCAATGCGAAGCGTCAAGGATTCATCCGCAGACTTCAGTCCGTAACCCATGAGAGATGCTGCGATTGTCAGGCGTCCCAGAGCCGCTGTCACAACTGCGGAGGGCTTGTGGTACTGTTCGATTTTTGCAACCATATCCGTTGCGTCAATTGCGGAGGCTACCACACTGCCATCCGCAGAAATTGCTCTTTTAATGATGCTCATTCCATATCCTCCAATTCAGGTTTTCGGGTAACAAACAGCATGCGCTGTGTGGTTGGTGTTAGTTCAGATAGCTTTTCAGGTGATTCGATCTGTAAATCAGCATCGTAAATTGCCACAAGCTCAAGTCCTGCATTCTTGATTGCTTCTGTGATTTCCTCGGTAGAATAGGCATTTTCTGTAATCAGTTCATCACTGCGGTAATATGCATCGCCATCCTTTTCAAAGAATGTCAGCTGCATTTCTACAATGTTACTGTCCTGTTTCAGATGATTCTCCCAGACGCAGAACACAGATTCCGTGTCAAAAATAAAGGTTTTATCATCAAGCACCTCATGATGCTTGTAGATGGTGTTCATATCAAAAATAAACAGACCGCCAGGCTGCGCAAAGAGTGAAACTCTTCGGAATACCTGCTGTACATCCTCCAGAGAGGGCAAGTGATTAAGACTGTCAAGTGTGCAGATGGTCACGTCGATCGTACCGAACATATCAATTTCGCGCATGTCCTGACAAAGATACTGAATCGGCAGTCCACTGTCGAATTTCTTATCCATTGCAGCTGCCAGCATAGCAGGGGAGTTGTCCACACCAATCACATCATAACCGAGCTTCGCCATTTCCTCGCTCATAGAGCCGCTGCCGCAGGCAAGATCAAGCAGAATCCTTCCCTCCGTGCGAATCTCAGATTCAACGATATGATGGATTCTTGCCGCACGCAGCGGATATTCGACATTCTCTGTCAGCGAGTCATAGAATGCTGCAAAATTTTCATAATTCATTTCGTCACGTCCTTTATCAGAAAAGCTGCTGTTTTTTCATGATGGAATCTTCTTCCGTGATTTCCCGAATCACCCTGCATGGATTTCCTGCCGCAAATACTCCGGAAGGAATGTCCCGTGTCACCACACTTCCCGCACCGATGACCGACCCTCTGCCAATGGTTACCCCACCGCAGACCGTGACATTGGACGCAAGCCAGCATCCATCCTCAATGGTGATGGGGGCTGCATATTCCAGATCATAGGGCGTTCCGTCTTCTTTAAAGCGCATCTTCCGTTCCTCTGCAAGCAGCGGATGGATGGGCGTTGCAAGGGAACAATTCGGACCGAAAAACACATCGTTACCAATGTTAACAGGGCAGCAATCGAGAATCGTCAGATTGAAATTGGCGAAGCAGTTGGTTCCGAATGACGTAAATTCGCCGTAATCAAATTGAATCGGGCCAAGAAGATACGACCCTTCTCCGCAATTCGGAATCAGCTCTCCGAGAATGGCATTTCTTTGTTCTTCCTCTGTTTCATCGAGTGCATTGAACATTCTGCAAAGCCGATGCGCACGGAGCCTTTTTTCGCTCAGAACCGTGTCGGACGGATCGTAAATTTTTCCCATCAGCATTTTTTCGAGTTCGGTCATATTTGTACCTCCCATGATAAAAATGTCAGCCCTCTCCGCCATGAGAGAGGGCTGATGGAATTACAGATTAGTTGTTCTCGTTCATAGCGCAGCACTTCTTGTATTTTTTACCGCTGCCGCAGGGACAAGGATCATTCGGTCCGATCTTCATGGACTGACGAGCCTCAACACTGCCTGCATTCGGAGCATCGGGCTTTGCTACCTGCTCACGCTGCGGAGCCTGATCCTGCTGGATCTGGATGGTCAGCAGCATGCGAACGGTATCCTCACGAATGTTCTCAACCATTGCATCGAACATATCAAAACCTTCATAACGGTATTCAACAACAGGATTCTTCTGACCGTAGCTGCGCAGTGTAATACCACGCTTCAGCTCAGCCATGTCATCAATATGTGCCATCCACTTGGTATCAACAACCTTGAGCATAACAACACGTTCCAGCTCACGGATGATATTTTCACCGTAAGTTTCTTCTTTTGCTGCATACTTGCCCTTGATCTTTTCTATCAGGAAGTTGACAATATCGGTCTTGGTCTTAGAAACCATTTCTTCTTCTGTGAATACCAGATCACCATCATCAAGCAGCCAGCCGTAGAAGTAGTCCTTCAGACCGATCAGGTTCCAATCTTCCTGATTTTCTTCTTCAGCGATATACTGTCCGGCAACAGTTGTTACCAGTTCTTCCATCATCTTCACGATGGAATCATGCAGATCCTCGCCATCCAGAACCTGTGCACGCTGCTTGTAGATGATCTCACGCTGCGTGTTCATAACATCATCGTAGTTGAGGACATTCTTTCTGATGCTGAAGTTTCTGCCCTCCACCTTCTTCTGGGAGGATGCGATGATCTTGGTCAGCCACTTGCTTTCGATCGGCTCAGTTTCTTCAACATTCAGGGAGCGCATTACAGATTCCATTCTGTCACCTGCGAAAATACGCATCAAATCGTCCTCAACAGAGAGGAAGAAGCGGCTTTCGCCGGGGTCACCCTGACGGCCGGCACGACCACGCAGCTGGTTGTCAATACGTCTGGATTCGTGACGCTCCGTACCGATGATGAACAGACCGCCTGCTTCGCAGACAGCAACTGCAGCTTCCTTTACCTGAGCGTCAAATTTTGCGTACAGCTCACGGTAAACCTTTCTTGCTGCAAGGATCTCCTCATCCTCAGTATCTGCAAAACCGATTGCCTCGTTAATTACGATTTCATCGTATTCAAGCTTTCGCATTTCAGCCTTTGCAGAAAATTCTGCATTACCGCCGAGAATAATGTCAGTACCACGGCCTGCCATGTTGGTAGCGATGGTAACCGCACCGAGTTTACCTGCCTGAGCAACGATTTCGGCTTCCTTTGCATGATACTTAGCATTGAGAACCTCGTGCTTGATGCCGCGGCGTTTGAGAAGTTTGGACAGAAGTTCGGATTTTTCAATGGAGATCGTACCAACCAGAACGGGCTGCCCCTTTTCATGGCACTCAACGATCTGCTCAATGATCTGCATGAACTTGCCCTTTTCGCTGCGGTAGATCTGATCGGGATGATCAATACGGATAACCGGCTTGTTTGTTGGGATTGCAACAACGTCGAGTTTGTAGATTTCCTTAAATTCATCTTCCTCGGTCATTGCAGTACCCGTCATACCGGAGAGCTTTGCATACAGACGGAAGTAATTCTGGAAGGTAATCGTAGCCAGCGTCTTGGACTCACGAGCAACCTTAACGCCTTCCTTTGCTTCGATTGCCTGATGCAGACCATCGTTGAAACGACGTCCGAGCATCTTACGGCCGGTAAATTCATCAATAATGATGACTTCACCCTCTTCTACGATGTAATCAATGTCGGGCTTCATAATGCCGATTGCCTTGAGCGACTGATTGATGTGATGCAGAAGCGTCATATTTTCAGGAGCCATCAGGTTTTCAACATGGAAGTGTTCCTCCGCCTTCTTTACACCCTGACGGGTAATGGTAGCGGTCTTTGCCTTTTCATCAATAATGTAATCGACATTTTCGTTGATCTCATCCTGATCCTGCTTGTCATCAATTTCAACAACCGTAACCGAGGACAGAGACTTTGCAAATGCATCCACAAGTGTGTACAGTTCAGTAGACTTGTCTCCCTGACCGGAAATAATCAGCGGTGTTCTTGCTTCATCGATCAGAATGGAGTCTACCTCATCGACGATTGCAAAGTTAGGCGCACGCTGTACCATATCCTTCTTGTAGATAACCATGTTATCACGGAGGTAGTCGAAGCCGAGTTCGTTGTTGGTAGCATATGTAACATCACAGTTGTAAGCCATGCGGCGCTGTGCATTGGTCAGACCATGCAGAATGCAGCCAACAGTCAGACCGAGGAAGCGATGAACCTTACCCATTTCTTCGGACTGTGTCTTAGCCAGATAATCGTTAACGGTAACAACATGCACACCCTTGCCGGAGAGTGCATTCAGATATGCAGCAAGACATGCAACGAGCGTTTTACCTTCACCGGTTCTCATCTCGGCAATACGACCCTGATGCAGAACGATCGCACCGATGATCTGAACGGGATATGCACGCTTGCCAAGTACACGGTCACCGGCTTCACGAACGGTAGCCAATGCCTCGGGCAAAATATCATCAAGAGTAGCACCCTCGCTCAATCTTTCACGGAATTCAAATGTTTTTTCCTTCAGCTCAGCGTCAGAAAGCGCCTTGTATTCTTCCTCAAGGGCAAGAACTTTTTCTTTAATCGGTTCGATTCTCTGCAGTTCTTTTGCACTGTAGGAACCAAAAATGGTTGTTAAAATACCCATTTATTTCTACCGCCTTTTCTGTTTACTTAAAAAATGATATATTATTATTGTATAATATTTATAGGGTTTTGTCAATAGCTGCACGGCATCGCCCATGTAATACACAAAATTCAACATTCGCATTTGGGCAATACCGTACAAAGTTATTGTTGATCTTTTGCAGGGCAGATTTCACGCAGCGGACAATTTCCGCATGCCGGCTTTCGTGCCTTGCAGAATTCTCGTCCGAACAGGACGATCCTGTGACAAAAATCCGAGGATTCCTCCGGAGGAAGCAGCTTGCGCAGGTCGGATTCTACCTTCTGCGGTTCGGTATTTTTTGTAAGTCCGAGTCTGCCTGCAATACGGATACAATGCGTATCCGTCACGACAGCCGGTTTTCCATAAAGATCTCCAAGCAAGAGGTTGGCTGTTTTTCGTCCAATTCCGGGAAGTGTGAGCAATTCCTCCATTGTCTGTGGAATTTCGCCGCCGTACACCTCCAATAAACGCTGTGCAGCCTCTTTAATACTCTTTGCCTTCGTCTTGTAAAAACCACAGGGTTTGACAGCTTCTTCAAGCTCTGTAAGATCTGCGTCCGCAAAAGACTGCAGGGTGGGAAACTGCTGAAACAGTGTTTTTGTGACAATATTCACCCTTGCATCCGTACATTGTGCGGAAAGTCTGGTTGCGATCATCAGCTCATAGGGCTTTTCATATTCCAAAGAGCAGATGGCATCCGGATATATTTCTTTGAGAATCCTGCATGCTGCAAGTGTTCTCTCTTTTTTGGTCATAGCGCCTCCGATTTAACCGTCAATGCTGCTCATTGCTTCCTCATTGAATGTAACAGGGTACAGGGGAGAAGTTTCAGCATACCAAGTGTCATATGCTTCCTGTGAAAGCATGGAAGAAATCTGTGTCTGCCACATCGGACCGGATTCCGAAACAAAGTACATTACATGAACACCGTAATCAGATTCTACAAGTCCCGTATCTCCGGGCTTGCGGCTTTTATCGAAGCACCAGTCATTGAATGTAGGAACCATCTGACCGGGATAAACACCTTCATACAGACCGCCGTTTGTGTTGGAACCGGGATCTTCAGAATATTGATTTGCGAGTTCTGCAAAGCTGTTCTCAGTCTTTTCACCCTTTTCCCATTCAGCAAGAGCATCCTCAGCAGCCTTTTTGTTATCTTCCTGTTCCATAAAGAGAATGTGACGTACATCAACCGTTGTGGTTTCATCCTGAACAGGTTCGCTTGTCATGATGTAGATATAATAAATATTGGTATCCTCGATCATGAAGGTATCATTCTTCTTTGCACCGCCGAATGCCCATTCAGCAAGCTCGTTTCCGGCTGCATAGGTAAAACCTTCATTATAGATGGAAGGAAGGTTAGCATCAAGCTGTTCCTGATCGTAGTCCTCATATTCGGTAAGAATTTCAGCAACCTTTTTCTCAAATTGCTTGGGGTTTGCAGAGTCCATCAGTTCGTCCACAAGCTTCTTTGCCTGCTCCTTTGTCATGTCCTCCGTGTCGCCTTCTTCACCGGAATTATAATTGATGGAGAAGCCGGCAATACCGCAGTTCATGAAATTCTTTGTATTTGCCTCGTAGTACTCCTGAATTTCCTCATCGGAAGGCTTGAATGTTTCCGACAGATGATTGTAATAGGACGTACTCATCGCCTGAATCTCAAGCACCTTCTGGATATCAGCCTTTGTGACACCGTTTCCATAGGATGCAACATCTGCTTCCGCAAGTGCCTTGTCGATCATCTTCTGATCTTCCTCAGGCAATTCAAAGCCTGCTGCGTTTGCAGCCTCGTACATGAAAAGCTGCTGTTGGATTGTACCCTGCACCTGATCCATGATCATATCAAACCATGTCGAATTTTCATCGAACTTATTGACCTGGTTCTTGAGCGGCTTGGACACGTCCATACCGTAAGTGTTCAGCAGTTCTTCCGCACCATATGTGTCCACAAACATTTGTACAACATCATGGTAATAACACGCAACCAGTTTAGTATCCAACGTGTAGTTAGGGGAGGATGCAGCGTCCTGCGGACGATTCTTATTGAAAATACTGATGCCGGCAAACGTCAGTGCACCCACAATTGCAACGGAAGCTGCGGAGATACCAACAGTAGTCCAGACCTTTTTCATAGAGGGCTTGGGCTTTGCAGGGGTATTTTCTGCATCATTTTCAACGGAATCCGGTTCATCATCCAGAGGCATTTCATCACCGAGAATGCTCTGGTAAACTTCCTCTTGGGATTCCTGTTCTTTTTTGATTTCTTTGCTCATGTAATTCATTCCTTTCCGCTCCGAAGGGAGCAAAGCCATTATTCCTGTTAAGTATAACAGCGTCAAATGAATACGGTGTGAAATTCGGATGAAAGTTATCACTTTTCCGACATGTCCGTATTCGGATATGCTGTATTATCATCCAGTGCAGCAATTCTGTTGTAAAGCAAATACATTTTCTGGACGGTGTTTTCCAGAAAATAGTAATGCATAATATACGGAATCAGAAGTGCCAGCAGCAGAATGGTCAGGAGCAGCATAGCGAGGGACTGGAGATACAGCAGGATACCAAGTGAGATCATGAACAGCAAGGCAAACAACATGGTCACCAGCAGGTGGATCAGCCGTTCGTGCTGCATAATCGCGATCTGTACGGGAATTTCGGTGCGAATCGCCGAAATATCGTATGCTTTGGGATCATTGAGTACATCCTGCAAATAACGCTCATATTTTGTCATATATTTTCGCATATTCAGTCCTCCCGGCTGTCCTCTGATAGAACAGCGGACAGCAATACTATTATTATAGCATAAACCATCAGGAATTTCAAGGAAAATCGAAAAAAATATTGCAGTGATAAAAAATAATTTCGGAAACGCAAAAGCTTTGAAGTGCTTGATTTGTTAATATTTTCATGATATAATAGAATAAAGATATATTTGCTTTGAAAAATATGACCGATTAAGGTTCCGTCAGGAAATGACAGAACCTTTTCTGTGTGAATTTATGGATGTATAAGGAGTGGGAACTATGAGTATTTTAAATGTTGAACATGTCACGCACGGATTTGGAGCCAGACAAATCCTCAATGACGCATCCTTCCGACTGCTCAAAGGAGAACATGTGGGACTCGTGGGTGCGAACGGTGAAGGAAAAAGTACATTTCTGAATATCATTACAGGCAAACTGATGCCCGACGAAGGAAAGATCGAATGGTGCCGCCGAATTACTACAGGTTATCTTGACCAGTACAGCACACTGCAAAAAGGGAAAACCATTCGTGACGTGCTGCACGATGCATTTGCACATTTGTCCGATCTTGAGCAGGAGATGCTTGCGCTGTATGACAAAATGGCGGACTGTACCGAGGAAGAAATGAACGAAGCAATGGAGGAAGTCGGCGAGATCCAGAGTATCCTGGAATACAGCGGATACTATACCATTGATGCCAAAATTTCGGAATACGCCAACGGTCTTGGCTTGGGAGAGATCGGACTCGACCGTGATGTTTCAGAATTATCGGGCGGTCAGCGTGCCAAGGTGCTCCTTGCGAAGGTGCTTCTGGAAAATCCGATGATCCTGATCCTCGACGAGCCTACAAACTTTCTTGATGAAAATCACATTGCATGGCTGAAAAATTTCCTGCAGAATTATGAAAATGCATTTATTCTGGTATCCCATGATATTCCGTTCCTGAATGACGTTGTGAATGTTATCTATCATGTGGAAAATGCGGTGCTGACACGATATACGGGAGATTATGAGAATTTCCAGCGCATGTATGAGCTCAAAAAGCGTCAGATCGAACAGGCGTATGAAAAACAGCAGAAGGAAATCGCTGACCTGCAGGATTTCATTGCTCGTAATAAAGCAAGGGTTGCCACAACCAATATGGCAAAATCTCGCCAGAAGAAACTGGATAAGATGGATATTATTGAGAAGACACACGAAAAGCCGAAGCCGGTATTCGCCTTCCAGTCTGCAAGAACACCGGGCAGAGTGGTGATTTCAGGTGAGGATCTGGTGCTGGGCTATGACGAGCCGCTGACAAAGCCGGTATCAGTTCTTGTGGAGCGCAATAAAAAGATTGCGATTCGCGGCGTTAATGGTCTTGGAAAATCCACGCTTCTCAAAACGCTTCTGAAGATGATTCCGCCCGTTGCAGGTACTGTCGAGCATGACCAGTTTCTTGAGGTTGGCTACTTTGAGCAGGAGGAAATTGCCACAAATGAAACAGCATTGCAGACGATCTGGGACGAGTATCCGTCCATGACGAATGCAGAGGTGCGTGCTGCACTTGCAAAATGCGGACTGACAACGGAGCACATCACCTCACAGATGAAGGTGCTTTCCGGCGGTGAGAATGCAAAGGTGCGCCTGTGCCGTCTGATGCTAAAGCCTGTGAATCTGCTGGTTCTGGACGAACCGACAAACCATCTGGATGTAGATGCCAAGGATGCGCTGAAAACTGCGGTAAAGGATTTCAAGGGCACAGTACTGCTCGTCAGTCATGAGCCGGAATTTTATATGGATGTCGTGGATGAGGTATGGAATCTGGAGGACTGGACGACAAAAATCGTGTGATCGGCATTTAAATTAAAAAAAATCGACACCACAATTTCCCTATGATAAATCCGCACACTTTGCTCATACTACTTTTGCGGCAGAAACCGCATCAGTAAACAAATGAAATTCAACTCAAATAAAGGAGAATAGTTATGAAGGGCGAATTTACTCAGAAGGGCAAAGAAGCAATGGAGCGTTTCAAGATGGAGTCTGCTAACGAAGTTGGCGTAACTCTGAAGCAGGGTTACAACGGCGACCTGACTGCAAGAGAAGCAGGCAGCATCGGCGGCCAGATGGTTAAGAAGATGATCGACGCATACAAGATGCAGTAACGTTTGCAGTTTTTGCTGGAAAGCTCCGGTTTCGGCCGGAGCTTTCTTTTATATTTGATTGCCTTATCAGTAAAGAAAGGCTATAAAAAATACGAGGTAATCTCTAAGAAATTTTCAGGGATCACCAATAAATAACAGAAGGGCTAAGCTGCGCTGTAAGCGTAGTTTAGCCCTGAAAACGTTATGCCTGTGAAGCCTGTACTCTGAGTGCAACAGTTCTCTCCGATTTCAGTTTTCTGTGAAGCAGAATCTGGAATGCCACGAAATTGAGTGCAAGTGCACCGAACCATGCAACAACCTCAGCATAGGCAGTTGCCCTGAAGCCGATCTCGGAAACATACAGGACGATTACGCCGATTCGCATGATCATTTCGATGATACCCGAACACATCGGAATGAACGGGTATCCCATGCCCTGTACACCGCTGCGGAACACAAACAGGAAATCCACACCGAAGAGCATACAGCCACAGATTGGAAGAAATTGTGCTGCCAGTGTGATCGGTTCTTCGCCATTCAGCATCAGACCTGCAAGCATTCTTGGGAAGAAAAACATGACAGAACCAAGCAGCAGGTAGGAAATCAACGCAATTGCAAGGCATACATGCAGACCCTTCTTGATTCGATTGTATTTCTGTGCGCCGTAATTCTGGCTGGTAAATGAAGACATGGTAAATCCTGCAGTGCAGGCTGGCTGCATAAAGAGGTTGATATATTTACTGCAAGCAGAATATGCGGATGTATAAGCAACACCGAGACCGTTGACAAAGTATTGAACCACCATGCATCCGACAGCAGTAATGGAATTCATGAAAGCCATGGGGATTCCATTGCCAAGCAGCTTTATGCTGATGGACAGATCCATCTGAAAGTCATGCTTCGAAAGATGGATGATGTCAATTCTGCGAAGTTTCAGGAAGCAGATGAATGCCGAGAGCATCTGTGAAACTACAGTTGCGGCAGCTGCACCTTCAACGCCCATTTTCAGACCGAATATGCAAACGCAGTTGAGCACGATATTCAGAATGGTTGAAAAGATGATCGCAACGAACGGTGTCTTGCTGTCTCCCAATGCACGCAGAATAAAGGCGCATAGGTTGTAAGCAATGGTAGCGGCAAGTCCGCCGAAAATGATGTAGCCATATGTCAGGCTGTCACGCATGATAATATCGGATGTCTGTAACACAGTCAGGATTGTTCGCAGACCGCATATACTCAACGCTGTCAAAAGAATTGTAATAATGACTGAGAGCTTGATGGAAGCTGCAACTGCCTTCCGAAGATTCTCGTAATTCTTTGCGCCGTAGCTCTGCGCAATCAGAACGGAAAACCCGTTTGCCATGCCCATTGAAAAACCAATGACCAGAAATGTCAGTGATGACATGTTGCCAACAGCTGCCAGTGCATTATCACCGAGTCCTTTACCAACGATGGCAGTATCGGCAATTGTATAGACCTGCTGCAGCATATTGGTAAAAAACATGGGGAAAAAGAATTTCAATATCTGAACGGTTACCTTCCCCTTGGTCAGATCATATGTCTGTGCCATGGTACCACCTCCATATCCTAATTATACTGAATTATCAATTTTTGTTATACCAGATTTCTTGTTTTTTTATCACAAATGTGACATGACGTCCTCTGTTCAAACGAATGACGGAAACAGTCAAAAATTCCAATACTGCGTCGTTTTAGCACGATAATATGCAGCAGTGATAAAACTTGCGGCATTTCGGAAACTGTAATTTCGTTTGTTTTACATATTGACTAATGAACGGATCTGTGGTATGATTTTAACAGAGCAAAATCCGGAAACCGGATTGCAGGCATAATGATTACAGAGAGGTGTGTTTATGGTAGAAGTCAAGGAATACAGAGGACATATCCGTAACTGGCAGGCACTGTGTGATGAACTGGAAATCAGTGCATTTTTGTCAAGAGAAGAACGTGAACGTGAAATTCTCGTGAAGGCGTATGCACGCTGGGGCTGTGATATGGCAGAGCATATGCACGGCATGTTTGCGTTTGCACTCTGGGATGATGCGGAGCAGAAATTATTCTGTCTGCGTGACCAGTTCGGAACCAAGCCTTTTTATTATTATCAGACTGCGGATGGCAAGCTGCTGTATGGTACGATGCTCCGCAGTATTCTGGAACAGCCGGAATTTGTGAAGGAACTGAATGTGGATATGCTTCAGATCTACATGAGTCTGACTTATGTTGCCGGTGAGGATACTTTTTTCAAGGGTGTCAAGAAGCTGATGCCCGGATGCTATCTGATCTGGCGGAACGGAGAATTTTCGATTACCCGTTATTGGAAGCCGGAATTTTGTGCTGATGATTCCAGAACGCTGGAAGAATGGGCGGATGAGATTCATGAAACCGTCGGACAGATGATGGCAGAGGTAAAAACAGCGGATGAAACAGCAGAATCCTTCCTTTCGGGCGGTGTGGATTCTTCCTATGTGCTGGCAATGTCCGATGTAACGATGTCCGATTCCTGCGGATACGATGACGAACGTTTTGACGAATCCGGTCTTGCAAAGCAGACAGCGGATCTGCTTGGCAAAGAGAATACCAGATGCCTTGTTACGCCGGAGGATTATTTTGCAGTCGTTCCGTATGTGATGTACAACATGGAGCAGCCCCTTGGCGATGCGTCAGCGATCGCATTTGCCATCGCATGCAGAGAAACGGCAAAGCATACGAAGCTCTGCTATTCCGGTGAGGGTGCGGATGAGTTTTTCGGCGGATATAATATGTACCGCAATGCGGAACGTTACGGCGAGAATCTGAAAACCTTCTATGTTGGCAATACCAACATCATGAAGGAGGATGAAAAACAGCGTATTCTCGTATCCTACAATCCCGAAGTGCTTCCGATCAATCTGGTGAAGCATATCTATGAGGAGACCGAGGGCCTTGATCCGCTGACAAAGATGTCCGATGTAGACATTCAAATCTGGCTTGAGGGCGATATTTACCTGAATGTTGACAAGATGAGTACAGCTGCGGGACTTGAGATCCGCATGCCGCTGACGGACAGAAGAATTTTTGACATTGCATCCCGCATGCCGTCAAAGTTCAAGGTTAATGAGGAACAGAATAAGGTGGCATTCCGTACAGCTGCGGCAAAGGTTCTGCCGGAGGAGATTGCATTCCGCAAGAAGCTCGGCTTTATTGTACCGATTCGTATCTGGCTTGCGGATGAACGCTACAATCAGGATGTGCAGAGACTGCTTCGCAGCGAGATTGCAGCAAAATTCTTCAACACCGATGAGATCAATGCCATTTTCGAGGAGTATGTCGGCGGAAATTCCGACAACTGGCGCAAGATATGGACAATTTATACGTTCCTTGTATGGTATGAGGAGTATTTTGTAAAGAGATAATCCTGAAATATCTCAATTATCTGAAAAAATGAGATCCAGCCTGCAAACGCAGGCTGGATTTTTTATACATTTATGCGGACAGCAGCATTCTTTTCAGCACAGTCAAATCAAAGGCATCCGCTTTGCCATCCTTCGTGACATCCGCTGCGGAAAACTGATCTTCAGAAAGCGGATGTAAGTGCAGCAGATATTTTTGCAGCAAAATAATATCCGCTGTATTGAAATTTCCGTCAAGATCCACATCGCCGATGATACTGTCCGAAGAATCACTAAGGATGTTTTCCTTGATGATTTTCAGCAGTGAATATTCCGCAGGTGCATCCTGCGTGATCTCCCAGATCATAATTCCCCCGTATCCTCTTGCGAGTTCACATTTTTTTCTCATGGTTTCCGCGCCATTATAAGCGATTCCGTTGTAAACATCAGCTGAATAATTTGCGGGATCTCCTGCAACCAGCTCTGAGAATGGTACATAGGAATTCCAATCGAGCGTACCGTCTGCATGGTATCCTCTGCCATAGAACGGGACACCGAGTACGAGCTTGTCCTTTGAAATACCACGTTCAATATTGAAAAAATCAAGGCACGTTTCAGCAAAATCATAGGAAGAATGGGAATCCTTGCTGCCGTCATTGTCATACGCCATTACATTCAGAAAGTCAAAGCAAGCAAAGGTTTCGTCACTGACACGAACTGCAACCCATTGTGCCGTTGCGGTCGTCATGAGTAAATTGCGTTCGTCACAAAGCTTCCTCAGGGATTTGCACCATTCAGCGTAGTTGTTCCAGATGTCATTTCCGGAACCCAGTTCAATATCAAGATCAATTCCGTCAAAATCGTATTTTTCGCAGTATTCCATAATTTTTGAATTGAAAGCATTCATGGTTTCCGTATCCTTCAGCAGTGGGGGATAGTTATCGCATCCGCCGCCGCCTCCAAGTGCGGCAAGTACCTTGACGCCGTTTGCATGTGCCTTATCCACAATTGCCTTCATTTCGGCATCCGGTATGTAGCATGACAGGTTGCCGTTCGTATCGGGATTGCAGAATGCAATGTTGATGTGCGTCAGTGCGGTGAAATCCATATTCTTGTACGCCTGGTACGACCAGTCAGGAAGATACCCGACCACACGCCGTTCAGATTTGCTTTCGTTTTCTTCCACAACAGAATCCGCTGTAACAATGTCTATCTCATACAGCACAATCGGGGCATTCTGCGCCATAACGGAAACGGAATCAAGAAGCGACATGTCCTCTCCAAATTGTTCAGCCATATCTTCGTAGGAATAGAACAAAGCCCCGTCAATTCTTGCACATGGCGTAACCATTGCCCATTCCTCACCGCCCGACCAGGAAGAGAGAACGAAAACAGGCGCCTGACTTCCCTCGCATACAAGTCTGACCATGTGATCTTCGTTGAATAGTGCAGAATCCTCCACTTCAAGTGTAACGGCAGCGTACCATGCATCAGCCGCCGCTTCGCCGCTGAATAAGCTTGCAACAACTTCCGGTTTGTTGGATGCAGCGGCAGGAAGGCAGTTTATGAACATAACGGCAGACAGAACCAGTGAACCAATACAACGAAACACTTTCATATAGAATCTCCTTTTGAAAAATTTGCGTTGCATAATAGGGATAAATTCCGATGAATCCTTCTATGGGCTTGGTATGATTGGTATTGTAAATCCCCGATCAATCAACACTACATTCATTATAATGTATTTTCAGAAACAAGTCAACCGTTTCACGGTTGTTAATATTTAGTTTATACCTTTGTGAATAAACTACAAAATCCATTCACAATCTTCACATGAATTTATATATATAATTTGATATAATTAGGGAAGTGAGAGACTTTTCGGTAATTATGGATTTGTTTCGTATATGATGGAAGGAAGAAATATGGGAAGACCAAAATTTAAAATGCTGGTATGTGCAGTTGCGGCAAGCGTTATGTTCACCGGCTGTTCATCCCGGACCAACACTTTGATAGAGGAACTGACAGAAGAAGGGTATGTTGAAACGATGAAGGATCAAGGCAAGATTGCAGTGGCAGATACAGCATTTTTGAAACAGTCAGAACATACGAATCCCATTTCCGGAGAAATTTTCTGTGCAGACCCGACCGCCGTGGAATATAACGGCAGACTTTATGTATATGGTACGAACGATCATCAGCAGTACGAAACTGTTGGGAATGATGGTACGAATACATATGAAAAGATCCAATCCCTGGTGGTGTTTTCAACGGATGATATGGTAAACTGGACATATCATGGAACAATCAATGTAAAGGCAGCTGCACCATGGATCATCAGTTCTTGGGCACCATCGATCGTATCCAGAGTGGAAGATGATGGGCTTACACATTTCTACCTCTATTTTTCAAATAATGGGTGCGGAGTAGGTGTAATTACGGCGACAGATCCGCTTGGACCGTGGACGGATCCCTTGGGTGCGCCGCTTATTTATACAAATATGGAGGGAATCGGCGATTGTCCGAATCCCTTTGATCCCGGCGCTTGTATTGATGATAACGGTGTCGGATGGCTTTCCTTTGGCGGCGGTGTGGCGAAGGATGGTACAAGCTTCATGCCGGGGGTTGCAAGAATCGTGCAGCTTGGAGATGATATGCTTTCATTTGCAAGTGATTTTTCAGAGATAAAAGCGCCCTATTTCTTTGAAGCCAGTGAACTCAATTTCATCAACGGAACCTATGTATATACTTATAATAACAACTGGGATACTCGTATCGAATGGGGAATAAAAAATGCCGACAGACCGGGAGCATGCAGTATGGCGTATATGACGACCAAAACGCCGCTTGATACGGACAGCTGGGTTTATCGGAAGGACTATTTGTCAAATCCCGGAGAAAGCGGGCTTGGCTACAGCAATAATCATTCCCATCTTCACAAATTTGCAGATAAATACTATTTGTTCCACCATACGCTGATGAAGCAGATGACCATGTCGATGGAAGGCGGTTTCCGCAGCTTGTCCGTGGTTGAAGTATTTGTAAATGAGCAAACACTGGAGATCAACAGAACGAAGCCCGATCCTGCAGGTGTTTCGCAGATAAAAAATGTGGATGCTTCTGCAGTGAATCAGGGGGAAACATTCTTTTCTTCGAATGGTGCCGCATTTGAAACTGATGAAGCCGGAGTGGTTACAGGTGTAAAAAGTACAGAAAGCGGAACGGCTCTCTGTATTAAAGGTGTTGCATTTCAAAAGAATGCATCTTCCGTATTCAGTGCAAATGTGAAAGGGAAGGGAAGCATAGAAATTCGTCTGGACGATCCACAGTCACAGTGTGTGGCGTCAATTACGTTCGATCATCAGGATTTTCAGGGCGTTTATGATACGTTAAATAAGAAACTCGACGGCATACATGATATGTACATTGTATTTTCAGATGCTGATATAGTGCTTGACAACTGGCAGTTTCGATAATATTTCTGACATCATTTTGAAAGGCGGTAATTTTTATGAGATTGAAGTGGAAATCCTTACTGCTTGCAGCAGCAATTGCTGTAACAGGACTTGCGGCATATGTGCCGGTATCCGCAGCAGATATAATTGGAGATGTGGATCTTGATGGCAGGATCAGCGCAGCGGATATTATACTTCTTGATCAGTATTTGCTTAGCAAGACGTCTCTTACGAAAGAACAGCTTGATAAATCCGATTGCGTGCCGGATGGAAAAGTTAACGCTTTTGATCTTGCCCTCTTGAAAAGACTCTCAGCAATCCCACAGCCGGAAGCCTCAAAAGGCGAAGTGCTGGAAGAAAAGGGATTGATCCACAGTGGCTTTGCGACTTACTATGATGGCGGCTATGTGGGCGGTTGTGCAATGCTTGATCCGATTTCAAAGGAAGATTATTGGATCACCGCCATGAACATCTTTGATTATGACAACGCTTTGCTTGCCGGAGCTTATCTGGAAGTAACCGGAGAACTTGGAACGATACATGTTTTGGTAACTGACTTGCTTCCGGAAGGACAAAAAGGCGATCTGGATCTGTACATAGATGCATTCCCGCTGATCGCACCGGCGATCAAGGGAAAAGTTCCGGTAACATGGAAAATCATTCCGCTCGACAGCGCAGAGAATGCACCGATGTCATATAAGTTCAAAGAGGGAAGCAGTCAGTATTGGTGCGGCGTACAGGTGAGAAATCACCGTTATCCCATTGCAAAGCTGGAATACAAAAATTCTGCCGGTGAGTTTGTAGAGCTTCCCCGCAGACAGTATAATTACTTTGAAAGTGACAGCATGGGAGCGGGACCCTATACGTTCAGAATTACCGATATATATGGCTCGATCGTTATTGATGAGAATATATCCCTCAAACCGAACGGCATCGTGGAAGGACATGTTCAGCTTCCAAAGTAAACAATATCAACAGGTCAATTATCCATAGTTTGAACCTCTTAGAATTGTGCAACATTTTCCTTTATTTTTCGACAAAACATTGAAAAAACAGAAAATAACAATTGTTCTATTGTGCATTTTGCCTATTGAAAAATGCGCAAAAATATGATATAATATTAAATAAAATATGAACTGGGAGGAAATGTTTTATGAAATCCAAAACTTTAAAGAAGTTTTTGAGCATCCTCACTGCCGGTTTGGTTGTTAGTTCAGCAAGTTCCTTGTATCTGGTACATTCTGAAAAGACAGAAAACGGAACGATTCCTGTTACCGACAGTAACCGAAGTGAACTGCTTGGCGTTGAAAATCCCGATGATTACTTCCTCGGTGTAGCGTCATTCTTCTCTGTATTCCTGCAAGGAGATTTTGAGGCAGATCAGTCAGACTGTGAGGGAAGACTTGCTGCGGGCGGCAATGCCAACATCGGTACTGCGGATTTCTATTCTGTAGGTGCGAAGCTTGATGAAGATTTTTCAGCGGCAAAGGTTGTTATTGGCGGAGACACTTTGGTAAATATCGAACCCGGTGACAAGAAAATGGTCATGGGTAAGTATGGAACCGTAAGCGATCAGATCCGTCAGTATATGGATAACGATATTTGTCAGGTCTACGAGGGCGAATTATTCAATTTCGATGAGGAATTTGAAAAACTTCGTGGCAAGAGTAAAATGCTTGCGGAAGCAGAAGAAAACACAACACTTGAGATTGATCCGAATTTTCTCGGCGGTTGGAAAGTGTATGGTGAAGATGAAGTCTTGAACGTTCTGACACTTGACGAAAAGGCAGTTGAATATTTCAACGGAAATTATATTCAGTTGGACGTACATATTCCGGAGGGTTCCTATCTGGTAATTAACGTTGCAGGCGATGATGTTCAAATGCCGACAACGAATGTAAAGATTTATGACCTTGAGGGAACGCTTCTGGCGCAGTCCACTGAAAATATGCCGGTTCTTTATAACCTGTATGAAGCACAGCACTTCAGTTACAGCGGTTCGATTCAGGGATCTACGCTTGCTCCTGATGCTGATGCGACAGCAGAGGAGTATGGACATGTAGCGGGTGCTACCATTGCAAAATCTTTTGCCGGTGTAATCGAGTTTGGTTATTCAATGTTTAACCCTGGTTTTACCGTAATCCCGGATGAACCCACGGAGACTACAACGGAAACAACAACCACAACTACCACCACAACCACCACTACTACGACAACGACGACTACAACTA
>SVNQ01000026.1 GCA_015066865.1 Ruminococcus sp.
AATTCATGTAATCAAAGTAAAGCGCATGTGTTTGTAAATGCGTTGTTTCGCCCGACTCATCGTGCGGGATACGGTGGATTTGCTGATCCCCAGTATTTTTCCGATCTCAACAGTATTCCGATGCTCGAAATAATACATCATCAGAATTTCTTTTTGACGGCTGGTCAGCTCCTGCGTTATGATGTCATGCAGCGCTTTCTGCGCAAGCGCCAGATGATGGCGATTGTCCTTTCCCGTTCCCAGCATGTCCTGTATGAATTGTCGGTTAAATTCCAACGCCTGCTCCGATACCCTCGTCAGCATGTACATTCCTCGCTTTCCCGCGGTAATGATCCGCCAATTTTTCGTTTCGTTCGCAAAACAGAACATATGTTCTGTTTTATATTCTAACGTATAAATTCAATTTTGTCAAGGGGGACAACAAAAATTGAGCCTGAAAAAAGAAAATATGCCGCTGACGGAATATCTGGAACACTACCGTCAGCAAAATACGCTCCGTGCGCACATGCCCGGACACAAGGGACGAACCATCGAGAATTTTCCGCATCCTGCGGATATTTTTTCATGGGACATCACGGAAATCAACGGTGCCGACAGCTTGTTTGAAGCGGACGGCATCCTGCTGGAAGCGGAACGCCGCACAGCGGAAATCTACGGCAGCGGCGCATGCTGCTGGAGTGCGGGAGGTTCGACGCTCTGCATTCAGGCAATGCTTGCACAAATGCGTTCGGAGAACCGCACCGTCATTGCCGCAAGAACCGTGCATCGGGCATTTCTCAATGCCTGCATTCTGCTGGGACTTACAGTGCGCTGGGTGTTTCCGAAAAAAGGCGGTGTGATCTCCGGAGAATATGCGCTGCAGGATTTTTCGGATGCACTGCAGGCAGCAGTGCTTGCGGGTGAAAAGCCCTGTGTTTACGTCACATCTCCCGATTATCTGGGAAATCAGCAGGACATTGCAGGACTTGCTGCGCTGTGTCATGCACAGAATGCGCCCCTTTTGGTGGACAATGCCCATGGAGCACATCTGGCATTTTTAAAGGAAAACCGTCATCCCATGGCTCTGGGGGCGGATTACTGCTGCGATTCAGCACATAAGATGCTGCCCGCCCTGACGGGGGCGGCAATGCTGCATTGCCGCAATGCTGAGGATTCTGCGAAAATGAAACAGCACATGCAGCTGTTTGGTTCAACCAGCCCCTCCTATCTGATCATGCAGTCGCTGGAAAGCTGTACAGAATATCTGCGGAATCGGGGCCATGAGGACATTTGCAGATGCGCTGCCCTTGCAGATCGCCTGCGGCAAAGACTTGCGGGAACATATAGTTTTGTCGGCACCGAGCCGCTTCATCTGACCATTGCAGCGGACGGACATGACCTTGCCGCACAGCTGCGCCGTCTGCATGTGGAATGCGAATATGAGGACAGCAGTTTTCTCGTTCTGCTGCTCTCCCCCGTCATGACCGAAACGGAATTTGACAGGCTTTACACAGTGCTGCAGCAATGCACCCCAAAGCCGCCCAAGCACATACCCGACCTTCCGACGCCGATGGAATCCGCTTGTGACATGCGGACAGCGGCACTTTCTGCATGGGAACTGCTCCCCTTGGAGCAGGCGGAGGGACGCATCTGCGGTCCCGTACAGGTTCCCTGTCCACCGGCTGTTCCCATTGCCGTCAGCGGCGAACGACTGACAAAATCATGGCTCTCTCTGATGCAGTTTTATGGGCTGCAGTCAGTGGCTGTCGTGAGTGTGGAAAATTTTTAGAAACATGACAAAAACAGCGAAAAATCGTGTACATTTTTATCGCCCGTTAGTCAGAAAGTATGAAAAATAGCTAAAAAGACTCTGCAAAATTTATAGATATTTTCAATAGACTTTCCCTTGCCAATATGGTATAATAAATGTAAGATTTGATAGCTGTGCTATCAAACGGCAGCAGTCATCAACTGCTGCGGAGTCATGAGTTAAATTTCAATAAAAGGAGAAGATTACTATGAAGATGAAGAACATGATCGCAACAATGACTGCAGTTGCACTTTCTGCATTCTCTTTCGCAGCAATGACCGCAAGCGCAGCAGTAACTGAGATCGCTTACAATGGTCCTTCTGAGGGCGCTCTGGCTGTTCAGGATGATGGCGTTTCCCTGCGTCTGAACATTTTCAACGAGTGGGGCAACAACGTTAAGGACATTGAGAAGATGACAGCTGTTACCGACAACGTAACCATCACCTTCACCATCAGCGGTCTGGGTGAGAACAACACCAACAAGGATGAAGCTGGCAACCCCACAACACCGTATCAGGCATTCGTTTGCGGCAGCATCGGCGGTGCACAGTCCTTTAATCCCGGTGAAGTTGGCAATGAGGCTGTTGCAATCAACGGCGACGGTCAGTACACCATCGTTTGGGATCTGCCCAACGATTCTGATCAGATCAACTGCCTGCTGATCGGCACAAACATCAACATTTATCAGTATGGTTATGAAAAGGATCAGCCCTATGATACATGCGGTCTGAACATCACAGTTGATTCCATCAAGACAGGTGTTGCTGATGAGACTGAGCCGCCTACGGAAGCTCCGACAACAGAGGCTCCGGCTACAACAACAGCTCCGGCTACAACAACTACAACTACTTCCACAACAGGTGCATCTACAACAACTACTACCGGCACTACCGGTACAACAGGCAATGCAGCTACCGGTGACAGCACAGGTATTGCAGTTGCTCTGGCAGGTTTGACAGTTGCAGGCGCAGTTGCTCTGGTTTCCAGAAAGAGAAAGTAAGATCTGCTTTCACTAATGACTAACAAAAATGCCCTCTGCAATACGGGGGCATTTTTCAACTAAAAAAAAGAGGTAATAATTATGAAAAAAAGATGGATTCTCCCCCTGCTGACCGCAATGCTGCTTTCCATGACCGCTTGCAATGGCGGCGGTACTGAGAGTGTTGCAACCACTGATCCTACAGATGCTACAGAAGCAACCACCGAAGCACCTGAGGAAGTAACAGAAGCACCGACCGAGGAAGAAACAGTTCCGACAAACGCTGCATTTCCGGAAGCTGACCCGAACGCAGTGACATTCGATGACGGCAGATGCGATTTCGTCAAGATTTTCTGCGACGACGATCTGGCTGCTGACGGCACACTGTCCGTTGAAACAGTGGACGGCAATGCAATGCTCAAGTTCACAGACACCAAGACAAACGCAGAGAATGTTGGTACGATCGTCATGAAGCTCCTCGTTGACGCTAAGAGCCTGCTGGCTCCCGAAGATCTGGAAAAGGTATCTTCCATCCGCTTTGATATTGGCGCAAAGGCTGAGGGCGAGCTGCTCGTAGGCGATGACGGCACAGCAATGAAAGTTCCCGGCTGGATCGGCGGCGGCGGCGGTACCATCGCTGCAGACGGCAATTGGTACGGCTTTGGAGATTTCTCTGCTTCCAACATTCAGGAATACGCTCTGGAGCGTTCTGACATGTACAATGTAGAATTTAAGTTCCTGCTGGCTTCCGCAGGCAAAAACTGGAATGGCACTATGGAAGAAGCAAACCTCCAGATCATGCGCTGGGGCGTTCAGAATGCAAGCAGCACCTATATTGACAACATCACATTCTACGATGCAGACGGTAATTCCATTCCGCTGACAATGGCACCTGCTGCCGAGGGCGAAACAGATGCTCCGGAAGCAGCGGAGTAATTTGCAAAATTTTATGATTCTCCGTAGTGCGTTGTAAGGATGTACTATCAGCGCAGCTATACACACATTCCTGAGGAGGAACACAAAATGAAAAGAATCGCAGCAGCTGCAGCAGCATTCCTGATGGTTCTGAATCTCACAGGATGCGCCAGCACTTCTGAAAGATACACCAATTATATCCAGGCTGTGCTTGACTGCTCCTATTACGGGAAAACCGAACAATATGCGAAACTGACCAAAGCTTCCGCTGAAGAAGCAGAAAAGGTCTATCAGGACGAAGTAGACTATGTAACTGAAC
Source organism: Ruminococcus sp. (assembly GCA_015066865.1). Lineage (GTDB taxonomy): Bacteria > Bacillota > Clostridia > Oscillospirales > Ruminococcaceae > UBA3855. The sequence continues at coordinate 4,003 of SVNQ01000026.1, forward strand.
TGATCTGCTTCCGTTTTGCAGTGGAACCCTCCTGCATCTCTGACGAAACACACGAAGGATATGAAACACTGGCTAAAAATGTCCTCAACAAAACAAAGTTTACAGTGGACAAGGCAGTAAAATCCGGTGATGTCTATCATGTGACCATTCACTGCGAGCCGATTGATTTCTGGGATATTGCTTACGAAGACGTTGAATCCTACTATGTCGACGATTTTGGCGTGGAATACGAAGCTGCCAGTACGACCGAGGAACGTGAGCTTCTTGAAGAAGAATATGCGGTCAATGTACTGGAAATACTCAACGGCTACGTTGATGAAATCGGCTACGAAGATCCCGTTAAGAAAATCGTGGAAATCACTGAGGACAAAGACGGAAAAGAAGGCATTGCCGATCAGGATTGGCTGGACATTGACAGTCTGATTCTCGGCGGAAAATAAACTTCACACTTAAATTTAACCCCATTCGTATTTTACGAATGGGGTTTTCATTATCCTGATCCGGAAAATTTACAAACAAGCAAAAAAAAGCGAGTCTTGTCAGACTCGCCCAAAAAATAATAAGGATGTAGGATTTATGATAGATTTATTATAGCATGAATCCTTTTAAAAGTCAATGTTTTTGTGTAAACTTTGGTGATTCAACTAAAGTTTTTGTTTCAATTTATGCGTTTTGCACAATTATTTATCTTCCAGCTTGCGCAGTTCACGTTCTTCCTTTGTCACACGATTCTTGCCGTCACGGAGGATTTCAACCTCGGAACGATCAATATAATACGGTACGTCATCTTCCTTTTCGGGCTTGATGCGGAGCTTGCCCGTGATCAGGTTAGCATCCTCTACGCGTCCTCTGCCGTTTGGCGTCTTGACGAAAGCACCGATCTTGGGCGTGATCTTCTGCAGCTCCTCATACACCGACTGCTCATGCTTCAGACAGCACATCAGTCTGCCGCAGGTTCCGGAAATCTTTGTGGGGTTGAGCGACAATCCCTGTTCCTTCGCCATTTTGATGGATACCGGCTGGAAATCTCCCAGATACCCTCTGCAGCAAAATTCCCTGCCGCAAACGCCCAGTCCGCCGAACATCTTCGCCTCATCACGCACACCGATCTGACGCAGTTCAATGCGCATACGGAATACGGAAGCCAGATCCTTGACAAGCTCACGGAAATCCACACGGGAATCCGCTGTAAAATAGAACAGCAGCTTACTGTTGTCAAACGTGCAGGTCACGTCCACAAGCTTCATTTTCAAGCCGCGCGCTGCAATCTTCTCCACACACACTTCAAAGGCACGCTTCTCCTTCTGGCGGTTCTGCTCCTGATTGCGATGGTCTTCCTTTGTCATAATGCGCACCACGGGCTTGAGCGGTGCAACAACATTCTCATCCTCGATCTTCCGGTTTGCAATGGTCACAACGCCGCATTCCAATCCCCTTGCAGTTTCCACGACAACCTCAGTGCCAAGCGGAAGCTGCAGATCGTTCGGCGAAAAATAATACACCTTTCCGGAATTCTGAAAACGAACGCCTACAATTTCAATCATACTATATCCTCTCTTTGTTTCATAAGCCTGCCTGACAAAGCTGTCCGCCCAGTGCCGCTAACGCAAGACGGGGACTGACATTTGCCTGCAAAGCATCATAAGTTTCCTGAATCGACCGGTGCATCTGCACGGAACGATTCGCAGTCAGTATTTGCGACAGCGTCAGCGCACTCTGTTTATCGCAGCCTGTAAGATGATCCTGCGTGTATTTCAGAATCAGCGCATCCCGCAGCTGCAGATCCAGAAGCTTTACAAATTCCACTGCTGTCTGCCTGTCCTTTTCATAAACCGCCAGAATCCGCAGAACATCATATGCCCTTCTTCCGGCAATTGCTGCTGTCAGCTCGCCAATATGCCGTGTCATTTCCTGCATGCTCTCGCTTTGCAGCCATTCCAGACATCTGCCGATATTGCCGCCGCAGGCAGCAATGGCACGCTGCGCATCCTCAGAACTGCAGCCGGCATCAAGCAGCGCATTCCTGCAATCCTCCGCTGTACACGGGCATACCGCAAGCGGCATCATTCTGGAAAGCATGGTCTCCAGAAATACATTCCTGTGTGTTGCCGTAAACAGCAGCAGCACATGCGCAGGCGGTTCTTCCGTCAGCTTGAGCAGCGTATTCTGTGCACGAATGTCCATGTTGTCGCAATCCGCAAAAATATAGATCTTCCGTGCGCCGTCATTCGGCGCAACAATGGCATCACGGCAGACACCGCGTACCGTATCCACGGAAAAGCCCTGGCGTTTTCCGCTATGTTCCACATACATCATATCCGGATGCACCCCGTGTGCCGCTTTGTAGCAGCTCGGACAAACACCGCACGGTGCATTCTCCCCCGTACACAGCGCCGCCATGGCAAAATAACGTGCCAGTGTTTTTTTACCCAGCCCCTTTTCACCGTGGATCAGGCAGGCATGCGGAATCCTGTCGCCCTGCACCATCGTCTGTATCAGACGCAGCGAGCTGTCATTTCCATAAATTCGGGGTATCATAATTTTTCAAAACGCTCGACGTCGGTCACAAACACGGTCGCACCGCCGACTTCTACTTCAACCGGGAACGAAACGCCGGAATCAAACGGCACATTCGCCGGCACAAACTGCTTGCGCTTATGGCTTTTCTGGCGGATAATGTCGATCACTTCCTCAACACGGTGATTGTCCACGCAGGTCAGAAATGTCGTATTTCCGGCACTCAGAAAGCTTCCGGTGGATGCAAGCTTTGTTGCAAAGAAGCCGGCTTTCATCAATGCCTTGGAAACCGCCTGACTGTCATCGCCGTTCACAATAGCAAATACAAGTTTCATGTCAATTTACCCCTTTCAGGCACATATATTTTATTATAACATACTTTGTGCAAAAATGCAATTGTTTTCTTTCATTTTGCCGCTGCAATCATTTTTTACCCGATCATCGTGCAAAACTTCCCTCGCCCCCTTGACTTCCTGCGGAAAATATGGTATGTTATAAATAGAGATTGACAAAAATCTATCAATGGAATTTTCAAGGAGGATGCACGCCATGGAAATATGCACAGGGCAGTATCGTTATCTGCTTTCTATCTATCGTCTGACCGCCGAAAAACGACGGATCCGCTGTGTGGACATTGCGGATGATCTTGGTGTGACTCGTCCGAGCGTCAGCAAAATGATGAAATGCATGGTGCGCATGGAGCTTGTGGAACCGGACTACTGCGAATCCGTTCGCCTGACAAAACAAGGCAGGGAGCTTGCACATAAATTCAACAGTGACTATGATATGGTGTATGCATTCTTCCGCCGTATGCTTAGGCTAACTCCGGATGACGCAAAGGAACATGCATTTCAGTTCATGACAAGCTTTCCCCAGACAACCGTACACAAGCTGTCCGATGTCATGCAGAAAAGCATTGAAGCTTCTCAAAAAAAGAGAAATTCTGCTGAAATCCATAATGAAAATCCGCAAAACTAAATAAGAATCCGTAAAAAATTCTGTGCAGACTGACAAAATGGAAAAATACCCCTTGACAAATTGAGTTAGCAGGTGTAAACTATAAATATAGAGTACAATTTCCGAAAGGAGAGAGCTTATGAGAACATTAAGAGACGCAGCAATCGGTGAAACTGTCAGCGTCCGCAAGCTCAATGGCGCAGGTGCCATCAAGCGCCGCCTGATGGATATGGGAATCACAAAGGGTACACCTATTTTTGTACGGAAAACAGCACCCTTGGGCGATCCGATCCAGCTGACTGTGCGCAGTTACGAGCTTACACTGCGTAAGGCAGATGCTGAAATGATCGTGATCAACTAAATCCGGCTGCATGTCCGTGGGTTCCACGGCATCAGCCGATTCTTAAAGATTAGAGTTAGCAAGAGCTAACCCCCATGAATGAGGATGGAGGAAACAACATGACAAAAGAACTGACAATTGCGCTTGCAGGCAACCCGAACTGCGGTAAAACGACCCTGTTCAATGCACTGACAGGAGCAACACAGTATGTCGGTAACTGGCCCGGCGTTACAGTGGAAAAGAAAGAAGGCAGGCTCCGCAGTGACAAAGAAATACATATCATGGATCTGCCCGGCATTTACTCTCTTTCGCCGTACACACTCGAAGAAGTGGTTAGCCGTAACTATCTGGTAGATGAAGCACCCGATGTCATACTGAACATCGTGGATGCATCCAATCTGGAACGCAACCTGTACCTGACCACACAGCTGTTGGAACTGGGACTTCCTGTTGTAATTGCCCTGAACATGATGGACATCGTGGAAAAGAACGGCGATCGGATCGAACTTGATGCGCTTTCCAAAAAATTCGGGGTACCCGTTGTCACCTGCACGGCACTTCGCAGCGAAAATGTTGATGAGGTAATCAAAGCCTGCAAGGCTGCCGCCGGCAGCAAAGCGACGGATCCCCTGACATTCAGCGACACGGTGGAATCGGCGCTCGCAAAGCTTTCGCCTTTCATCCCCCGCAGCATTGCGGTGCGTTACAATACCATCAAGCTGTTTGAACGTGACGAAAAGGCAATTGCCAAGATGGGGCTTTCGGAAGATACGGTATTGCAGGCGGAACAGATTATCGCTGCATGCGAAAAGGAGCTGGATGACGACTGCGAAAGCATCATCACAAATGACCGCTACGCATTCATTACCGATTCCATCGGCAGCATTCTCAAGCGCAACCGCAAGGGTGAATCCACATCCGAAAAGATCGACCGCATTATGACGAACAAATTCCTTGCACTGCCGATGTTTGCGGCAATCATGTTCCTTGTCTATTATATTTCCGTTTCCACGGTTGGTACATGGGTAACGGACTGGGCGAATGACGGCGTATTCGGTGAGGGCTGGAGCTTGTTCGGGCTGGAAATTCCCGGCATTCCCGTTGTCGTGGAAAACCTGCTGGTTTCCGTCGGCTGTGCCGACTGGCTGCAAAGCCTGATTTTGGACGGCATTGTTGCAGGTGTTGGTGCCGTTCTGGGCTTTGTTCCGCAGATACTGGTGCTGTTCATCTTGCTTGCGATCCTTGAGGATTGCGGCTACATGGCAAGAGTTGCATTCATTATGGACAGGATCTTCAGAAAATTCGGACTTTCCGGTAAATCCTTCATCCCCATGCTCATTAGTACGGGATGCGGCGTCCCCGGAATCATGGCATCCCGCACGATTGAATCCGAGCACGACAGAAAAATGACGGTCATGACAACCACCTTCATGCCCTGCAGTGCGAAGCTGCCGATCATTTCCCTAATCGCAGGCGCAATGTTCGGCAATGCATGGTGGGTTGCACCCAGCGCTTATTTCATCGGCATTGCAGCGATTATTATTTCGGGCATTATGCTGAAGAAAACCAAGCACTTTGCAGGTGAAGCTGCACCGTTTGTTATGGAGCTTCCGACCTATCACATGCCCCTGTTCAAGAATGTCATGCGGAGCATGTGGGAACGCGGCTGGTCGTTCATCAAGAAGGCAACTACGATCATTCTGCTGTCCACGGTACTGATCTGGTTCACATCCGGTTATGGTATTGTGGATGGTCAGTTCTCGGCTGTGGATATTTCCGTGAATTACGAAAGCAGCTTTCTGTACATGATCGGCAGCGTATTTGCATGGCTCTTTGTTCCGCTGGGATGGGCTGCTGAGGGCTTCTCCGAATGCTGTAAAGCGGCTGTTGCTGCAATTATGGGACTGATCGCCAAGGAAAACGTTGTTGCTACCTTCGGTCAGCTCTACGGTATTGCAGAATCCGCAGAGGACGGTTCTGACTATTGGACGCATCTGCAGGCTTCCTTTAATTCGCTTGCCGCCTTCAGCTTCCTCGTATTCAATCTGCTCTGCGCCCCCTGCTTTGCGGCAATGGCAGCAATTAAGCGTGAAATGAACAATATCAAATGGTTCTGGGCTGCCATTGGCTACCAGACGCTGCTTGCATATGTAATTTCCATGGTGATTTATCACATCGGGTCTCTGTTTGTTCCGCAAATCCCTGTCAGCCCCCTGTGGCTCACTGTTTCGTTGGTTTGCGTGGCAATTCTGATCTACCTCATTGTACGCCCTGACCCTGCAAAGCGTTCACTCAAATCTGTAAAAACTTCCGAATCATAAGGAGAACGATATGGGTACATTTTTTGTAGCCTTACTGCTTGCAGCAGTCATCGGCTGTATCATTCGCTATCTTGTGAAGCAGTGGAATGCCGGAAACGGCTTCTGCGGCGGTGACTGCAAGAGCTGCGGTCACTGCAGCGGCATCCGTGAAACGAACAGTACCGGAGAAAACAGCGGCTGTTCGGGGAACTGTGCGTCCTGCAAGGGATGCATGCACAAGGCATAAATAAAGTGCATCGTGGCTTTGCCATGATGCACTTTTTATCATTTGATAGAGCTTCTGGGTCCCATGGAGGATTCTCCGCAAATGCGTTCCCCCCATACATCCGCCCAGCGTTCGGTATAGAACGAATAGTAGGAAATATGATGCCTGCGGCGGTACTTCCGCAAAACGGGCAGTCCGAACCAGAGCGCCGAAGGCAGAGCCACAACGGGCAGATACAAAGGCCCCAGCACCAGTGACTGCAGTGCATGGCCGTACTCATGTACCATAAGCGGACGGCAGTCAAGTGTTCCCTCCTGTATGAACAGAAACAACCCCAGAGATACGCCGCTTTGGGATTTCCACTCCGTTACCAAAGCATTGTGGAATGTACAGCGTTTGCTTTTCAGATGGAACAAAAACACCGCAAGACCCACGAGCGTCTGCGGCAATCCCCATGTGCACTGCCAGAATATGTACAGAATCCGCTTCACGGCATATGCCCCCTTCCTTCAGAAAAAGAAACAAATGTCCGGTGATCAGTCCGGACATTTATTCCATAATGGAGAGAATGTGAAACCGGCAAATTGAAAACAGAACACCCGCCGATAATGGGCAGCATTCCTTGCGGTTTCTACTTATATAACAACACAGAGAAAAAAAGATTGGACTTTTTCAAAAAATATTTTTTATCATGCATACTGCCTTGCATAATTCTGCAAATTTCCCGAAAAAACGACATTTTCACCGCAAACATAGAGGAAATCCTGCGGCTTGACGATTGCTTCAAAGCACTGTGCATCCACCACTGAGAAGCGGTCGAGCGTGTCCCTTACAAATTCCGAGCAGTAGTAGCAGTTTTCCTGCTGGTACACAATGCTGAACAGAGCAAGCATGACCCCCAGATAATTGTAATGATACTTCCTCTTTTCCGTGTACATCTGCTGCAGGAATCCCTCCAGCTCCTCATACTGCGCCTGTGTCACAGGAACACTCAGCACGATCGCCTTTGTTTCCTGAAACCGCTTAAAAGTACCCCAATGCGGACTTTCCATCACAAAGCCGCCGATCCACGGATTATAGGCATGCAGCCTGCCAAAGGAATACATCGTCCCAAGTCCCTTGTCAAGGCTGAGGGATACATGGTTGTATTCTGCTTTTGTAACACCTTTCAGGATGCGTGACATGATCGCCCCCGTCTGGCTGACCACAATGTAGATCTCTCGTTCTTGATTTTGAGTTGTCATAGCATTCCGCCTTTCCGACCCTACATAATGCTATTGATATTATACCATATCTTTCAGAATTTGTCAAACATCTACAAATTAAAATAAAACATCCTGTCCATAACCGAGCAAAAGACAAATCGGATCAGTTTTCCTGCTTGCTGAACGGACATCCGCAGTAATTCTGGCGGTAAAGATGGTATTCCTGTGAAAGCTGAATGGAACGCTTATACCCCTCTTTTTTCTTGAAATCCGACGGGAGCCAAGGTATACCATATGCCTGTGCAGCAGCAAATCCGGCAGCATTGATGTATTGCGCATCCTTATGCGGACTTACCGTCAGTGTTGTGGCAAAATAATCCGCCCCAACCTCCAGCGCAGCTTTTGCAGCCATTTCCAGCCGCAGGCGGATGCATTGACGGCAGCGCTCTCCACGCTCCGGTTCCTGCGCAAGCGCCTTTGCAAAAGCAAGGAACCGCTGCGGCTCATAAGCGCCCTCCAGAAGCTCCACACGCCCTGCAAGCGGCATTTCACGCAGCAGGCGGCGCAGCTCCTCCAACCGGAAGCGATATTCTTCCTCCGGCAAAATATTGGGATTATAAAAGAACAGCGTAATATTTGCATATTCCGTCAGGCGTTCCAGCACGGCGCTTGAACACGGCGCACAACAGGCATGCAAAAGGATATGCGGCGGGTTTGCCGCCGCATCCAGAATTTGTTCCATTTCCCGCTGATAATTACGCTTCTGCATTAGTGTACGACATCCGGACTCCATTCCATCGTCTCCCCCGTTGCATCCGGCGTGCTTGTGGTCGGATTACTCTCCGCAATCGCCAGATAGGCTTTGATACCGTCCGCAATTGCCTTTGCGCTTGCATCCTGATTGTCCAGAATCCACTGTGCATACTGCGGAATGTCATGAAACTCCACTTCCAGCAGGCAGCAGGCGGTAATATTATTATAAATCTCATACAGATCACGCTGCGTTTCATCCTTCAGACCACGATCCTCCGTGGGTGTGAGCGCAGCCACGCTATTATATACGCATTCTGCAAGTGAACGGCTGCCGGGGACTTTTGAATTATAGAAACATTCCGTTCCCTGACCATTTCCGGACTCGCCGCCGGAATTGCTGTGCAGTGCAACATACGCACCGCATCTGAGCTGGTTGCCTTCTGCAACCTTTTGCTTTACGTTCACTTTCTCACCGCACATGTACACGGTATATCCATCTGCCTCCAAAATCGCCTTCACACGCTTTGCAAGGTCAATCATGGCGGCAGCTTCCGTTGTGGTGTTGTCACATGCATACAGATTATCATACTGCGTGGAAGGACTCAAATACACCATTTTCATCGGATCGACATTCGGCTCAGTTGTCGGCTGTGTTGCCTCCTGGAGCGGTCTGCCCGTGGGAATGGCGTCATCATCCTTTTTGCAGGATCTGACTGATATGGAAATTACAATGATCAGCAGCACAAGTACCACCAGAACCCCCAAAAGGCGATCCCATCTGGCACGAGCATACAAATCAACCCAGTCTAATTTTTGTTTTGCCATATTTCTGTTCCTCTTTCTTTTTTCTACACAATTGCCGTCAAAGCGGCACTTACACTTATAATTATACAATAAAAGCATTTATCTGTCAACAGTTTTGCACAATTTCCGCAAGGTTTAGTCCTCCTGATGGAGCATCCGATACACTTCATTTTTGGTCAGTCCCGTTTCTTTGGCTGCCATTTTTGCGGCAGCAGCAGCGGACATTCCCTGCGAAAGATACATCTGTGCAAGCTTCACGGCATCCTGTGCGGTAAGTGCATGTTCCTCCTGTACCGCACCATCCAGCACCAGCACAAATTCCCCCCTCGGTGCATGCACCGCATAATATGCATCGGCTTCCGAAAGGCTCATGCGCAGCACTTCCTCATGGACTTTTGTCAATTCCCGACAGAACGAAACCATGCGTTCGCCGCCGCAGGTTTCCAGAAGATCTGAAATCGTCCTGCACAGCTTGTGCGGCGCTTCGTAGAGGATCGCTGTGCGTGTTTCATGCTGCAATTGTTCGAGCATCTCTCCCCTCGGCTTCTTGTCCACGGGCAGGAATCCATAGAACACGAACTGTGCCGTACTTCCGCCGCTGACCGAAAGCGCCGTGACCACGGCACTCGGACCGGGAACTGCCTGCACGGAAATTCCTCGTTCTCTGCAAATTCTCACCAGCTCCTCGCCGGGATCGGAAATGCAGGGCATGCCGGCATCCGTTACGACCGCACAATTCTCTCCGGCCGCAATGCGATCGGCAATCGCCTGCGCCACGGCATTTCCGCTGTGATCGTGATAGCTGACAAGGGGTGTTTTCAATTCAAAATGCGTTAGAAGCTTTCGGGTAACACGGGTATCCTCCGCCGCAATAAAATCCACTTCCTCAAGAATCCGAAGCTGCCGCAGGGTAATATCCTCCAGATTTCCGATGGGCGTACCCGTCACATATAAAATTCCGCTCATTGCATTGCCTCCTGCTGTGCCTGCTCACGGTTGGTGTAGAGCGCCTGTGCCTGTGCGGTCATCGCTCCGTTTTCGTACATAATAAAAGGCTTTTCCATCTGCAAAAAGGGTTTTGCACCCTTCTTTCCCTCCAGAAGGAACAGCCACGGCATGTCCTGTGCGTTCTTCTGGACGAACTGCAGCCGTTTGGGTTCCACGCCTGCCGCACGCATGGCGCAAATATAGTCGGGCAGTCGTTCGGGTCTGCCGCAGACGCAGAGTCTGCCGCCGAAATTGAGCAGCTTTGCCGCTGCATTGCAGACATCCTCCGGCATGCAATGCACGCCATGACGTGCAATCCGCTGTGCCTCCAGCCCGCATTCGTAGCCGCTGCCGCAGGGCTGATAGGGAGGATTGCAAATTACCAGATCGGTCTGCCCAAGCGGTGCGCCCTCCCAAAGCTGCCGCAGATCGGCAAGGATGGGGGTAATGCCGCTGATGCCGCTTTCGGCGATGCCCATTTTTGTCTGTTCGATCGCCTGCTCCTGAATATCGAGGGCATAGATCCGCTTCGGGGGACGGTGCTTCTGCATGAGCAGGGGAATGATTCCGCAGCCCGTACCAAATTCGCACACCATATCCTTCTCACGATAGCGTGAAAAATGTGTGAGCAGGAATGCATCCGTTCCAAAACGATGCTCCTGCGAGGTATACACGACGATTCCGCCGCCGATCGGCTCTGCTTTGACTTCCATTCCGCACCATCCTTTCCTGTTTGGGTCAATCATATTTATTATAGCATGAATGCGCAGGAATTGTCAACCGCACAAAACGGGAATTGCACATTTATGATGAACGTGGATCAACCTGTCAGAAAACTAAAAAGGAATTTTCCAAAAGGAATGCCCCTGTTCATACGAACAGGGGCATATGTTTTATTTTACATCAAAAGAATCGATCAGCTTTACAAGATACTTCATGATCAGCAGGCTGTCCGAAGCTGTGGGCTTACCATCACCATCGACATCTGCAGCTGCAATTTCATCTTTTTCCAGTGAAGCGGAACCAAGCACTGCACGGTTGAGTGCAATAACGTCCAGGATGTCAACGCTGCCGCTTCCATCGGTATCACCATAGGTGATTTCCGGCTTATCGGTCGGAACATCATCAGCCACAACGGTGAACGGGAATTCTAACGTATTAACGGAGAAATGAACGATCAGATTGGTGGAACCGGCGGATACACCCTTGATAACAACAGTATCACTGTCGATGACTTTTTCGATCACCGCAATGGATTCATCCTCGATCTCAATCTTTCCAACCGAACCAGTGAGTCCGCCGCCTTTTGCTGTTACCTCTGCCGTTTCACCGACTTTCAGCTGCTTCGGAAGGCCATCCACACTACCACCGCAGTCCGGCTCTGTGGGCTCTGTTGTGTCAGGTTCTGTTGTGCCGGGTTCTGTTGTGCCGGGTTCTGTTGTGCCGGGCTCTGTCGTATCGGGTTCTGTTGCGTCGGGTTCTTCGCCCTCAAGCTTTACGCCATTTTCCTTGCAGTAATCCTTAGCAACGCTGGAATTGGTGGACACAACAATGTCCGGATCCAGCTCAGGATATGCACCCTGACCATAACCAACGGAGTAGCTGTACATTCTCTTTACACCGTCCGGAATGGTGATCAGCGTCATGGAGTCACATCCTGCCAGTGCAAACTTATCAAGCTTGGTTACAGTATCCTCGATCTCAACGCTCTCAAGCGCTGTGCAGCGATACAGCATGTGGTTGCTGAAGGACTTCAGACCCTTCGGGAGCTGCAGATCGGTCAAGCTTGTGCAGCCTGCCAGACACCAGATACCCAGATTGTCCACTGTGTTTTCAAACTTTATGCTCTTGAGATTGTCGCAGCTGTAGAATGCATAGCTGCCAACACTATAAACGGATTCCGGAATCACCATGGAGGTCAGGCTGTCGCACTCATAAAATGCATTCGCACCAATGTATGTAATATTATCCGTAATTACAAAATTTTCCAGAGAACGGCACTTTGTGAACAGAGAATCGGTGATCGCTGTAATGCCGGCAGGAAGTTCCATGGATTTGATGCTTGAGCAGCCATAGAAAATATAGTCGCCAAGCTTTGTCAGATTTGCCGGAAGCTTCACATCTGAAAGCTTTTCACAGTTAACGAATGCACCATTTCTGATTTCTGTGATGCCATCCGGAATGGTTACGCTCTCAAGATTGATACAGCCGTTGAATGTGTTCATATTGATGCGCTTCATACCCTCGGAAAGCACGACCTTCTTAAGGCTCAGACATGTGTAGAATGCGTCACTCTCTACGTTCTCCACAGTATCGGGCAGTGTGATCTCCTCAAGACCGGAGTAGGAAAATGCGCCAACACGGATGGTTTTCATCGTGCTGGGGATATTTACCGTTTTGAGATTGGTACACATGTAGGTCGCAAAACCACCCAGTGTCTCCATACCCTCTGCCATTGTCAGTGTTTCCAGAGAAGAACAGCTGTTGAATACATACTCACCCATATCTCTGACACTTCCGGGCAGTGTGACTTCCTTCAGGGATGTACAGCAAGTGAATGCGTCAATGCCGATCTGCCAGAGTGTGTCGGGCAGTGTGATCTCCTTCAGGGATGTACAGGATACAAAGCCGCACTCGCCAATGATCTCAACGCTCTCCATGCCCACAACTTCTTCCAACGAAACACAGTTACAGAACGCATAGGGACCGATCTTGGTTACGGTATCCGGAATGGTTACCTTCTTGAGCTTTGTGCAGTCCTGGAAACAGCCGCCATACAGCACCTTAACGGGGAATCCCTCGATCTTATCGGGGATGACAACTTCTTCTACCGTCGGGTCACATCCAACGATCTGAATAAAGCCCATCTGAGAATACTGATATATCAGATCTCCTTCAGTATAGTTTGTGTTGATGTCCAGATCCGACTCGGGACCGAGATCCATCGGTGCCGCATAAACTTTAAGCGTCGGAACTGCATTCTGCATTGCCGGTACGCCTGCAGAAACTACCATTGCCGCTGCAAATACGCCCGCTACAAGCTTCTTCATTTTCATAATAATTACCTGCCTCTCTGATACTACGTTAATTCTTCCCTCTCAGAATCATTGTAAATTTTCACGATATTCTTTCGCCCTCTCGCAAAAGATATATGCAATTTTATTATACTCCACTTTTACCGCATTTGTCAAGACCTTATTTGAAAAAAATTGAAAAAAACATCCGATGCTGATGCATCGGATGTTGAATCACAGTTAAAAAATCCGTATTCATCCCCATTTTGCGCATTGGCGGCGTTACGGCTGCAAGCGTAAATTTCTTTTCGTCCGAATCCTGCCATCGCACTGCATAGGCGGCATAAAATCCGGTGCGGCGCATATAAGTAGTATTGATTCTACAAATATGGTTTCTGCCATCAGGCAGCCGTCATCCTATGTACGCCATTTACTCATCGCCGAGGATCTTCGGTGCTTGTTCCTGTTCACGTCTGCGCTTTTCATCTCGTTTCTGCTTGCGGTATACCTGTGCTTCGTAGGACGCCACATTCCAGACAGAAATCACACAAACAAGCACAAACGGCAGCAATGCGGGCAGGAGTCTGTCACGATACAATGCACTGACGGGCTGCATTGTATCGTCAATTCCTGAAAAATTCTGATCCGCATATACGGTAAAATGATACAGCACCGTCATGCAGGAAGAAATACCGGCACAGCCGCAGCCCAGTGCAAGGGCATTGCAGCGCCAGAATTTCGGTTTTATTCCAATCAGGCAAAAAACGGCAGCGGCAGTGAGCAGCACCGAGCCAATGCGCATCCAGTTGGAAAATGCTGCGAAAAGCTGCGGATAATTCCCCTGATCCACATTATACTGCCAGCCGGCAGCCGACATCATGGGCATGAACAGTGCGTACACCGCCGTTGTCAGCAGCAGCAGCACAATGAGTATTATTTTTGCGATTTTCTTTGTTCCTTTTTTCACAAATGATCCCCTCTCCGCTAACGGTGATCCGTCTGCATTTTTCATATTCAGGAAATTTTTTTATATTTTTGCGGAATTATCGTTCAATGCCGCCAATGATTTTCAGTGATAAACCATTCCCGTTCTGCCCATGCTATTACTGTGCATGAACGTCATGCACAGAAAGCTGGTGAGGAATGAAACGGAAATTCAAAAAAATTTTATCAGCCATCGCAGGCTGTCTGCTGATCCAGCCCATTGCGATGATGCTCTTTTATGCCGGCACACTGCCGGATAGCTACTATGTCAGAAAAGGCGAACCGCTGCAGCTTTCCTCCGCAATGCCGATCACTGCCAACACGGCGGATCCCGTCACAGCAAGCGTAATTTCAGGTGTACCGTCCTCGCAGGTTTCTTTGCGGCTTTTTGGTATTTTGCCCATAAAAAACGTAGAAATTCAGCAAACGGATGAAATTATGCTTGTCCCCTGCGGTCAGGCATTCGGCATCCGCATGCTCATGGACGGTATTATGGTCATCGAACTCGGCGAAGTCATCACAAAAGACGGCACCCAGCATCCGGCAGAAGAAGCCGGACTTCGGGAAGGCGACATCATTCAGGAGGTCAACGGCAGTCCCGTGGATTCCACCGAATGCTTCCGCAATGCCGCATGCGACGGAAAGCCCATGCATCTGACAGTACAGCGTGGTGAGGACACCTATGAAACAGAGCTTACCCCTGCCTATTCGGTACAGCAGGAATGCTTCCAGACGGGGCTTTGGGTGCGTGACAGCACCGCAGGCATCGGCACACTGACGTATTACGAGCCTGCCACAGGATGTTTCGGGGGGCTTGGTCATCCCATCTGCGATCCTGACACGGGAGAACTGATTCCGCTTGCCAGCGGCGAAGCGGATGCCGTTACCATCAGCGGTGCACGCCGCGGGCAATCCGGCGTACCCGGTCAGCTGCGCGGGTATTTTTCGGCAAAGGAGCCGATCGGTACGCTTTCTTGCAATAATCGGTGCGGTCTGTTCGGGGTTTTGCACGAATCTCCTTCGGACAGACCGGCGATCCCCATGGCTCTCAAACAGGAGATCACGCTGGGGGAAGCGGTAATCTTAAGCACCGTCACAGGGGATATGCCGCAGACCTTTTCCATTGAGATCAAATCTATCGACTACACATCGGACACACAGAATATGGTCATTGAAGTCACGGACGAAGCTCTGCTCGCCGCAACAGGCGGTATTGTGCAGGGCATGAGCGGCAGTCCCATCCTGCAGAACGGCAGACTTGTGGGGGCAGTTACCCATGTATTTGTAGGCGAACCCACACAGGGTTACGGCATCTTTGCGGAAACAATGTACGAAGTCAGCCGCAGCACCCAGAAATGAGAAACGGGGCTGCATAAAATGCAGCCCCAAATGATGTGCAGTACTTATCTATTGTCGTCACTGAAACCGCTCTCAACCAGTTCAACCAGTGCATCCACTGCTGCCTGCTCATCAGAACCGTCAGCAATAATGCGGATGTCAGTGCCGCCTACAATACCGAGTGACAGAATACCCAGCAGGCTCTTAGCGTTTACTCGACGCTCCTTCTTTTCAATCCAGATAGAGGACTTGAATTCATTCGCCTTCTGAATGAAGAAGGTTGCCGGTCTTGCGTGCAGACCTACCTGATTCTGAACTGTAACATCTTTCACAAACATAATCAAACTCTCCCATCTTTACGTTTATAAGGCTTACTTTCTTGCTTACCAGTGCATACTGTTATTATACATGCAAAAATCGGAATCGTCAACGGTTTTTCGCAACATCTGCATAATTTTTGCAAAAATTCTACGCTTTGCCAAAATGTCAGCCCAAAACGTCACAGCTTGTTTGTGTATAATCACAACAAAAAAATTGTGAAAATCTACTATCGGTATCCCACAATTTTCAACGAGGATTTCTGTGCAAGTTGTTAGGTTTTTGGTTCTTCATTGGTACAATATGCCGAATACAGATCGGGGCGTTTCTCCTTTGTCACACGCAGACTTTGCTCATGTCTCCAGCGTGAGATATTCAGGTGGTGTCCCGACAGCAGCACCTCCGGAACCCGTTCACCCTCCCAGACTTCCGGGCGGGAATACTGGGGGTACTCCAGCAGACCGCTGAAGTGGCTTTCATCCTCAAAACAGATCGCAGAAGGCAGCACGCCGCTGCACATTCTTGCCACAGCGTCGGTCAGCACCAGCGCAGGAAGCTCACCGCCGGTGAGTACATAATCACCGATAGAAATTTCCTCATCCACTATTTTGTCCAAAATTCGCTGATCTACACCCTCATAATGACCGCAGAGCAAAAAAAGACTGGACATTTTGGACAGATCCCTTGCTTTCCCCTGCGTCAGCACACTGCCCTGCGGCGAAAGATAGATGGTATGGGGACGCTCGCCAAGCTGCTCGCAGACTGCCTGCCAGCAGCGATAGATGGGTTCCGCCTGCATGACCATACCCATACCGCCGCCGTAGGGGGTATCGTCCACCCTGCGGTGCTTGTCCAGAGTATAGTCACGGATATTATGGCAATTTACCGTAATTGCACCTGATTTTCTCGCTCTGCCGATGATGCTCTCGGACAGGACTGCCTCGCACATCTCCGGAAACAGTGTTGCTATCTCAATCCGCATCGTCAAACAGTCCTTTCAGCGGACGAATGGTCATTACGCCATCCTCCAGACTGGTTTCCACAATAACATCGGGAATTGCGGGCACGAGGTATTCCTTCTTCTCGTCCTCATTCCAAATGGCATAAACATCGTTCGCACCGGTTTCCAGCACATCACGGATCTTGCCGTAAATTCTGCCGTTATCGGCATCCTGCACCTGCAGACCGATCAGATCCTGAATGAAGTAGCAGCCCTCGTCAAGCTCCACCTCGTCACGATCCATATAAAGAATCTGTCCGCGCAGCGCCTCTGCCTGTTCACGGGTGGTACAGCCTTCCAGCTCCATGATCACCATGTTTTTGAAAATTCTGGCACGCAGAACCTCCACGGGCTTTCTGCCCTTGTCCATATACAGGGTTTCAAAAGAACACAAAAACGCCGCAGAATCGCACCAGGGGATAACCTTGACTTCCCCCCGCAATCCATGGACGTTTGTGATTTTCCCTATTTCCAAGAATTGTTTCTGTTCCATGCAGCGCCCCATTAACCGATTTCTACTGCAATGGCATCCATGCCGTTCTTTGCAGCGCCGGAACGCATAATGGTACGGATTGCCTTTGCAATTCTGCCCTGCTTGCCGATCACTCTGCCCATGTCATCCTCTGCCACATGCAGATGGAATACAACAACGCCCTCCTCGTTGGGAGCGTCCTCTGTGATTTCAATGGCATCCTTGTTGTCCACAAGACCTGCCACAATGCTATATAATAATTCTTTCATGATTTTTACTCCTCAAAATTTGTCACGAAGGCGAGCTTCAGAGAATAGAAGCCCGAAAGCTTCTACCTCCGCTCCGCTGTTCTATTACAGAACGCCCTCGTTCTTCAGGATGGTCTTAACAGTGTCTGTCGGCTGTGCGCCCTTAGCGATCCAGTCCTTAGCCTTGTCAGAATCCACCTTTACAACGCTCGGTTCCTTTGTCGGATCATAGTAGCCGATCTCCTCGATGAATCTGCCATCTCTGGGATATCTGGAGTCAGCAACAACGATACGATAGAAAGGAGCCTTCTTAGCGCCCATTCTTCTCAGTCTGATCTTTACTGCCATTGTATTTCACCTCCACACATAAAATAACATAATTTGGGGAACGTCGGACTTTACGGGACTGCGTCCCGAATCCTGCGCACTGCATGCAGTGCGTTCCCTATATTCAAGCGGGGAACCGCATTGAATCCAAGTTTCTCAAAATCAGAAGCCAAGCGGCGGCATTCCGCCGCCCTTGCCGTTCACCTTGTCAAAATTCATACCGGCAAGCTGTTTTCTGGCACGGCGTGTCATCATCTTGGTTTTCTTGCCGCCGGAGAACTGCTTCATCATCTTCTGCATCTGCTCAAACTGCTTGAGCAGGCGGTTGACATCCTCCACCTTCGTGCCGGAACCTGCCGCAATACGGCGTTTTCTGGACGGATTGATGATGGACGGCTTTGCACGCTCCGCCTTGGTCATGGAAGTAATCATTGCCTCCAGACGGTAGAACTGGCGGTCATCAAGATCCGCATCCTTCACCTTATCGCCCACGCCTGGCAGCATGGAAACGATGGATTTGAGCGAACCCATTTTACGAATCTGACGCAGCTGTTCGAGCAGATCGTTCATGTCGAATTTCTGCTCCTGCAGCTTCTTGGTCAGCTTTTCGGCTTCCTTATGGTCAATCACCGTTTCTGCACGCTCAATCAGCGTCAGAACGTCGCCCATGCCGAGGATTCTGGATGCCATGCGGCTGGGGTGGAATTTTTCAAATTCATCAAGCTTTTCGCCCATACCCACAAACTTGATGGGTTTACCCGTTACCGCAAGTACGGACAGTGCCGCACCGCCACGAGTATCCGAGTCAAGCTTGGACATCAGCACGCTGTCAATGCCAAGCGCATCATCAAAGGATTTCGCCACATTAACTGCATCCTGACCGGTCATTGCGTCAACGACCAGCATGATCTCGTGCGGCTGGGTTTCCTCCTTAATATGCTGGAGTTCTTCCATCAGCTCGGTATCAATATGCAGACGGCCGGCGGTATCGAGAATTACAATATCATGGCCGTAATCCTTCGCATGGCGCAGCGCCTGCTTTGCAATGATCACGGGGTCGATCTGCCCCATTTCAAACACCTTCACGCCTGCACGCTCACCGACTACCTGCAGCTGATTGATCGCAGCAGGACGATAAATATCGCAGGCTGCCAGCATTGGTCGGTGTCCCTCGCTCTTGAGGAATTTCGCAAGCTTTGCAGCATGGGTCGTCTTACCCGAACCCTGCAGGCCGCACATCATGATCACACACGGCGGCTTGGAAGGCATATTGATGCGTTCATTCGCATCTCCCATCAGCGCACAAAGCTCCTCGTTTACAATCTTGATCACCTGCTGTGCCGGAGTCAGGCTGGAAAGCACTTCCTCGCCGACCGCACGTTCGGAAACCTTTGCCACAAAGTCCTTTACGACCTTGTAGCTGACATCCGCCTCAAGCAGTGCAAGGCGCACTTCACGCATTGCTTCCTTGACATCGGATTCCGTCAGTCTGCCGTGGGATTTGAGTTTTTTAAATACTTGATTAAGCTTTTCCGAAAGTCCTTCGAATGCCATGTGCAGACCCTCCTTCTATGGGATTTTATAGTAACAGCAGCCCTTTTTGAGCAAGCTGTGCAATTTCTGAAAGCGACCGTTCAGGAGCTTCCCCCTGTTCACAGTGCCGCAGAATCGTTTCCAGACAATCACGCATAGTCGTAATGCGCTCTGCCATACCGAGCTTTTCTTCCATTTCCAGCAGCGCCTGCTCGGAATGTCGGATACTGTCACGCACTGCCTGACGGGTGATGCCCCGTGTTTCGGCAATTTCTGTCAGTGACAGATCCTCATTGAAATACAGCTCTGCAATATCACGCTGACGTTCTGTCAGCAGCTCTCCGTAGCAGTCGAGCAGCAGCACGAGTGATAAGTTTTTCGCCATACTGCAAACCTCCTGCTTGTAAAGCTTTTTTACTTTCTATAGTATACCACAATTCACATGGAAAGTCAAGTCACTTTACAAGTTTTTCGATTTTTGTAGGAATGCACAAAGCTGCGCATTCCTTGGACTTTCCCAATGGTTTATTTTGAGTTAAAAATTGAGGGCATCCAAAGGATGCCCTCATTGTGAATGAAAATCAAATGCAGGAAAATTGAAAACGGACGATCTTACTTGTTGTTGTCATCAATCTTCTTTTCAAGCTTCTCCAGTCTGTTTGCAGCAAAGTTCTTGCCGCCGATACCGAAGGAAACTGCAAATGCAACGCAAACTGCAGCAACGATGAGGATGAATGTGCCCTCAACGATCTTGTTTGCAATACCCAGCTGGCTCAGGCACAGGAATGCCAGAACAACGTAGATTGCAACCTTTACGATGAATGCGGTAGCCTTTGCATTCGGGAACTTGTTAGCAATTACAGACTCTGCTGTGTTTGCTGCAAAGATGCCGATGCCAAGAATCAGAACGATGCTGATTGCAGTCGGTACATAAGACAGAATGATTTCGCCTACGCCTGTCAGAACCGGCAGATTCAGAACGTTTACGCCCTGTACCAGGAAGATTACCATCACCAGATACTTTACAACTGCACTGATTGCCTTGGACAGAACGATCTTCTTAGCAGGAGAACCTGTGATCTTTTCGATCAGAGAGTCAGCACCAACGCCTGCAAGCAGGGATTCCAGCAGACCTGCTACGAGCTTTGCAATGAACACGCCGATCGCAACGATCACGATTGCGCCGAGTACGTTAGGAATGAGTGCAAAAATGGAAGCAACGATTGCATTGGTAGGATTGGAAATTGCTTCGATGCCGAGCTGATCAAGTGCAGATGTGATCACAACCAGCAGAATGAAGCCATAAGCTACATTTGCAAGGATGTTGGAGAAGGAAGCCTTCTCGCTTGTCTTGATACCGCTCTTTTCCTGCAGCTTGTCGATCTTGGTTGCCTTGAGCAGGGGCAGGAGCAGATCCTTCACGATGTTCGCAACGAAGATGCCGATTGCAAGGATAATACCTGCAGCAACGAGCTTCGGCAGGAAGGACAGGAAGATGTTTGCCAGACTTGTGATCGGAGCAGAAACGCTCTGCATACCCAGCTTGTCAAGAACGCCGGGCAGGAACAGAAGGAATGTTACAAAATATGCAAGCTTAGCAACAAAATTCTTTACATTCTTTGCAGCATCATCCTTCACGCCGCTCTTCGCCAGAAGTGCATCAAACTTGATCAGATTGAACAGCTTCATAACGAGAGACTTCACGATGTTTGCAGCAACAAATGCGATAACCAGCATGATGATCGCAATTACCACTGCGGGGATTGCACCCAGAATGGAACCCAGAAAGTTTGTGATTACGTCTAACATAATAAACTCCTCATTATTATATTTGCCGTAAATAACTGGCAGGTATGTACAGTCGCAGCATACGGCAGATTCTGCGGCAGACCATTTGATTTTCACTCTTTTTGCGCTTTAATAGGAAAGTTCCTGCCATTTTTCAACAATTTTATTCTATCATTTTTTATTCACAATGTCAAGCATTTTTACCAAAAAGATTGCACAAAAAAGCCCCGCACAAAGCGAGGCTTTTTTACATAACCGGTTGCGTCAGTCTTTTCGGATGGGGAACGGTCATAAAGCAAAAATCCAGAGAAGAACTTGATTCCACTCTGGATTTTGTCTATATTCTCATCAACGAACATGCGGCTTACACCAGTCATTCTGTAGAGAAGAAATACTCTGCTCAATCGCGCTTATGTACTATTCCTGTGAAGTCTCTACTCGAAAACCGGTTTTGACAGATTCCTCCACAATCGAGAAATCCAGATCGCTGAATTCTTCAATCAGGTCACAACCGCTGCGCAGGCAATCAGCGACACGCTGAATGTCCTCACCCATATACTGAATATTCTTCCGCATGAATTCAACTGCGGTTTCAGGGCTCATGATACGATTACCTAAGGCATAGATGATATAGGGAAGCGCACAGTCACGCACCTCATGACGGCTAATCGAATGCGGATCTTCGCTCAGCGATGTTCTTGCAATCCGATCATCAATTACCATACCCGCAAGCAAACGATAATAATCATCATCACTCGGGTCAAGTGAATTGGCAATTTCCAACTCGCGGAAGGCATTCACATATTCGGAATGGGCATGATACATTGTGCACAAAACATAATGGATTTCATCGCTTTCTTCAAAAGCTATGGCCTTTTCACACGTGCTAATGCAATCCTCATACAGATCCAAATTACGGTAACAGACTGCCATATTTTTCAAGAGCAGAGTGCGAACCTCAGTTTTCTGATATTTTTCCAACAAAACAGAACAGATTTGCAGCAATTCCCGATTTTTGTTCAAACGAAGATAGACATTGCAAAATGCTCCGAGCAGTTTGGAACTTACATCCTTTGTCACGGTGAAAACAGCGCCCTTCTTTTGCAGACCGATTGTCTCATTGGCAATTAACAGTGCCTGTTCCTTGGTGCGTGGATCTTTAGCCAATTCGTTAGCATATTGCACCTGCATTTCTTCATATTCATAAGTTTCTGAAGCAAATTTCAAAAAGACCTTTTCGATTTCACGATTGAAACGATTGCAGATCACCATCACATTGTGACAGTCCATCTCATCCAGCCATCCTTTTTCCATCACGGAAGCAAGGAAATCAACAAAAGCGTCAGTATTTCCTTCCTGCGCCAGCTCCCGAAGCTTTGCAACAGCATGATCGCTACGATAGATGCTGTTTGCCACTGCTTGTTTCAATTCTTCGCGGAAATCAATAGTTTTCGTTTGTTTCGTACTGTCAATGCCAAAAGTATTCAGTTTTTCTTCCAATTCCTGATTTCTCGTCCGCAGTCTGTCCAGTTCGGCAGTCATCTCTGCAATTTGTATCTGATCGTCGGTTGCAGTCAGATTAATAAGATTATTTGGCAGGTTCGTGTAGTAATCATGCACGGGGCTGTCCGATTTCTTGCTCTCCGCCGCATCAATCAGTGAAACGATGCGTTCGCAAAGCTTTTCATCATCGTTGTCGACCAGCCAGTTTGAAGAATAAAAGACAATATTGCGATCTCTGATATCAAATGCAGACTTTTCAATCAAGTCTTTCTGTTTTTCATCACAAAGAATAATGGTGCCGCTTCTGAACAGGGCGTGCCGAATGCCGAGTTCATAAGCAATGTTAAAGTTCAGCATTTCCGTTCCGGTTTTCTCATCCGGTACAGCGGTAATGAGTGCCAGACAAATCTCACACTCCGCAAGATTTTCGATGACATTCTTCATGATGTAGCCGTTCTGCGGATTTTCTTTGAGCAGAACCGGTTCATAACCAGCATCGCGGATCGCTCTCTCCATAATCAAATTGCAGAAACGGTCAAATTTTTTCGCAAACGGACGGATAATAAAAGCTTTCTTTTTCATTTTTGCACCTCCCTAATATCCAAAACGGATTTATGATAAACGTAAAAAGAAAAGCCACGGTAGAAAACGCACAAAGATTACGGTGCATATAACGCAAACAGTTTTTACATACTCAGTCTTTTCGGAACAATACACGCATCAGCATACCGCCGCCTGCCGCCGCAAGTCCAAACATAATGAGGAACATATATCCGTTCGAAGTTTTCCATGAAATATGTACGCTCATAATGACGGTCAGCAGAATGAACAGGATTCCCAGTCCGAACACAATCCAGCCGAAGATCTTCTTGTCCATCACAAACAGCATCACAATACCGATCAGTACAGGAAGCATGATCAATCCATTCGGGACAGCCCATGTTCCAATACGGTAGAATGATGTACCCCAGGAGGTACGCACAATGATGTTCTGAAGAATCATGAATACGCCGCCCGCAAACATCAGCAGTCCCGCAAAGAACGTCAGCAGGTCATTTCGGTTGCGATTTTGTTTCTTCTCCGAATCCTCAAGGATCTTGTATGCCTTGTCCATATCATCCACAGTTTTCTTAAATTTTGCCACAGTACATTCCTCCTCTGTCATGATAATACCATTATACCATATTTACCATTCATTGTCAATAGGTAAAATAAATTTACTTTGAAAATTTTCGAATTTATTTTTTGCAGACCACGATGGCATAATCAAATGCACCGAGTGTCAGCGTATTATCCGAAAGCAAGCCGCGTTCCGTTTTCTCATAGGCATAATTCTCGTTCCACGGAGCAAATGTTACCGTCTGCTCATGCGGAGAACGATTGATATAGATCTGCACGGCAGTACCGGCAGTTTCCTGCACACGGACAAACGCCATCACATCTTCCGGAGCGGACAGAAAATGCATTCTGCCGTTTTTGAACACCTTGTATGCCTTGCGGATTCTTCCCAGCTCCTTTGTATAGGCAATCAGCTCCGTATCCACATTGCCCCACG
>SVNQ01000002.1 GCA_015066865.1 Ruminococcus sp.
GATGTAAGCGAGAGGGGGATGTGAATTTCGGTGATGCCCGTTTCTGAAAATGCATTGTAGCCGAGTTGCTTCAGACCTTCGTTAAGTGTCACTTCTGTCAGCAAGGAACATTTAGAAAACGCATTGCCGCCGATGGTGGTTACGCTTCCGGGGATGTTGACGCTTGTCAGAGATGAGCAGCTGTAGAATGTTTTTTCTCCAATGGTGGTTACCGTCTCGGGGATGGTTACGGAGGTAAGTTTGTCATTATTATAAAATGCATTCGCTCCGATAGCAGTGACAGCCGCTCCTTCGATCTCCGCCGGAATCACAAGCTCCGCTACGGTTTCGTCACAGCCGGTAATCACAATATGATCGCCATAGTTCGCATAGGTGAGCGATTCGTAAGTGCCTTTGGTGTATTCCTCTGCCGCACTTACCATGATTTCAAAATCCACTGCGGATTCCGGCATGAATGCCATACCTCCGGTGAGCAGCATTGTGCAGGCCGTCAGCCCTGCAATGGTCTTTTTCCATTGTTTCATTGATCTACCTCTTTTCAATTTATTATGATAGCAGAATGCTATGGTATTATTATACAATGAATTTTTTAAAAAATCAATAGTTTTGGGTAAATACATTTGACATTTTGTATTTATGCACAATTCCGATGTAATTTAACGAGTTTAATCTGTCGAAACCGATGTTTTTTCGCTTTGAGTAAATAGCAATTACTAAAATGCGACAAATCCCCCATGCTCTTGCACAGGGGATTTTGTTCATGTTTTTACTTATCTCGCCTTCGTTGCAACCTCTGTTACAAGCTTTGCAAGCAGCTCGTCCATGGACATTGCACCCAGATTGTCGCCCTTTCTGGAGCGAACGGAAACGGTCTTGTTCTCAACTTCCTGATCGCCCACGGTGAGCATGTAGGGAGTCTTTGCAAGTGTTGCCTCACGGATCTTCTTGCCCATTTTCTCAGCTCTGTCGTCAATCGAGCAGCGGATGCCGGCAGCTTCGAGCTTTGCCTGTACTTCGCCTGCCCAGTCGAGATGACGGTCTGCAATCGGGATGATCTTCACCTGTTCCGGAGCCAGCCACAGCGGCAGTGCGCCTGCGTACTTTTCGATCAGGTAAGCAAGCGTTCTCTCGTAGCAGCCGAGCGAGGTTCTGTGAATGATGTAGGGTCTGCGCTTCGAGCCGTCCACATCCACATATTCCATGCCGAACTTTTCAGCCAGCAGCATGTCGATCTGGATGGTTACGATGGTATCCTCCTTGCCGAATACGTTCTTGTACTGGATGTCCAGCTTCGGACCGTAGAATGCAGCCTCGTCAATACCGATCTCGTAGTTCACGCCCAGATTGTCGAGGATCTTGCCCATGATGGTCTGTGCTTCTTCCCACTGTTCCTTGGTACCCTCGTACTTGTTCTTCGGGTTCTCAGGATCCCACTGGGAGAAACGGAAGGTGCAGTCTTCGAGCATGCCGACTGTATCGAGGCAGTGCTTTGCCAGTTCCAGACAGCCCTTGAATTCTTCTTCAAGCTGCTCAGGGCGCAGGATCAGGTGACCCTCGGAAATGGTGAACTGGCGCACACGGATCAGGCCGTGCATCTCGCCGCTGTCCTCGTTGCGGAACAGGGTAGAGGTTTCGCCCAGACGCATCGGCAGATCACGGTAGGAACGCTGGCGGTTCAGGAATACCTGATACTGGAAGGGGCATGTCATCGGACGCAGTGCGAAGCATTCCTTGCTCTCGTCGTCAGGATCGCCCAGAATAAACATGCCGTCACGGTAGTGATCCCAGTGACCGGAAATCTTGTAGAGGTCGGATTTTGCCATGAGGGGAGTTTTGGTCAGCAGATAGCCGCGCTTCTGCTCCTCATCTTCAATCCAACGCTGAAGCAGCTGAATGACTCTTGCGCCCTTCGGCAGCAGGATCGGCAGACCCTGACCGATGCAGTCCACAGTTGTGAACAGTTCCAGCTCTCTGCCGAGCTTGTTGTGATCACGCATTTTTGCTTCCTCACGGCGCTGCAGTTCCTCGTCAAGCTGTGCCGCCTTCGGGAATGCGGTTGCATAGATACGGGAGAGCATCTTGTTCTTTTCAGAACCTCTCCAGTATGCGCCTGTGCAGGAGATCAGCTTGAATGCCTTGACAGCACCCGTGCTCATCAGGTGCGGGCCTGCGCACAGATCAACAAATTCGCCCTGCTTGTAGAAGGAGATCGGCTCGCCCTTGTCGGCGTGTTCTTCGCACAGTTCCACCTTGTAGGGTTCATCCATTTCCTTGAGCTTAGCAATTGCCTCAGCGGGGGGAAGTGTGAACTGCTCCAGAGCCTGATTTTCCTTAACGATCTTCTTCATTTCTGCTTCAATTTTCAGCAGCTCATCGGGGCTGAACGGATGTGCCGCATCAAAGTCATAGTAAAAGCCGTTGTCGATTGCCGGGCCAATGGCAAGCTTTGTTTCCGGATACAGGCGCTTGACAGCCTGTGCCAGAATGTGGGAAGCTGTATGCCAGAAGGTCTTTTTGCCGTCGATGTCATCAAATGTCAGAACCTCAAATGTGCAGTCCTGTGTCAGAACGGTGCGCAGATCGCATACCTCACCGTTAATTTTTACGCAGCAAGCGGACTTGTAAAGTCCCATGCCAATGCCCTTGACAACTTCCGCAGCAGAAATATTTTCTTCCACTTCACGAATGCTGCCGTCTTTGAGTGTTAATTTTAACATTATTCATTCGCTCCTTTTCGGAATTTTGATTTTGTCGGAAAATTCCAGTATGGTGGACGGAATCCCCCATACAGCAGTTTTTCCGCTACATAAACAAAAACGCCCCGAAGTCACAGTATGCCTGTAACTTCGGGACGATGTAAAACCGTGGTTCCACCCGAATTTGCGTAGAAATACGCCTTATTCTGCACCCGATAACGGTGGTGAACCGCCGTGGATTAGCACGGACTCCGAGGTGGTATACTCAGCAAACACACCCTGCCGTCATTTTCAGCCCAATGGTGACGGCTCTCTGAAGGATGGCGGAATCAAATCCGGTTCGCATTGTCTTCCTCATCTGCGTTTTTGTTCATTTGTATCCTAATCATAGCACATTTTTCGTGCTTTGTCAATATTTTTGCAGAAACTTTTTTCAGGGAAATCCGTCCGGTATTTCTGAAAAAATGCATGCCGTTCATGATTTTGTAACAAATTTGACGGCCTTCTGCTGTATAATAAAGGGAAAGAGATCCTGCAAAGGATGGAACGGAGGTAATACATATGAAACGGAAGTTGATAGCGCTGTTCCTTGCACTTTCTATGTGTACATGCAGTATTCCTGCATCGGCAAATGGCGTGTCCGTCAATACGATAGGCACCTATTACGGCATCGAATGGGACATTACGGACGGAGTCCTGACGCTTGGCGGATCGGGCGAGGTGGTTTTTCAGCAAGGATTCCCCGATGATGATACATCCATTTATCCCAACTGGGGTTACAGGGACAGGATCAAAACAATTGTTTTTGGCGAGGGCGTGACCTATGCCGATGCGGAGGCATTCAGCGGCTATCCCGCACTGGAAACGGTCGTGCTGTCGGAGGGCTTTGATACCATCAGTGCAAGACTTTTTAAGGATTGCCCGAATCTGCGTGAAATTCAGGGCATTGAGCATGTGGAAAGCTTCAACATGGAATGCCTGTCCGGTACTGCCATGATGGAGGAAAATCCGTTCGTTATCATTGACGGGGAATTGCGGTACTGTGATATTTCGGAGTCCATGGATATTGTCGTACCGGACGGGGTAACAAGGATCGGTAAGGATGCCTTCGGAAATCTCATGAATCTGCCGTATGATTTCAGATCGGATGAGCTGTACGACATTGAGGACGTGAAATTCACCATCACGCTTCCCGAAACCGTAGAAACCGTTGAGGCGCTTGCGTTTGCAAATCTTCCGGCGCTCACCGCCATCAATATTCCCGATGGTGTGACAGAGATCGGTGACATGGCGTTTTTAAACTGCCTGCGCCTGCGCTCAATCACGCTTGGCAAAAATGTGAAGAAAATCGGCGATTATGCGTTCCTTAACTGCAAGGATCTGGAGGAAATCACCATCAGCGGCAAAAATGTACAGCTTGGAAAGGATGCCTTGGGAGTGGCACTTGACACAGAGAAGTATCTCAAGGAACACTATTCAGAGGAGGACTATGAGCGTCTTAAAGAGGATCTCTATAGTTTTGATACCCTCGTGTTCTGCCGTCTGAACTGGTTTGGCGATATGAACTATTTGGAGGCGGATGCGCTTTCCATGGCAGAAACGCTTGACGTTTATGGCTATGTTCCGGAAACATTGTCGATCCATGGATGCATCAATTCTACTGCGCATTATTATGCCCATGAAAAGGGGCTGCGGTTTGTGCCGATCGACAAGGGAACGCTTGCACTGGGTGATGTCAACGGTGATACAATGATCAACGCCGTGGATGCATCGATCATCCTGACAGAGGCTGCAAATCTCAGTACCGGCGGCGGCAGTAAATTGACTGCGGAGCAGATGTCCTGCGCCGATGTCAATGGGGACAAAGCGTTCAATGCAACGGACGCTGCCTTCATCCTGCAATACGCCGCATATGCTGCAACAGGTGGAACCGGCACGATTGAGGAATTTGTAAAATAAGAAAAATCCCCCTATATAGGGGGATTTTTTACGGTCTGTTCACCGGCACATATTCATCCGAAACAAGTCCGCCGACATACTTGAACTTGACAAGCTGTCCTCTCTTGTGCGTCAGGGAGCCCTGCTGATTGAACGGAACTTCCTTAAATGCCGCACGGGATGCGGTCAGGTGGAGGGTTTCGCCCTTTCGGGTTTCAAACACCAGTTCAAAATATTCGTCATACAGTGTGGAATGTCCTGAGGAATCCACGACCCTGCGGCGCTCGTCGATCTTCTGCATGAGAATCGCCATTTCCGTGTAGGGCTGGTTGGGATTTTTGCGGTTGCTGCCGGAGTTCCTTGCAGAGGGCTTCTGCCGATCCGGACGAGGGCGTGAACGGGGAGCGAGGCTTTCACCGTTTTCGTCCGTTTCTTCAATGAAAAAGTAAAGTATTTTTCGCCAGTTGTGCTTTTTTCCGCCGAAAATAACAATCAGCAGAAGCACAGCGACAATAACACCCAAAATAATAAAAAACTGTTCCATAATTCGTCCTTTCTATTACAATCCGTTGGGATTCTGCTGCATGAAACGCCAGCTGTCCTCACACATGGTTTCGAGAGTTTCCTCTGCCTGCCAGTTCAGCAATTCTTTTGCACGGCTTGCATTTGCATAATTGGCACTGATGTCGCCCGGTCGGCGGTCAGCAATGCGGTAGCTGATCGGCTTGCCGCATGCCTTTTCATAGGCATGCACCATTTCCAGAACGCTGATGCCATGACCCGTACCGAGGTTGATGGGCATGAAGCCCGCATGCTCTTTTGCATATTTCAGTGCAGAAACATGTCCCTTTGCCAGATCCAGAACGTGAATATAATCACGCACGCCCGTACCGTCAGGTGTGTCATAGTCATTGCCGAATATCGAAAGCTGCTGCAGCTTACCGACTGCAACCTGACCGATGTACGGCAGGAGATTATTCGGAATGCCATTCGGATCTTCCCCAATCAGACCGCTTTTGTGAGCGCCGATGGGATTAAAATACCGAAGCGCTACAGCACGAAATTCCGGATCGGAAATGCATATATCGTGCAGGATCTGTTCGATCATGACTTTGGTGTAGCCATAGGGATTGGTTGCCGATGTAGGCATATCCTCCACATACGGAATGGGATTATGCATGCCGTAAACTGTTGCAGAGGAAGAAAAAACAATGGTCTTGCAGCCGTATTCACGCATGATCTGCAGCAGCACAAAGGTACCGCCAATGTTGTTTTCATAGTAATCCAGTGGCTTCGCTACGGATTCACCCACTGCCTTAAATCCTGCAAAATGCACAACAGCGTCAATCTGCTGTTCCTCAAAAATACGTCGTACAGCAGCAGCGTCGCGCATGTCAGCTTTGTAGAAAGTCACGGTTTTACCGGTTATTTTTTCTATTCTGCGGATACTTTCCTCCTTGGAATTGCTCAGATTATCCAGCACCACGATGGGGAATCCTGCATTGATAAATTCCACGCAGGCGTGGCTTCCGATGAATCCGGCACCTCCGGTAATCAAAATCTTACTCAAAATGTATAGCTCCTTTAATCATGATAAGAGGATCAAACGCCTCAGTGTTATTCTGTAATGTGGATGCCGCCGATACTGCGGATACGCAGCACATGGCATCTGCCGCTGCCCAGAACCCTTTCGGAATCACGCAGAAATTGCTCCAGCATATCCAGCGGTACGAATGCCTGAACTGTTCCGGCAAAGCCGCCGCCATGTACACGGACTGCACCCCTTCCATGCAGCAAAGTTTCACACAATGCAATTGTCAGTGCAACCTCTTGTTTTGCAGAATCGTCATAGGTGCAGACATTTTGCAGATACATAAACGAGGAATGCCCCGATGCACGCACTTCGCATAAGAATTGCTCAAAATCGCCGTTTTTCAGCGCCTCTGCCTCACGGAATACACGTTCATCATCTCCGAAGAAATGTATGGCACGCAGCACCGCACGATCACCGCAGGTTTCACGCAGCGTGGGAAGATGTTCGAGAATTTCTGCTTCCGTTACTTCCGAAAGCAGAGTTTTGCCAAGAGCAGCCGCAACAGAACGCATTTCAGCAGGAATTGCAGCATAAGCATCCGTCAGGTCCGCATGATCGGCACCACTGTCGAGAATGCAAAGCGCATAGCCTTCTTTTGTAAGATCCACATCTGCCTGCGTAATTTTGGGGACATCCTGTTTAAAGTCAATTGCAATCACGCCGCCAACGGAACATGCCATCTGATCCATCAGACCGCAGGGCTTTCCGAAAAAGACGTTCTCGGCATACTGTCCGATCTGTGCAATTGCTACAGCATCTGTATTGCCTTCTGCAAAGAAGGTATTGCAGATCGTTCCCACCAGTACTTCAAAGGCTGCGGAGGACGAAAGCCCCGAACCGCACAGTACATCGGAAGTAACAAAAGCATCAAAGCCCGTAACGGGGTATCCGATTTCTTCGAATTTTGCCGCAATGCCACGAATCAGAGCTGCGGAGGTGTTTCTCTCCTCGGCTTTCGGCATGAGGCATGAAAGCTCTACGGAATCCATCGCAAAGCCTTCGGATTTCAGACGGATACAGCCGCTGCTGTTCGGTGCAGCAACAGCGATCATGTCCAGATTGACGCTTGCAGCGAGAACATGTCCGCCCTGATGATCGGTGTGATTTCCGCCGAGCTCTGTTCTGCCCGGTGCGGAAAAAAGTGCAATTTGCTGTGCATCGCCAAACTGCGCACGAAATGCGGAAACAGCGTCCAGAAAACGCTGTCGGTAAGGTGCAAGCGCATCGCCCGTGCAGGCATACATCTGTGCCAGCCGCTCATCGAACGCACCGGAGCGCAGCGCATTGCAGGTTTCTTCAATGGTATACATCAGAAAAAACTCCTGTTAATATCATAGATCAGCGAAAAAACCGCCTATTATTAGTATATAATAAAAGGCGGCTTTTTGCAAGTCTTTTTTTGATATTTTTTGATTTTCGGAAGAAATATACACTTCTTCTTCCGAAAATCAGTGTTTTTCGTTGTAAGCCATGATTTTACGGAAAATCATGTCCGCTGCTTCTTCCTTAGACATACATGGAAGCTCCTGCGCATCGTCTTTTGTAATGAGCGTCAGGATGTTGGTATCCGTACCGAATCCTGCGCCTTCCTGCCGCAGGGAGTTTGCGCAGATCATGTCCGCTTTTTTTCTGATAAGCTTTTTCTGAGAGTTTTCGAGCATATTCTCTGTTTCCATTGAAAAACCACAAAGGAACTGCCCCTCTCTGCGGTGTTCACCGAGCCAGCCAAGAATATCCTGCGTTCGTGTCAGGGGAATTTGCATATCCCCATCGGATTTTTTGATTTTTTCATCTGCAACAGAGGTGGGGCGGTAGTCGGCAACCGCTGCCGCCATTACGAAAATATCCTGATTTTCTGCATTCGAAGTCACTGCCTCGAACATTTCCGCTGCACTTTCCACGTTTACAACATTCACAAAGGGCGGCGGCGCAATGGCAGTTTTTCCGGTCACAAGCGTCACATCCGCACCACGGAGCATTGCCATTTTTGCCAGTGCATAGCCCATTTTTCCTGTGGAACGATTGGTGATATAGCGTACCGGATCAATGTTTTCACACGTCGGGCCTGCCGTAATCAGCACATGCTTTCCCGCCATGGTCTTTTCGCAGGCGATCGCCTTTTCGATATAGGACAGCAGCACGATTTCCGACGGCATTTTGCCGTCGCCGATGTCGCCGCATGCAAGATAACCGCAGTCTGGCGGTATCACCTCAAAGCCGAAATCCGAGAGCCTGCGCAAATTATCCTGTACAATGGGATTGCGGTACATATTGGTGTTCATCGCAGGTGCGATGATCTTATGGCAGGGGCAGGCGAGGAGTGTTGTGGTGAGCATATCGTCCGCAATACCGTGAGCCGCCTTTGCGATCACGTTTGCCGTAGCGGGGGCAACCAAAACCACATCCGCACGCTTGGCAATTGCCACATGTTCCACGCTGTATTGAAAATTTCTGTCAAATGTGTCGATCAGACACTTGTTGCCCGTGAGTGTTTCAAAGGTAATAGGATTGATGAATTGTGTGGCGTTCTGCGTCATGGTCACTACCACGTCCGCTCCCGTTTTTTTCAGGGTGCTTGCAAGTCCTGCGATCTTGTAGGCGGCAATTCCGCCCGTAACGGCAAGAACCACGCATTTTCCCGTCAGATTCATGGGTTAATCCCTCCTGTTCTTTTCGTATATCAGCCGCAGACCCTGCAGCAGAAGTTCATCATTGAGTTGAATTTCGTGGAAGCAATGGGGAACAACAGCGTGCGCAAGCCCCCCCGTTGCCACAATTTTGGTTTCGTAGCCGAGTTCCTCCCAGATGCGGTCGATCATGCCGTCAAGCATCGCCGCCGAGCCGTACAGTACGCCGCTTCGCATGCAGTCCACGGTGTTTTTTCCAATGACTGTATCCGGCACGCTCAAACCGATTTTTGGGAGCTGTGCCGTTCCGGAAACCAAAGAATCCAGTGAGATCCTTGCTCCCGGCATGATGATCGTCCCCACATATGCGCCATCCCTTGCCACCACGGAAAATGTTGTGGCAGTTCCCATATCTATCACGATCACGGGTGCGCCGTATTGCTCCAGCGCCGCCGCTGCATCAACAATCAGGTCACTGCCGACAGCCGCAGGATTGTCCATGCGGAGCGTCAGTCCTGTTTCGATTTCCGTACTGACTACCATGACATCCATATCCGTAAGTTTGGCAAGCGCCCGTTTCAGTACGGGAACAAGGGGCGGTACTACGGAAGAAATAATGCCGCCCTCCAGCTGTTTCAGAGAAATACTGTGAAGTTCCAGCACATTGCGGAATGCAATGGCATACTCCAGTTCTGTTTTCCGCAGATCGGTCTCCATGCGCTCCGTAAACAGAACGGTTTCTTGTTCGATGCATCCAAGCACAATGTTGGTGTTGCCCATGTCTATGGCAAGAATCATTGTACTTCCCCTCCTTTGTTCATCTCATAAAGGATGCGCAGTCCCTTTAGCGGCAGCGTGCCGTCAACGGTAATGCTGTGCCTGCAGCAGGGGATGACTGCATTTGCCAAATCACCTGTGGCAGTGAGGGATGTTTCACAGCCCAGTTCTTTCCAGATACGATCAATCATGCCGTCAATGGCTGCGGCATTCCCGAACAATACGCCGCTGCGCATGGAATCCACGGTGTTTGTCCCAAGCACACGATCGGGCTTTGTCAGGCTGATGCTCGGAAGCTGCGCTGTTCCGGAAACAAGAGAATTGAGCGAAACCTGCACGCCCGGCAGAATTGCGCCTCCGATGTAGCAGCCGTCCTTGTCAATGACGGACAGTGTTGTTGCCGTTCCGAGATCAATGACAATGGCGGGCGTTCCGTATTCGGATACAGCTGCAACCGCCCCTACAATGAGGTCGGTTCCGACCTGTTCGGGGTGGTCAAGATGGATGGGAAGTCCCGTTTCGATGCTGTTATCCACGGCAAGAATGCGGATATCCGGTGCAATTTTTTCAATTGCCGAACGCAAAACCGGTACAAGCGGGGGAACGACCGAGGAAATCACAGCGCCTTCAAGCTGTTGGGGCGAAGTGTTCTGCAAATCCAGTACCGCCTTGAGGATAATGGCGTACTCCAGTTCTGTTTTATGCAGATCCGTCGCCACATGCTCTGTGAATACGATTTCATTTTTGTCAAAGCAGCCCAGTACAAGATTGGAGTTGCCAATATCTATCGCAAGAATCATGGGATTTTCCTTTCATCTGGATGGAAAGGGCTCACGCCATACGGCAGAGCCCCCATTTCCGTTATTGGATTTATGCTTTTCTTTCGATGTACAGCGGTTTCAGCTTCCGCAGGATCGGACAGATCGCAGCGGTGATCAGGCAGGCAACAATTGCCTCCGGAACGCCATTCATGCCGATGATGGTCATAATTGCGGAATACAGCGTGCTGTAATTCTTTCCCGTAGCCGCCGCATAGGATTCACCGAACAGGAAATAGATGCCGTTCATAACAAGAATCGTATTGGTCAGGGAACCTGCAAGTCCGCCTGCAAGATAAGCGGGCGCTTTCTTGCCCTTGGTCAGCTTGTAGACCAGGAGGAATACATAGTATGCCGCAACGCCGATGAGGATTCTCGGTACAAAGCAGATCGTCAGGCTCTTGAGGGATGCAAGAAATGCATTGTCACCCATGCCTGCGGAATAGAACGGGGAAAATACGAATGCCGTCGGTCCGCCCTTGAATGTGTTGTTCATCAGACTCGTCACGCCGAACATACAGCCAAGGAATGCGCCCTTCTTCGGACCTAAATAGATCGCCCCGATGATTACCGGAATGTGGATGGTCGTGGCATTGATCACGCCCAGCGGAATATAGCCCAGATACGGTACAAACGCCAGCACAAAGATGATTGCCGTAAACATTGCCGTTAATACAAAATCTTTCGTCTTTTCTGTTGTGTTCATAAAACCAACCCCTTATTATCTTTCTTTGTCATGTTAGTACACTGAAACTGTAAATCGTTACAATGCTGCTGTTTCTATTATAACATGAAATCAAGCGGATGTCCAGTGTTTTTTGCGATTTCGCATGGGAATCAATAATATGGCTTATCGGAGCCGCCCCGAAAGTCAATGATTCGCTCAGTATATATTATAAAGGTATAGCACCCCGATCATATGTCAATCAGCGGGCATTGTGAAGTCAAGAGAAATGTCGTGTACGCCAAAAAAATACAATCACTTGTTAATATAAAATTTGTATTTTGTCTAACATGTACAAATATTTTCGCCCCTTTCAGTTAAAAGAATTAACAAATATAATGATAGCAACCGCAATTTTATTTATTTTTTTCTAAATTATTACTTTCAGTAAACAAAGTATGAACTTTTAGTGATTATTTCTAAAAAAAAACGTGGGATTTATGTAAAAATACAGTTGCAATTTTAAAAAGCAAATGGTATAATTATGATACTGGAGTATTATGCTGTAATATACTCACTAATACTAACACGAAAATCATTGGAGGTGGTCGAATGAAGAGTTTTTCCTACGTTGCGAAAACTGCCGCTGACAAGCAGGTGAAAGGCACGATCAACGCAGAAGATGAGAGAGAATTCAGCGCAAAGCTCAGAGAAAAGGGCTTAACTCTTATCAGTTACGAGGAAAAAGAAATCGGCGCAAAAAAAACAACGAAGAAGTTCAAGACCAAGGAGCTGGCGTTTAACTGCCGTCAGTTGGCAGCGATGCTGACATCCGGCCTTACGCTGGTAAAGTCTCTGGACATTCTGAGTAAGGAACAGCCAAATGAAACATCAAGAGCGATTTGGCAGAGCGTTTATGAGAACGTTCAGAAGGGTGAATCCTTCTCATCGTCGTTGGAAATGTACAAGGGCGTATTTCCCGAATTTCTGATTTCCATGGTAGCGGCAGGTGAGTCGAGTGGTTCTCTGGATGTTATTATGCAGAGAATGTCCGACCATTACGCAAAGGAAAACAAGATGAACAATACGATCAAGGGTGCTTTGACATACCCGATCATCCTGTTGATCCTCTGTATTGCCATTGTTATCGGTATGTTTACATTCATTATGCCGACATTCGCAAACCTGTTTGAGGATCCCAATGATATGCCGCCTCTGACAAGAGTTATGATGGGCTTCAGTGATTCTCTGGTTAATTTCTGGTTTATCTATGTGGCTGTTGTTGTGGCTATTGTTGTCGGAGCAATCTATGCACTGAAGATTCCGAGCACCAGACTGAAGTGGGATAAGTTCATTATCAAGGGCCCGGCATTCGGTCCTCTGGTAGTAAAGATCTACACAGCACGTTTTGCAAGAACACTGTCTTCTCTGTATTCCAGTGGTATCCCGATGGTAGAGTGTCTGCAGAGATCCTCCTCCATTCTGGGCAACAGATACATAGATCAGTGCTTTGTAAATGTAATTGATGAAGTAAAACAGGGTGAAACGCTTTCTGCTTCCATTCAGAGAACAGAAATCTTTGACTCCATGTTCTGCTCCATTATTTATGTCGGTGAGGAGTCCGGTGCGCTGGATACCATCCTTACCAAAACTTCCGATTACTATGATGAAGAAGCAGACTCTGCAGTAAGCCGTCTGGTAAGCCTGCTTGAGCCGCTTATGATCATTATCATGGGTATTGCAGTAGGTCTGGTAGTTGCAGCTGTACTGCCTGCTATGTACGACTCCTTCGACGCTATCGCAGCGTAAACTTAACAAACGAGAGGTGGAAAAGTAAATGCTTTCATTTGATATTACCGACAGAAATATACGAATTATTAGAGGTACAGAGAGCAACGGCAAGATTAAGATCAGTGCTGCTGCAACTCTGAATCTGGACGAGGCAATTATTGTTAACGGTTATGTAAACGACATCAACCGTGTAGCAATGATGCTCAATAACGTCCTCAAGCAGAATAACATGCCTGATAAGGAGGTAATCGTAAGTATCTCCTCCAACCAGACAGTCTTTAAGGAACTGCTGATTCCTCCGACGACGAAGGAAAGCGAGTTCATGAAGAATGTTCGTCATGAGCTGCAGATGCAGATCAATATTGACGATTCCTATTCCGTAGGTTACCTGATCGTGGGTGAGCCTGAGGAAACAGAAACCGGCGAGAGAATGCAGAAGATCCTCGCAACAGCTTGTCCGTATGACGTAGTAGATTGCTACAAGCGTATTTTCCATATGCTGGGTCTCAACCTCAAATCCATCATGATCGGATGTAATGCGATCACAAAGGTGCTTCTGGCTGACGTAAAGGTTAAGAGCCTGATGCCTCTGCTGGCTGTACAGATCGACAGCAACTTCATCAGCTTGAACCTGTATGAGAACAACCAGCTGTCCTTCTCCCGTTTCGCATCCATCGACCCCGATGACTATGATGATCCCGATGACTATGTATTCGAA
This sequence comes from Ruminococcus sp., assembly GCA_015066865.1. GTDB lineage: Bacteria > Bacillota > Clostridia > Oscillospirales > Ruminococcaceae > UBA3855. The sequence continues at coordinate 13,624 of SVNQ01000002.1, forward strand.
GCAGTTAACGAGAACATCTATCGTATGCTGCAGTTTGCAAGAAGCCGCGGCAGCGAATCCATTGATAACGTAGTATTCTACGGTGACATCACCGTATCTCCCAATCTCTACAACCGTTTGGTTGATGAGATGGCAGAAAATGACATTTCCGTAAGCCAGCTGAACGTACCGCCGCAGATCCACGGTTACCAGAATCTGGAATTCTCCGTATATGCAAATGCTGTTGGCGCAATGTTCAAGCGTAATAAGATTACAGAGCATGTAAACCTCCTTGAAACTGAGGGTGCTGTAAGCAGCATGATCAAGAAGAGCAAGGATGGTAAGGGCGGCGGAGCATTGCTGGTTGTTGCACTCCTCGTCAGCCTGGTAGCAGTACTCGGTACATACGGCGTATTGGCAATTGCAGATGCTAAGGTAAAGAGCGATACTGTAAAGCTTCAGGCTCAGATCGACAGTCCCGAAACCGCTGCGAAGCGTCAGCAGTATCAAGATCTTCTGGCTCTGCGTGAGCGTGTGAATACTTATTCTGCATTGATCAAAAATACAAGTGATGCATTCAAAACACAGCCTGTTCTGACGCGTGAGTGTTTCAATGCAGTGGACGAAGCACTTGCTACCGTAGTAACTGATGTTGGTACAATTACAAAGGCAAAGATTGGTACATTCACATTTGAAGAAGGTCAGGTTTCAATTCCGATCGAGTTTGAAACAACAGATGCACTTTCTCAGAAGTATCCTGCAGCATTGGTAAAGTATCTGTATGATAAGTATGGCAATAAGCTTTTCACAAATGTTGAGTACGTTGGTTATACTGTGGATCCCGTGGAAGAAGAAGAAGAAGAAGGTGCAGGCGGCGGTGCGGAACCCGGTGTTGAGCCCGGAGTATCTATATTGCCTTCTAATCCGGATGATGAGCTTAAGAAGGTTGAGTTTGACCTGATCCTCAGACTGAAGCAGAATTATGCACCTGATCTTACAGTACAGGAACAGGAAACCACTGAGGCAGCACAGTAAAGGAGGATGATGAAAGATGAAAATGGAAATGACTTATAGAGATAAGCTGGTTCTGATTGTCGTTGCAATTATCGTCATCTTGGTTGGTGGTTTCTTTGCACTGATTAAACCCAAGTATACCAAATTGAAAGATAGCAATGCAGCTTTTGAAACGGTACTTGCTGAATGGAAGGTAATTGAAGCAGAGATCAATGCAATCCCTGAACTCAAGTCTGCAATTAACAAAACTTACGGGGATGCTAAAAACATTGGAGAGATTTTCATAAACAGTGCATTCAAAACAGCAAACCAGAACTATGGCGGCGAAAAGACAGCCTATGAGCTGGATCAGTACCTGCAGCCTGCGGTTGACGAAAGTAATATTCAGATTAAAACATTGGATATGGCTGGTACAAATGTCAGAAGAATTGAGTACTTCTATCACATGCCGAATGTTCTGACCTATTCTCTGCTGGAAGCAGCTGACGTTAATGGCGATTATGCAGCAGAGGTTGCAGAGGTAATGAAGGAAAACACAGTGCTTTCTGCTCGTCAAACAGCTGACGTGCTGACTTTCCCGGTAACTATGACAGCAGTAGGTACAAAGGAAAATCTGATGACTTTCCTTGATAAGATTGCTGATGACAAGAATGCAATTCTTGTTGAAGCTGTGGATATTGCAGATTACAAGTTCTATGGCGGTCTTGAACTGGATGAAGACACACAGGAGCCGATTACCGAAGATACAGAGGGCATTGGTACATCTGAAATGGAAATCACAGTTTCCTTCTTCAATGCAAAGAACATTGACGAACCGAAACTTGGCGCTTAAAAAGGAAGTGACTTAAAAGTAAAACTTCATCGGAAAGGTGGTAAGGAAGATGAAGGTTAATGTAAGTTCTACAAAACTGAAAGGTACTGTTCTGTTTACTGTCGTTTCCGTGCTCATGGTGCTCATCGTATTTTTGATGGGCACACTGGCGCTTGCTGCAACGGCAAGTAACAGAGCTTACAGCAATTACCAAAAAGAACAGACCGAATATACTGCAAGAGCAGTATTGGATTCAGTAATTAAGGCGATCAACGAAGATACCGGTGCCACCAACGGTCTGAAATGGCAGATGGCACATAATCTTCAGACAACAAGCAGTACACCGCTGAGAATTACAGTAACCGGTACGGATGGACTGAACGCTGATGTTACCATTAGAAACGTGGAAAATCGAAATGTGTACAGTACAACGCAGTTGAAATGGGTAAGCGGCACAGTTTATGAAGTGTCAACGACCATTGACAAAACAATGGCGAACACAACATATAGTGCATACATCATCGACGAAAAGGTTGCCGGCGGCGGCGGCGGCGGTGGCGGCGGCGGTGCGTTCGTAGCTACCGGTACAACAGAGGGTAAGATCGGTACCAGCGGTCTGACAACGGGCGGTACGGAAATCGGTCTTGAAAATCCCCCGCGTTCAAGAGATAAGTGGTTTGAGTTTGATAATACTGCATATCAGTCCGTACCTTTTTATGTGAACGGTAGTCTGAATCTGAAGTCCCAGACAACAATGTACTTCAATAAGGCAGGAAAAGGACAGTTTGTTGCAGTAGAGGGCGATTTGCTCCTTTCAAACAACTTTGACTTCCAAACAGACCCGGCGTTTACATGGCCTGCAGCTACATTAGACTATACAGATGTTCCCAGCCTGTACGTTGGCGGAACATTGAAGCAGACCGCAAGTGATAACAAGTTCAACACCGGCAAAAGTGTTCCGGTAAATGTATATTGTGGAAATCTTGAGACACATACAGTAAACGTAATGTCCTTTATGGGTGATCTGTATGCATTTGATGAAACTGCAACAAGCATTATCCAAAATCAGAATAAGGGAACAATGCTGTATGAATGGGCAAAAGCAACACTGAACAATTCACCAAGAAGCGCACTGGGTAACCTCTATTCTGCAGGTAATGTACAGATTGCAGGTCCCGCAGTTGAAGGTGAGGTTCGTGTTGAAAAGAATCTGACAGTACAGGGCTATGTTACAGATGCTGCTGGAAATAAGAACGTTTTCAATGATACAGAATATGTATTGAATGAAAGAGTCGTATGCGGCGGTACACTGACAGTGGACGGATCCGACGCAATGAGATATGCCTTGAGATGTAAGGATAATCTCTATGCGGATGCAATTGTTCTGAATAACTGCACTTTGATCTGCGAAGGCGCAATCGACGCAAGAGACATCCAAGCAATTGGACCTGTAACGATCAAGTGTGATACTGTGAAGTGTGAGACCTATAATACAGGTATTATCTTCCAGAAGTTGGATGGAACGCCAAATACTCCTGTGGCTACATCAAAAGATAGTGTAGCCAAAAAGAGCGGACTGGATGCAGAAGGTATTTATCCGAATATGTATACGGATAATGAAGTTAGAAAGAATATCATTAATGTACCGACAATGACAAAGTACAATACGTATCCTTCTACGCTTCTGGATCTGGAAACCAATATGACAACACCCATTGATATTTGTGATGATAGCGGCGTATGTACACTTCCGACGCATACTCGTGGTGAAGTAAAAACCTCATGTAAGCTGACAGGTAATTACAATGAACATGGGGATTTGATCATTGATGCAACAAGAGGAAATCTTGTAATTTACGTCAATAATTTCTCTATGCCGAATGGCAGAAATATCATTATCAAGGGTCATTCTCAGGTAATCTTCTTTATTGATGGATACTTTAATATTGAAGGTAATCTCATTACAGAAGGTATCAGAGAATATTTCAGACATCATCCTGGTGATAAGACGTATAAGCAGGTTCAGGATAGTGCGACGTCAAAGTTGTATCCCAACGTAATTGTGCATTCCACAGCAGGTTCCAGCTTTACAGTAAAAAATGGTGCTTTCTTGGTTACTGCATTGTTCAGAGCTCCGAATCTTGACTTTGAACAGACAAATGCATATGAAATCCCGTTTGATATTCCCTATGTAGAGCCGGTACCGACGGGTGGTGAAACAACTACTGTATTTGATCACATGAACGGTAATGAGAAGTGCATTGGTGTAATCGGACAGCTGATCTGTCACAACATTAAGGTATCCAATAACTGGGGTATGATCTATGTAACACTTCCGGATGGCACTGCAAAGTGTCACTGCTGTGCAAAATGTACCGGCGATCCCGGATGCACCTGTGATGCAAATGGATGTACATGTGCAAGCTGCACCTGCAAGGGCGGCGGTGCCGGAGTTAAGGTACCGAGCAAGTTCGTTACTATGTACTACAACATCTATTAATGAGAGGAGTGCTGAACTATGAAATTCAAATCAAAAAAAGTTAAAGGCATGACTCTGATTGAAGTTATCATTGCACTGCTGATTTTCACACTGCTCGCATCATTGATGGTGCAGGTGGGTTCGGTAACCAAGTCATTAATGATGAATACCAACCATCTGAATAACAAGAGAAGTGTGGAAGCTCCGGTAGCTGCTGTACAGGATGTCGATGAACTGACGGAGGTTGCTGCAATTCTTCCTGAAAAGAAGGATGAGGCAGGCAATGTGATTGAGTACGATAAGGGTGATCCGGTGAGATTGACAATTTCAATGACCGGCTACACAAGCCATGTGGATACATTGAAGTACTCTACAGAGGGCATAGCAGATGCTTCCGATAAGAATTGTGATACTTCTGCTCATATGAATGGTCATCTGGAATTTTATGTAATTCAGGACACGCCGCCTGCTGCACCTCCGGCAGTACCGCCTGCAGTACCGCCTGCAGGACCGTAAGGAGGAGGATTGCGATGAAAAAGACGAAAGTGAAAGGCTTTACCCTGACAGAATTGCTCGTTGTAATTGCAATCTTCGGTATCATTATGGCAGGTGCGCTTCAGCTGATCGCACCGGTTACCAAAATGATGGTGCAGGCAGATGTGCACGAGGGCGGTAATGCGGCAGTTTCAAGCATTGCAAGCTTACTCAGAACACAGCTTTCACCGGTGGAATATCTGCAGGTAAATAATGCAGCTATGAATGAAGCCGGCCGAGAAGCCGCAGTAGAGAAGTTCGTTGATGACTACTATAACGGTATCATCAAGAATGGTTCTACAGTTACTGCACCCAGCTATGGTAAGGGAAAAGTACATGTTCTGCAAATTGACAACAGCCAGAATGGCAAAATCAGCACGTGGATCTATGACGTAACCTTTGATCCGGCAGCAAGTGCAATTACCGGCTCTCCTGTTTACACAGAGTTTGCGGTAAATAAGGCATATTATGATTCCTATTCCTTTGAGGTAAAGCTCGGAACATATGACACGATTGCAAAATTCGATGAAAAGGTCGAACTGATCAGCGAAGCGCAAAAGGTCATGATGAACCTCAATTCCAGAGAAACTGCTTTTACAATCAAGGCAAGCACAAGAAGAAACAATACCGACTATTCCTTCCTGACAACTTCTACAATGTCACTTGTAAACCTTTACAATCGTATCGGTGGTCCCGGAACTGCGGTTACAGGTGTCTATTATGTAGTAGATAAGCAGTCAGCGGGCGGTACTCTTGTGGATGCAATTGTTGACAGAGCAGATCCGTTGCTGACCAATTACACGAAGATCAGTTCCGGCATTCAGGTTGATCTGTCTGCATTGGACGCAAACGGCAAGGTCAATGACACAGGCTATACATTCATTTATAGCTATGGTGCTGAAATTGACACACAGTAAAAATTGAAATACAAAAACGGCAGTCGGAAGGATTGCTCCCCCGACTGCCGAATTTGTGTAAAACGCAGTTAAACTGCGTATGGATCGTATGTAAGCATTGCGATGTACCAATCAATCAGGGAATCACCAAACAGTGTTCCGATGAACAAACCAATCGCAAGATAGGGACCGAACGCAAGCTTGGATTCTCCACTGCGGTATTTGTTGATGATTCCGAAGATCGCTGCAATGAGGATTCCGAAAAACGCAGATGCACATACAGCTTTCCAACCGATCAGCGCTCCGCTGACAGCCATGAGAATTGTGTCGCCCAGCTCTATACCACGGATTCTTTCGCCTGTCTTTTTGTTCATGTAGATTGCTACGATTTCACCGATGATCAAAAAGGGAAGGCCGATGCAGAAGAAACCAATGATGCGGGATGGCAGAGTTACCGTTTCTGATACAAATGCACAGGGAACTGCAAGCAGGAGAATCAGAATGAGAAGACGAAGGTCCATTTCCATTGTGTCGAAATCAATAAAACCGATGCAGATGAGAATGGAGAAGAACAAACAGTAGATGATGGATTCAATGCTGAAATCAAGCACGGTGAATGTGATGATGTACACAATGCCATTCAGCGCTTCTACAATAGGATAGCGGGGAGAAATTTTTTCACCGCAGTTATGGCATTTCCCTTTGAGAAAAAGCCAGCTGAAAATTGGCACAAGATCACGTTTCCTGATTTTTGTACCACAGCTCATGCAATGGGATGAACGCTTGATCAGCGATTCATTGTTCGGCAGTCTGAAAATGACAACATTTAAAAAACTGCCAATACAAATTCCGTAGAAAGCAACGATTGGGTAGAACATTATGTAGAAACCAATTTCCATAAATTCGTTGTGAAGCATAGTGTATGCCCTCCTTAAATCGATTATATATATATTATATCATAATGTTTATCATTTTACAAGGAAAATTTTAAGTATGGAGGTTATAGTATGAGAAACATTCGTATCGGTGATTATCTTGTTGAACAGAAGTTAATCACAGCTGAGCAGTTGGATAAGGTACTGGCTGCCCAGAAGGAGTCACAGGGCACAAAGCGTTTTGGTGAAATGGTTGTGGAGATGGGCTTTATTTCTGAAGTTCGTCTGGCACAGGCACTTGCCGGCAAGCTGAGAGTACCCTACGTTGATCTGGCGAACATTGAAATTGATGAGGATGCAGTTCGTAAGATTCCGGAAAATCTTGCAAAGAAGTACACTGTAATTGCCATCAATATTCAGGGCCGCCGACTCACCGTAGCAACTGATGACCCGATCAACTTCAACATTCTTGAAGACATCAAAATGCAGACTGGTATGGATACCATTCCGGTACTGGCAACAAGAACTGCGATCAACAAGGCGATTGGTCACATGTACTCTATGGAGAACGTTGACAGCGTTTTGGAGAGCGTAACACAGTATGGCTCAGTTGAGACCGATGACGAGGAATCTCGTGACAGAGTAGAGAGTGCGCCGATCGTTAAGCTCGCAACAACGATCATCGAAAACTCCTTCCGTGCAGAGGCTACCGATATTCATATCGAACCGTTTAAGACCTATACAAGAATCCGTATTCGTGTAAACGGTGACCTCGTAGAGCTGATGAATGTTTCCAACGTAGTACATAATGCATTGACAACACGTCTGAAGCTGATTTCCGGCATGAACATCGCTGAGAAGCGTATTCCGCAGGACGGTCGTTTCACACAGGTTGTAGACGGTACAACACTTGACGTCCGTGTATCCGCACTTCCGACGGTTAACGGCGAAAAGATCGTTATCCGTATTCTATCCACCGGTCAGATCGCACTGCGTAAGATCACCGATCTGGGTATGTCCGATTATAACTATCAGCTGTTTGAATCCATGATCAAGTGCCCGCACGGCGTTATCCTGGTAACAGGTCCTACCGGTTCCGGTAAGACAACCACTCTGTACGCTGCACTGGGTGAAATCGCAAAGCCGCACGTTAACGTAATCACCGTTGAAGACCCTGTCGAAAAGGCAATTGATGGCATCAACCAGGTTCAGGTAAATACCAAGGCTGGTATGACCTTTGCTGCTGCCCTCCGTTCCATCCTCCGTCAGGACCCTGACATCGTAATGATCGGTGAGATGCGTGACTCTGAGACAGCTGACATCGGTATCCGTGCCGCTATCACAGGTCACTTGGTTCTCTCCACACTGCATACCAACGACGCTGCATCTACAATTGTACGTCTGGTTGATATGGGTGTTGCTCCGTACATGGTTGCAACTTCTCTGATTGGTGTTATTGCACAGCGACTGGTTAAGGTTCTCTGCCCGAAGTGCAAGAAACAGCGTATGTCTACTGCAGAAGAAAATGATCTGATGAAGATCGATGTTTCCGTTCCCGTATTTGATGCTTGCGGTTGCGTTGATTGTAATAATACCGGATACCGCGGCAGAACTGCGATCCATGAGATCATTCACTGTACATCCGGAATTTCCACAATTGTTGCAAGAAACGGCAGCAAGGAGGAAATCGAGGCACAGGCGAAGAAGAACGGTACAAAGCTGCTTCGTGATAACGTTTCCGAACTGGTACAGAAGGGTGTAACATCCATGGATCAGTTGGTTCGTGTAACTTACGCTGTTTAATAATACAAATCGCATATCCTGTTCGCCCGATGTGGACAGGGTGTGCAAAGATAAAACAATAATTCTGCTTTTGAAGCAGCATATACATTTCGACTGGAGGATGAAACTATGTCAATTGATATCAACCGCATTCTGAACGAAGCACGTGTGATTGGTTGTTCTGACTTGCATTTTACATATGGCATTACCCCCATTGTTCGTCTGAACGGTACGCTCCGTAAGATGAGCAAATATCCTGAAATGGATGAAGAAGGCGTTCTGGCAATTGTAGACCAGATGACCAATGATGCACAGCGTGCAAGCGTTCGTGCGCATAGAGATACGGACTTTTCCTTTACCACGGCAAGCGGCTACCGTCACCGTGTAAACGTGTATTTCCAGAGAGGAAAGACAGCGATTGCAATTCGTTTGCTTCGTAATGATATTCCGACACTGGAAGATCTGTGTCTGCCGCCTGTTCTGGCTGATTTTGCAATGCGTCCCCGTGGTCTCGTTCTGGTAACCGGCCCTACCGGTTCCGGTAAATCCACCACACTGGCTGCAATGATGGACTTCATCAATGTAAACCGCAGTGCGCATATTATTACCATTGAGGACCCGATCGAGTATGTACACCAGCACAAGCTCTGTATGATCAACCAGAGAGAAGTTGGCGATGACGTTCCGGACTTTGCAAGTGCGCTCCGTGCTGCACTCCGTGAAGACCCCGACGTAATCCTCGTAGGTGAAATGCGTGACTTCGAGACGATCACAGCTGCAATTACCGCTGCTGAAACCGGTCACCTCGTACTTTCCACCCTGCATACCACTTCTGCTGCTGATACCATCAACCGTATCATTGACGTATATCCTGAGCATCAGCAGGGTCAGATTCGTACCCAGCTTGCGAATACGCTCGTTGGCGTAATCTCTCAGACCCTGATTCCGAAGCGTGACGGCAGCGGCCGAATTGCTGCAATGGAAATCCTGAGCGTAACTGACGCCTGCGCTGCAATGATTCGTGATGACAAGGTTCACCTCCTGCTTTCTGCAATCCAGTCCGGTAAGCAGTACGGCATGATGTGCCTTGACCAGGAGCTTGCAAGAATGGTAAAGCGTGGTATTATCGGCGAGACCGAAGCAATCGACAAGTGCCAGAGCAAGCAGGAATTTTATCGTTTCCTCAACGGTCAGTAAGAAATGTCAAAGCCCTCCATACGGAGGGCTTTTTTCTTATATTTGCACACAAGGGAATCCTACTGTTTGGATCAGATAATCCGCATTCTGCATCTGTTCCGTGGAAAGCGTATACCAGTTATCCGTGGAAATGTCCGTCAAAATGGGATCATCAATCAGATCCCTGTCAATGATGCACGCTGACGCAGCGGAATTTATAGTCCTGATACTGCCCGTTCCTCTGCATTGCAGTGCGATCATGATGTTTTCATCGTATGGAGATGTTCCAAGCTCCAATATGCCGCCATTCAGCTCTACAGAACCCGTTACAGAGCAGTTACGCATCCATACATATTCATTACCCTCGGAAATACTACCGCTCAGCTTTCCAGTCAGACGAATATTACAGTGAAGCATCATGGAACAGCTGAAGATGCTCTCCATCGATCTGTTAACGTGCAGATTGAACGTGCAGGCTTCCACATAACCGCCGCTTACGTTCAGTACAGAGAAAAGTTTCGCATCGTTAAATAAATAGCCCGAAAAGCTGCATCCAACAAAATGGCAATTGCCGTAAAAGAGCTTTCCTCCCTGTACGATCAGATTTTCAAAATGCAGGTTTTCCGCTGTAATGGCGGCATAGTTCCAACCGTCCGCCATGCCAAGAAAATACCCGTTTGTGACGAGATTTCGGATTCTCCAGCCGTTTCCGTTGACCTTTGCATGGAACAGCAGATTTGACTGTAAACCGCCCCTGTCCTCTGTTTCATTCAGATCAATCACCTTGTTCTCTGCATCCGGATCAAATGCAATATAATGTTCATCCGAACTGCAAAGAGCTTTAAAATCCGTCCAATTATCCACGATATATGGATCGTCCTGTGTACCAATGCCTCTATATGCCATCAATTCATCCCTCCTTTCAATGAAAGGAGCGAATTGGCAATAGTTGCACATATGAATGCAACAAAAAATCCTCCCCGAAGGGAGGATTTATAATTGTTCAGTGTGTCTTAAACTTAGCTTGCTGCGTAATCCAGAGCCTTTGTACCGTTTGCGTGAATCTTAGCACCTGTAGAATTGTCATTTGTGGACGGCTTCGGATATGTACCATAGTATGTGCCATCATATGTATAAGAACCAACAACAGCCATGTTTGTGATTCTCCAGCCATAACCGCCGTTCAGCTTAGCCATACCATTGAAGTAGTTGTATGCCTTCCACTGAATATAAGCGTGGTTAGCAGCGAGTGTTGTAGCACCACCAGCAGTCGGGATGGAAGCAGCTGCAGGTACACTATACTTTGCTGTTTGTGTGCAGTCAGGAACCTTGGAATCAACAGTAATGCTCTCTGTGTCCAGCTCGATGATTGCTGTAGCAACTGCATCGTACAGGGACTTAGCGTTTGCATTAGCGGAAGAAACCTTGGACTTCTTTACATAGCCCAGCATTGTGGGTACCAGAATAGCAGCCAGTACACCGATGATAGCGATAACAACGATCAGCTCAACGAGGGTAAAACCCTTCATCTTTCTTGTTTTCATGATAGAAAACCTCCTTAAAATAAAATATAGTTTGTTCGAATCGGAGTCCCGATTCCCCTTTCTCGGTCCACACCTTGTATATTTACGACTCCAGTGTGTTCCTTATGTACTAAGTATATCATATGTCTAAAGTTTTGTCAATACTTTTCCGTAAAAAAGATAAATTATGAACAACTTTTTACGTTTATCGTTCCGAAAACGTTTTCGACAAAGTTTTTTTCGTCAAAATGACCAATGATCATGACAACATTTATCATAATCAGTTATTTTTACAACAATTTTGTAACTTTTTATGAATACATTTCGTAAAAAAACGTGACGAAATTATAAATAATCTCTAAAGCAAAAATGCAAGATTAAGACCTCGTGTTTGAACTCCTGATTGGGTGCAAACTATTCTGTGCCCTCCATTTTTTTGATTTCCTCCTCGCATTTGCTCAGGAGTTTTCCGGCTTCTTCGTCATGTGTCAGATCATGGAACACACGCAGATAGAAGGATGCTTCCTTCCATTCGCTCTTCTCCATTGCCTGATCTGCCAGTGCCGATGCCACTGTAAGTACGTTCGGATCGGGACCGTTGGGAAGCTCCAGATCGGCAAAAGCCTGCAGAACGTCCTTGCGTGTCGGAGGCTTGATCTCCTCGCCCTTGAGCTTTGCAACATGGCGCAGTTCCGCACGAATTGCAGGATGATCGGTATAAACGATGCTTTCAAAATAGAAGCAGATCGCCTTGTCGTACTCCTTCTTTTCAACGCAGTAGTAACCCAGATTTGCATAGCAGCGAGACAGTGCATAGGGGGATGCGCAAACAGGCAGAGTTTCACGGACAACAGCGAGCAGCTTTTCAGGCTCCTTCATCAGCTTGTAAGCCTCAGCGAGTTCAAAGCGGGGATCGGGGCAAACAGGATTGAATCGAATTGCTTCTTCCAGTACGGGGATCGCCTCTGCCGGACGGCGAAGCTCAATCAGATTGTAGGCATGCGCCATCAGAAATCTGACGAAATCAAACGGTGCCTTTTCCAGACGCTTGGTCGGATGATACATTATATAATAGAGATTGGATTCAAGCAGATTGCGGAAGCTGAAGAAACGTGTATTTTCGGTTTCTGTAAACACCTCACGAATCTTGTCGTAGAGTTGGGTTGTCAGCACAAGCGATTTTGCATTCATACGATTCAGCATCAGATGTTCTGCTTCCTTGTAGATCAAATCCAGACGGCGTTCGCCGATATAAATGGTTTTCTTCATGAAATCCAGATGCTGCTGGGGCATCAGGCTTACAGCAAGCTCAGTAATTGCAGCTGCAATGTCATCACCATCCTCCTTGCCGACATATTGTGCAGCTTGTGCTTCCAAAAATTTGAGATCACTGGTGAGATCGCCTGTCAGCTGGCTGCGCAGGGACAGGATGATTTCGTTCTTTTCTGTTTCAGACATAATTAACACTCCTTTTTATACAAAGATTCCCACGCCGTATGGCGTGGGAATCCCTACGGTTATTGTAAGCGGAATCAGGGATTGCAGTTCATTGAACTGCATATGAGTCCCTTAGAAACCTCTCTTAGCCAGATCCTTCTGGAATTTGGCGTTGATCTTCTCCTCGCGCTTCTGACGCTTTGCCTCCTCCTTGGTCATCGGACGGGCAGGCTGCTCAGATTTCGCCGATTCTGAACGTTTTGAGGATGATGCTTTTTTAGCCTTGGGCCTGTATTCTCTGTATTCGAGATTGATTCCGGCAGCTTCATCTTCCTGCTTCTGCTTTTTAGCAGCAGCCTGGGGATCTTCGCCCATCATGCACAGAATATCTTCAATGCTGCCTACAACGGAAACATTGGCATTCTGCTGGTCAAAGATATTACCCTGCGGTGCAGCGGATTTAGAAACTGCAGAACGAACGATGTCCGGAATATCTGCGGATTGTTCGATTTTAGAAACCCGAACACCCTGTGCTTTGCTCTTGGCATAGGTCATCGGTTCAACAGTAGGACGAACCGTATCTTCAGGGAGTGAAGGTGCCTGTGCAGTCGGAATCTCCGGTACCATCGGAGAAATCAGCGGCGGCTTCTTCGGTGCGGGTTCGGGAGCAGCAGCGGGCTGTGCCACAGCGACTTCGGGCTGTTCAACAAAGGGAACTTCAGGAACAGCAGCCGGCTGGGGAGCGGGTGCCGGTGCAACCGGAACTGCCTGCTGATAGGGCTGTGCAATCGGTGCATAGATCGGCTGACCCTGTGCATCATAGCCCATGAACTGCGGCATCATCGGCTGTACATAGGTATACATGGGCTGACCCTGTGCGTCATATCCCATAAACTGCGGGACGGGCTGCATATTCTGCATAGCCTGCGGATTCTGCGGCATGCCCTGAACAGGCATCTGTCCAAACTGCGGAACTGCCATGCCCGGCATGGGCTGTGCCATCGGTGCGGGTTCAACGGGTGCAGCATATGTGGGCTGAACCGGAACCTCTGCTGCCTGCATAGGAGCAGGAATCACCGGAACTTCGGGAATCGCATCATCCACAACAGGTGCAGTGTATTCAGGTGCAGCATATGTGGGCTGAACCGGAACCTCTGCTGCCTGCATGGGAGCAGGAATCACCGGAACTTCGGGAATCGCATCATCCACAACAGGTGCAGTGTATTCGGGTGCAGCATATGTGGGCTGAACCGGAACCTCAGCTGCCTGCACGGGAGCAGGAATCACCGGAACTTCGGGAATTGCTTCTTCCACGGAAGGTGCGGTGTATGTAGGTGCAGTGTAAGTCGGTGCGGGTGTCTGCACAGCGGATTCCAACAGAATTTCTTCTGCAAGCGGCTTTTGCGCAGAGAATGTCGGAACTTCCGGCGCTGCATTTGCAGCTGCGCCGAACATACGCTCTGCAATTTTTTCAAATTCAAGAAGTGCTGCATTCTGCTGTTCCTCAGCTGACATTTCCATTGCAGGTGTCGGAATCGGATCTTCAACAACAGGCGCTTCGGGAGTAACAGGTGCTTCGGGAGCAGCGGGAGCGGACGGAACACTGAACTGTGCCAGTGCGTCGTCAAGATCCTGTACAACAGGCGCTTCGGGAGTAACAGGTGCTTCGGGAGCAGCGGGAACGGACGGAACACTGAACTGTGCGAGTGCATCGTCAATATCCTGTACAACAGGCGCTGCAGGAGCAGCGGGTGCTTCGGGAGCAGCAGGAGCGGACGGAACACTGAACTGTGCGAGTGCATCGTCAATATCCTGTACAACAGGTGCTGCAGGAGCAGCGGGTGCTTCGGGAGCAGCAGGCGTATTTTCAATACCAAACTGCGCCATAATATCGTCAATGGAATCCGTCTTTGGTTCTTCTGCGGGTGCGCTCGGAATACCAAACTGTGCCATGATGTCATCTATAGTTTCTGTACTCTGCGCAGCCGGTGCCGGAGCAGGTGTCGGTGCCGGAGCAGGTGCAGCCGGAGAAGGGATCGCAAACTGTGCGAAAATATCGTCCTGTACAGGTGCGGGAGCCGGTGCAGGAGCCGGTGCCGGTGCAGGGGCCGGTGCTGCAGAAGGCACTGCAAACTGTGCAAGAATATCATTCGGATTATTCAGTACTCCTGCCGGAGCGGGAGCAGGCATGGGCGGAGCAGGTGTATTCTGCTGCGCCAGAATATTCGGATTTTTCCCCTCATTTGCTGCAAATGCAGCAGCGGTAGGATCTACAGCAGACTGCGGAATTGCAAACTGTGCAAGATCACCAAGAGCAAATCCACCGTAAGAGGTGGTAGTCGGTGCCGGCTGTGCAGGCTTCGGCTCCTGTTTCTTTGCAGGGGGTACATACTGTGTAAACTGCGGTACGGGCGCACTCTGAACAGGTGCTGCAGGAGCAACAGGTACTGCGGGAGCAACGGATACTGCCGGAGCAGCGGGTACTGCCGACGTTACGGGTACATTGGGAACTGCAGGGGCAGCAGCCTGTTTTGCAGCTTCAGCTTCTGCTTCAGCTTTTCTTGCAGCTGCACGGGCTTCTGCGGCAGCTCTTTTTGCTTCCTGCTTCTGACGTTCTTTCTGTACATCGGCAAGGGATACCATGTTCGGATCATCGCCCAGTACTTTCGTACGCTTTTTCTCCTCTTTCAGCATACGATCCATTTCTTTTCGGTCGGCTTTCAGAATTCTTTTAGTGAAAACCGTCTGGCACTTCTCGCATGTAACCTCTGTCATCAGACCAAATGCATCATCAACAGTGCCGCTGATGGTGAATTTTGCCATATTTTCCGGTTTCTGCAGGTTAATGCCGCAGCCGGTTCTCTTTTTGCTGTCGGTTGCATGAACAGAATTACTCTTGGAATCACGAATCAGAAAAATCTGCATAGCAATCCTCCTATTCAAATAATACTCTATTTATATCATAACACATTTCTACCAGAAAATCAACTGTTTTTTAAAATTTTTTTGATATATTACCGAAAGTAATATCTAAATGGCGCCCATCAAAGCCAGCCTGACTGCTTTTCAAATGCTGTATTTGTCCGCTTTCGTCATATTGACCAAAAATCTATTAAAATTTGACGGTGTACCTGTAACGTTTTTGTTCAACCTGATGCAAGCACAATCTTTGTGCTGTGCAGCTGTAAGTGAAGGGGGAATGAGCCCTTAAATTTCGGTAATACTTTACGGATAGGGAATGCAGAATTTTACATATTTCAATAATTATTTGCATTTTTCCTGTTAATGTGCTACAATAAAGGAAATGAGCAGTATAAGAAAGGGTGAACGTTATGAGCAAGATCATCTGGAAGGGCAGTGCCTTGTTAGGACCCGTACCGCCTGCGCTTGTGACCTGCGGCACAATGGATAAGCCGAATGTTCTGACGATTGCATGGACGGGAATTGTCTGCACGCGTCCTGCCATGACCTATATTTCCGTCAGACCGTCAAGACATTCCTATGAAATGATCCGTAAAACAGGGGAATTTGTGATCAATCTGCCGACATCGGCGATGGGAAAAACGGTGGATTACTGCGGCATGAAAAGCGGAGCGAAAGTCGATAAAATACAGAAATGCAAACTGGAGCTTTGCGAGGGATCGGAAGTTTCCGCACCGGTGCTGGCACAGTGCCCTGTGAGTCTGGAATGCCGTGTGACGCAGGAAATGGAACTTGGCTCGCACACGATGTTTCTGGCAGAAATTCTCGCAGTGCAGGTGGAGGAGCGCTTTGTAGACAGCAAGGGCAAGCTTAATCTTCAACAGGCAGGACTCCTTGCATATGCGCATGGCGAGTACTTTGCGCTGGGAAGAAAATGCGGTGATTTTGGCTTTTCGGTGCAAAAAAAGAAGAAAACGATTCGTTCTAAGGAACAAACAGGGAAATTTTCTCCGAAATGATTGACTTTTTTGAGAGAATGCACTATAATAAAGGTAAATTCATACAAAAGCACAAATACATTTTTGATTGGAGGAAAAAAGATGCGTACAATGGTAGATCGCCTGAGAGCTGTTGCCAACTGTGGTTTGGCGGTGCTTATGGCAACTGCATTTCTTGGACAGATGTCAGCATGTCTGGTTCCGTGTAAGACCACAATAAAGGCGGATGCGGCAGAAGGATACAATTATGCCAAGCTTCTGCAATATTCCATGTACTTCTATGACGCCAATATGTGCGGCACGGACGTGGATGAAAACAATCGGTATGTATGGAGAGGGGACTGTCACACCTATGATTCACAGGTGCCCCTGCAGCCGATGGAGACCATGCAGAGTCCCGGTACAAACCTGACACAGAGCTTCATAGACAAGTACAAGGATGTACTTGATCCGGATGGTGACGGCTATATCGACGTAGCCGGCGGTTTCCATGATGCCGGCGACCATGTAAAGTTCGGTATTCCGGAAAACTATTCAGCTGCTACACTTGGCTGGGGTTATTATGAATTTCGTGATTCCTATGTCAAGACCGGACAGGATGACCATATTGAAACCATCCTGCGTTATTTCAACGATTATCTGATGAAATGTACCTTCCGTGATGACAGCGGTGCAGTGATTGCACACTGCTATCAGGTAGGTGAGGGCGGACTTGACCATGCTTACTGGAATTCTCCGGAAGTGGATGAAATGGCAAGACCTGCATGGTTCCTGACAGCGGAAAATCCGCAGACGGACTATGTCGTATCTGCTGCAGGTTCTCTTGCGATCAACTATCTCAATTTTAAGGATACCGATCCTGAGTATGCGGAAAAGAGTCTGGATTACGCAACTGCACTCATGGACTTTGCCATGACCAATGAAAAGCAGCTGAGTATCAATGAAGAAGGTCCGATGCAGTTTTACAGAGCTTCCAAGTGGGAGGATGACTACTGCTGGGCTGCGGCGTGGATGTATCTGTGTACCGAGGATGTCAAGTACCTTGAGGATGCAGCTCCCTATGTGGATTATTATGCACCTTCCGGCTATTGCTTCAACTGGAACGATATGTGGGGCGGTGCCAATACCATGTGGGCTGTGATCAACCAGACACACCCGGAGCTTGACCTTGTGAATATGGTAAGAAAAGCACAGGGCAAGAACCAGTATGTCTATGACGATTTTTGGGATGAGGTAGAAAAGTGCTTCCCGACATGGCAGCAGCTCGAAACCCCCGGAGGCTATGCGTTCCTCAGCCAGTGGGGATCTGCAAGATACAACACTGCAATGCAGCTGATCGCTTATGTATATGATAAGTACACCAATGACGGCAAGCCCGGCAAGTACAGTGACTGGGCAAAGAGCCAGATGGACTATATTCTGGGCGACAACCCCATGGATCGCTGCTATGTTGTTGGCTACAGCGAAAATTCTGCGAAATTCCCGCATCACCGCGCGGCTTCCGGTCTGACCAAGTGTGAGGATCCGGATGAACACCGCTATGTACTGTTCGGTGCGCTGGTCGGCGGTCCTGACGGTTCTGACAAGCATGTGGATGTTACTTCCGACTATATCTACAATGAAGTTACGATTGACTACAACGCAGCATTTGTTGGTGCATCTGCAGGTATCTATGCATACTACGGTGATGACAGCATGGAGGTAACTCCTGATTTCCCGCCGGAGCCGGAATACGGCGGCGATGGCGAAGGCGGCGGTAACAGCTACTGGGTAGAGGCGTGCGGTATTGATGACAAGCAGAGTACCGGTGCAGGCGTGACCAAGGTATCCATGATGGTGAAAACCACTTCTACCAAGAAGCTGGACAATATCTCCATCCGTTACTATTTCAATTCCTCTGAAATGGCAAATCCGGAGGCAATGCAGGGCAGTGAGCTGTATGATCAGGCGAGCGTCGAGGCAGCTCCAGCGGATGGCGTGACCAAGGGTCCCTTCAAGTATGACAAGCTGGATGATACCTACTACTTTGAAGTTATATTTGACGGATACAACTTTGCAAATTCCGCAAAGAAGTACCAGATGACAATGGGTTGCTATTACGGAGACAAGTGGGATCCGGAAAACGACTGGAGTTATAAGGGCCTTACCATGTTCAAGGAGGACGATGCATTCTTCGGCACGGGCAACGAGGTGAGAACCGATAATATCTGCGTATACACCGACGGTGTGCTCATTGGTGGTATCGAACCCGATGGTTCCGTTCCCGAAACCAATCAGGAACCGACAACGGAAGGCGATAAGAAGCCCACAGAAACTACTGAGCCTGCGGACGATCTGTTGTACGGCGATGCGGACTGCAGCGGTAAAGTGGACATCCTCGATGTCATTGCAATCAACAGAGCGCTGCTGGGCGGCGGAACGCTGACAAAGGATGGCGAAGCGCAGGCTGACGTAGATGGCGACGGAAAGCCCTCTTCTGCGGATTCCCTGAATATCCTGAAATATCTGGTGAAGCTGATTCAAAAGCTTCCGGTATAGGCACAAGCCCCTCTGCGATTAGGCGGCTGGCTTTATAGAAATAGTATAGGACACTTTCGATTTCTATGTCGAAAGTGTCCTTGTTCTTGTATGATTGACTTTTTCTGATTTTCTTGCTATAATGAACATGTCAATAAATCGGAATTTTACAGCTATAGGGGGTGATTATATTATGGATATCGGAATTATTGCGATAGCGGTAATGGCGGTTTTAGGCGTCATTATGTTTTTGGCACCTAAACTTTGTACAAGGTCTGATAAACGTGATGATCCTGATGCAGTATTACAAGTAAAAAAGTGCGGCATTGCGGTTATCGCATGTGCAATTGGCGCAGTATTGTATTGGCTAAAGTTTAAATTAAGATAAAAATGCACTGCAAAAAACACAGCACTGACAAATCTGTCAGTGCTGTTGCTTTTTATAAAATAAACCGCCTTGCCGTCATATAGCGAAATAAAACCAAGCTTTCGCAAGGTGGGTACCCGCCTGACAGCCTCACGCTCCCTTCGTCCGCCAATGCGGGAGGTCTGCAATCCTCAGCCAGAGCTAAATTCCCTTAAAATAAGTGTTGGATTATAAAAACTATAATTACTCGTACAAGGCAGAATATTTACATGTAATGCGGATCCGGATTATTCCTCGTCCTCGTATTCTTCCTCCAGCATCTGAGAAATACGCTCAATGAACATATTGCCGATGCGGTCGTATTCTTCATCGTTGTCGATGGTGGAGAGGAAATCCACGCCATCTTCATCGCCCGCCTTGAGGATCACGAGTTCAGTGTCTTCTTCCAGTGCAGCCTCGGGATCTTCGGTGTACGGAACCAGCGCATAATATGTTGTGCCGTCAACCTGCATGACATCCATCAATTCGAATTCATGCTCGTTGCCTTCTTCATCTGTCAATGTAAAAATTTCCGGTGTGAAATCCATTTCTTCCATGGCTGACTCCTATCTGCCCGAAGGGCGGTCGTTATTTTTTGTTGTGTCTTTATTATACTATATTTTCACCAAAAAATCAAGAGGAAATTTCAGTTTTTTTAGATATTTTTGGAATTTACACATAATGTCTCGAAATTGCGTGGTTTCTCTGTGTTTGCGATACCTATTCTGAGAAATGCTTTGCTCTGCGGAAGTCCATGATGCCCGAAAAGGGATCGAAGATAATATCCCTGTTTCCGGCTGTGGCGACGAGGTAGATGTTCTTGTAAAACAGGGGGATGAATGTGTTTGTATCGAGAATTGCCCGTTCTGCGTCGTTGTACAGAGAAACGGAATCGGAGATCCTGCTGACGCTTGCAAGCTGAATCATGATATTATTGTACTCCTGACTTTCAAATCCAAGCAGATTTTTGTTTTTGGAGAACACCTGCAGCACTTCATAACAGCTGTTGCGGTTTGCATGCACACCATAAAGTGCGATGGAGTATTCACCGGAAGCCAGACGGCGATCGTATTCCTGCGGTGTTACCATTTCAATGCCGATGTACTGTCCGAACAGCGTCTGCCATTCCTGACAGATGGTGAGCAGGGCGTCGGTATCGGTGATCGTGGTGGGCATCAGGATGCGGATGCTGTTGAGGGAATTGAGCTGCAGCTTATTCGCAGCTCTTTCAAAGAGCTGCGCTGCTCTTTCGGGATCGTAGGGGAGTGCCATTGGTTCATCCGCACAGATTTCACGATAGGAGCTGTCAAGCAGTGTTGCGGCGGGCGGAATAACCCCGTATGCCGGAGTCATGTCATCTCCCAGCACAGCTGCGTAGGAGGCACGGTCAATGCCGTAGGCAATGGCAAGGCGGAGATCCTCATTTTGCAGAATCTCGTTTTCCGGATTGAAAATCAATCCCAGTGTTTGTGCGCGTTCCGACAGCACGGAGTATTCCTTGCGGTCAAGGTAATTTGCCGGATAGCTTTCGGTGATGATAATGTCAGCATTTCCGTCGGCAAAATTCCGTTCTGCGGCAGCCTGAGATTTCAAAATCGTAAACTGCAGACTGCTCGGAAAAATATTGTCGGTGTCATAGTGCTTTTTGTTTTTGCGCATTGTAATGAAATTGTCGCTGCCATATGCGTCATAATTCCATTTTGTGATGTAGAACGGACCGTTGCAAAGTGTAGTTTCTGCGTCCAGACCGTATCTTCCGTTGGTTGACAGGAAAAATTCCTCATTGCATGGTGCGGAACAGGGGAGTGCCAGCAGCTGAAGAAATTCAGCGTTTGTATATTCCAGCTGGAACATCACGGTGCTGTCATCGGGAGCTGAAACACCGAGGGCGGCAGGTTCCATCGTTCCTGCCATGATGGAATTTGCGTTCTTGATGCATGAAAAATACTGTGCATAGGGTGATTGCGTAACAGGATCGAGCAGCCTGCGGAATGCATAAACATAATCCTTTGCCGTGACAGGAATTTCCGTTCCTTCACGCATGCCATTCTGATACCAGACGCATCCTTCCCGAAGGTTGAACATGTAGTGCAGCCCATCATCGGTGATGGTGTAGCTCTCTGCACCGGCTTCCACGGGAATACCGTTCTTGTCCAGCCGCATCAAGCCTTCCATGATGTTGGCGATAACAATGTTTGCGTTGTCGTATTCCGTATATTGAGGATCCAGACAGGCAGGATTTTCCGGTAATGCACAGGTGAAAAGAAATCCCGCACCGGTTTCTTCCTCCTTGGAACAGGCAGAGAAGCTGCATAGCATGCAGGAAAGTGTCAGAACGCAGATAATGCGAAAAAAACGATTGAACATAGCGACTCCTTTTCGTTTTTTATAATTCAAGTTTTGAGGTTACGTATACTATTATACCATTGAAAACGATGAAAGGCAACTCTTTTTCGGATACATTTTGCATTTATTTGCGTTTTTCTGTCAGTATCTTGAAAATAATGCGTAAAATCAAGGTTTTAGCCGTTGACAAAATGTGGAAAACGTGGTATAATATAAAATGTATAATCAGCTTCATGTACAATGCTGAAAGCTGAGAAATTGAGAGGGAGATTATTATGAATACAAAAAAGTTAAAGGGGTTCACCCTGGTTGAATTGATCGTTGTTATTGCGATTATTGGTGTACTTGCTGCGATCCTGATACCGACGATGATGGGCTATGTGAACAAAGCAAAGTTTACCAATGCCAATTCTATTGCAAAGAACCTGTATAATGCCGGAATGGCGGCGTGCCGTGAGGGTGAGGTGACGGTGCCGGTTTCTGACGGTATTTATTCTTCTGTAAAATATGGTTCTTCAGGTGCGGGTGCAGCAGTAAAGTACGATGAGGACTTTTGCAAGTATGTATATGCATATTTTGACGGCATTAAGGATACCTGTTGGGCAATTGAGGTTCAGTCCGATTGTGCAGTTGCAGCCTGCTATCAGAAAACAAGCGCTGATCCGTATCTGGGAACACATCCCTGTCAAAATAATTTAAAACAGACCAAAACTGATTTTGATGCGTTTCTGGAATATGCCCGCACTGGAAAATGGTAATGCAATTGTGAATATTGCTTAAAATGGCGTTTGCGTTTTTGTGAATTCTGCATTGATGGAATTGCTGAAAAAATATTGACATTTTATCAATGAAATGTTATAATTTTTATAAGTACCATTGTTTGAAGGCTGATCGGAATTGGGAGATGGAAGCCGTGCAAGGGTTTACAGACGAGATAAAGAGGTGTGTTACTATGAAGATGAAACGAGTAAAGGGTTTTACCTTGATGGAGCTGCTGATTGTAATTGCAATTATCGGTGTACTGGCAGCTGTTCTTGCGCCCACCATGATTACATATTATAGAAGATCGAAGCTGAAGGATGCGAATGCAGATGCCAAAATGGTGTATAATGCAGTGCAGACTGAGATGCAGAGATTTATCAGCATTGACCGTATGAGAGCTGATGCTGATAAGAGTTTGTTTGACGGTATGGTGATGATTGCTTACAACAGAAATGGTACAGTTACCTGCTCAACAGAGAGGGACAGTGTATTTCAGGTTGCAGCAACAGGCAGCAAACAAGAGGAAGCATGTGATGCAGTTGTAGAAGCTGTTCAGAGAGTGGTTGCTGATGCTGATACATTTAACTGGGCAGTTTATGTAGAGGATTATATTGTAAAGGCGTCCATCAGTGCGCCGAGCGGAAATTCATTTTTTGTAGGCCAGTGTTCTTCAAACGGAACAATGGCGCAGCAAATGTCCGCAAATAGTTATGATCAGATGCTTCCGGCTCCCGGTGTAAAGACAAATGAACTTGTAAGACTTGCAGAATCTGTTTATGATGCTCCGTGATTTCGAGAGAGTAAATAAGCAATCAAAAAGCCGGTAGAGATACCGGCTTTTTTGTCCGAAAAAATAGATAAGGAGAAATGGATGAAAAGAGTTATTTCAATTTTTTGCATGCTTGCAGTGATGACGATGAGTGTCGGCTGCGGCCGTGAAACAGAAACGCTTGAGAGGGATGAAACCACGGTTACTACGGCAACAACCGCAGCTGAAGAAACGGCGGAATCCACGACCGCTGAAAAACAGGAATCTTCTGAAACTACCTCAAAGGTTATGACGGATTCCACAACAACGACCACCGCTTCGACTGCGGCAGCCGAAAGCGAAACTTCCGGAATTACACCCGCTGTCACCAAACCGGTGGTTACAAATCCGGCAGTCACAAATCCGGTTTCCACCGGAAATACCGGAACAACCAAGAAAACAACTCCAAGCCCCACTGTAACAAAACCGGTGCAAACGAACCCGACTGCGCCCA
Organism: Ruminococcus sp.; assembly: GCA_015066865.1. Taxonomy (GTDB): domain Bacteria; phylum Bacillota; class Clostridia; order Oscillospirales; family Ruminococcaceae; genus UBA3855. Next base: position 37,343 of record SVNQ01000002.1, read on the forward strand.
TCGTTGTACAGACCACACCGATTCAGACACAGAATCCGCCCAGCACCCATACAGCACTGACGGTACCCAGTGTGCCGCAGACGGATACGGAAACCAAAACTGAACCGATTCTTGGTACAGTGAAAATTGTAAATGGAATCATGGTGGTTGACAGTGGAACAGCACAGGCAAGAGCGCTGGAAATCTTCTCCGGCAGCTTTAAAACCGGTACTCGCTATGCGCAGGCGCTCAACCGTTACAAAGCAGCGTTGGGCGAGAATGTCAATGTCTACTGCATGGTCGTTCCGACATCGGCTGCATTCTATATGCCCGATTCCCATGCAGGAAAGTATGGAAACCAGCTGAACAATTACAACAATATCGCAGCAAGCCTTGATGGTGTTATCGGAGTTCCGGTGTATTCCGCAATTTCACAGCATACCTCGGAGTATCTTTATTCCCGCACGGACTACCATTGGCAGCCCCTTGCGGCGTACTATGCCGGTGAACAGTTTGCAATGACGGCAGGTGTTCCCTATGCGACGCTGGATACCTATACCCCCGTTGTCCGAGAGGGATACGTTGGCGCATTTTATGCCGTTAATAAGGTGCGGGAGCTTAGCAATGCTCCGGATACCTTTACCTATTATAAACCTGCAAATCTGGACAGAATTTCCTGTACTTATTATAACACCGCATTCGGCAATGCCAGAAAGGGTAGCCTGTTCTTTGAGAAGAACAGTATCGGTGCAAGTTATACGGTGTTTGTCGGAACGGATAACTGCATCCTGCAGGTGGATACCGATGTGGATAACGGCAGAGTACTGGTGATTTTCAAGGACAGCTACGGAAATGCGCTGGTGCCGTTCCTGACACAGTCGTTTTCTAAAATTTATTTGTGCGATTTCCGGTACTTCGACCGCAACGCCATTTCATTTGCACAACAAGTAGGTGCAACTGACATGCTTTTTGCCATGTCAACCGTAGCATGCACTACCTCAAGCAAGGTGGGACTGGTGGAGAAAAACCTCGTAAAATAGAGAAATTATTCCCTTCTGTTTACGAAAGGAAAAAACTGGTAACTACATTTTGTAAATGCTTGTCGCTAAAAATTCAACACGGTCGAAAATTGGCTTGTACACGTTTGTTTTCAACCGTTTCAACAGATTTTTCAACATATGCCATATGAAAAAAACGTGGAATCCACATTCTTTTCCACAACCTTGTTGAAAACACGGTGGAAAATTTTGAATACAGCTTGTATATTGCGTTCAAAGCGGGGAATCTTAACAAGGAAGTACTTGGAATGAAAGGGGTTCTCCTGATGATTAAGGGCGTGAACAAAAAAGTAATTGAAATCACCCGACCGGACAGCGTATATTTCGAGCGAGCTGTGCTTTATTTGCGGCCGGAAGTTTCAGAAGTGCCGCTGCATGCGGCACAGGCAGAGACCGAGGGATACTTCACAGCCGTACCGGTGGGGCGGTTCAGAAGTGCGATCCGCAATTTCCTCCTGTTTCTGACGGGAGCAGTTACATCTGCCGGAATCTGCATGCTTGTCATGTGGCTGATAAAATAGGTATGCACCGCACAAAACGATGCTTGTTTTGTGCGGTGTTGTGTTGAAAAAGGGTGGAATGGGTATATATGTTTCCAAAAATTCCTATGGGAATGAAAAAATTTTTGAAAGGTTTGCAAAAGGGCTTGTAATTTTTCTGTAACCATGTTATAATATTTACGGAAATGTCAACGCAGAGGAATTTTTATTGAAAAAAGAAAGGTGATAGCATGTCTAAAAAGGAGACAGCCTTTTCAGAAAAGGAAAATATGATTATCGGACGTAATCCTGTTCGCGAAGCATTGCTGAGCGGACAGGCGATTGATACAGTATATGTCAGCGGTGGGGGCAGCCTCCATGAGATCCGTACCCTTGCACAGGAGAAGGGTGCTGTTGTGAAAACCGTCAGCGATCAGAAGCTTTCTCAGATGTGCGGCGATGGTGTGCATCAGGGTGTGATAGCGTTTGGTGCATGTGCGGCGTATGTGACAGTGGAAGATCTGATGGAAGTTTCTCAGAAAAAGGGAACAGCCCCGTTCATCATCATTTGTGACGAAATCGAAGATCCCCACAATCTTGGGGCAATTATCAGAACAGCGGAAACAGCGGGTGTGGATGGAATTATCATCCCCAAGCGCCGCAGTGCCATGCTGACGCCAACCGTACATAAGACCTCTGCAGGAGCAGCAAGCTGGCTGCCCGTTGCAAGAGTTTCCAACCTTGCTGCCGCCATTGAGAAGCTCAAGAAGGCGGGCGTTTGGATCTATGGAACGGATATGAACGGAAGTCTGTATACGGAAACGAAATTTGACGGTGCTGTGGCATTGGTGATCGGCTCGGAGGGCTTTGGAATGAGCCGTCTGATCCGAGAAAAATGTGATTTTCTTGTCAAGCTCCCGATGCTGGGAAAAATTACATCCCTGAATGCATCGGTTGCCGCAGGAATCTTTATGTATGAAGTTGTTCGGCAAAGAGGATAGGAGTCTGTATAGAAATGGGAAAACAGAACATGACGCTTGAGGATATTTTAAAGGAATATTCTCCGGAGGCTGCCGATACAAAGAAAAAAACGGCAGAACCGAAGAAACCGGAAGCAAAACCGGAAAAACCTGCTGTGTCTTCACCGGATATTTCCGATATTACCGAGAAACAGCAGTATAAGGATGCGTTTGCGCATGCAGCGGCGCAGAGAACACAGCCGCATTATGCGAGCCGTCGTCCTCCCATGGAGCTCAATCGCACGAAGGTTTCCTTCATTCAGTCCACTGCGATGGAAATTGATTCCATGCCCATGCGTGTCAACCTGCCCACCGGTAAGAACAGCGAACCGGCAGAACAGCGGCAGACAGAAATTCCGGTGAATGATACACCGAAGATCCGCCGCATGAGCGATTCCACTCGTGCCAAGGAAATGGCGAAACGCAAGAAACACAAGAACCGCAGCAGTGATGATGCGGATTCATATACCTATGAAAAAGAACGGCCGGAGGGCGAGTATCTCTATACGCAGATCCACGGTGCAAAGAAAGTACGCAACCGCAAAAAGACTTCGCCTTCGGATATTACGGCAGTCGGTACGGAAACACTTCATCTGAATGCAAAAGATGTGGTTTCTGTTACGCAGAAATTGTATACAGAACCGGTGGAGCCGGTGGATGTTGCACCCGCACCGAGAGCCGAAAAGACAAGCATCAATCTGAGTGCAGGCAGCATGCAGGATGCGGATTCACTGGACGTCAGCATCAGCTATACGCCTGAAGAAGCTGAGGCAGAAACCAGACGCCGCCAGATGATGTCCGATAAGATGGAGTTGGAAAGCGCATATGATATTCGCAGCGATATTGCAGAGCTGCGCAATTCGATCAGTTTTCGTGTGATGGCACTGACACTGGTTCTGCTCATCAGCGGATACCTGTCGTTCGGTGAGCTGCTTTCTGTGGAATGGATCATGAATCTGTCCGCCGGCATGCAGGCAGCCATCCAGATGATGCTGGGTGTTTCGGCAGCTGTAGTTTGCTTTCCGGTTCTGAAAAACGGATTCAGACGTCTGCTGACGTTCCATGCGGATACGGATAGTCTGGCAGCGGTATCGCTGACCGGATGTCTTGCAGCCGCTGTGGCGGCGTTATTCCAGCCGGAGGCAATTGCAGAGGGCGGTGTACTGCTGTACATGCCTTGTTCAATCCTTGTATTGCTGCTGCATTCTATCGGAAAGCTGCTGATCATCAGCCGTGAGGAAACCAACCTCAGACTTGCTACAAGACGTTTCAATTGCTATGGTCTGACCGTCGTGGAAAATGAACAGCGTGCTGAGGGTATGGCTCGCGGTGTACTGGGAGATTTTCCGATCCTTGCCACTATGCGTCATACGGATTCATTGGCGGATTTTCGCAAATATACATATTCCGCTGACCTTGCGGATCATTTCTGCCGAACTGCTGCACCGATCTGCTTTTTGGTTTCGCTGGCAGCATCCATTTTTCTGACGGTTCTGCGTGAAGAAACCCTTGCCTACGGATTGATGGTGTTTTCTATGTTTGCGGCAGCCTGCGGCTGTGCAGCAATAACATTTGTAACCAATCTTCCGATGTATAAAGCAACAAAGCGTATGGTGAAGAATGGTGCGCTGATGCTTGGCTATCAGAGTGTGCATGATTTTTATGATGTCAATTCCATGATGGTGGATGCAGCGTCCATGTTCCCCGATGGTTCTGTGAAGCTTGCGGGACTGAAGATGTATTCCAACATCAAACCGGAGGAAACGCTGCTTGCGGCTGCAAGCCTGTCCCGTCATGCGGGAAGTGTGTTCAGCGGTATTTTCAAAGAGGTGCTTGCCGGAAAGGAACATAACCTCTACCCTGTGGAGAATTATGTGTATGAAGATTCCATGGGACTGTGCGGCTGGATCAATAACCAGCGTGTACTGTTGGGCAATCGTGAACTGATGCAGCGGCACAATATCGAGGGTATGCCTTCGAGAAGCAAGGAAGCTGAGCTGCTTGGTACCGGTAAGGAAGCCGTGTATCTGTCCGTTTCCGGTAATCTTTCGGCAATGTTCATTGTTGAATTAAAAGCGGACAAGCAGGTGAAATACTGGGCACAGCAGGCAATGCGCAGCAATCTTTGCCTGATCCTGCACAGCGTGGATGCAATGATCACGCTGCACCGCATTTCTGCATTGTTTGATATTCCGCAGGAAATGATCAAAATTATTCCTGCAAAAATGAGAGAAGATTATAGGGAAGAAACTGCTCCCGTAGAGAATATGAGTGCATCCATGGCATGCACCGGTACATTCAACAGTATGGCACAGCTGATCATTGCGGCAAAGAATATTCGCCGTGCCGCAACCTATGGTGTTGCGATTCAGGCAATTTCCCTGCTGCTGGGAATCGGTATTGTGCTGATGGAGGAAGTACTGCATGTCGGTCTGACACCTGTCTGGCTCATGGCACTGCAGACAGCAGTATCCCTGGTCACGCTGATTTCCGTTAATATCCGCCGTATCACATAACACGATTCATGTGACGGGGTACTGCAGCCCGCACGGGTGCAGTACCCCATTTTCAAATCAATGCGGTTATCCGTAATAAGGAGGCATAATGGCAAGAGGATTAGCAGCCCTGATACTGCTTGGCGTTTTCTGCATGTGCTGCTGCGCATGCGGCGGCAAGGAGAAGCATACATCTGCAACGGAAAGTATGACGGAAAGCGAAACTTCCGTATCGCCGGAAGAGACATCGGAAAGAACTGAATCCGCAACCAAGCCTGTCAATCGGCCCACGGCAGACCCGAATACGGAAGATCCGCATATCTTTGATGAAATCGGTGTTCTGTCAGCGGAGGATGTCGGAGCGCTCAGCAGCATTGCGGGAGCATTGTCCGCAGAGCAACAGCTGCACGCTGCAGTTGTTCTGACGGAGGAACTTGACGATAAGTCCCCCGAAAAATTTGCAGCGGAATATTTCAATTCGCTTTACGGCAAAGGCAGTACCGGTTTTCTGGTATTGCTCAACAATGACACGGGGGAGGACAGAGTTTTTACGTCCGGTGCATGCAGCCTGTATTTGACGCAGGATGAGATTTCCCTTGCAATTGCACAGGCTACGCCAATGCTCGTGGAGGGAAAATATCGACAAGCCGCTGAACGGCTGCTGGAACTCGGAGAACGCATGCCCGATCTGATCTATGACCATGCTGGAATCCTGAACCGTGAGCAATTCGACGGTTTCCTTGCAACGGCGCAGGATGCGGCGGCAAAAACAAAGAAACAGTACTGCGTTCTGCTCATTCAAGAGGATGACTCCGAGGAAACGGAGGACTTTCTGCAAAAATATGCAGATGCACAGCGGGAAGTGCTGCATGCGGATGGCTTGCTGGTGGTTGATGTGCGCAATGAAAGATGCAGAGTATCGGGATTTTCCGATGCAGATGCACGAGGCAGCGAGTTGACCGGAATTATGCAGTCAGCCAATCGTCTGCCCGTGACTGCCGCAGTAAACGCTTATTATGACAGAATCAAAGAGATGCAATAAATAATGGAGGGGAACCTTATGCAGAAAGACACAAAAGAGATACTCGAAAGTACAGGCAAAGTAATTGTCGGCAAGGAAGAAACCATATTACAGACGATCATCGCCATGCTTTGCGGCGGTCATGTACTGCTGGAGGACGTGCCGGGCGTCGGCAAGACACAGCTTGCAGCGGCACTTTCCAAGTCCGTTGGCGGTGAGTTCCATCGTATTCAGCTCACACCCGACATCATGCCGTCGGATATTACGGGTTATTCCGTGGTAAATCAGACGGATGGTTCGCTGGAATACCGTCCCGGTGCAGCGATCTGTAATTTCCTGCTGGCGGACGAGATCAACCGTGCTTCCCCCAAGGTGCAGTCCGCACTTCTGGAGATCATGGAGGAACACCAGATCAGTCTTGATGGACAGACGCATGTTCTGCCCACACCCTTCATGGTAATTGCAACGCAGAATCCCGTGGAAACTTACGGTACTTACCATTTGCCGGAAGCGCAGATGGACAGATTTTTCATGAAGATCTCTATGGGGTACCCGACATTGCAGGAGGAGCTGGACATCCTTGACCGCAACGGGAAAAAGAATCCCATTGTCAACATCGCAGAGCCGGTCGTTACACCGGAGCGTGTTTCCGAACTGGTTGAACAAGCTGCACAGGTGCAGGTATCCGATGCTGTGAAGCAGTACATTCTTGCCATTGTCCGTGCAACGAGAGAGAGCGACATGACCATGCTCGGCGTCAGCCCCCGAGGCAGCATTGCATGCTTCAAGGCAGTGCGTGCATCCGCATTTGTACATGGCAGAACCTTTGCAACGCCCGATGATGTCAAGGCACTGGCAGTGACGGTGCTTGCCCATCGTATCCTGCTCTCCCCCAAGGGACGCAACAGCCTCGGTACACCTGAAGCACTGGTAAAGCAGCTGCTGGATACCATTCCCGTTCCTTCCGATGCGTTTGTACGGTGATGCCATGAGTGTACAGAAGAAAAAAATTTCGGCGGTCTTTTCCTACTGTAAACTGGCTGCGGCGTTGATCATGATGGCTGTCATGGCGTATGCTTTTACATTCTATCTTGACGGCGACATCGGTGTGGTGATCTGGAGTTTCCTGATCATCGCGCCGCTGCTGTCCATCCTGCTTGCATTTCTGGCACGCAAACATGTAAAAATACAGCTTGAAGCCCCCACCTATGTGATCAAGGGCAGGGGCTTTTCGCCGACGATACGCCTGACAGCGGATGGAAGGCTGCCCATACCGTTTCTCCGCTGTACTATGCGGCAGAATGCCAATTTTACCCCTGTGGATGACCGTACCGTGCAGTGCGCACTTATAGCTGGTCAGATGCAGGAAATCCAATATAGTATGACAGCGGCATATGCCGGATGTGGTGCATTTTCGATGGACAATGTGACGGTATCCGACTATCTGGGGCTTGTGAATTTTTCTGTGAAAGAGCTGCCGGAAGCCGTAAAGATCGGCGTTATTCCTGAAATTCCCTCGCTCACCGGCGCAGCAGTTATGCTCCATGCAGTCAGTGACGTAGTAATGACGCATGATGACGATGAGGAGGAATCGTCGGCAGCATTTTCCTCCGTTTCCATGCCCGGTTATATTCACCGTGATTATGTTCCCGGTGATAATTTGCGGCGCATCAACTGGAAGCTTTCTGCAAAGCGGAACAAGCTCATGGTGCGCATGGATGAGGCGGCCGCAACTGTCCGTCCGTCCGTCATTCTGGATCTGCAGTATGCCGATCAGACAACGGAACAGCTGAAAATGCGTGAAACGCTTATGGAAGGTGCGCTGGGCTTTCTCATGCTGCTCGTGCAGCAGGGGATCGCTTGCTCACTGCGCTTTGCCTCCGAAGGCGTTTGGAAGTGCTTTGTTCTGGAGAATGAGGACGCAGTCCGTACAGCGGCAGTAGAGCTTGCGACGGCGGATTTCATGCATGACGGCTGCCGCCTTGACAGATCTGCGCTGCAGGATAAGGCAGGTGCATTCCTGATCTATTCTGCCACTCCCGATATATCACTTGCAACGACAATGGCAGAATTTCACGATCATGGCTTTCTGTGCTGTGTTGTTCCCGAAGCGCTGCAGGTGGATGAAATTCCGAATGCGGATGCTGTCTGGACGCTGTCAGAGGACTTCACCATGACAGCACAGCAGAAGTGAGGTGGCGCAGATGTGGGATAAATTACAAAAAATCGCACAACATCCTGCGGTGCAGATGTTGAAGAAAATCTGCGGTGACCCCGTGCAGCTCTATATCATTCTCATCATGACTTCCATCATGGAATACTACCAGAGCGATATGAACTGGCTGTACACGCTGCTTGCAGTGTTTTTGAGTTTTGTGCTGATGAAATTCTACGATTTCGTTGCAAAGCACAAATTCCTTGGACCGCTTTGCTATCTGGTGTTCCTGTTTTTGGGACTATACGGCGTTAGCGTATTGACTGAAATCGGCAGACTCAAGTATCCCATCGGCTTTCTGGTATGGTTCTTGACGCCGCAGAGCGTTGTGGAATTTTCTATCTGGTATACCATTGCGATTTATTTGCTGATGATGGGATTTCTGAGCAGTGCTGTGTATTATTTTTCAAAGGTGCGTTACCGTATGGTAATGCAGTTCCTGATCATGCTCATTCCCTTGAGCTTGTATGCCAAGGAAGGCATTCAGATGTCCGCATTCTTGGTGATTCTGCTGCTCAGTTCCTACTTTCTGCTGATGATCTATTGCCGTCAGCTTCGGGAAACACCGGAGATCCGGCGACTGCACGGTTTTCACGGCAGCATGTCCGTGACGGCATATGTGCTGGCATTCAGTATTCTTGCAGCGGTTGTGCCGAAGCCGAACGTGAAGGCGGACAGAGAATATATTGAAAATGCGATGTCCTACAGCAGCTTGTCGGATGTTCTGATGGATATGATCAGCATGTTCACCGACACGACGGACAATTCCGCAATGATGTCCGCAAATGCCCGAACGCTCTACTACGCACAGGCTTCTGAGCCGCTCAGACTGCGGACGCAGACGTATACGTTCTATGGGGAGGACGATTCCTGGAATAAAAATAATTACTGCGACTATCCGTCAAGGGAGTATGCAGAAGTTACATTCTATAAGCCGCAGGATCTCCTGCAGGCGATTCTGGATGCCGCTGCAGCGGATGAGACATTTGCGCAGACCTATGGTCTGACGGCATTTGCTGAAAGTGAGCTTCCGCTTCAGCAGACGCAGCAGTTTACGATCTTCACCAATTTGCCCGGCACAAATATGATCCCTTCTCCCACGCGAGTGTCGGTACTGGAGGAATGGCGGCAGCCTGTCACAATGGTTTCCAGACAAAATGCACTGACGCCCAAGCTTCGGACCTATGATTTCCGTGAAAAGATGTCCATGACATACTATTCCGATACCTATGCCCTGCACCCGATCGTCAGTCAGGTGCTTGGCAGCATGAAGCAGGAATCCTATCAGACGCTGCTGCATGATGCAGCAGAAGTACTTCTGGAAACCGACGCAGAGGCAGCTGCACTTCTGGATTTTTGCAGTCAGGAACAGCAGGATGCAATGGAATATCTGGAGTATTGTGAAACAAAGGACTACCAGTCCGAGGCGGTGGATGCACTGGCTTTGGAAATTACCGCAGGGCTTGAGTCCGACATTGAAAAAGCGAGAGCGATTGAACAATATTTCACCGATATGGGCTTCGTTTACGATCTTTCCTATATAAAGGAAGACGGCGACAACGTTGACGAATTTCTGACAGAAAGCAAGCGCGGCGTCTGCTACGAATATGCTACTGCAATGGTGCTGCTCTGCCGCAGTGCAGGACTTCCTGCACGATATGTGCAGGGATACAGCATGAATGAGCGGTATCAGTTTGAAGTGAATGAAGTTGAAACCAATTACGCAATCAAAGTCAGGGATGCACACGGTTTCCCTGAGGTGTATATTTCCGGTTATGGCTGGCTGAGCTTTGAGCCGACTGTGGCTGCCGATGTTTTGGAAGAAGATAAAACTGCTGAGAATTTCTATGTTATGATCTGGGGATTTGTGCTTCTGGGTCTGGTATTCATCGCAGCAGTACTGTATTTCATGATGCCGATTCTGCGTGAAAAGTATTTCCTGCATAAAACCGGCAGAAAGACACCGCAGCAGGCGTCTTCTGAGATTTTCTGCCATATGCGGCGGATCATGCAGCTGTCCGATAGTGCAACCATGATGGAGCTTGCGGATGCGTCTGCAAAATTCACAGGCAATGCGGATGATATGCAGCAATTCTATACGAACATGGATGCTTTCCTGTATGACCCCGACTTGCATCCGGAACGAACGAAACGGAAAACGGATGTGACCACATCGCAGCTGATCCGTGCCTATGTACAGTGGCAGGAAAAGCGCAGAGCCTATTTAAAGGAAGAAAAAAAGAACAGGAAAAAAGTACGCAAAAAAATGTGATCAAACATTGAAGGAGAATACCTATGAACTGGTTTGAAGTAACAATTACTACTGAAACCCCTGCTGTAGACGTGCTTTGTGCATTGCTGACGGATCAGGGCGTGAAGGGCTTTGCCATTCAGGATGCAGAGTCTTTTCAGGAATTTCTCGATGACAAGGAGGGCAAGTGGGACTATATCGACGATGATCTCATGGGACTGGCAAACTGCGATACGCAGGTAACCTTCTACCTGCCCGATGATGCACAGGGTGCAGAACAGCTCTCCGGTGTGAAGAATCTGCTTGAACAGCTCAAAGCCTCCGAAAATGCCGCATTTTTCGGCAGCCTGAACATTTCCTGCGGAAATGTTGCGGAGGACGACTGGGCAAACAACTGGAAGCAGTATTTCAAGCCCCTGCCCATTGGCGAAAAGCTGCTGATCAAGCCTTCGTGGGAGGAGCTGCCCGAAGGAAATGACCGCATCGTGCTGGAAATTGATCCTGCCTCCAGCTTCGGCACGGGACAGCATCATACGACACGCCTTTGTCTGGAGCTGACGGAAACCATCCTCAAGCCCCACGACAGCGTGCTGGATCTCGGCTGCGGCAGCGGTATTCTCTCCATCGGTGCAATTCTGCTGGGTGCGGAGAATGCCGTGGCAGTGGACATCGTGGAAAATTCCGTCCGTACTGCTGTCGAGAATGCAGAGAAGAATGGCATCGGCACTGATCGCTATACCGCCTACTGCGGCGACATCTGCTCGGATGCTGCGCTTTGCGAAAAGATCGGCGGCGGCTATGATGTGATCTGTGCGAATATCGTGGCGGATGTCCTGATTGCGATGTCCGGGTATTTCGGTAAATTCCTGAAAGCACAGGGCTATCTCATCGTATCCGGCATCATCATCGAACGTGCGGACGAGGTGTTGGATGTACTGGAAGCCGCAGGATTTACAAAGCTTGCAGTCAATGAAAAAGAAGGTTGGGCGGCTGCACTGCTGCAGGCAAAGAATTAAATGGAATCCCCCGTTTCAGAACGGGGGATTTATTGTGCATAATAAACAAAATAGAATCCACAAAGATATGGAATATATAGAAAATGTGTTTAATTCATTGCAAAACCGTTTCACAGATGTTATAATGATACTTGTAGTGTTGTATCCTGTACGAGAACCAGATTTACGACAGATTACAATGATGAATAAAAAATAGACAAAGGAGCGATTTTCTATGGCCAACCAAATTAAAAACATTGCACTTGCCGGACATCACGGTTCCGGTAAAACCTCACTTGCTGAAGCACTTCTGTACTGCGCAGGCGCATCCGATCGTCTGGGCAAGGTTGCAGACGGCACCACTGTATGCGACTATGATCCGGAGGAAATCAAGCGCAAGGGTTCTATTTCCACAGCGCTGGCATCCTTTACATATGACGGCAACAAGGTGAACCTGCTGGATACTCCGGGTATTCTGGATTATGCAGGTGAAATGCAGTCTGGTATTGCGGCTGCGGATACCGTTATGATCGCCGTATCCGCTAAATCCGGCGTAAACGTAGGCACAAAGAAGGCATATGCGGCTGCGCAGGCAATGAATAAATCCACCATGTTTGTCATCACAAAGATTGATGATAAGGATGCGAATTTCTTTAATGTTCTTACATCCCTGAAAACCGTATTCGGTCCGACCGTTTGTCCGGTAGTTGTTCCCGTACTGCAGAACGGTGAGATTGTTTCTTATGTGAACCTCATCGAAATGAAGGCATACAAGTATGATGACAAGGGCAAGGCAGTGGAAGTTGGTCTGCCGGAGGATGCAGTGACCGAAAAGGACTATCGTCTGGAGGGTCTGGTAGCAGCAATTTCCGAGGCTGTTGCAGAAACCGACGATGAGCTGATGGAGAAGTTCTTTGAGGGTGAAGCATTCACACAGAAGGAACTGATTGACGGTATCCACAATGGCATGAATAATGGTATGATCACGCCCGTAGTTTGCACGTCTGCACAGACATTGGCAGGTATTGACATGCTGCTCAAGGAAGTAGGTCTTTTGCTTCCGGCAGCCAATGAAGTTCCTGCTGCACAGGCAACTGCCGGTGATGACGTTGTTGAGATCGCATGCGATGCATCTGCTCCGCTTGCAGCACTGGTATGCAAGACTGTTGCAGACCCGTTTGTTGGCAAGATGTCCTACCTGAAGGTGCTCAGCGGCAGCATTTCCGCTGAAAGCAGCGTTGTCAACTCCAGAACAGGCGCAGAAGAAAAGATCGGCAAGCTCTATACACTGCTTGGCAAGAAGCAGACAGAAGTGAAGTCCGCATCCGCTGGTGATATTGTTGTTGCAGTAAAGATTTCTGCATCCACCGGTGATACACTCTGTGCGCCGTCCCGTGTGGCAGCAGCAGAAATGCCGGAATTTCCGAGAGCTTGCTACTCCATGGCAGTTCGTGCTAAGGCACAGGGCGATGAGAGCAAGATTTCCGCAGGTATGCAGCGTCTGGTTGAAGAAGATCCGACCCTGACCTACGTGCAGGATGATCTGACAAAGGAAATGATCCTCAGCGGTCTGGGCGAGCAGCATCTGGAAATTGCAGTTTCCAAGCTCAAGGCAAAGTTTGGTGCGGATGTCAAGCTCAGTGAACCGCAGGTTGCATATCGTGAAACCATTCGTAAGAAGGTGGAAGCAGAGGGCAAGCATAAGAAGCAGTCCGGCGGTCATGGTCAGTATGGTCATGTTAAGATCGCATTTGAACCGTGCGTGTGCGATTCTCTGGTATTTGAGGAGAAGGTATTCGGCGGATCCGTACCGAAGAATTACTTCCCCGCAGTTGAAAAGGGTTTGCAGGATGCCGTAAAGAAAGGCGTGCTTGCCGGATGCCCGGTAGTTGGCTTAAAGGCGATCCTGCTGGATGGTTCCTACCATCCGGTTGACTCCTCCGAAATGGCGTTCAAGATGGCAGCTTCCATCGCGTATAAGGAAGGTATGAAGAATGCCGATCCTGTTATGCTTGAACCGATCAGCACACTGAATGTAACTGCTCCGGATGATAATACCGGCGACATCATGGGCGAGCTGAACAAGCGCCGTGGCAGAGTGCTGGGTATGGAACCTGCCGGCAAGGGCGAAACCACCATTACTGCTGAAGTTCCGGTTCGTGAGATGCATGACTTTGCAATGTATCTGCGTCAGGTAACCCGTGGTATGGGTAACTTTACGATGGAATTCCTCCGCTATGAGCCGCTTCCGGCAAACCTCCTCTCCGAGGTTATCGCTGCAATTGCTGCAAATGCAGAGGCATAATTGAATTTTCAAGGATTCCCGAAATTTTGGTTTGGGAATCCTTTTTTTGTAATCTTTCCCAATTTTTTTGCTTTGTTTTTGTGCAGATTTAATGTAGAAATTTAAGTCAAAACATGGTATAATTTAAGTAAATTATATTTAGGGAGGAACGGTAAATGAAAAAATTTACGAAAAAGCTTGCGGCATTTTCTTCTGCTGCCGCAATGTGCCTTTCTTTATGCAGTACAATGCCGCAGTATCATGCGTCTGCGCTGGAGCTTGGCACTTATGAAGCAGAGGATCTGGAACTTGACGGCTGCACAGTCTGGACGAGTATTTATGAAACTCAGGTTCCCGGCTACAGCGGAGAGGGTTTTGTGTATCAGACCAATGGAACGATCCGCATGGAGGTAGAAGCTCCTGCAGAAGGCATGTATGAGGTTTCCTGTCGTTTTGTGCAGATCCTGAATGAGGAGGGAAGGGATCAGACGATCAAGATCAACGGAACGGCATACATGAAGCGTATCGGATATTCCAAGGAATGGAAGGATTTCAGCTTTGGCAATTTCCGTTTGAAGAAGGGAACAAACACCATTGAAATTACACCGCAGTACGGTTATGCTGCGTTTGACACCATTACGATCAAGGAGGCGGAAAGGATGACGCTTGTGGGCAACAGTGTGCCCTGCGATCCCGATGCAACACCGGAAACGCAGGCGCTGATGAGCTACCTTTCCTCTGTATACGGCAAGCATATTTTGTCCGGACAGCAGGAGATCTACGGCGGCGGCAGCTCCATGCACCAGACAACACGTTCTCTGAGGCTGGATACCGATGCAGGACAGCTGACGGACAATGATGGCAATGTCTATACCTATGATGAAGCCGATCTTTCCAAGGCGGATGATGGTTCCACCTTCGTCTGGAAGTGCTATGACGAAAACGGCAAGAAGTTTGAATATGATCAGCAGAACCGCCAGTACAAGCTGACGAACTACGATCTGGAATTTGATTATATCAAGGAACTGTCGGGGGACTACCCTGCGATCCGTGGCTTTGACCTGATGAACTACAACCCCATGTACGGCTGGGAGGACGGATCCACTGAGCGTCTGATTGATTGGGTAGCCAACAAAAACGGCATTGCAACGGTTTGCTGGCATCTCAATGTACCGACGGATTTTGCAAATTATGAGGTCGGTGAGCCGATCGACTGGACGGCGGTAAGCTACAAGCCCAACAGCAGCTTTGATGTTGCAAAGGCATCCGTGGAGGGTACAAAAGAGAACGATTTCTTCAAGCTCTGCGTGGAGGATCTTGCTGAGCAGCTGCTCCTTGCACAGGAGGCGGGCTGTCCGATCCTGTTCCGTCCGTTCCATGAGGCGGAGGGCAACGGCGGTCTTGACGGCAAGGGTGCGTGGTTCTGGTGGTCTCAGAATGGTGCGGAGCCTTACAAGGCTTTGTGGAAGTACCTGTATACGGAGCTTACAGAAACCTACGGTCTGCATAATCTGATCTGGGTACAGAATCTGTACGCATGGTCCGATGAATCCGCACAGTGGTATTCCGGCGATGAGTATGTGGATATTGTTGGTCTGGACAAGTACAACTGCGTTTACAACCGCCATGACGGCAAGACAAGCGGTCCGAATCTTGATGCAGAAACCGGCATTTTCTATTCCATTTACGACCATGTGGACGGCAAGAAGATGGTTGCAATGCCTGAGAATGATACGGTTCCGAGTCTGGATAATCTGACCATTGAAAACGCTGGCTGGCTGTATTTCTGCACATGGTATGACAACGGACAGGAGAACTTCCTCAGCGGTGAGGATAAGCAGGATAAGGATGAGCTGGCAAAGCTTCTCAAGAGTGATTACTGCCTGACGCTGAGCGAGCTGCCGGAGGATCTGTATGACGGCGGCGGTGCAGTGGAGCCTCCGGTGGATGCGGACGGCGTGGATGTGGTAGGACTCCCGAAGAATCTGAAGGTCGGCGAAACTGCAGAGGTGACACTGAAAATTATCGGCGAATTTTCAATTGATGATTTCTGCATCGAGGATGAATCCATTGCAGTCATCGAGGAAAAGATCGATGATTACACCTTTGTGATCAAGGGCGTATCCGTCGGTACCACCAACCTGATAGTCAAGGGCTGGGGAGGTGAATCACTTTACCCGTTCAGTGTTGTGGCAGGAGAAGATTCGGTGATCATCTATGGCGATACCGATGGAAACCGCAAAGTGGATATCCTGGATGTCATTGCCCTGAACCGTGCACTGCTTGGTGCCAATACACTGGGAAAAGGGGAAAGAGCAGCTGCAGATGTTGACGGCGACGGCAAGCCCACAGCTGCGGACAGCCTGATGATCCTGAAATACCTCGTAAAGTTGATTCCGTCACTTGATGCGAAATAAAACAATTGCCCCGTTCATTAGAACGGGGCAATGTTGTTATAACTCAAAAAATCCCCTCTCTCCGTCAGGAAAGAGGGGATAAGCATATGAAATTATACACCGTACTTGTTAGTAGCAACCGGAACGCCGGGGCCCATTGTGGAAGTCACTGTGCAGGACTTCAGGTAGGTACCCTTTGCTGCAGCCGGCTTAGCCTTAACGATTGCTTCCATCAGAGTTGCGAAGTTCTGGTCGAGCTTCTCAGCGCCGAAGGATGCCTTGCCGATCGGGCAGTGGATGATGTTGGTCTTGTCCAGACGATACTCAATCTTACCAGCCTTAGCCTCGGTAACAGCCTTTGCTACGTCGGGAGTTACAGTACCAGCCTTGGGGTTGGGCATCAGACCACGAGGACCGAGCACACGACCCAGACGGCCAACCAGACCCATCATGTCGGGGGATGCGATAACAACGTCGAAATCCATCCAGTTTTCCTTCATGATCTTGTCAACCAGATCCATACCGCCAACAAATTCAGCACCTGCTGCCTGAGCTGCTTCGTACTTGTCTTCCTTGCAGAATACGCAAACTCTTACCTTCTTACCAGTGCCGTTGGGCAGTACAACTGCACCACGAACCTGCTGGTCAGCATGTCTGGAGTCAACGCCGAGACGAATGTGAGCCTCTACAGTCTCATCAAACTTTGCCTTTGCATTCTTGCAAACCATATCCAAAGCTTCAACGGAATCATAGAGCTTTGTAGAATCAATTGCCTTACGGCTGTCTACATACTTCTTGCCGTGTTTCATTATTATTTCCTCCTAATTCAGTGGTAATACCGGTGTGCTGCTTCGCACATCCGATTAGCGGAAAGTTTCCTCCCACCATATTGAGTGGCAGAATGTCTGCCGAAATTAGTCTTCTACAACAACGCCCATGGAACGAGCTGTACCAGCAACCATGCTCATAGCAGCTTCCAGAGAACCTGCATTGAGGTCGGGCATCTTTGTCTCAGCGATCTTCTGAACCTGTTCCTTAGTGATCTTAGCAACCTTGGTTCTGTTCGGAACGCCGGAACCGCTCTCGATACCGCAAGCCTTCTTGATCAGAACTGCTGCGGGGGGAGTCTTAGTAATAAATGTAAAGGAACGATCAGCATAAACAGTGATAACAACCGGGATGATCATACCGATGTCATTCTTTGTTCTCTCGTTGAATTCCTTTGTGAATGCCATGATGTTTACGCCGTGCTGACCCAGTGCAGGACCAACGGGCGGTGCAGGTGTTGCCTTACCTGCAGCGATTTGCAGCTTAATATAGCCAACTACTTTCTGTGCCATGATATTGCACCTCCATTATTGTGGTAAAGGCGAGTGCGGAGGCTGCCGCATCTCTCCCACGGAAAGCATTTCTGCTTTCATCTTGAAACATACTTAGTCATCAAGCTTGACTGCCTGATTCAATGCGATGGTAGTCGGTGTTTCACGTCCGAACATATTGACAAGTACTTCAACCTGTCCGCCTTCGAGGTCGATGTTCTGAACAATACCGGTAAAACCATCCAGATTTGTGCCCGTAACACGAATGCGGTCGCCCACGCTGTAATCCACTTCAATAGTAGATGTGGATTCTACACCCATTGCCGCCACTTCTTTTTCAGAAAGGGGAGTGGGTTCAGAGGCAGGACCTACAAAGCCCGTTACGCCACGAGTGTTGCGGACAACGTACCAGGAATCATCCGTGTAAACCATCTTCACCAGTACATAACCGGGGAAAATCTTACGCTCTACTTCCTTGGTCTTTCCGTCAACAATTTCCGTAACACGCTCGGTGGGAACTCGGATTTCATGAATCAAATCGTGCAGCTTACGATTCTCCACAACCTTTTCAATATTCTGCGCTACTTTATTTTCGTAACCGGAATATGTGTGAATAACATACCATTTTGCCGACTGTGACATCGTAAATCCTCCTTCTTCGCCGTTTGTATTACTTCTGGCTCAGCCCGATCAGGAACTTCATCAGTTCCACAAGTCCGAGGTCAAGTCCGCCTACGATAATGCTGGCAACAAGAATTGTTGACAGTACGATGCCGGAATTGATTATAACGGTCTTCTTTGTCGGCCATGTTACGTTCTTGAACTCGATCTTGAGATCCTTGAACCACTTACCGATGCGTGCAAAGAAACCGAGCTTGCCCTCGTCCTTCTTATTGGACTTCTTTTCTGCTTTTTTGGCTTTTTTTGTTTCTTCCTTTACGGAAGTCTCACTGTTTTTCAAAGTGTCTTTTTTCTCTTTCGCCATGCGTCAGACCTCCGATCACTTTGTTTCCTTGTGCAGCGTATGCTTTCTGCAGAACTTGCAGTGCTTTCTCATTTCGATCCTCTCAGGATCGTTTTTCTTGTTCTTCTTAGAAACATAGTTGCGCTGCTTGCATTCTGTGCAGGCTAAAGTCACCTTAACTCTCATATATCGGCACCTCCTGATAGATTACTTCATCCGAAACCCTCGGATGCTTAGGTTGTTTGCCTCCCTCGATGAGCGGTGGATATGAAAAGCACATAAAAAATACCCCCGCAAAGAGGTATTATTATTTTATCATATTTTCAATCATTTGTCAAGGCTTTTCCATCTGATTTTTCAAGAAATTCTGCACAAAAAAACTTGTGTGACAAGCTGTTTTCTGCACGAAAAAGCGGACTTTCACCGTTTTTGTACGGTGAAAGTCCCTGATCGTCAAATGACTGCGGTACTTCCTGCCTGTGCAAGGCTGGAATAATAGCTGCTGAGGTATTGTGCGATCTTTGTGATCAGCTGCTTTGCCTCTGTGCAGCGCGCTTCGTTTGCGTAAATACCGCACTCTGCCTCCTGAATGGCAAGGCGTGCGTGCATGACTGCCGCCTGCATCTGTTCGGTCTGCTGTGCTTGGCTGAGCTGTTTGGCAAGTTCCAGATGTGCAATGCTGTGAAGGGCGTGCAGCTCATCGGTGATGGCGCTGCTGGATTCCTTCACCTGCAGCAGGGCTTCGTAGTTCTGCTCCTTCAGCAGTACCTTGGCACGGACAAGTACCGAAATTGCTTCCGGCTCCGTCGGACCTCCCTGATCTGCCAGTAATCTTTCCATCGGAATCTCCAGGACACCTGCGAGGTATTCCAGAGTTTTCATGGAAGGCGTTGCGTTTCCGCTCTCGATCTGGCTGAGCATGTTGCGTGTGATGAAGTCGCCTACAACATCGCTTTGCGTCATTTTTTTTGCCAGTCTTGCTGCCTTCAGACGTCTGCCCAGTTCTGCATTATCCATGAAATCATCTCCTTCTTCGTAAACCTTGTTTACTGCCTTTACTATATCATAACACATAAAAAAAGAAAAAGCAAGTACTTTTTGAAAATTTTTTTATTTTATGCAAAATATTATTTACGCCGCATACACATATTATAAAATGCACTGTCGGGCGGCAGGATGAGGGGTGGGATAAAAATTTTTTACCAAAGTAAAAAAATGTGAAAAAATCTATTGACAAATGTCGAATTTTGAGATATAATAAATTCAGTAAATAAAATTTACATGATAAACACCCAAAATTGGGTAAAAAGGCATAAAATAGGGAAAGGAGGAAGAAGATATGTTAGCTTGGTGGGAAAGCTTAGGAATTGTTCTCCAGGTACTTTATTGTATTGCGATTCCTTCCACGCTGATTTTAATTCTGCAGATGATCCTGTCGATGATGGGCGGTGCGGATGACGGCGGCGTGGATGTTTCAGATACATCGGGATTGGATCTGGATACGGATGCTGCATTTGATGCAGATCTTTCCGGTGATGTGTGCGATACCTGTGGTGAGATCCACGACGTCGGCGATGTCCACGACGGTGGAAATCCTGCGGATTTTGGCAACCTCAAGTTCCTGACGCTTCAGACGATCGTTACATTCACGACTGTATTCGGATGGGTAGCCATTGTGTGTGTCAGCGCAAAGCTGGCAGTGCCGATCAGTATGCTGATTGCATTGGTATGTGGTCTTGCGATGATGTTTGTTGTAGCAAAGATGGTGCAGGCATCTGCAAAACTTGCTGAAGATGGTACACTGAATCTGAAAAATGCACTTGGTGAAACGGCAACGGTTTATCTGACAGTTCCGCCGAAGGGTGAAGGCGAGGGCAAGGTGACCATGCAGCTGCAGGGCCGTTTCTGTGAAATTGATGCTGTCAATGCAGGTGCAGCGCCGTTGGCAACCGGAACACAGGTTCTGGTGACGGATGTTCTTGGCGACACACTTGTTGTTGAGAGCAGCGCAGAGTAGCCCGAATCATGCAGCAGAGAATCTTTGCTGACAGTCCAATCATTTCATTAATTGTAAAAGGAGAAGATTAAGATGGATTTTGGTATTCTTGTAATCATTTGTGTAGTAGTAGTTATTTTATTTGCTGCACTTCTGGCAATTCTTTCCCGTTATAGAAAATGTCCTTCCGATAAGATTCTGGTAATCTACGGTAAGGTTGGTGCAGACCAGTTCGGTCAGCCGAGAAGCGCACGCTGCATCCACGGTGGTGCTGCATTTATCGTTCCGGTCATCCAGTCCTATCAGTATCTGGATCTGACACCCATTTCCATGAACGTTGACCTGAAGAATGCGCTGTCCAAGCAGAACATCCGTATCAATGTTCCGTCCAGATTTACCGTTGGTATTTCCACAGAGCCGGGCGTTATGCAGAATGCTGCTGAGCGTCTGCTGGGTCTGAAACTTGTGGAAATTCAGGAACTGGCAAAGGATATCGTATTCGGTCAGCTGCGTCTGATCATTGCAACCATGGATATTGAGGAAATCAACTCCGACCGTGAGAAGTTCACACAGGCGGTTGCAAAGAACGTAGAGATCGAACTGAAGAAGATCGGTCTGCGACTGATCAACGTAAACGTAACCGACATCACCGATGAGTCCGGCTACCTGAATGCTCTGGGTAAGGAAGCTGCTGCGAAGGCTGTAAACGATGCGAAGAAGAGCGTCGCTGAGCAGAACCGTGACGGTGAAATCGGTCAGGCAAACGCACAGCAGGAACAGCGTGTACAGGTTGCTGCTGCAAACGCTGCTGCTATCGAGGGTGAAAACAATGCAAGAGTAGCAGTTGCACAGTCCGAGGCGATCCGTCGTGAGCGTGAGGCTGAGTCCCTCCGTCAGGCTACCGCTGCCGAAGCTGTACAGGCTGCAAAGGCAAAGCAGGAAGCATACGTTGCACAGCAGGAAGCTGAGCATCAGCGTGCAGCTCTGGAAAAGGCTACACAGCACGCAGACATCATCGTTAAGGCTGAAATCGCAAAGGAACAGGCTGAGATCGACGCAGAGGCAGAGGCAGAAGTTATCCGCCGCAAGGCACGAGGCGAGGCAGACGCTATCTTTGCAAAGATGGAGGCTGAGGCTAAGGGTCAGCAGGAAATTCTGGTTCGTCAGGCAGAAGGTATGCGTCAGATCGTGGATGCAGCCGGCGGCGATGCAGATTCCGCTGTGAAGCTGCTCATTGCTGAAAAGCTTGAGGATCTGGTTGCAATTCAGGTTGAAGCAATCAAGAACATCAAGATCGACAAGATCACTGTATGGGACAGCGGCACGAATGAGAACGGTCAGAACTCCACAGCCGGCTTTATTTCCGGTATGATGAAGGCAGTTCCTCCGCTCAACGAGCTGTTCAAGCAGGCAGGCATGGAATTGCCGGAGCTGCTGGGCAAGGATCTGACAGAAGTGGATACCACAGAGGTTGAACCGATTGTGGTTGAGGCTGAAACAACAGAAGAATAATCGTACATACCGCCGGATTCGTCCGGCGGTTTTGTTTTGCCCAACTGTAATTTTATGTATTTTTTTCACATAGATTATACTATATCACACTGTATGAATGGTGTTTTTCAGCAGAAAACGGCAAATCCGGTAGTTTTTTCAAAAAATGCTTGCAGTTTGCTGCAAAATGTGGTACAATAAAAAGTGTGTCCGAGCGTGATGCGTACTGCATGCGATCCGGTTGAGATATATTTTATAAAGGAGTAGACAGATTATGTCAAAAATCAGAGTAGCAGTTTTGTTTGGCGGTGCATCCAGTGAACATGATATTTCTCTGAAGTCCGCTACACATATCATTGAGAATATTCCGAGGGATAAGTATGAGGTTGTCTGCGTGGGTATTACCAAAAAGGGCAGATGGCTGTACTATCCGGGCGACACGTTATCCATTGCATCCGGCGAGTGGGAGCGTGATCCCGACTGCACCTCTGCGATCCTTTCTCCCGACCCCATTCACAAGGGTCTGATCACCATTGAGAACGGCGAAGCATCTGTGAAGAAGATCGACGTGGTGTTCCCTGTAATTCACGGTAAAAACGGCGAGGATGGTACGATTCAGGGATTGCTGGATCTGGCAAAAATCCCCTATGTCGGATGCGGTCTGCTGGCGTCCGCTGCCTGCATGGATAAGGGTGCTACCCATACGATGCTTGATTATAACGGCATCCGCACCGCAAAATGGCGCGTGGTGACACAGCGTGAAATGAATAAGCTTGAGCAGCGCTGTGAGGCAGTTGCCGAGGAGCTGGGCTTCCCGCTTTTTGTCAAGCCCGCAAATGCAGGTTCTTCCATCGGTGTCAACCGTGCAAACAATGCGGAGGAACTGCTTGACGCTGTGAAAATCGCATTCTCCCATGACAACAAGGTCATCGTGGAGGAATGCATCAACGGCAGAGAACTGGAGGTTGCCGTATTTGGCTATGATTCTCCGTTTGCGTCCTTTGTCGGTGAGATTGAATCCTGCAAGACCTTCTATGATTATGATGCGAAATATATCCTCAGCGGCTCCAACCTTTTCATTCCGGCAAGAATCCCGTATGAGAAGGGCAGGGAAATTCAGGAGGTTGCGCTCAAGGCATACCGTGCAATGGGATGCAAGGGGCTGTCCCGTGTGGATTTCTTCCTGACGGAAGAAGGGGAGATCATCCTCAATGAGATCAACACCATGCCGGGCTTTACCTCCATCAGCATGTATCCCAAGCTTATGGAAGATCTGGGCATGTCCCCGTCCTACCTCGTAGATAAGCTGATCGAGCAGGCGATCGACAACGCAGACAGAACCTATTGATCGGAGGCAGCCATGGATAACAATGCCATCGGCGTATTCGATTCGGGGCTTGGCGGTCTGACTGCCGTCAAGGAACTCAATCGGATACTTCCGAATGAAAATATCATTTATTTCGGCGATACCGCCCGTATTCCCTATGGTACACGCAGCCGTGAAACCGTCCTGCGTTATGCAAGGGAGGATGTGGCGTTTCTTCTCAGACATCCGGTAAAAATGATCATTGCCGCATGCGGCACGGTCAGCTCTGTACTGGGAACCAATTCCCCTGTGGAGGATATGCCGTTCACCGGTGTGCTGTATCCTGCGGCAGAAACCGCATGTGCCGTGACAAAAAACGGCAGGATCGGTGTCATTGGTACGCCTGCGACGATTCGCAGCGGAAGCTATGAGCATGCCATGCACACGATCAATAACGATGTGTGTGTAACGGCAATGGCATGTCCGCTGTTCGTGCATCTGGTGGAATACGGATACACGGACAGAAACAATAAAATTACACGTCTTGCGGCGGAGGAGTATCTGGAACCGATCCGCAACGCACAGGTGGATACCCTGATTCTGGGATGTACGCATTACCCGATCATCCGTGATATTATTGCGGATATTATGGGGGATGATGTGAATCTGATCTCTCCCGGTGAGGAAGCGGCGAAATTCGCCAAGCGCTGCCTTGAAGAACGGGAGCTGCTGACGGACAGAACAGAAAAGGGAAAGAACAGATACTATGTCAGCGACAGTGTGTCCATGTTCCGTGAGAATGCAAAGCATTTTTTGGAGGATGCCGCACACGGACAGGTGTTCAGCAGTAGAATATAGAGGAGAAAATCTTGAAAGAACAGTGGATTTTGATGCTGAAAAGCATTCAGCATGATGGTAAGGATACATCAGTAAGTGAACTGAATACGGAAACCGAGTTCTATCGGGATGAAAACGGCGATCTCGTGCTGGAATACGATGAATCGGAGACCACCGGAATGGAGGGTTCGCACATGCAGCTGCGTGTCTCACCGGAAAAGATGGTATCCGTCATTCGTACCGGCACGTTCCAGACGCATCTGGTGGTGCAGTCGGGCGTGAAGCATTTCTGCCACTATGCAACGCCATTCGGCGATATTGCAGTGGGAATTACCGCAAAATGGGTAAGAAGTACACTGACGGAGCATGGCGGCCATCTGGAGATGCGCTATATTGTAGATGGAAATTCCACACTGCTGTCCGATAATGAAATCATTTTGGATGTGCGGAAAAAAGATACACAGGAGGAATCAATATGACAAATATGATGGCGGCTGCACAGGAGCAGCTGCGTGAAATGTTGCTGCAGGCGCTCGGTGCGCTCGTTGCAGAGGAAAAAGTGCCTGCCGAGCCGATACCGGCATTTAAAATTGAAGTTCCGGCGGACAAGTCCCATGGCGACTTTGCCGCAAATATTGCGATGGTTTCCGCAAAGGCGCTGCGTATGCCGCCGAGAAAGATTGCGGAAATGCTCACAGAAAGCCTGAATTTTACAGGTACTTACTTTGAGAGAGTGGAAATTGCCGGCCCCGGCTTCATCAATTTCTTCCTGAAGAAAAACTGGTTCTCCGACACTGTGCAGGCGGTTCTGACGGATGCGGAGAATTATGGTAAGACCGACGGCGGCAAGGGTAAGCGCGCACTGGTGGAATTTGTTTCCGCAAATCCCACAGGCCCGATGCATGTGGGCAATGCGAGAGGCGCAGCGCTCGGCGACGGCATTTCTGCCCTGCTTGAATGGACGGGCTGGGATGTGGAGCGTGAGTTCTATGTCAACGATGCCGGAAACCAGATCGAAAAGTTTGCGACTTCTCTGGAAGTTCGCTACCTCCAGAAGTATAAGGAAGGCGTGGAAATGCCGGAGGATGCATACCATGGCCCCGACATTATTGCTCATGCAGAGGGCTTTGCTGAGGAAAATGGTGACGCATTCGTTGAAACCGACAGTAAGACTCGCCGTGATGCACTGGTTGCGTATGCGCTGCCCAAGAATGTGGCAGGTCTGGAGCGTGACCTGAAAAAATACCGTGTGGAATATGACAACTGGTACCATGAGAGTACACTCCATGCCGATGGCAGTGTTTGGAAAATCGTGGATGCACTCAAGGCAAAGGGCTATACCTATGAACAGGAGGGTGCGATTTGGTTCAAGGCATCCGAATTTGGTGCGGATAAGGATTTCGTACTTGTTCGTGCAAATGGCATTCCGACCTATATCGTGCCGGATATTGCTTACCACTGCGACAAGCTCGTGACCAGAAAGTTTGATAAGGCGATCAATGTCCTCGGTGCTGACCACCACGGCTATGTGCCCCGTCTGAAGGCTGCCCTCATGGCACTGGATGTGGACGTAAGCCATCTGGATGTGGTGCTGATGCAGATGGTAATTCTGCTGAGAAATGGCGAAGTTGCGAAGCTTTCCAAGAGAAGCGGCAAGGCGATCACACTGGTTACCCTGCTTGAGGATATTCCGCTGGATGCGGCACGCTTCTTCTTCAATATGCGTGAGGCAAACTCCCATTTCGAGTTCGATCTTGACCTTGCGGTGGAGCAGTCCTCTCAGAATCCCGTTTACTATGTGCAGTATGCGCACGCAAGAATCTGCAGCATCCTGCGCAACCTTCAGCAGGAGGGTCTGTATCAGGACGGACGTGCAGTATCCGAGCTTCCTGCACCGGAAACCGCACAGGAAATCGAACTGATTCGTCATCTGGCACAGTTCCCTGCAGAGATCGAAGCTGCCGCAAAGGCATATGATCCGTCCAGAGTAACAAAGTATGCACTTGAGCTTGCGACGCTGTTCCACAAGTTCTATGATGCATGCAGCGTGAAAAATGCCGAAACAGAGGCGATTCGTGAGGCAAGAACTGCAATCTGCCGTGCAGTCGGACAGACCCTGCGCAATGCAATGTCCATTCTTAAAATTGATTGTCCCGAATCAATGTAAGATTCATGATTATGGGGGAGTTACCTTCCCGAATGAGGTGAACCTTTGGTCAGCAGCATGAGCTGCAATCAAGGATCGGCTTTGCCAAACTTCCTTAATAGTTACCAAATGGTTACAAGTTTTATGATAGCTTTGTGATGAATATACAAAAGAGGGGAAAAATATTCGCCGAAATCACAAGAAATCAAAAAAAATTAACGTTGCGTTCATACTATTGTAATAACTATATGTTACAATTTGTAATATGTAGAGAAATGCAGTAACGAGTGTATGTAAAAATAAAAAACGGAAGGAAGTTAGACTATGTCCAACAGACTGTTTCAGGGGCTTGTACATCAGATGCGTGATACCATGGATGCTACCATCGGCGTGGTAGATGAGAATGCAACCATTATTGCATGCAGTGACCTGACAAAGATCGGAACGACCAACGAGTTTGTGTCCCTGGATTTGAGCGACACCCATGACATATTTATCCGTGACGGTTATACATATAAGCCGTTCGGACCGCATGCCAAGCCGGATTATGCGGTATTTGTAGAGGGAACGGATGAGGCAGCATCCAAGTATGCTACCATTCTCTCCATTACACTGTCGAATATCAAGCAGTATTATGATGAAAAGTATGACAGAAACAACTTCATCAAGAACGTTGTTCTGGATAATGTACTGCCGGGTGACATTGTCATCAAGGCAAGAGAGCTGCATTTTAATGCAGAGATCAGCCGTGTTGTACTGCTCATCCGCATTGTATCTTCCAATGATATTTCCGCATACGATGTAATCCAGAACCTGTTCCCCGACAAGAACAAGGATTTTGTGTTCAATATCACAGAGAATGACATCGTACTGGTAAAGGAGATCAAGAGCACGGTAGAATCCAAGGATCTGGAGAATCTGGCTCGTTCGATTTCCGATACGCTCAGCAGTGAATTCTATACCCGTGTCAACGTGGGCATTGGTACTGCTGTAACCAGCGTGAAGGAGCTGGCAAAATCGTTTAAGGAAGCGCAGATGGCGCTGGAGGTCGGCAAGGTATTTGATACTGACAAGGTGATTGTAAGTTACGATAATCTGGGTATTGCCCGCCTGATCTACCACCTTCCGACAACTCTGTGCGATACATTCCTGCACGAGGTGTTCAAGCGTGGCAGCATTGAGTCCCTTGACCACGAAACATTGTTTACGATTCAGAAGTTCTTTGAGAACAATCTGAACGTATCTGAAACTTCCAGAAAGCTGTTCGTACACCGTAATACACTCGTTTACAGATTAGAAAAAATCAAGAAGCTGACAGGTCTTGATCTGAGAGAATTCGATCATGCAATCATTTTCAAGATTGCACTCATGGTTAAAAAATATCTTCAGGCAAACCCTGTAAAGTTCTGATTTATTGATGCATTTCTTTGCCTGACACACAGACCTGCGTGTCGGGCAAAGTCTTTATCCGGTTCATTTTGCAATGAAGAAAGGAAAGGAAGGTGCACGTCTTTCAATGGTTGAACTAAAGAATGTGTCCGTAACCTATGCAAGCAGCGGTGTGGATGCACTGAATAATGTCAGTCTGAAAATCAATGACGGCGATTTTGCATTTGTTGTCGGTTCATCCGGTGCCGGAAAAAGCACCATGATCAAACTGATTCTGAAAGAAATTGATGCAACCAGCGGCTCCGTGATCGTTAACGGCTATAATCTGGACAAGCTTAAGAGAAGAAAAATTCCGGAATTTCGCCGTACAATTGGCTTTGTATTTCAGGATTTCCGCCTGATTCCGTCCATGACAGTGTACGAAAATGTTGCGTTTGTGCTTCGAGTGATCGACGCTCCGAGAAAGTACATACGCAAGCGTGTTCCCTATGTAATCAGTCTGGTGGGACTGCAGGCAAAGGCAAATTCCTACCCGAACGAGCTGTCCGGCGGTGAAAAGCAGCGTGTGGCAATTGCAAGAGCATTGGTCAATGACCCCAAGCTCATTATTGCCGACGAGCCAACGGGAAATATCGACCCCGAGCTGTCCTATGAAATTGTAGAACTCCTCAAAGGCATCAATGAATGCGGTACTACCATTCTGATGGTAACGCATGAACACGATCTTGTACGCCATTTCGGCGGACGTATCATCAATATCACACAGGGTGAGGTTGTGTTCGATGAGGTGATTGGAGGCGCAAATGAAGTTTAGCGGTATCAAATATCTGGTAGAACAGGGCATTGATAATGTCTGGAAGAACCGTATGATGGCATTTGCTTCATTCTGTGTGCTTCTGGTGTCTTTACTGCTTGTGGGACTTTCTGTTCTGGCATATTATAATGTCAATTCCATCATCGGCGGCATCGAGTCCAAAAACGAGGTAATCGTGTATCTTGAGGATGGCACGAATGACGCTGCATTGGAGGAAATCGGCAAAAAGCTTGAGGCTATGGCAAATGTCACAGAGGCATCCTTCTATTCCAAGGAGGAAGCATTTGAATCCCTCAAGAGCAGCATGGCAGAGTATGAAGTGCTGTTCGAGTCTCTGGGCGATGACAACCCCCTTGTTGACGCATATCGCCTCAAGGTACGGGATATTGGCGAAATTTCAAATACGATTGCACAGATCGAGCAGATGGAACATATCTATTCCATCCGTGCGCCCTATGATTTTGTCAATATTCTGCTGCAGCTGCGAACCATTCTCACATGGGTCATGGGTGCGATCATCTTTGCGATGATTATTGTTTCTATGGTAATTATTTCCAACACGACGAAGGCGAGTGTATTTGCACGCCGTGAGGAAATTCAGATTATGAAGTATGTCGGCGCAACCAATGCCTTTATCCGTCTGCCGTTCTTTGTAGAGGGTATGGTAACAGGATTTCTGGCAGGCTGCAGCGCACTGGTCATCACATGGCTTTTGTATGATGCGCTGGTGGGCATTCTTCAGGATCAGGTGGCGCTGCTGAGTATTATCGGTATGGGCAGCATCATCCAGTTCAGCGAAATCTACATCAAAGTAACACTTGCCTATGTTTTGGGCGGCGCTTTGATCGGCGCACTGGGCAGTGTCATTTGTACAAGACGACATATCAACGTATAAGGAAGGTGAATTCTGCGAAAGGCGGATTATGAGACGATTTGGAATGAAAGCAGTTGCCGTATGTCTGGCAATGCTATGCTGTACCGGAATGGCTGCACAGACATTTGGCAGAGTTCAGCATGTAGAAAGTGCGACCATCGCAGAGCTGGAAGCACAGAAGGAAGCAAACAATAAGAAGATCAAGGAATTTGAGCAGCAGCTTGCACAGTTTGAAAAGAATCAGCAAAAGAAGAAGGAATATCAGAATGCACTGCAGAAAAAGATTGAAACTCTGCAGGACAATATGCTGATTCTGGATACCGAGCTGGAAACGCTCAATGAGAAGATTTATAATTTAGATGTTGAAATAGCGGATCTCAAGGATGTGATCGCACAGCAGGAAGTCGATATTGCAGAGGGTCTGGAAACGTTCAAGCTGCGTCTGCGTGCAATGTATGTCAATGGAAATGACAGCCTTGCATCGGCACTTGTTGGCGCAACGGATTTCTACGATCTGCTGTCCAAGTATGAGCTGATCTCCTGTGTGGCACGCCATGATGATGAGCTGATCAATAATTTAAAGGATCAGCTGGAATCCTACAATACCAATCTGGAAACGTTGAATACACAGATGGCTGCGTTGGAAATTGCAAAAGCTGATGCGGAAGCCAAGCGTGACGAAATGAAGGAAGCAATGGCTGATCTGCAGGAATCTGTAAGACAGACGCAGGCAGAGATCGACCGTCTGGCAGCGGAGGAAAGGAAGCTGAATCAGTCCATTGAGGATAAAGAGGCTGAAAATAAGCGACTGGATGCTGCTGAGGCAGAAATTCGTGAGCAGATCCGCCGTGCAGAGGAAGAACGTAAGCGTAAGGAAGAGGAAGAACGCAAGCGCCAGGAAGAAGAAGCTAAAAAACAGCAGCAGCAACAGCAGCAGAATCAGAATAATAACAATAACAATAATAACAACAACAATAATAACAACAACAATAACAATAATAATAACAATTATACGGGAACATCCTTCGCATGGCCCTGCCCGGGACATTATTACATATCCAGTTATTATGGTACAAGATGGGGCAGAATGCACAGGGGCTATGACATTGCCCAGAACAGGGGTGCAACCATCGTTGCTTCCAGAGCAGGTACTGTTATTGCAGTAACCACCGGATGCAGCCATAACTATCCCAAGAGCAGCAACTGCTGCGGCAATGGTTATGGAAACTACGTCCTCGTATCCCATGGGGATGGGTATTCAACGATGTATGCCCACATGCAGCAGGTTAACGTATCGGTCGGTCAGCGTGTCAGCAAGGGTCAGTCCCTCGGTCAGGTTGGCTGTACGGGACATTCTACCGGTTTCCACCTGCACTTTGAGATCCGTAAGAACGGCAGTGCGGTGAATCCCAAAAATTACCTGAATTACTAAGGGATTGATACAAAATGATCCGTGGATTTCGAGTGACAATTTGACGCGGGATGCGTAAAGAAATCGAAAAACAGCGTGATCGGGTCAGGTATCAATACAACCTAAGCAAAAGCAGCATACACAG
The DNA here is from genome assembly GCA_015066865.1 of Ruminococcus sp. Taxonomy (GTDB): domain Bacteria; phylum Bacillota; class Clostridia; order Oscillospirales; family Ruminococcaceae; genus UBA3855. Next base: position 68,227 of record SVNQ01000002.1, read on the forward strand.
GGACGGCGGAATGCCGTCCCTGTTTTGAAAGGAGCGGCATCGGGAGCCTATGAATAAAAAAATCAGTCTTGGTCTGACCATCAGCATTGCCGCATTGGTGGCAGCAGTCACTTTTATTGTAACATCATTTTTCACACTCCGTCACTTTAATGAAAAGGTGCAGGCAGTGAAAGAAAAGGCAGCAAAATACGAACGCCTCGAAATGCTGGATACCTATGTCCGTCAGCATTATTATACGGACCTCAATGAGGATGATCTGATGAATGGCATGCTCAAGGGCTATGTGGCAGGGTTGCGTGATCCCTATTCCCAGTATCTGACACCGCAGGAATATAAGGCGCTCCGAGAAAAGGAATCGGGTACGGCAATCGGTATTGGCGTAACTGCGCAGCTTCAGGAGGATGGTTATATCCTGCTGATCGAGGTGCAGGAAGGATCTCCTGCGGAGGCAGCAGGTCTGAAAGCCAATGATGTGATCGTTGCAGTGGAAGATCAGGATGTATCGGAGATCAGTTTTGATGAAGCAGTCAGCATGATCAAGGGCGAGGTGGATACCAGAGTCAGAATCAGGATTCGCCGTGACGATACAGAGCGCAATTATACCATTGTCCGTAAGACGTTTAATGTCAAGACGGTAAAAGGCAGACTGCTGACCAAAAACATCGGCTACATCTCCATCAGCAATTTCCGTGACAATACCGCTGAGCAGTTTCAGGAAACTCTGGATGAACTGCTGGCAAACGGTGCGACGGCATTGATTTTTGATGTGCGCGGCAATGGCGGCGGCTTGCTTCGTTCGCTTGAGCAGATTCTTGATCCGCTGCTTCCGGAGGGAGAGATCGCAATTGCAACCTATCAGGATGGCAGTTCCGAAACAGTGGTATATTCCGATGCGTCCGAACTGGATGTGCCGATGGTTGTCCTGATCAATGGAAGCTCGGCAAGTGCGGCGGAGCTGTTTGCGGCGTCATTGCGTGATTTCGGAAAGGCGAAGCTTGTGGGAGAAACCACCTTTGGCAAGGGAATCATGCAGGTTACGACCTCGTTGGATGACGGCAGCGGACTGACGCTGACAGTGGCAACTTATCAGACCACACGCTCGGAATGCTATCATGGTGTTGGTGTTTCGCCGGATCAGGAGGTTTCAGCGAGCGAAGAAACCGTGATCAGCAATGTGGATCCCAAGACCGACCCGCAGCTTGCAGCAGCGATAGAGATGCTCCGCTGACAACGGGCACTATGCAGGCAGACTTTTTGACAATCTCAGCTGTATTGCCATTAGGCAATACAGCGATTTTTGTTATATATCTTGATTTTTGTTCAATTCACTTGACAATCCGTTCGAAATATACTATAATAATAAGGATACAGAAAACATGGGTTTTCTGCGGAATGCTGAATGTGCGTTTCCGAAAAACATTTGAAATAGAATAGGAGCAGGATCATGGCTAAAATGCAAATTTCCCGTGAGGGCTACGAAAAACTCCAGCAGGATCTGACGTATCTGATCACTGTCAAGCGTCAGGAAGTTGCTCAGAAGCTGAAAGAAGCACGTTCCTACGGTGACTTATCCGAGAATGCTGAGTATGATGAAGCAAAAAATGAGCAGGCAATTCTGGAAGGTAAAATCGCAGAACTGCAGGCAATGGTGGACAATGCCGAGGTTGTGGATGATGAGAATATTTCTCTGGACGAAATCGGTATTGGTTCTGTTATCACACTGCGCAGACTCAGCGACGGCAAGGAAGAAAAGCTGAAGATCGTCGGCACAACGGAAGCAAACTTCAAGGAACACAAGATTTCCGATGAATCTCCCATCGGCAAAGCTGCCATGAGAAAAAAAGTAGGCGATGTGTTCACGGTTGAGGCTCCCGCAGGCGAGCTGAAGTTTGAAGTACTGGAGATTTCCAAGTAAAGATAGAATATCAAAGACAAGGGTGAGATATATGCAGGAAGAACAGAATGTTTTGGACGAGCAGCAGCAGGATACCAATTCCCTGCGGCAGATCCGTGTGGATAAGCTGGAGGAGCTGAAGGCAAAGGGCGAGGATCCGTTTGCACTGACAAGCTTCCCCGTTTCCATTCATAATGCACAGCTGCGTGCAAGCTATGAGGAGAGAGAAAAGGCAGTGATGGAAGCTGCTGACGGCGATGAGGAAAAGATCAAGGCAGGCCTTGACGAGATTGCCGCTGAAACCGTATTCATTGCCGGCAGAGTCATGAGCTGGCGTAATATGGGTAAGGCAAACTTCATTGACGTGCGTGACCATACCGACAGAATGCAGGTCTATGTTCGCATGAATGAGATCGGCAAGGAGGCTTTTGAGGCATTCAAAAAGTGGGATATCGGCGATATGATCGGTGTTGAGGGCTTTGTGTTCCGTACACGCATGGGTGAGATTTCCGTGCATGCAAAGAAGGTAACACTCCTTGCAAAGTCCCTGCTGCCCCTGCCGGAGAAGTGGCATGGTCTGAAGGATCAGGATATGCGCTATCGTCAGCGTTATCTGGATCTGATCTGCAATCCGCAGGTAAAGGAGACTTTTGTCAAGCGCAGCCAGATCATGAGAGAGATCCGTAATTATATGGATGGCATCGGCTATATCGAGGTAGAAACGCCTGTGCTGCTTCCCATCCAGATTGCAGCTGCTGCAAGACCGTTTGTAACACACCATAATACGCTGGATATGGATATGTTCATGCGTATTGAGACAGAGCTGAACCTCAAGAAGCTGATTGTCGGCGGCTTTGATCGTGTGTACGAGGTGGGCAGAATCTTCCGCAACGAGGGTATGGATACTTCCCATAACCCCGAGTTCACAACAGTAGAAATGTATCAGGCTTATACCGATTACATCGGCATGATGGATCTGATCGAGAATATGTACCGCACAATTGCCAAGAATGTCTGCGGCACGGATACCGTGACCTATCAGGGTGTTGACATTGAAATCGGCAAGCCCTGGAAGCGCATGACCATGATCGAGTCTGTTAAGGAATATGCCGGCGTGGATTACAACGACTGGGCAACCGATGAGGACGCAAGAGCCTGCGCAAAGGCAAAGGGCGTTGAGGTCGAGGAAGGTGAACATGCCACCAAGGGTCATGTCCTGATTGCGTTCTTTGATGCATTTGTAGAAGAAAATCTCATCCAGCCGACCATTATCTATGATTATCCCGTAGAAAATTCACCGCTGGCAAAGCGCAAGCCATCCAATCCCGCATTTACGGAGCGTTTTGAGTACTTCATTTATGCAAGAGAGATGGGTAATGCGTTCTCCGAGCTGAACGATCCGATCGACCAGAAGGAGCGTTTCATTAAGCAGGTGGAAGCAAGACGTGCGCTTGGGGATATGACGGGCGAAGTGGATGAGGACTTTGTAACTGCACTGGAATACGGTCTGCCTCCTACGGGCGGTCTGGGATTTGGCGTGGACAGACTGGTAATGCTGCTGACTGACAGTCCGTCCATTCGTGATGTACTGCTCTTCCCGACAATGAAGCCCCTGCCTGTGAATAGCGGCAGAACCAAGGAAGAAACTGAAACTGAGGAATAAGAAAATATCAGAACCACTGTCGGTTTGGGATCCCGCTTGGGCGCAGCTCAAAGGAATCCTCTCACCGGCGGCGGTTCGCCGTTGGGGACGGACTTCGGGAGGAGTCTGTCCTTTTGTGTAGGAGGAAAGCGCATGAGCAAAAATAATGAAAAGAAACCAAAAGAAAAAAGCGTCCTTGACATTGCCCGTGAGATGGAGCAGATGCGGCAGGCAGAGGAAGAAAAGGTGCAGGATCTTGCACGTCAGGCAGAGGAAGAACGCAGAATCGCTTATGAAAAAAAGCTGCGTGAGGAGCGTCTGGAGCTGATGCGTCTCAAGCAGGGTGTGATCGAGGAGAGCGAAACCATCCATGAGGAGCCGAAGGAACAGAAAAAGTATACCATCGGTCAGAAGATCAGCAATTTCATCTACCATAACAAGTGGTGGATGGGCATTAGTGCGTTTTTTGCGGCAATCGTTGGGTTTCTCGTGTACCAGACGGTCACCATGGTGCGTCCCGATCTGATCGTGATGCTGGTGTCCTACGATCCCAATTTCAGCGTGCAGTGTACAGAAAATATCAGCACCCTGTTTGAGCAGTATATTGAGGATGAGAACGGTGATGGTAAGGTTTCGGTGGATGTGTATTACATCCCCGCTTCCGATGAAGCCACGACGATCAACGCCTTTTCCGGTGATACGCAAAAGCTGTTTGCGGAATTTCAGATGGGTGAGGCACTGCTCGTCATTTCCGACAGCGCTGCGGACAAATTCATTGTCCCCGACACCACGCTTGAGGATCTCGAACCCTTCTTTGGGCAGTATCAGCAGACGGAGGCAATGCGATTCTACCTGTCCGATACGGATTTTGCGGAAGCAGTCGGCTGGGACGAAAAGCTTGACGAGGATATTTACATCGGCATCCGCAAGGTGAGGGATACCTTCGATTTCAAGGAAAAGATGCAGAAGAATTATGATATTGCATTCCCCGCACTGCAGAAGTTTATCGAACAGTTCGGTACGGTGGAATAAAAAAAGCCGGAGAAGATTTCTTCTCCGGCTTTTATGTTCGCATCAGTGCTGTTTGTTTTTTTCACTGCATTTCGGAATCGGCGCATAGCTGTTTTCAATGGTGATCACGCAAAAATAGTCTTTATGTTTCTGCTGTACGAGGTGATTGATCCTTGCCTTGAGTTGACCGTCGGTCATGGAGAAATTACGGGGAACAACGCAATCGAAAATCACATTGGTGTGCGTGGTTCCCGGAACCATCCGAAGATCATGGATGGTCAGGTCGGGATCAATGGAAGAAACAATGTTTGCAATCTCGTGTCTGGTATCCTCGATCATGGGGTCGGCAGTGATGATGGGATCAAAGTGAATGATCAGGTTTAAGCCTTCGTTGAGAAAATCCCTCTCAATGCTGTCGATGACATCATGGCTTGCCAGAACGTCATTTTCCGCAGCCATTTCCACATGGACGCTTGCGAACATGCGATTGGGTCCGTAATCATGCACCATCAGATCGTGCGTGCCGAGTACGCCTTCATAGGAGAGGATCCTCTGACGGATCTGCTCCGCAAATTCAGCGTCGGGAGCCTTTCCCAGCAGGGGGCTGAGTGCCTCACGAAGCAGCCCGATGCTGCTCCAGAGAATGAATACTGCTACCACAAGTCCCATCCAGCCGTCGAGTTCAAGGTTTGTGAAATGCGAGATCAGCGCTGCCGCAAGTACGGCAAGTGTGGAGATGCAGTCGTTTCGGCTGTCGATCGCTGTTGCCTTCAGGGAGGAAGAATTGATCAGTCCCCCAATTTTTCGGTTGAACAGCATCATCCAGAATTTCAGAAGAACGGATGCACCGAGAATGATGACGGAGATCCATGAAAACTGCACGGGGGAGGGGGAGATGATCTTTTCAACACTGCTTTTGGCAAGCTGGAATCCAATAACTGCCACCAGTACGGCAATGATGAAGCCGGATAGATATTCGTACCTTGCATGCCCGTAGGGGTGTTCCTCGTCCGCCGATTTTTCGGAAAGCTTGAATCCCAGAAGGCTGATGATGCTTGAGGATGCATCCGAAAGGTTGTTGGCTGCATCCGCAATGATGGAAACGCTGGCAGAAATAACGCCAACGATGAATTTTGCAGCACACAGGAGCAGGTTGCAGACGATGCCCACCCATCCGGAAAGCTTACCGTAGACTGTGCGAACCTGTGGATCCCGTGTGTTCTGATGGTTGCGTACAAAGAGTCTGATCAAGAGTTTGGTCATGGGGGAGAGCCTCCTAAAAAATCCGCCGTATCAGTGTATCTGATACGGCGAAATAGAGTGATTAATAATTCTTGATGGTATCTGCATTGAAGAAGCTGTCGCTCTCTGTGTAGTAATCGTTTGTCTCCAGAGATGTGAAGTCCTCATCGTCGGTATCGGGCAGTCTTGCGCCGCAAACACCACAGAACTGGAACTTTTCGTTTACTTCTGCGTCGCACTTCGGGCAAATCTTGAAACCGCGCATGCTGTTGAGCTCAAAACGCATCTTCTTAATGCGGCGGCGTCTTGTATCAATATCATCGCACAGTGCTTTCATCACTGCACGGTCTTCATCGGGATTCTTATAATATTTTTTGCCGATGTCAGCAAAAATCTCTACGATTCTTTCTTCCTCGTACAGGATTTTTCTTTTCAGGTTGTTTACTTCAGAAGCATTCTTAGCTCTTTCGCTAACGCCACGACCGGCACCGCTCAGACTATCAATGATTCCCATAACATTCATCTCCTATCCGTCAAACAAAACTACAGCTGTTCATACGCTGACATAAATGCCAACGATGGCAGCCGCAGCCTGCTTAAACTTAATATCCTATTATAAATTATACAACATTTTAAGAATTTGTCAAGGGTTTTTTGGATAAATCTTTAAAAATTCATAAAATATTTTCAATTGCAGAAGGCAATATATTCCATTTTGGCGAAATACAGCCAATGCGGGAAAATCAGATTTTGCGATTACGGTTCAACAGGTGAGAAGCGAATGCGAATTTTTGGCATTTGTTCAATTTTGGCATAATAATTATATAAACCGTCTGCAAGACTGAGGTCATTTTCACCGCTGGCAGGCGGAGCGAAGATCTTCAGCGTCAGATCGCATGCGCCCTTGAGGGGCTTTTTGTAGAATGCGGACATCAGGTCGATGGTTTTCGCCTTGGGAGATTTGTAGAACCAGTGACCGTTAATCTCCATCATGTAGTTGCCCTCGTCCTCGAACGTTACTTCGCAGAATATCGGGCTGCATTCAAAATGCAGCGGAATCGCCAGACCCTCGGCATCCTCCGAGTTGCCCCAGCGCAGGGTTACGGGGAGCTGAACTTCCTCTCCCTGTGTCATCTTTGGCAGGAAGCGGTCGCTGTGAATGAGCTTTCTGTAGGTATCCAGCACGGGCTGTGCAATGCCCACATCGGGATTGTTGGGATCTTCGATCTCAAGTCCCAGTCTGCCCCTGTCACGGAACTGATAGAATGTGAATCCCGTGAACCAGTCGGCATTTTCTTCTTCGAGGATGTCACAAAATTCCTGCACCATTGCCGCCTGATCATAGGCACCCGTCACATCGCCGTCGGCGTTAAATTCGGACATCACCATGGGCTTTTCCTCACCGCCGTTAAGGAAACGGTAGCGTTCAAAGCTTGCCTTTGTCATATCATAGACATCCCGCACTCTGCTGCGGCTGTGGCTGTTTCCGCCATGCTCCGCAACGTCATACGGCCAGCCCCAGTGGAGTGCCATATATTTGTCAACTGACCAGATATCCGCTTCGGGAATGGTCTGTGCAAATTCCTCTTCTTTTTCCATTGTGCCCTTTTCGGGATGCTCCACACCGCCGATGCAGATGATCGTCTGCACATTCGGTGCATGCGCCTTGATCACACGGGATGCACGCACAAAAAAGTCCGCAACTTGCTGGTAGCTGCATCTTCTGTTAAAGGAGAACCAGTTGCCGGTTGCCTCGTGGTTGATGCGCAGGAGGACTCTGCCGAACGGCCGCAGATCGTTTGCAATGGCGATCAGGTGATCGTCTGTGATGTTCGGATCCATTGTGAGCGTCAAAGTTACGTCCTGTCCGTGCGCACGAATATCACGCATATAGGTGAACGGCTCACCATCGGTATTGCCGCCCAGACCGCCCTTATAGGTGAAATAGTCGTCATAGGGATAATCCCAGGCAAAGCTGACGTCGGGATTTGCGTGAACCACGCTTGCACGACCCGGCCAGCCCTCGTCGAGGGGGTAATAGCAGTACATCAGGCTGATGCTTCTGTGGGGTCTGCCGAGGGTGTGGAGGATGTAGTCCTGGTTGACATACTCGCCTCGTTCACTGCCATCGCCCAGATCCACCGCACATTTTGCTTTACCCATATGAATGCTGTACAGTTTTTCCATATAGCTTATGTTCCTTCTCATTGTTGTTATGCATGAGCATACAATAATATTTTAACAGATTTCAGGAGGGATGTCAATAGAGAAAAACGGCTTTCCCACATACAGTGGGAAAGCCGAAAATGATCGTAATTATACCGAGAACAGCAGATCCGTATAGTTTGGCAGCGGCCAATCCTTGGACGGCATGTTGGTTTCCAGTTCGTCAACCAGCACACGCAGCTTCTGCATGGCGGTGAATACATCGGAACGGCAGAATTTTGCAGAGGCTTCGTTTCCGCGGATGCTCTGAGAAGCAGTGACCTTGTTGTCAAGCAGGTCGATCGCCTCGGAAATGCTTGCCGTCAGTGCGGACAAACCGGAAGCAAAGCCAACCTCGTAAGCATTGTCAATGCCAAGCTCACGCTTGACGAGGGCAGCGTCGCAGATCTCCTTTGTGTAGCGGACAGCTGCAGGCAGGATCTGTTTTCTTGCCATATCCAGCATGGTCAGTGCCTCGATGGTGATAACCTTGGTGTAGTTTTCGAGCAGAATTTCCGTTCTGGACTCGATCTCCACTCTGGTGTAGACCTTGAAACGTTCGAATACGGAAACATACTCCTCATTTTTATACATTGGAATGCAGTCCACCGTGGATATGAGATTGGGCAGTCCACGTTTTTCTGCTTCTTCGATCCATTCGTTGGAATAGCCATTGCCGTTGAAAATGATCGCCTTATGTTCCTTGATGGTGCGAACCAGCAGGCTCTTGAGGGCTTTTTTGAAATCATCAGCCTGTTCCAGCTCATCCGCAAACTGACGCAGCTCCTCAGCCACAATGGTGTTGAGGATGGTGTTGGTGCAGGAAATGGAATCAGCAGAGCCGAGCATTCTGAACTCAAACTTGTTGCCGGTGAACGCAAACGGAGAGGTTCTGTTTCTGTCGGTGGTATCCTTCTTAAAGTTCGGCAGGGCATCTACACCGATGTCAAATTCCGCTGTGTTGGAAACATAGGGCTTGCCGCTTTCCAGCGCTTCAATGACAGCTTCCAGTTCGCTGCCGATGAATACGGAAACAATGGCAGGGGGAGCTTCGTTGCCGCCGAGTCTGTGGTCATTTCCTGCGGAAGCTGCCGACAGGCGCAGCAGCGGCGCATATTCATGCACGCCCTTGAGGATTGCACAGAGGAATGTCAGGAACTGCATGTTCTTCTGCGGTGTTTCACCGGGGTCGATCAGATTCTGACCGTCATTGGAGGTCAGCGACCAGTTGTTGTGCTTACCGGAACCGTTGATGCCCGCAAAAGGTTTTTCGTGCAGCAGGCAGATCAATCCGTGCTTGCGTGCGATCTTCTTCATCAGTTCCATTGTCAGCTGGTTGTGGTCGGCTGCAATATTGGATGTTGTGAAAACGGGGGCAAGCTCATGCTGTGCAGGGGCAGCCTCGTTGTGCTTTGTTTTGGCATAGATGCCAAGCTTCCACAGCTCTCTGTCCAGTTCCTTCATGTAGTCGGAAACTCTCTGCTTAATGTTTCCGAAGTAATGATCTTCCAGTTCCTGTCCCTTGGGGGGCTTTGCGCCGAACAGTGTTCTGCCGGTAATGATCAGATCCTCACGCTTGTCATAGAGCTTTTTGTCGATCAGGAAGTACTCCTGTTCCGCACCCACCGTAGTCATAACATGGGTTGCCGTGGTGTTGCCGAACAGACGAAGGATACGCAGTGCCTGTTCGCTGACTACGTTCATGGAACGCAGAAGGGGCGTTTTCTTGTCGAGAATTTCACCCGTGTAGGAGCAGAAAGCCGTCGGGATGTACAGGGAATCGTCCTTGATGAAGGCATCGGAGGTCGGATCCCATGCGGTGTAGCCTCTTGCCTCAAATGTGGCACGCAGACCGCCGGAGGGGAAGGAGGAAGCATCCGGTTCGCCCTTTACCAGCTCCTTGCCGGAAAATTCAAGCAGCACTCTGCCGTGGGATACGGGGGAAATGAATGCGTCATGCTTTTCTGCAGTTACACCCGTCATCGGCTGGAACCAGTGTGTGTAGTGCGTTGCACCATGCTCCACCGCCCAGTCCTTCATGGCATTTGCCACAACATCCGCTACCGCAGGATCAAGAGCAATACCAAACTGCTTGGTACGCTGTACGGCTTTGTAGATGTTCTTGGGCAGTCTGTCACGCATGACAGCGTCACCGAATACATTACAGCCAAAATATTCCGGAACATTGGAAAAACTTGCAGGTTCTGACATAGAAATCCTCCTTATAAAAATAACGTTCCGAATCATAATGTCCTTTGTACATCAGAATCGAAACGCTTGAGTTTCTTGTATTTTTTAGTCCTGTTTAATCATACACCAAAAATATCCGTTTGTCAAGAGAAATTACGATTTTTGGCAGTTTGATTGAAATTTCGCTCCTACGGTGCAGGGGCTTTGGCGGTATTTCCACCCCTGTGTCGGGTATGAACGAAAATGCGAAACAAGTGCTGAAATGCTTGACAAATCCTGCTGGATATGCTAAAATATAAAAATGAAAACGATTTTCATTTTTGAAATTGGAGGAACCGACATGAAACAGGGTTCAGGATATAAAACGAAACAGAAAGAGCAGGTCATGCAGTATCTTACCGACCATGCGGGACAGCATGTGACGGCGCAGGATATTTCCCGTCATCTGTGCGATTCCGGCACGCCCGTGGGGACTGCGACGATCTACCGCTGTCTTGACCATTTGGTTTCCGATGGCATTCTGCGCAAATACACCATTGACAGCCGCACGGGGGCATGCTACGAGTACCTGCCCCATTCGGAGGAATGCGGCAGACACTTCCATCTCAAGTGCATGCAGTGCGATAAGCTCTACCATGTGACCTGCGAGCATCTGGCAGGGCTGGACAGTCATGTGCTGGAGCATCACGGTTTTGCGGTGGATCATTCCAAGACCGTATTGTATGGCGTGTGCGCACAATGCAGAGGAGTGCGGGAATGAAGCGGCTGCTTGCGCTGCTCGGAGTGGGAACGATTCTTTTGACATGTGCCGGCTGTCAGACGTACCCCACGCAGGCGAATGAACGCATTCAGGTGGTAGCGACTGTTTTTCCGCAGTATGACTTTGCCCGTGCCATTGCAGGGGAGTATGCGGATGTGACGCTGCTGCTGTCGGCAGGACAGGAAATGCACAATTATGAGCCAACGCCCATGGATGTGGCAGAAATCTCACGGTGTGATATTTTCCTGCGCATCGGCGGTGAGTCCGAGGTATGGACGGATACATTGTTGGATGCATTGGATACATCCCAGATGGATGTTGTTACTCTGATGGATTGTATTGAAGCGCCGCTTGCGGAAGAGCATCACCATCATCATCACGATGAGGAAGAACACAACGAGCATGGCGAGGAAACGGAAAGCTGTGACGGTTCTCACGAACACGGCGAGTTTGATGAGCATATCTGGAATTCCCCTGTCAATGCCATTGCCATGGTGGAGGCAGTCTGTGAATCATTGTGTACAGCGGATGCTGCCCATGCGGATATTTTCAGGGAACGTGCGGATGCGTATATTGCGGAGCTTGCAAAGCTTGATGCGCAGTATCGTGCGCTTTCGGAGCAGTGTGACGATCCGGTGCTGATGATCGGTGACAAGTTCCCGTTTCGCTATCTTGCGGCGGAATATGGTTTCCATTATGCAGCTGCGTTTACCGGCTGCAGCAGCGAAACCGAACCGACTGTGGGCGCTTTGTCGGAATTGTTCGAGGAGGCGGAGCATCATGGACTGGATACCGTGTTCTATCTGGAGTTTTCTTCGCCGAAAATTGCAGACCGTATCTGCGCAGTAACAGGTGCAAAAGCAGCAATGCTCCACCCATGCCACAACGTATCCAAATCGGATATGGAAAATGGCACCACCCTGCTTGATCTGATGCAGGAAAATTACGAAGTCATAAAGGAGGCGCTGACATGACGCCATTGTTGATATGTGATAACGTTTCGGTGAAATTCGGCGCAAATACGGTGCTGGACAAGCTGAGCTTTCAGGTGGAAGCGGGGGACTATCTTTCCGTCATTGGAAAGAACGGCTCCGGCAAGAGTACCCTGATCCGCTGCCTGCTGCGCCTTTGTCCGCTGACAGGCGGAAATATAACCACAGCGGAGGATTTCAGAAGCAGTGACATCGGCTATCTGCCGCAGCAAAGTGAAATACAGAAGGATTTTCCTGCGACCGTGGAGGAAGTGGTGCGCTCGGGATGTCTGGGACATCACAAGCTCCTGCCGTTTTATACAAAAGCGGACAAGGCGGAAGCGGAGAAAAATATGCATCGCCTTGACATCTGCGATCTGCGCCGACGCAGCTACCGCACACTTTCGGGCGGTCAGCAGCAGCGTGTGCTGCTTGCAAGAGCGCTGTGTGCCACACAGAAGCTCCTGCTGCTGGACGAACCGGTGACGGGGCTTGATCCGGAGGTTTCTGCAGGTTTTTACAATCTTATCCGTGAACTGAACAGACAGGATAATATCGCCATTATTATGGTTTCCCATGATATGGAAAAGGGACTGCGTGACGCAAAGCATGTACTGTATCTGGGGGAACATGACCAGTACTATGCAGGAATCGAGGAATTTCAAAATTCTGAAATTGCAAATCGCATTCAAAGTGAACTGCAGGCGCACAGCCATCTGCGGGAGGTGAAACGCAATGGATAATCTGCTGACGCTTCTGACGCCGGAGCTTTGGAATTATGTGGTGCTTCCGGCACTTATCGGCGGTATTGCCGTTGCCGTGTGTGCAGCCCTTCTGGGTGTAACGCTTGTACTGCGCCGATATTCCATGATTGGTGACGGACTCTCCCATGTCGGTTACGGTGCGCTTTGTGTGGCGTCCGTGATGAATCTGGCACCGCTGTATGTGGCGATTCCCGTGGTGCTGCTTGCGGCGTTCCTGCTGCTGTGGCTGAGCGAATCGGGCAGACTCAAGGGGGACTATGCAATTGCGCTGTTTTCCACGACGGCAATGTCCATCGGTATTCTGTTTTCCTCAAAAGCAGGACTGACAAATGATGTGAGCCATTATATGTTCGGCAGTATTCTCGCATTGAATAAGACCGATGTCATCCTTTGCGTGGTAACGGCAGTCATTGTAATTGCCGCATTCCTGCTGCTCTATCATCGTATTTTTGCGGTGACGTTCGATCAGAATTTCTCAAAGGCAACGGGTATTCCCGTACATTTGTACAATATGGTGATCGCCGCGCTCATCGCCATTACCGTGGTCATGGGCATGATGCTCATGGGAACGCTGCTGATCTCCAGTCTGATCGTTGTGCCGACGCTGTCGGCAATGCGCCTCTGCCGCAGTTTCAGGGCTGTGGTACTCAGTGCGGTGTGTATATCCGTGTGTTGTTTCATTATCGGATTCTTTACTGCCATTGCACTGGATTTCACACCCGGTGCAAGTGTGGTTGTGACAAATGTGATCTTCTATCTGATCTGCTGCATGATCGGGAAGGTACGGGGTGCAGAATAAGAGAAACAAGGCTGTTTGTGGAATATGTCACAAACAGCCGCTTCTGATATTTCTATTTGATGCCATTGCTGATTCCCTTGTGGGGCTCGTATACTTTTACGGGAGCGTTGCTCTGCGAAAGTACTGCAATGCGGTTGGTATCCGTCGGTTTCGGATGATACACCTTGGTAGGCGGTTCGGTGGTCTGCATACTGACGTCCCCCTTACAGATATGGTGTGATGCGATCCAGATATTCCTGTTCTCGCTTCAGAATTTTCTTTCCCTGTTTTTTCAGGTCGTCCGGAATATTCGGGTTACGGTTGAGAACCTGATGGAGCTGTACCATGCCCATGTTTGTGCCCTCCACCATGAGCTTTGCCGCCTCCTGTACGGTCAATCCGCCGATGCTGTGCATTTTGATGGTCATGTCGCTGCAGAGCTTTGCAAGCGTACCCTGCTCCACGGGCTGCTGGTAAACCTGTGCCATCTGTGCAGTAAGCTCCATTTTCTGGGATTCATAGTAATCCCGCTGGTCGGAAAGCTCCTGCCGCAGGCTGCTGTCGCTTACCTTATCCATGAGGTTGTTGATGCTGTCCACACCGACTGCGGCATTTTTGTAAAATCCGTTCAGCACGTTTTTTACCGGATTCTTGTCCATATATGCTGCTCCTTTCATCGGATCATTCTTTTTGAATTACATTCTTATTATGCAGCATCGGACGATAATTATACTTGTAAATTTTTAAAAAATGGGAGATATTTATGAAAGATTATTGTAAAATTCTGGGATTTGTTTTGTTTGCGGAAATCCTTTGCCTGTTCATCAGCATAACGCTTGCATTTTCTTCGGCTGCGATTTTCCGCATCATCACCAGCATCTGCACCGTTGGCATTCTCATCGGACTCATGGCGCAGGCAGGCTACAGCATTGCATGTGCGGATAAAAAGCTGCAAAAACAGAATCCGGATGCCGTAAAGCCATCGAAGCCCTTCCTACTTGGAATGCTCGCAATGTTTCCTTTCCAGCTTTGCTGGATCTTTCTGCTGCTGGCAAAGCTTGGAAGCATCGACGGTGGATTCTACCGATTCTACAAGCTTTTGTGTGCTCCGTTTTTGCAGGTCTGCAACATCATCTGCGATGATGTGACCGCACAGGCTCTGCCCGTCTGGGGAATGGTGGTTCTGCAGCTGCTTTGCTGGGTTCCATTTGCGGCAGTATGTACGGCGTACAGTATGACAATTCGTGGAAAACGGGTGGAAGATGTGATGTATCAGTAATTGTATGATTCTTTATCACCATAAAAATGATACTCCTAAAACGTAGAAACAATAAAAGGAGGATGTTCCATGAAAAAGAAAGCAATCATTATCATCTTAAGTACTCTGACTGCATGGTTATCTGTTTTTGTGGTGGATTATGTGAGGGTATTATCCGAACAAAGCCCTATTTTCTGTATTGAAACGCAGGAGTGCCACTATACAGGTTTAGGTTACGCCTTTGATCAGTATCCGCATCCGATTACGGGAAAAACGGAGTTTGTCATGTATTTGTTCGGGAAAATGGCGTGGAATAATGTTACGAACTGAAAAAGGCTTGTGCAGTCCCATGCACAAGCCCTGTCTTTTTATAACTCAAAAACCTTCTTAATACTGTCATAATGCAGGAAAATGCCCTGCTTTGCAAATTCCTCGATCTGCGCCCTGTCTGCAAGCATAAAGCCCGTGGTTTCCCGAAGCTGCGGTGTTACATCCTCCTCTGTGAAATCCATCATAAAGCGATACACATCCACGAAATAATTGTCGCCCTTGCTCTCACGGCGATAGGTGAACTGATAACCGCCCTCGGCATTTGTCACATCCAGTCCCGTTTCCTCCAGCACCTCACGGCGTACTGCGTCAAGAGATTCCTCGCCGGCAGTCACACCGCCGCCGGATACCTCCCACCAGCCGGGTGCCCAGTGCTTGTCCATGGCACGCTGCGTGATCAGAAATTTCCCATCGGGACGGCATACCACACCAAGTACCGTCAGGTGATAGTCGCCCTCCGCCATTGTAAAGTCATTGCGCTCCATGGTTCTGCCCGTGCGCTGCTTGTGAATGTCATAAATATCCCAGTATTCCATTTTGTACCTCCGTTTGAAGATTTTCTGTTATTTCCAGTATATCACATTATGCAGGTTTTTGCAAGTGCTGTTCTGTATATCCTGCTTGCATTTCAGCAAAGAGTGTGTTATAATGAAGGAAAAGAGTAGGAAAAGGAGAATTGTCCATGAAGAAGCTTTTCGCAATCACGCTCCTGACAGCGCTGTGTTTTTCTTTGACCGCATGCGGTGAGAGGGAAAACAGCAGCATTGCCGAAACTGATGAGAAAACCGCAACAAACGAGACGCTCCCCGAAGTACCCGAAGGTGCGATCGTGGACGAATCCGGAACCTTTGTCTATACCGGACCGCTGCGGCAGGGCGGTGATGATGAAAACGGATACATCAAAGTGCCTCTGAGCTATGTGAATTTTCGTGAGGAAGGCGTGGAGGGATTGACGCAGTTTTCCAATATGGCGGGAACAACCGTCATTACCCTTGACCGCTATGAAGGCTATCATTATGAGCTTATTGCCAATAATATGCGCTACTACCTTTCCGAGGATGAAAATGTAGAAGGACTGACAGGGGCAAAGGTCAAAATTAATGGATACAATTCTCTGCAGCTTTATTGTCATTATAAAAATGACGGGAAGTACCTCGTAGCGTGGGCAATCGAAGATCCTGCCAACACCGAGGACTGCTACTATCTTGCTATTGAATTTCCTGAGGATGACAAGAGTGTGGTGGCATGCTCCTCCACGTTTCAGACGATTGCGGATTATGCCAAAAGCCAGACTGCGAGTGAGTCATAAGGATTATTTCAACAGCGCATCCCATTTTCGGTATTCCGGATACATCCGCAGCAGCACCGCATAAAATGCCGCTGAATGATCCTGGTGCAGAAAATGTGAATATTCATGATAGAACACCCCGTAGATGCATTCCACAGGATAACGCATCAGACGGAAATTCATCGAAATACGTCCTGTTTTGGCAGTACAGCTGCCCCAGCGTGAGGTCATTTCCTTGATCTGGATATGCGCAAGGGGAACGTCAAATCCCTTTTTGCGAAAATGCTCGTACACCTCACGGTTGATGCGGCGGTAAAGCTCCACACATTGTGAAATTTCCCATTGCCGGACAGCAATCTGTGCTTCCTGAGGATTTCTTGCAAACACATGAAGTCCATCCTGTTTCAGCGCAGTCACACAGGGTGATGAATGATGGCGCAGGGGAATCCTGTCGCCCAGATGCGGGATGAAGGAACCATCTGTATAATCGGGTGCGGCTGCCTTTCGTTTTGCGGCACTGTCGATGAGTCTTGCAAGTTCTTCGGCATTTGTCAGAAGAAAATTTCTGATGTAGTCATCCGAAGCGGCATGGGGAGCTGAAATATAAATAATACCGTCCTCTCTGACACGGGCACGGATGGTTTTCATTTGCTTGCGTGTGATGATATAGGGGAAGGTTCTGCCCTGATATTGAAATTCCATAAATATTCCTTTCGATTGTTTTGGTATATTATAGCACGAAAGGGTAAAAAAGTCAATTAACAAAGGAGAAATGCATGATGAAGAAAAAAATTGTGAGCCTGCTGGCAATATTGTCCGGTCTATGCCTGCTTTGCGGATGTGATGTGAATGTAGAAATGAGCTATGATTCTGAGGAATCTGAGATCACAACGCAAGCACCGCCTGCGGAAACCGAAGCGCAGACGGAAGCGCCGACCGAGGCTGAAACAGAAGCTCCGACGGATGCGGAAACACCGACTGAGATCGTACCGGAAACACAGGCACCGACCGAACAGGAAACACAGGCTGAAACCGAGCCGGAGATCGTCTGGGGAGAAACCTATACCGCACCTGAAGATGTGGCGGAGTATCTGCATATTTATGGGGAACTTCCGGAGAATTTCATCACTAAGAAGGATGCAAAGAAGCTGGGCTGGGTAAGCTCCGAAGGTAATCTTTGGGAGGTTGCGCCCGGCATGAGCATCGGCGGAGATCATTTCGGAAATTATGAAGGGATCTTGCCGGAAGGCGATTACCGTGAGTGCGATGTGAATTTCGATGGCGGCTACCGTGGTTCAGAACGTATCATTTACGGCGAGGACGGCAGTATCTATTATACGGATGACCATTACAAGACGTTCACACAGCTGTATTAAGGAGAATGACATGAAGAAAATTTATCTTGACGGCGAGCGGATGCAGTGCGCAGCCAATGCGCATTGTTACCTCAGATATATGCTTGCTTTTCCCGAATACTATGGCGAAAATGCGGATGCACTGTATGACTGTCTGACGGAGATTGGCACGGAAACAGAGCTGGTGCTGCTCCGAAGCGAGCTTGTCGATGCGCTCATCCTGAACGTCATGCGTGCGGCGGATCGGCAGAATGCGCTGCTCATGCTGCATGAAATGGGAGCATACGGGATCTGATTTCGGTGGAGGGGTGTTTAGAAAAACTACCGCTTTATTGACATGTTGAAAGCCGCACAATACCGTGCGGCTTTTGGTATTTTTCGACAAGCAACAGTCTTGTGAGAGGATAAAATTTTATCAAAAAAAATCAAAAAACATTTGCGTTTTTCGGGATAATATGTTACAATAAAAGTAAGCATGCGGTTTCCTGCCGATTGTTTCGTTTTTTACGAAAAAAGATGGGAAAAGTGCTGCAAAGTGACCATATCACAGGAGAAAAGGAGCTAAGCTATGTCTGTTTTTCGTGTTTATGTAGAAAAAAAGCCTGCCTATGCCGTAGAAGCACAGTCGGTACTCAGCGATGTCCGTACCGCTCTGCGCCTGAATATCAATGGCGTTCGCATTCTCAACCGCTATGATGCGGACAATCTTACCGAGGAAGATTTCAGAATGTCCATTCCGAATGTGTTCTCTGAACCTGCAGTGGATTTCGTTTATGATGAACTTCCGCCCCTGCAGGCATCCGAGCGCATGTTTGCTGTGGAGTACCTGCCCGGTCAGTACGACCAGAGAGCTGACAGCTGCGAACAGTGCATCCAGATTCTCACGCAGAAGGAACGCTGCCGTGTGAAGAATGCACGCATCTACATCATCAGCGGCAACCTCACCGAAGCGGAGTTTGACCGTCTGAAGAAATATCTGATCAACCCCGTGGAGAGCCGTGAGGCAACCCTGAATACTTATGAGACGCTGGATACGCACTATGATATTCCCACCACAGTTGAGGTGCTTGAAGGCTTTATCCGTCTGAATGAGGAGGGACTCAAGGCATTCATCCGTGAGTTCGGCCTTGCAATGGATCTGGATGACATCCGTTTCTGTCAGGATTATTTTATGAATACCGAGAAGCGTGATCCCACCATTACCGAGATCCGCATGATCGACACCTACTGGTCCGATCACTGCCGTCACACCACATTCCTGACAAACATCAAGAATGTAGATATTCCCACCTACTATATCCGTGAGACCTATGACCAGTATATTGCCGACAGAAAGGCACTGGGCAGGGAGGACAAGCCCCTGACACTCATGGATCTTGCAACCATGGCTGCACGCAAGCTCAAGGCGGACGGCCTGCTCAATGACCTTGACGAGAGCGAGGAGATCAACGCATGCTCTGTCAAGATCAAGGCAAATATTGACGGTGAGGAAGCCGACTGGATCCTCATGTTCAAAAATGAGACTCATAATCATCCGACGGAGATCGAACCGTTCGGCGGTGCTGCAACCTGTCTCGGCGGTGCGATCCGTGATCCGCTGTCCGGCCGTTCCTATGTGTACCAGGCAATGCGTGTAACGGGTGCGGCAAATCCTCTTGTTCCCGTAGAAGATACCATCAGCGGCAAGCTGCCGCAGCGTAAGATCACTGTCGGCGCTGCAAACGGCTACAGCTCCTACGGCAACCAGATCGGTCTTGCAACCGGTCATGTATCCGAAGTATACCATCCCGGCTATGTGGCAAAGCGTATGGAGATCGGTGCTGTTCTCGGTGCTGCTCCTGCTGAGAATATCCGCAGAGAAGTTCCGGTTCCGGGTGATGTTGTCATCCTGCTCGGCGGCAAGACAGGCCGTGACGGCTGCGGCGGTGCAACAGGTTCTTCCAAGTCCCATACCCTCGAATCCCTCGAAAGCTGCGGTGCAGAGGTGCAGAAGGGCAACCCGACCGAAGAGAGAAAGCTGCAGAGATTGTTCCGCAATCCTGAGGTCACACAGATGATCAAGCGCTGCAACGACTTCGGTGCAGGCGGCGTATCCGTTGCCATCGGTGAGCTGACGGATGGTCTGCTGATCGACCTCGGTGCGGTTCCGAAGAAGTATGACGGTCTGGATGGCACGGAAATTGCAATTTCCGAGTCCCAGGAGCGTATGGCAGTTGTTGTTTCCGCTGAGGATGCGGAGAAGTTCATTGCAGAAGCAGGCAAGGAAAACCTGCAGGCAACACAGGTTGCTGTGGTAATGGCAGAGCCCCGTCTGAAGATGGAATGGAACGGCAGCACCATCGTTGACCTGTCCAGAGAGTTCCTCAACTCCAACGGTGCAACAAAGTACACCGATGTTGCAGTAAATGAACCGCTGACCAATGCATGCGACACACCCACCGACTGTGCAGAAACATGGGCAGAAATGATGGCTGACCTCAATGTTTGCTCCCAGAAGGGTCTTGTGGAGAAGTTTGACTCCACCATCGGTGCAGGTACAGTTCTGATGCCCTATGGCGGCGCATATCAGATGACGCCCTCCCAGGCAATGGCTGCAAAGCTCCCCGTTCTCAAGGGAGAGACCGACACCTGCTCTCTGATGGGATGGGGCTATAATCCCATGATCAGCGAGAGAAGCCCGTACCACGGTGCAATGATGGCTGTTATCGAATCCATCGCCAAGGTAATCGCTGCAGGCGGTAAGCGCAGTCAGTGCTGGCTGACCTTCCAGGAATATTTCGAGAGAACACAGAATGATCCCACACGCTGGGGCAAGCCCATGGCTGCCCTGCTGGGTGCATATAAGGCACAGATGGAACTGGGCTGCGGTTCTATCGGCGGCAAGGACTCCATGTCCGGTACATTTGAACAGATCGACGTACCGCCCACGCTCGTTTCCTTTGCAGTATCCACTGCAAGCGCAGCAAAGGTAGTATCCACAGAGTTTAAGAATGCAGGCGACAAGGTAATCCTGATTGCACCGGAATACGATGCAAACGGTCTGCCGAATTTTGACAGCGTGCGTGCATGCTTTGACAAGATGGAGCAGGTGATTGCTGACGGCAGAGCAAAGGCTGTCTGGACAGTCGGCTACGGCGGCGTTGCTGAGGGTCTGGCAAAGATGTGCATGGGCAACAAGATCGGCTTCACATTCTCCGGCAAGCTTCCGGCAGAAATGCTGTTCAATCCCTGCTACGGTGCATTCATCGTAGAACTCGACGGCGAGCCGAAGGCAGATGAAAACTGCATCGGTAAGACGATGGATGAATACAAGATCTACACGCTTGACTACTCCGTATCCATGGATTCTCTCCAGAGAACATGGGAGGAGAAGCTGGAATCCGTTTTCCCGTGCCGCATTACGACAACTGACGAAACACCGGAGGTTTACAGCTTTGACGCTGCAACCCGTCCTGCTCCTGCGATCCACTATGCAAAGCCGAGAGTGCTCATTCCCGTATTCCCCGGCACAAACTGCGAATACGATACCGCAAGAGCTTTTGAGAAGGCAGGTGCAATTGCAGAAACGCTCATCATCCGCAACCTGTCCGCAGCGGACATTGAGGGCGCTGTCAAGGCAGCGGTCGAGAAGATCGCACAGTCCCAGATCATCATGATCCCCGGCGGCTTCAGCGGCGGCGACGAGCCGGACGGCAGCGGTAAGTTCATCACCGCATTCTTCCGCAACCCTGAGGTGAAGGATGCTGTACACGCGCTGCTCAAGAATCGTGACGGTCTGATGCTCGGTATCTGCAACGGCTTCCAGGCACTGATCAAGCTCGGTCTGGTTCCGTTCGGTGAGATCGTGGAGATGACGAGTGAATCTCCGACTCTGACCTTCAATACCATTGCACGTCACCAGTCGATGATGGTGAACACCAGAATTGCATCCAACAAGTCCCCGTGGCTTGCAGGCAGCAATGTAGGTGATATGCACAGCATTGCAATTTCCCACGGTGAGGGCAGATTTGTAGCTCCTGAGAGTCTCATTCAGCGTCTTGCTGCAAACGGTCAGATCGCAACACAGTATGTTGATCTGACGGGCAAGCCCACCATGGACATCCGCTACAACCCGAATACCTCCATGGGTGCGATCGAGGGTATCACCTCTCCTGATGGCAGAGTTCTCGGTAAGATGGGTCACTCCGAGCGTAAGGGCGCAAACATCTGCAAGAATGTTCCCGGCGCAAAGGATCAGCATATCTTCGAAAACGGCGTGAAGTACTTCCTGTAATCAGGACGTGTTCTGCTGAATAAATAAGATGATCCCCGAAAGACAGTGTCTTTCGGGGATTTTTATCAGCTTCGTTCAGCCAGATATAAACGTACACGCCCCTGTATTTTCCTTGCTGCTTCTTCTGCCGTGCAGTCACCTGAAAAATACATCTCCGCTTCCTCCTGTATGATGGCATTGAGCGATAAGTCATAAACATATGCAGCGGAAAGCTCTTCGATATGCTGTAAAAGTGCCTGTTCTTCCCCTGCGGTGGGGGTCCCTACCAAGCGTTCCTCCTCATTCATGAATATGCTCTGCGGCTGCAATTGCTGATTGCGGTTTGCTTCTGCTTCAAAGAGGAGGTGGAACGCATTTTTATTGACAGGAAAACTGTACAGCTTGGATTCCTTCGCGAGCTGTTCTTCCTCCTGTAATGCAAACTTGATAAATTCCCAGATTTCATCCTTGTACAGGGAATTTGACGATACCGCAAATGTCCCCGATGGCAGGAAATAACCGCCGCTTTCAGCAGCCACATTCGGAACACCTATCAGCGTGATGGGTTCGTTTGCAAAACGGATAGATGCAGTACTGTGATAGTCAGTAAAATTATAAATTGATGTCGGATAGAGAAACACCCGATCTTCCTGCCATGCATAGTCATCCATGATGCTTTCTTCACCCGAATCACCCGTGTTGCAAAGCTCCAGAAGCGTTACAAATTCTTCGGAATCAAATTGGCAGGACGCTTTTTCTTCATTGATCAGGCTGTCCGACTGAATGAGTGCAACGGAGCGCAGCAGAGAATTGCAGCTCTCGTGTTGCGGCAGCATTGCCATACCCTCCGGCAGGGCAGCAGCCAACCGATCACACTCTGCCAGAGATATGCTGGTTCTTCCATCCAGAAATTCTGTCTTTGCAATGGCTGTTCCCACACCAAAGGTCAGGGGGACACGTTCCAAAGTGCCTTGATAGGAGAGCGATGTAAAGAGGTTCATGAAATAGTCCTCTTGCCGAAAATCGGGATCGTTCTCCATCCACGGGCGCAGGTCCTCAAACATCCCCTTATCCGAAAGCATGGAGTAGTCCACATCATCCAGACAGATGATGTCCGGAACAATGCCGCTGAGCAGCTCCGCTTTGAACTTTGCAAAGTTCTGTTCTGACGTTTCCCTTTCCTCAATTGTGGGGAAAGTTCCACTGAAGCTGAGATAGGTTTTCACGACAATGCGAACAGAATCCGACTGGCGGTTCCAGCGGCGGATGAGTGCATTCAATGTAGTATTTTCTGCGAAAGCTGCAAGAGAAATCACCTGCATGCTGTCGATCTCCTCCTGCGTCCGTTCATGCGCACGGTACATGGCATATCCGTCCGTATGCCGCTGTGCAAGAAGTATTTCCCCATTCGTAAGCGGTACTGCCATTGTCATTGTGGCATCCAGATCGGATGCTTCGTAGTCTATGACGATTTCTGAGGTTTTCGCAGATGGATCCACACGCCAGAGCAGCCTGCCGGTGTCAAGATACAGACTGCCATCATTTGTATTGCCATAATAGCCGGTACAGAAAGTGGGCATATCCGGTATTTTCAGCATTTCTGCAGAGCATGTTTCCGGATGGATCTCACAAAGCATGGTTTCTCCGATCAAACCGGCAGCGTAAAGTCCGTCAGCAGTTTCAATGATCTGATCAAATCCATCTGTAAGGATGCCAATGTATTTGCCCTGCGTGTCGTAATAATGCAGATTCCTCTTTCCGTCGATGACAAATTCCGAACCATCAATAGTGCGATGCCACGCCAGCAATTCACGGGCATCCTCCGGAATTTCAGAAAAATTGTCCGTGCAGTCCACTGTGTCGATTTCGTGGAAGCTGCTGTCATATGTGACCATGGAATGCCGATTGTCCTCTTGGAACAAAACTGAAAACGTGTTTCCTTTCTGCACCGCACCGATGGGAAATCCTTTCTGTTCAAGTGTGATCAGGGCATCCTCTGTCAGACTGTAGATTGCTGGCGCATCATAAATGGGTTTCTGATCAAAATGGTCGGGATTTGGCTGATACAGAGGAAACAATACGTAATCACCAAGCTGAAACATCCTGCTCTCGACCCAAAATGTTAGCTTCTGACCGTGCAGTACATCCGCACATACGAAGCTGTGTTCCTGATTGATGGGAAAATTTGCGCCTGTCGGCATCCGATTTGTATGTTGTTTCATGTCACAGGAACTTGAAAACAACAGAATGGCAGTGGCAGCGATCGTGGAAAGTGTTCTTTTCATAGTAATTCTCCTTATGTTGATAGATGAAACGTATTTCTGTATAGAACACAATCCGGAATGTAAATTTTGTGCAAAAAATATATTCAGACAAAAACGAGGCTTCCTCCAAAAAGAGAAAGCCTCATTTGTTTTACTTATCATAATACGCATACAGCTGGCACGAGATCATACCGTTGTAGAGCTTTCTGCGTTTGTCCGCCTTTCTGCCGAATCTGCGTTCGAAATCGTCATCGCCGCAGATGATGTAAGCAGGGGTTTGCAGGACGTTTCCCATCACCTCGTAGATCTTGCGTGCCTCCTCAAGCTCCAGCATACGCTCGCCGTAGGGAGGATTGCAGATGGTCACCGCATTTTCAATGGGCTTGAAATCACGGATGTCACGCTGTTCAATGTGCAGAAACTTGTCTACGCCGGCCTTTTTGGCGTTGTCCATCGTCAGACGGATCGCCTCGGGGTCAATATCATACCCGTAGCCTTCAAATCCCACGCTGCGGTCGATTCTGTCCAGCGCCTCGGAGCGTGCTTCCTGCCATGCGGATTTCGGAACGCACTCCCACTGTTCGGAAATAAAACGTCTGTCCAGTCCCGGTGCAATTTTGCATGCACGGCGTGCCGCTTCGATCAGGAAAGTGCCGCTGCCGCAGAACGGATCGCATACGATCGTGTCGCTGCGCAAACGTGCAAGGTCAAGAATGCCTGCCGCCAGTGTCTCACGGATGGGTGCAAGATTGGAATTGCGGCGATAGCCGCGCTTGTGCAGCCCTGCTCCCGTTGTATCCAGATAAATACTCACCTGATTTTTCAGAATGGTAAACTGCAGCTGGTGCAGACTGCCCGTTTCTGCCAGAAATTCGGAGGTCTTGTACGCTGCCTGCAAGCGCTTGACAGCGGCTTTTTTCAGAATCTTCTGGCATGCGGGAATGCTGTGCAGCGCAGAATTGAGGGAATGCCCCTTGATGGGGAATGCGTCATCCCTGCCGATGAACTGTTCCAGAGGGGCACGGAACATGCCCTCGAACAGCTCCTCAAAGGTTTCAGCCTTGTATTCTGCAAGCAGGATCTGAATGCGTTCTGCCACGGAAATCCCGATGTTCGCACGGGCGAGGGTGTTGAAATCCCCCGTCCAGCTCACTCTGCCATCCTGCACGGTGATATTCTCACCGCCGATGCGTGTCACTTCAAATCGCAGTACTTTTTCCAGGCCGAAGTGACAGGGTGCGGAAAAACGGATGTTATTTGTATTTGTCATATTATTCCTCGTTTGGTTCTTGCGGATCCTCCGGTGCGGGCGGATCTGCTTCAGGTGGCTCGGGAGGATCGGGTACATCCGGCGTATCGCCGCCCTCATGATTGCCGCCTTCTTGATTTCCGCCGCCGCCGTTAGTAGCGGATGTTGCACTCTGTCCACCGCCGGTTTCGCCGTTTTCGTCAGTTGCACTTGGATCTTCCGTGCTTTCTGCCACGCATCCGCTGCACTTGGGTGCATTTTCGGATTTCCAGTAGCCCTTGTCTCCCTTTTCACAGGTAGAGCCTGCAATTTTACCGGTTTTCACACAGATGGGAGCAGAAATAACAGTTTCGCAGACAGGATATTTTGCACCTGTATCCAGACTGTTTGCATATTCGCCAATGATGTTGTGCCAGAGCTGTGCAGAGGATGTGGAGGTGTCCAGTTTATCACGCTGTACATAACCGATCCATGCACCCGATACAAAGTCCTCGGTCAGACCGATGAACCAGAGGTCGCCCCAGTCCTGTGTGGTACCGGTCTTGCCGACAACCTCCTTCTTGGAAAGTCTTGCAACACCTGCCGTACCTTCGGAGGATACAACGTTTTTCATCATACGGTTCATGATATATGCGGTTTCAGCGTCCACCGCTTCGTGGGGATCGCCGGTGTTTTCAAATACCAGCTCGTGGTTGCCCTGTTCCAGACGGCTTACAAGGTGGGACTTGTAGTAGGTGCCGCCGTTTCCATAAGGAATATAGGCATTTACCATATTCTGTACGGTAACACCGTAGGTCAGTGCACCTACGCTCAGCGGTGCCGGAGCAATGTCCGTTTTACCGCTGCCGTCAATTTCGGTAAGATTCAGACCCAGATTATCACGGGAGAAATTGAATACAGCCTGCGGCGTCAGACTATCGACCAGTCGTGCGGAAATCGTATTGAGTGACTTCATCAGACCGTAGTACATCGGCTTATCATCGCCGGAACCGGCACTTCCGCCGTAGTTGTGCGGCCAGATTGTGCCGTCCTTCTGCTTCATACCATAGTCCGTGATCATGGAACCCCAGTGGAATTTGTCACTGTAAATACCATAACCATAGCCGGCAACCGGTTTCATCGTAGAACCGGGCTGACGGGGTTCCATCGTTGCGTAGTTCCAGATCAAAGCATCTTTCTTCTGACCGGTTGCTCCGACAACGGAAAGGATCTGTCCGGTGTAGTCCATCGCAATGAAGGCAACCTGCGGATAAATGACGGTATCCTTGTCATCAACAACGCCGTCCCCATTGGTGTCCTTGTGCTTTGCAAGTCTTTTTGTGTTTACAAGGTTGTTCAGATCGAGGAATTTCTCTTCGACATATTCCTGCATCTCCATATCCACAGTGGTATATACCTGATAGCCGCCGGTATTGAAGCGTGTCAGTGCTTCATCCTCATCAATGTTAAAGTTCTGCATCAGGTATGCCATAACCTCACGGATAGCAGCATCCACGATCCATGATGTTGCGGCTTCGTCCTCGGATTTTTCCGCTTCCAGTTCGGGGTGGAGATCCTTGTATTCCTGCGTATCGGTGAACAGGAGTTTTTCGGCGAGAGCCTCTTGATATTCATCATAAGTGATCGCACCATGCTCATACATCTGCCAGAGCACGTATTCCTGACGCTCACGGTTACGGGTACGACCGGAAGCCACCCACTCGCCGGTTTCGTCATCAGTATAGCCCGCAAAGGGATTGATCGCTTCCGGCGATTGGGGAATTGCCGCAAGCACCGCACTCTCGGCAATCGACAGATCGCCGACATTCTTCCCGAAGTAGCGGATTGCAGCCATCTCAATACCGTTTGTGGGACCACCGAAGCCGATGTAGTTGAGATAGGTATCCATGATCTCGTCCTTGGAATAATTCTTCTCCAGCGTCATCGCACGGAAGATCTCACGGATCTTACGGGAAGGAGAACGATCATCGTCACCGGTTACATTCTTGATCAGCTGCTGCGTGATGGTGGAACCGCCACGCTCAGAGTCCCAGAAGTTGAAGATCAGGTTGAGGAATGCACCGATGGTATTCTTGTAGTCAACGCCGTCATGGTCGTAGAAACGTGCGTCCTCAGTACACACGAACGCATCAACTGTATGACGGGGGATCTGTTCAAGCTTAACGGGGATACGCTGGATCTCATTGGGCACTTCATAGAGCATGATGAGGTTGCCCTCCTTGTCGTTGGCGTACACACGGCTGTTGTAGCTCAACTCCATTTCCTCAAGGGTAATGGTGGAGGATTCATCCATAAAGTCGAGAACATAGACAGTGACTGCCGTTGCCACGATGGTTCCGGTGATGATGCAGATGAGGAAGATGGAAAGCAGCGTGGAAACAAGGATGGAGAACAGTTTTTTGATAATGCGCAGCGCTTTGTTTTTCTTGCGTTTTTTCTTAGGAACCGGCGTTTGCGGTGCCGTACTGCGCTTTTTTTTGCGTTTGTCTTGCATGGTATCGTTGATCCTTTCTTTGTATTTTCCAAGTGTCTATGGAAATCCCTAAACACGATAAGACATACTTATACATTATCATTATACCACATAAAACTCATTTTGTTAAGTCTTTTTTTGAAAAAAAACGGTGCGGGAGAATTTATCGTGAATTTGTACAAAAGAGAGATGAAAAATGGCACGGAACAGGAATATTTTTTATTTTCTGTATAAATTTTGATTAGTCGGACAGACTTAACATATCAAATAGAAAGCAGGGAACGCATATGCTGACGAAACGCAATCAGATATTTCTACTTCTGACGGCAATGACCATTTCCGCCGTGATCATTATGCTGTCTGCCGCAAAGGGGGTAGAACTTCAGAAGTCCTCAGCTGCTGCCAAAAACGCCTCTATGGCGGCACATGAACATGTGGGATTCGTACTGGGGGAATTTGGCGGCAAACTTGCATTGTTCCGTGAGAACAGTAAAAAACCCTATCGTATCCTTGATATGGAAACCTATCTGCTGTCCGAGGAAGATTTGGAGCTGATCCGCAGCGGCGGGATTATCGTAGATTCCGAGGAGGAGCTGGAACGGCTTATTGAGGACTGGGACTCCTAAGGCGATGCCATGAAAAAAACCCCCGCAGAAGCGGGGGATTTTTGATGTTGCATTACTTTGCCTGTGTATAAACCTGACCATCGTACATTACCTTATTGTTCACCTTGAACATTTCGGAAATGGTAACGATCTGCCAGCCTTTTTCCTTCATGTAAGGAGCGAGGTATTCCACTGCAGCAGCAGTGTCCGCATAGGTCTCATGCATCAGAACAATGGTGTTGTCCAGAGAACCGTCATTCATCTTGGTGGTCATCTGGTTGATCATGTCCTGTGTGGTTTTCTTGTTCCAGTCCTGAGAATCCACAGCGCAGGTGATCAGCGGTGCGCCAGCATTTGCCTTAACGGTATCATTCAGTCCAAGATACGGAGGACGAATGAGGAATGCATCCTGTCCTGTCAGTCTCTTAAGAACTGTCGAACAGTCGTTGATTTCCTTCTGGATGCCTGCGGGATCCATCTTGGAGAGGTCGGGATGCGAGTAGGTGTGGTTTGCGACCTCAAAGCCCAGATCCTTCGCACGGAGGATTTCCTGCTCCAGTGTGGAGTTGAGGTTTCTGCCCCAGAGATTGATGCAGTAGAAGAATGTTGCGTGGAAGCCGTTGTTTGCAAGTGCATTCTGAATACGAATGGAAGGATCGGTGTTGGCAATGCCCACAGGACCATCGTCGAAGGAAAGCGCTACCATGGGCTTATTCGGATCGATCCAGGAGATGTCGGCAGTGTTGTACCACTGACCTTCAATTTTGGGCGGAGCTTCCGTCGGAGGTTCCGTTGGCGGCTCAGTCGGCTCCGGCTCGGGTTCAACTACGGGGAGATTCAGTACATAGCGCTTGAGGGCTGCAAGGTCAAATGCATTAAGCTTGCCGTCCTTGTTCAGATCAGCCGTATCCGTATGAACAACAGTGTCCTTACCCAGCAGATAGCTCTGCAATGCAATAATGTCCACGATGCTCACATTGCCGTCGTGATTTACATCGCCGTCCTTGCTGTTGGGCTTTACCGCAAAATCCTTGCCCTGCGGAGCACCGTATGCCTCGTCCACATAGAAGTTTGTGAGGTTTTCCAGCGTTTCCACATACAGCAGCAGGTTGGAAGCGCCTGCCGGAATTGTGTAGCTGGTATTGGTCAGCGTAAGCCACTCGCCCTTGGATGCTGAGCCTTCTGCAATAGCTGCATATTCGGTCTGACCGTTCAGATCATACTGCAGGGAGAGCTTGAAATCCTCAGAGGCGATCTGGTTCTGCATTACCGCCATACCGAAGCTGTATGTTGAACCCGGACGGAATACGGAGGTATCCAGCGTGTAGCCTGCGCCGTTCCATGCATTGGTGCGGCCGCTGACATACAGCGACTGGTTGCCTGCAAAGGAAACATTGCTGCTTGTTGCGATGTTGTTTTCGCCTCTGGCGGTCCAGCTGTCTGTGCCGGATTCATAGGTAGAATGGAAATAATAGCCGTCCTTATCGGGTTCTACAGGCTTTGGCGGATCCGTCGGCTGTGTGGGCGTATCCGTGTATTCACCGCCGATGGTGATTTTATTCTTCTTGACAGTTGCCTTACCGCTGCTCTGGTAACCTTCAACGGTAAAGGCTGCTTCGTACATCTTGCCCATCTTCATGCCCTTCTTTTCCCATTCATCAAAATGCTTGTTGACGGAAATGGTGCCGGTGGTACTCTTATTGCGGCGAACGCTCCAGTACTGTTCGAAGGTCGTATTGCCGATAATGGAGGGCTGATTAACTCTGGTAGAAGTATAAATATCGTACACTTCGCCATCAACAGTGATCGTACCCTTGGATTGTGTTCCCGGCGGACGCCAGTTGCCCCAGGATTCCACAATATAGTATTCGATCAGGGGTTCCTTTGTCCATCCATACAGACAGAGGTAGGAGTTGCCGTTGGGGTTGTAATCCACTTCGTACTCGCAGGTAATATTGCCGATTTCCTTGTAGGTCTGGGTGCAGTCAAACTTCTTGCCGGTACGGAACAGAGCATTGTTGATGTTGCTCCATTCGCAGCTGAAAGCACCGTTGCCCAGAAGTGTCATTGTGGTATTACCGGAGTCCTTCCACAACTCGTAGTCATACCCATCCTCGTTGCCGGTTTTGCTGTCCGTCAGAACGGTTGCCGCCGAGATCTCAGAAATCGGCATCATCACCGCACCCATTATGACAGAAAGGAACAGGCAGAGGGCTTTTTTCGGTTTTAAAAATTTCATGGTTCGCACCGCCTTTCTTTATGTAAATGTTACCACAATTTTAATAAATTGTCAATAGGTTTTAGAAAGAAAGTCCCAAAGATGGGCAAGTGTACGAAAAAAATTCCCGTCGCTGTTCGCGGCGGGAAATATCACTTTTTTCTTTTGTACGGAGTCTGTTCGTCCGTCAGCCCCAGCAAATAATCTACGCTGGTATGATAGTATAGCGCAAGCTTTACAGCATTTTCTGCACTCAGTGCAATCGTTCCGTTTTCATACTGAGAATATGTGTTCTGAGAAACATTCAGGTATTCAGCAAGCTCACGCTGCTTGCGGTCATTGTCCTCACGCAGATTTCGGATACGTTCATAAACCATATGCATCACCATTTATAGTATGCCATATCTGTATGAAAGATATTGACTTTTATCTGGAATACAGATATAATAAATTGAAGGAGGTGACGATGTGAACATTTA
This sequence comes from Ruminococcus sp., assembly GCA_015066865.1. Classification (GTDB taxonomy): domain Bacteria; phylum Bacillota; class Clostridia; order Oscillospirales; family Ruminococcaceae; genus UBA3855. The sequence goes on from SVNQ01000002.1 coordinate 99,455, forward strand.
TAAGCAAATGTACCTGATGCTTTTTAATGGAATTACAGAGGTTACAGAAAAAATGCAAACTGTGCAGTCTGAGACTTTATGTATGGAGAAGTATCTGTTTGCTCTGCGAAAGCTTCAGCAACAGAGCGAGGAAATGTATATGGAATGCGAAACAGATTAACCATTGCAAATCCCACCAAAATATGCTATAATGAACAAAGCTTGTAATTTTGAAAGGGGGGATTCCATGAATCGCAGCGCACTCAAACAGTTTGCCGTGCGCGGCAGTGAAATGCTTGTACGGGACATTCGTCCGCTGGCGGCTTCGCAGGAGATGGCAGAGCGTTATGCGCAGCTCTGGTTCATGCGAATCACCGCACTTCGCTTTCTTGAAGCGAACGGATGGCTGCCCGATGGAAAACGGCTGTTTACCGATGATGCGGGCAATCTCCTGCCGCCGTCCGCCGAATCGGAGCTGCGCAGGAACATCCTGCATTGCTGTGAGATGTTCGGCAAAGTCCCTGCACTTGAGAGCCTGTTTGCAGAGGATGCTGCTTCTGTACTTCCGCAGACGCTGCTTACAAAGGGCGGTATTCTGCAGGAGCTGCATACAAGAATCCCCACCGCCGAATGGATCGGATTTCCTGAAATTCTGGGCTGGCTCTACCAATACCTGAACACGCAGGAGCGTGAACGTGCATTTGCACAGGTGCGGTGCCGTGAGAAGATCGCACCGCAGCAGATTCCTGCCGCTACACAGATGTTCACCCCCGACTGGATCGTCCGCTATATGACGCAGAACGCCCTGCATGCGCTCAGGGGAGAAATTCCCGAAAACTGGCGCTATCCCATCCCCGAAGCACCGCAGCCGCAGAACGCATCCGCTGCATGCAGGGAGCTGCAAAAGCCCTTGGCAGGAAAATCACTTTCGGAACTGACCGTCATTGATCCCTGCATGGGTACGGGGCATATCCTTGCCTATGTGTTCGATGCACTCATGGAATTGTATCTTCAGGAGGGCTATGCTCCGCAGGAAGCGGCACATAGTATTCTGGAACAGAATCTCTATGGGCTTGATATTGACGAAAATGCCTGTGCACTGGCAGCCTTTGTGCTGCTGATGAAGGCGCGGCGGTATGACGACCAAATCCTGCAAAGACAGCTTGATTTGAAGCTGTATCATTTTGCGGGGCTTGAAATTCCGCAAAACTGCACAAAGCAGGAAATTGCACTTGCCGAACAGTTTGCACATGCACAGGTGTACGGCTCGCTCCTGCGCCCGCAATTGTCTGCGGTGGATGGCTTTGCAAAGAACGCTCCCGAAGTGCTGCGGCGCATGCAGACGCTCTGTACGGTGCTTGGACGGCAGTATGATGCTGTCATCACCAACCCCCCCTACATGTGCAGCAGCAACATGCCGCCTCTGCTTTCGGCATTTGTGAGAAAGCATTACCCCGACAGCAAGTCGGATCTCTTTGCTGTATTTATGGAACGCTGTGCAGCCCTGACTGCACCGCACGGCTGCTTTGCGATGATCACACAGCATGCGTGGATGTTTCTGTCGAGCTATGCAAAGCTGCGGAAAAAGCTGCAGACCTATACCATGCGCAGCATGGTGCATCTCGGCGCAAGGGCGTTTCCGCAGACTGATGTGGGGACGATCGTGCAGACGACGGCATTTGTTTGCATGGGCGGATATGTACCGGATTATCGCACCACTTATCTGCGGCTTACGGAGGATGAGGACAAGGAATCCGCATTCTTTCAGGAAAGCCGCCGTTATATCTGCGATGTACAGCAGTTTTCGGGAATTTCCGGAAATCCTCTCTGCTACTGGATCAGTGACCGTATGCATGCTGCACTTGCACATCCGAAACTTGCGTCACTGTGCAAGATCTGTCAGGGAATGACGACCTCTGACAACAAGCGATTTTTGCGGCTATGGCATGAGGTGAATCCAGACAGCATTGCATTTGGCTGTGAAAACGCCGATGCGGCGATGAAATCCGGAAAACGCTGGTTCCCCTATAACAAGGGTGGAAAGCTTCGCAGATGGTATGGGAACAACCGCTATGTGGTGGATTTTTACCGCAACGGCGAGGAGATGCGAGCATTCCATGCGCAGCTGAATAAGGCGCATTCGGGCGGCAGGATCAAGAACGAGGCGATGTATTTCCGGCAGGCGGTCACATGGCCGTTCATTACCGAAAGTACGAAATTCGGTGTGCGCTTCCAGCCGCAGGGATTCCTGTTTGATGTGTCCGGTTCGTCGCTGTTTCCGGAGGAGGAGCAAACCCTGTATCTGATGGGATTTCTCTCATCAAAGGTTGCGCTGGAAATGCTGGGGCTGTTCAACCCCACCATGAATTTTCAGGTGGAGAACATCAGCAGTCTGCCGATCATCATTGACAATAAGCAAAAAGCGGAAGTGGAACGTCTGGTTTCCGAGAATATCGCCATTGCCCGTGAGGAATGGGACAGCTATGAGCAGAGCTGGGATTTCACATGCCATCCTCTGATCAGAAAAGGCACAGCACGGATTTCCGAGGCTTTTGCCCTCTGGGAGGAGGCTTGTGAGAAACGTCTGCGGACGATGCAGGCGAATGAACGAAGACTCAACGAGATATTCCTGCAGATCTACGGACTGACGGAGGAGTTCTCTCCGGATGTCAGCAGGGGGGATATTACTCTGCGCAGTGCTGATCTTTCGGCAGATGTGCGCAGCTTTCTGAGCTTTGCGGTGGGGTGCATGTTTGGAAGATACACCGTGGAATATGCGGATTTTACGCCGCTTGCGGAGAATCTTCTGCCTGTATCCGAAGACTTGGGCAGGGATGCGGTTTCTTATCTGGAGGAATTTCTGGCTTCTGTCTGCGGCGAGCCGACATTGGAGGAAAATCTGGAGTTTCTGGCACAAGCGATCGGCGGCACAGGTGCGCCGAGGGATGTGCTGCGGCAGTATTTTTGCAAGGGATTTTACGCTGATCACTGCAAGCTTTACCGAAAGCGCCCGATCTACTGGATGGCGGACAGCGGCAGGCGGCAGGCGATGCGTGGACTTGTGTACCTGCATCGGATGGATGGCGGAACGCTCCCCATGCTTGAACGCAGGGCATCGGAATGCACTGCTGCGCCGGCGGCAGAAACGGAACTTCAGGAATTTCGCCGGAAGCTTGCAGTACTGAGAAAAAGCGGCGTGCAGCTGATTCCCGATGACGGGGTGCAGAAAAATTACGAAAAATTCCGCAGTATCCTGGCGGCGATACGGCAGTAGCATGATTGTACATAAAGCATAAAAAGGGCATTCCGTTTGCGACGGAATGCCCTTAGTCTGTCGAAAAATCTTATTAGGTTCAAAGGACTTAGTCCTTTGGCGGGTTTGAGGGTACGCAGTACCCTCGCAATATAGCCCCTCCCCTTTGGGGGAGGGGTTGGGGTGGGGGCAGGCTTCGGGACACCAACTCCGAAAAAGGCTATTTTTAAAAGCAAAGGGCATTCCGTTTGTGACGGAATGCCCTCGTATTTTTCAAATAATTGTGCTTACGCCTTGCCAACAGAACCGAACAGTTCCATCTTCTCCTTAACAGTAGCCTTGATTGCCTCAAAGCCGGGAGCGAGAAGCTTTCTCGGGTCAAAGCCCTTGCCCTGCAGATCCTTACCCTCTTCTACATACTTACGGGTAGCTTCCTGGAATGCCAGCTGGCACTCTGTGTTAACGTTGATCTTTGCAACGCCCAGAGAGATTGCCTTCTGGATCATCTCAGCAGGGATGCCTGTACCGCCGTGCAGTACCAGAGGCATGTCGCCAACCTTTTCCTTGATTGCAGCCAGAGTCTCGAAGGACAGACCTTCCCAGTTTGCCGGATACTTGCCGTGGATGTTGCCGATGCCGGCAGCCAGCATGGTTACGCCCAGATCTGCAACTGCCTTGCACTCGTCGGGATCAGCACACTCGCCCTTGCCAACAACGCCGTCTTCTTCGCCGCCGATGGAGCCAACCTCTGCTTCCAGAGAAATGCCCAGAACTTCACATGCATTTACCAGAGCTGTGGTCTTTGCGATATTTTCTTCGATCGGATAGTGAGAACCGTCGAACATGACAGAGGAGAAACCTGCGTTGATGCAAGCCTTTGCGCCCTCGAAAGAGCCGTGGTCAAGGTGCAGTGCAACCGGAACTGTGATGCCCAGTTCTTCGATCATACCATTTACCATGCCAACTACGGTCTTGTAGCCGCACATGTACTTGCCTGCGCCCTCGGAAACACCGAGAATTACCGGAGACTGCAGCTCCTGTGCTGTCAGCAGGATTGCCTTTGTCCATTCAAGATTGTTAATGTTGAACTGGCCGACTGCATACTTGCCGTCTCTTGCCTTGTTCAGCATGTCCTTAGCGGAAACTAACATAATAACGTCCTCCTAAAATTTTCTGCAGGGTTTTACCCCATCGTTATTATTATAACGCATTCTGCCGAAAATTGCAAGCGTTTCCCGAAAAATTCTTCATGGCGGTTGTATAAAAAATACATTTTCACAGCTTGCCTTTTATGCAGATTGTCGAAATGTATCGGAAACTCTTGACAAAATTGTAAATGTAATTTACAATAAATACAGCGATTCACAAAGCAGGTGCAAAATGCATCTGTAGATTAAACGATTAAGGAGTGGTCACTTTATGTGGACGAGAAAACTATTAAAAGATAACGCTAAGCAATCGCTGAAGAATTATTACTGGATGGCGCTGGCTGTTTGCACTGTATCCAGCATGCTTGGCGGAAGCGGTGAAAGAGGCGGCGGTTCCAGCGGTTTGTCATCAGACACGACTGAGGAACTGGGACAGCTGTTGGAGAGCGAAAACGCTGCAGAGGCTATCACTATATTGCTTGGTGTTGGAGCTGTTTTCTTCTTTGCGTTGCTTTTTGCATTGGCATTTGGTTTTGCGCTTTACGCATTTCTGGGCGGACCTGTTGAAGCAGGTAAGTGCAGATTTTTCATCAAGGCAAGAGAGGGCGATGTGGCATTCGGTCATATGTTTGACCACTTCACCGGCGGCAGATACATGGCTACTGTAAAGACGATGTTCTTCCGTTATTTGTATACATATCTCTGGTCACTGCTGTTTGTGATCCCGGGAATTATCAAGGGTCTGGAATACTACCTGATTCCGTATCTGGTTGCAGAAAACCCCCATCTTTCCAAGGAACGTGCTTTTGAGATTTCCAGACGCACGATGGATGGCGAAAAGTGGAATCTGTTCGTACTGCAGATTTCCTTCATCGGCTGGGAGCTGCTTGGTCTTCTGTTTTGCTGTGTGGTATTGTTTTTGTCGTACCTTACGAGCAGGCAACTTTCACAGAGTTCTATGCTTGCATGAGAGCGAAGGCAATTGCAATGGGCATCACCTCCGAGGAGGAACTGACCGGTATGCCTGCAATCAATATGAACGGCATGAACGGCGGACAGAATGCAAATCCCTACGATCAGAACACAAATCCGTACAACATGTAATTAACAGCATTCCCCTGTCATAATGGCAGGGGAATCAATGTATTTCAGCAGGGAGGATATTTTATGTGGACAATTGGATTACTAAAGCAAAATGCTTGGAATTCACTGAAGCGCTACTACTGGATGGGCTTTCTGGTCTGCTTTGTTGCTGCCATTGCCAGTGATTCCCTCAACGGCAGTTCGGGCTATTTTATGCTTTCGACGCCTGCTGCAGGCATGCTGCAGCAGGGGAGGCTCATGCTGTTTGAGTCGGATCTGGATTCGGCGGCAGCAGGCGCACTCGTATTCGGGTCGGTCTACTGCATCACGATGGTGTTTGCGCTTACGCTATCCATGTTGATTTATGCGTTCCTTTCAAATCCTGTGGAGGCAGGAAAATGCGCCTATTTCTACAATGCCAGAAACGGGGACTCAAATTTTGCACACACATTCGGCGCTTTTAAATCTGGCAGATACATGGCAACAGTCAAGATCATGTTCTGGCGCATGCTTTACACATGGCTGTGGTCGATGCTATTTATCATTCCGGGACTTATCAAGTCGCTGGAATATACGCTGATTCCCTATCTGATCTCAGAAAATCCGAATCTTTCCAAGGAGCGTGTGTTTGAGATTTCCAGACGCACGATGGAGGGGGAGAAAGAAAAACTCTTTCTGCTGCACCTTTCCTTTATTGGATGGTATCTGCTGGGGATTCTGACCTGCGGTGTTGGTCTTTACTTCATCATGCCCTATCATCAGGCAGCAAAGGCGGAATTTTATGCATGCATGCGTGCAAAGATGATTGCGCAGGGCATCACCACAGAAGAGGAACTGACGGGAGTTCCGGTTTATTAATCCTGCTTCACCTGATTTTCCCCTGTATTTCAGGGGAAAATTATTTTTTCAAAAAAGTGTAAAAATGTCTGTGATATTTTGGTGGTTCCTCGGTCTAATGTATGAAGGGAGTTGAAAGAATGGAAAATTTTGAATCGCTGTACCGATCCTATTACGAAGATGTTTTTCGGTTTTTGCGTGGACTGTCCGGCGATGAACATCTGGCGGAAGAACTGACGCAGGAAACATTCTTTCGTGCGCTGCGTTCCCTTGATACATTTGAGGGGAAATCCGATATACGGGTGTGGCTGTGCGCCATCGCCAAAAACCGATACTACACGTGGTGTCAAAAGCAGAACCGTTTTTCGGAAACGGAGGATCCGGATGCACTTCCATCGGAAGGAACACATTTTACCGAACTGCTTGCAGATAAGGAACAGGCACTGAAGATCCATGGTTTCCTGCATGATCTGCAGGAACCGTACAAGGAAATCTTTATGCTGCGGATATTCGGGGAATTGTCCTTCCGTGAGATCGGTCGGATTTTCGGAAAAACAGAGCATTGGGCGTGTGTGACGTTTCATCGTGCAAAGGCAATGCTGCAGAAAAAGGTGAAGGAGGAACTGCTATGAGAATGGATTGTGACGTAATTAAAGACCTTCTGCCGCTGTATGCGGAGGACATGGTCAGCGACAAGAGCCGTGAACTGATTGGAACGCATTTGGATGAATGCGAGGAATGCCGCAAATTGTACGAAATGATGTCGGATCCTGCACCAAAGGCGGAGTTTACAAAAGAACCTGCGGAGAGTTTTCAGAAATATGTCAAAAAGTCAAAACGCAGGCTTATTTGGCGTGTTGCACTGGTTACAGCGATCATTGTGGCAGCACTGTTCACTGTATGGCAGATTGCCGTTGGAGGAATTGTGGCATTCTTGATGCTTGACAGTGCACTTGCTCCCATCAAGGTCGATACGGATGTGAACAATTATTCTCAGTATATGGGAGAAAATGCAAAATCCGAGTATCGGAATAAGTGGGGAATGGATGAAAGTATTTTCCCATCTGCGATCACTGCGGATATGGATGTCAGGGAATACAAAATGGTCTACTATAATCCGTGGGATGCCCAGTATCTGAGCTATCTGACAGTGGAATATGACGATGCTGCCTATGCTGCGGAGCTGGAACGCCTTGGCAGTTACACATCGACCGACTACATCGGCTATTACAGCGTAACGGGATTTTCGGAGGATGCACCGCTTCTGGCGATGTATGCCGATGATTATCAGGGATTTGTCTATGCGATCGACACCCCCGATGCGGAGAATACCGTGACCTATGTGGAGCTGATCTTCTGCAATTACTTTATGGATCTTGACTATGAGGAATATATGCCGGCAGAGTATTTCCCCGAGGGATTTGATGCCACAATGAACAATCCCTACGAGAAGAAAATGATGTCACAGCATTAAGGCGAAGACGACGAAAACACGCCCATCCTGCAAAGTCATCCACTCAACGTTCCGTTTACCTTTGTGTAAAAATGCGTTAATTGACATATATCTCCAGATGCCGTATAATAAAATTACGGTACCGAAATAACAAGGAGTGATTGTAATGAATATGTCAATTGGAAACAATATCAGAATTATGCGGCACAGGTGCGGCTTTACGCAGGAGGAGCTTGCTGCAAGGCTTTCTGTGACGCCGCAGGCCGTGTCCAAATGGGAGAACGGCGGGGGACTTCCCGATCTGACGCAGATCGTTCCGCTGGCACAGGTTTTCGGTATTACAACGGATTCCCTGCTGGGGGTGACCTCTGCAGTGTACGGCAAGTCGCATACAGAGGCGGCGATGGGGCACGAAAAGCTCCTGATGGCATCCACTCTGCCGCCTGCAGAGAAGCATTTGTCCGCCTATTCGTATTTCCGTGCAGAATCGGAAAAGGAGCCGACCAATTATGCCATCATGTGCAGATGCATCAACCATGCCGCTGAAATCAGCAGGTATGCGGATTTTGAAGGTTTCATGTCCGATCGTCCGGAAGATCGTGACGAGATTTTTGCGGACTGCGAACAGAAAAACGCCTGCATTGCAAGATTCTGCGAGAACAGGGCGATTATTGAAAAATCCGATTTTGCCATGGCGTGGATCCACATCCATACCAAGCAGTTTGATAAGGCAAGAACGCTGATCAACCGTCTGCCCAGTCTGGAAAGCAACAACCTGCGTGAGGGCATCATGACAAAGCTCGTTAAGTTCCAATATGGTTTTGACCGTGCAAAGGAGAATATTTCGGAGAATATCCGCAAGCTCCTGCATGCCACAGCGAAGGAATTTTTCTACGGCTTTGAGGATTATGCATGGGAAACCGAAAGCGGCGAAGCACTTGCATTCGGACGGAAGCTTCTCGACATTCTGCAAAGCTACAAGGCGTTTGACGCACTGCATTCCGATGTGCTGCTCTGCGAAAATCACATCCGCAGCTTTTTCCCGAAGTGTTATGCGGACATGGGCAATTATGAAACGTCGGCGGAGGAATTGCTGATTATTGCGCAGAATATCGCAAGTTTTTCGTCCTGTACGAAGAATGACTGGACAAACGCGCCGGCTACGCTTGACGCTGCACTTTCTTATATGACGGAAGAACAGCAGGAGAGAGTAAAATGCTGCCCTGCTTACAGAGAAGCAATTGCATTGCTTGAAAGGACGGAGGAAGAATGATCCGAAGATTTGCCGAAAAGGATGCACAGGAAGTTGCGGCGCTGATCGGGGAAACCCTGCGCATCAGCAACCGCAAGGACTATCCGGAAGAATACATCACACAGGGCATCGCCTTGTTCACGCCCGAATATGTCATGCAGCGTGCCGGCTGGACGCATTTCTATGTGGTCTGCGAGAATGAGAAAATCATCGGCTGCGGTGCGATTGGCCCGTACTGGGACAAAACGGATGAAAGCTGTCTGTTCAGCATTTTTGTACTGCCGGAATATCAGGGCAGGGGCTATGGGCGTCTGATTATGGAAACTCTGGAACAGGATGCATTCTTTCTCCGTGCAAAACGCATTGAGATTCCGGCATCCATTACTGCCTGTGAATTTTATCGTCAATTTGGGTATGACTTCAAGGATGGCATTGCCGAGACTGATGAGGAGGGGCATTACAAGCTGGAGAAATTCCGTGTTCCTGATGCGACTGACTGATAATACAGAAAAATCTCCTGCTGCCGTAAATAGGCAATGCAGGAGATTTTTTAGTTTTATGTTGTTGCAGCAGTTTCGGATGCAGTCTGTGTTTCAGTGCTTTCTGTGGAAGTTTCCGAAGGCGATGTGGTTTCCGAGGGTGCGGCACTTCCGTTTTCCGTGAAAGTGTCGAATGTGATCGTCAGCCCATAGGGTGGCAGGGAAAATGTCTTGGGAACGCCCTCCTTGTCAAAGGTCAGGGTGTATTTCCCCTCGTCGATCTCGCCCTCGCAGACAGCACCTTCCTCATTCTGCTTGCAGACGATTTCCGGTTCGATCGCCATCTCATCCACAATATCCATCAGTTCTTCGAGCATGGTTCTGACTGCCTGTGCCGATTGCGGAACGGAAAATTCCAGCCCCTTGTAGGATGCCGTGACCTCGTCATCCAGAAAATCGAGCTTCACACCATCAAGTGCGGACGGTTCCGTAAACGTCACACTCCATGCCTCGTTGCCGTATCGTGTGAGAATCCCTTTTGTTTCGCTGTCAGCGGTCGTCAAAGTTACTTCCGTTGTGAATGCGCCGTCCAGACGGTTGTTCACATTGCCGGATGCCGGCTGCATGGCACAGCCGTAAACGCTCAGGAGTACTGCGCCCATGCAGAGCGTTGCAAAAATACGTTTCATACCATCACCTCATCAAAAATTTACGGGCATGCCGCAATTTCGGCAGCATGCAGCTGTTTCGGTTTGTACGTCATGTATTTCTGCAATTGTGAAATTACAGTACTTCTTTCAATGCTTCAATCATGTCCTGCGGCAGCATGTACTCAATGGGCAGACGGCTTGCTGCGGCATCTCCTGCACATGCATGCAGCGTCACTGCGGCACATGCCGCCTCATACAGATTCATACCCTGCGCTGCAAGAGAAGCTGTAATGCCTGCCAGTACATCACCGCTGCCGGCTCTCGCCATACCCTCATTTCCGTACATGCATACTGCCATGCGCACGCCGTCCGTAATGACCGTGCCTGCGCCCTTGAGAACGATGACCGCATCGGTTTTCTCCGCAAGCAGACGTGCTGCAGCCGGACGATCCGCCTGTACCTGCGCCGCTGTCATTCCCAGCAGCCTTGCCGCTTCACCGGGATGGGGCGTCAGAATGGTTCGTCCCTTCGGTATCCATTCTATGCAGCCTGTCAGGCAATTCAGACCATCCGCATCAAGAATTATCGGACAATCGCTCTGCCGGAGCAGGAATTTTGTCAGATTCCGTGTGTTTTCCGTCACTCCCATGCCGCAGCCGATGAGCAGTGCATCCTTGCCGCGGAGCGCATCCAAAAGCAGGGCGTGATTTTCCGCATCAAGGAAAAATCCCCTCTCATCGGTTGCAAGCGGCACACACATGATTTCGGGTGTGCGTGTGCAGATCGCCTGCAATGCAGGTTCCGCACTCGCAGTTGTCTGAAGTCCGCATCCGCTGCGCATAGCGGCAGTCGCCGCAAGAACGCATGCTCCGCGCATCCGTACACTGCCTGCAACCGTCAAAAGATGTCCGCGGCTGTTTTTGTGCGCATCGGATTTTACAGAGGGCAGAAGGCGCTTTATCCGTTCAAGCGTCAGTTGTTCCGCCGCAGGCGGCCGCAACGCATCAAAAGCAGCCGTAGGAATGCCAATGCCCACGCATTTCAATGTTCCGCAATATTCCCGCAGGGGATACTGCGTCATGCCAAGCTTGACTGCCCCGAAGGTAACGGTAGCATGTGCTTGGAATGTTCCGTGACTGGCACTTCCCGTCAGACCGCTGCCGCCGCTGGGAATGTCCGCTGCAATGCGCAGCTGACCGTCACGGGATGCAAGGAGGGGGACTGCTTCAGGCGGTAATTCTCCACGGAATCCCGTGCCGAACAGACCGTCAACCACAATATCAGCGCTTTCAAGAAATGCATCTGCTTTATCGACAACAGGAACACCGCAGCGTATTGCATGCGCAGCGGCATTGCGTGAAATTTCCGTTTTCGGTGCACCGAATGGCGCAAGCACCTGCACCTTCCATCCTGCATGCTGCAATTCTGCGGCGGCTACATAGCAGTCACCGCCGTTGTTTCCGGTTCCGGCAAGAAACACGACACGGTGGGCATCGGGCGCATAGGAAAGTATAAAATCTGCAAGTGCCCGTCCGGCATGATCCATCATTTCCGCATACGAAATGCCGTGTGCATCGGTGTACTGTTCAAGCACCTGCATTTGTTTCGGAGTAACAAGCATGGGGATTCCTCCTTTTTGGTGATAGAAAGAAGTTCTTTCAATCCCTTGGGACTGAAAGAACAGGTAAATTTATCGGCTGCGTGTGCGCAGTGTTCTCGGCAGAAACGGTTCGATTGCCTCGCGCATGCGTTCATTGGGGTTGAAATACAGGCAGCATTTTCCGTTTTCGGGATGATCAAATTCCACATAATAGGTTTCTGCGGTATCATCGCTCATCAGAGATTCGCCGACTGCGGAATATGTGGTCAGCTCCTCGTCTGATTCCGCACATTCGCCCGCCTTTCCGTAAGCAGTGAACGCAGAAACCTGAATGCTCAGCATTTCCACACGTTTGGTCTGTCCAAGGATTTTGTCGATGTCCAGTGTGCCGTTGGTGCAGGAATATTCGTATTCCACCTTCAAAAGCTTGAACAGGTAAATGGCAAAATAAATGATACCGATCGGCAGAACCACTGCGATCGGAGCAATGGTAAAGGTGATAAACAGCGTGCCAAGTGTGAGCAGTACAGTGGCAGCGATCAGGGCGATCTTCTTTACGTCGTCCTGTGTCGTGTTGGTCTTTTTCACAAGCTGTTCAGCAAATTGATCCATGGTAATTCCTCCGTTTTTCTTTGTTCTGTAACTATTGTAGCATATTTCCGCAAAAATTACAAGTCCTTTTGTGTTCCGTTGAGCGTTCCGTAAAGCCTGTCGCCCTGCACAGCGGTGATCGTTACTTGGAAAATGCGGTTGCGCAGACTCGCACCCGTTCCGTCGGAAGGCACGCAAACTGTTGTGTAGTCCGCTGCATGCCCGATGTGGAATGCAGTGTCCTTTTCCCGCTCAAACAGGACGGAAACGGTTTTGCCGATGCGGCTTTGCAGGAAATCGGCATGCAGCTGTCTTTCCAATGCGGAAAGCCTGTCCGCACGCTCTTTTTTGACGGATTCCGCCACCTGATCAGGCATGCCGTCCGCAAGCGTGCCGGGACGTCTGGAATAGCGGAAGATGTGGATTTTGGAAAATTCCATCTCCTTTGCAAAAGCAAGTGTCTGCGAAAAATCCTCCTCCGTTTCTCCGGGAAATCCCGTCATAATGTCCGTAGTCACAGCGCATGACGGAAAGAGCGAACGGATCTTTGCAAGCAGTGCGGCATATTCGGCGCAGGTGTAATGGCGGTGCATGGCACGCAGCGTCCTGTCGCAGCCGCTTTGGAGGGAGATATGGAACTGCGGACAGAAAGCGGGATTTGCAGCAAGTCGGGCAAGAACTTCATCCGTCAGTCCGTCGGGTTCGAGCGAACCAAGCCGCACTCTCCGGAATCCCGCATTCGCACATGCATCCACGGCATCGGCGATGTTCAGCCCGTTTTCCTGCCCATAGCAGGCGAGATTGATGCCGCACAGAACGATTTCGTGGTACCCCCGTGCGGAGAGAAGCTGTGCCTGTTCTGCAATATCCGCAAGCTCCCGTGAACGGCATCGACCCCGTGCGTAGGGGATGATGCAGTACGAGCAGAAACGGTTGCAGCCATCCTGAATTTTGAGAAATGCCCTTGTATGTCCTTCGTCCGCACCCTGCGGCAGATATTCAAATGCATCAGTCTTTCCATAGGGAGAAACAGCGTGGCAGGGGGTGCGGCTTTGCAGGAAATTTTCCAGAAGTGCAGGGATTTTTGTGCGTTCCTTCGTGCCTGCGAGGATGTCCGCATCCTCCAATGCGGCGGCTTCCTCCGGAAAAGCCTGTACATAGCAGCCCGTCAGAACTATGGCAGCGTGCGGTGCAGTACGGCGCAATTTCCGTAAAGCGGTAAGCATGCGGTGATCTCCGGATGCGGTTACGGTGCAGGAGTTGAGAATAATGGCATCCGCATCCTCCGGTGCGCTGCAAATCACCCAGCCATTCTGACGGAGCAGGGCAGCGATGCCATCGGTTTCAATGGCGTTGACCTTGCAGCCGAAATTCTGTAAATATACGTTTATGAGAATCACTCCTATCCGATAAATTCAAAGATCGAAAATTGCGTATTTATTACATAATATAGCGGTTTTGTAACTATCTGCAGGTATTTTGTAACCTGTCATGGAAATCATGTATAAAAATAATAAAACGCTTTCCCTTCTATTATACTAAAATGCTGAAAATTTTGCAAGCCCCTTGACTTTTACGTCCTTTCATGGTATGCTATAGTCACAGCAGAAAAAGCTGTACACAAGGAAAAAATACAAACGGCTTAGGAGGTACTTTATGACAACAACAACAGTAGCTTTGAAGGCGATCGACGATGTCAAGAATTTCGTAAACACCGTGCTTCTTTTCGATTTCGACATTGACCTCGTTTCCGGCAGATATGCCATTGACGCAAAGTCTATTATGGGCATTTTCAGCCTTGATTTGTCCAAGCCGATTGAACTGCGTGCACATACAGATGACGCAGAAGGGTTGTTCGCTGCAATTGACAAGTACATTGTAAAATAACAACTCTGCCCCTCTATGATGTTTTGCAAACAGAAAGCGGATTGCGCAAGCAATCCGTTTTTGCGCAGAACCATATCGGTGAAATTTATGATGCCCTGCTGTATTCCGAAGAATGCAGCAGGGCTTTTTTTATGTTCTGTGAACGTTTGGAGCAAAAAACCGTTCTATGTGAACAGGAATCGAAGCACCTTCTTCAGTGCATACGAAAATGAGATTTCCGGCACATCCTGTTCTGCGAGAAGGGCTGTGCCGCACAGGAGCGTATCCCCATGGTAGAAATAAACCATCCCGACCTGCTGGCCGGCGGAAAGGGGTGCCTGCACATAATTGGGCAGTACCAGCACCGTTTCCGGATCATCGGCACCGGCAGGAACGGACAGCTCCGGTGTGGAGGATAATTTCAGAAGGACGGCGGATTCCGTACCGCCCTTGATTTTCAGGGGCATGAGAAATTCCTCCGAAAGCGCAGGGGTTGTGATCTTGTAATTCTGAAAGCCTGAATTCAGCAGCCGTTTTGCGATTGCAAAACGGTCATCTTTGTCTTCACAGCCAAGCACTACCGCAACGCAGATCATGCCGTCACGCTCGCATGCCGCAATCAGGCAATGTCCCGCAGCGTCGGAATGTCCGGCTTTCAGACCCCTGCAGTCCTCCATTATGCGGGTGAGCGTATTTTCATTGACAACTTCCACCGTTTCGTTTCGGATGAACGTCCGCCATGTGGTCAGATAGGGCGTAAGTACCTCGTATTTCAGTACTGCGCATGCAAGCGTCCCCATGTCCTTTGCCGTGCTGTATGCCATCGGATCATCGTACCCCTGCGGCGTGGTAAAATGCGTGCTTCGCATGCCAAGATCAAAGGCGGCAGCATTCATGTCCCCCACAAACGCAGGGATGCTCCCCGAAATTGTTACTGCAAGCACGGAGGCTGCATCGTTTGCGTTGCCCGCAAGAAGCCCCATGAGCAGTTCGTCCACGGTGATGGTATCTCCCGCCTCCAGCCAGATGACTGCGCCTTTCGTACCGGTCACTGCATCGCCGGCGGTGAGTACGGTTTCTTTAGTGAAATCGCCGTTTTCCATTGCCTGCGCAGCCAGGTATGCCGTCATGAGCTTTGCAAGCGATCCGACGGGAAGAACTGCATCCGCATTTTCCTGCGCAAGGATGTTTTCCGTGCGTGCCTCAAGCAGCAATGTGGCGGCAGCCTGTTCCTGTGCATGAACGGGAAATCCCTGCAGCAGGCAGATGAGCAGAAGTATGCTCATAAATATTGCAATCCGTTTCATATTGCACCTCCTGTTACAAAATATGTCCTCCGTTCCACAAACAGAAAACGTTGCTTTTCAGAATGTAAAACTTTGTTGTATTTCACAAAAATCAAACTTGAAAATTGTTTTGTTTTCACAATGTTGTTGGAAGTCTCCATCAAGGACTTGCAAAATTTCCGATTTTATAGTATGATAGATAATGTATCCTAAGAATTTTTGGAGGCGTTTTTTATGGCTTTGAAACTGAACACAAAATATCTGGAGGGCTTTGTCGGCAAGGACGAAATGACCGGCATCAAGGCACAGGTTATGACTGCTGCACAGATGCTGCACGACAAGTCCGGCCTTGGCAGCGATTTCCTTGGCTGGCTTGATCTGCCCACCAATTATGATAAGGAAGAATTTGCACGCATTAAAGCAGCTGCAAAGAAGATCCAGGAACAGTCCGACATTCTGATCGTCATCGGCATCGGTGGTTCCTATCTTGGCGCAAGAGCTGCCATTGAGCTGCTTAAATCCCCCTTCTACAACAACATGAAGAAGGACACACCGGACATCTACTATGTGGGAAACAACATCAATCCTACATATTTGAATGAAGTGCTTTCCATCTGCGAGGGCAAGGATATTTCCGTGAATGTCATTTCCAAGTCCGGTACAACTACCGAGCCTGCGCTGGCATTCCGTGTATTCAAGAAGCTCGTTGAGGACAAGTACGGCAAGGAGGGCGCAAAGGAGCGCATCTATGCTACAACTGATAAGGCAAAGGGCACACTGAAGGAGCTGTCCGATACCGAGGGCTACGAAACATTCGTTGTTCCGGATGATGTCGGCGGCAGATTCTCCGTCCTGACAGCTGTAGGTCTGCTTCCGATCGCTGCAGCAGGCTGCGACATTGACAAGCTCATGGAAGGTGCTGCAAAGGCACAGAAGGCATATGAAGCTGATTTCGAGGAGAATGACTGCTACAAGTATGCGGCACTGCGCAACATCCTGTACAGAAAGGGCAAGTCCACAGAGCTGCTGGTTTCCTACGATCCGAGCTTTGCAATGATGTCCGAGTGGTACAAGCAGCTGTTCGGCGAGAGTGAGGGCAAGGACAACAAGGGTATTTTCCCGGCATCCGTTGTATTCTCCACAGACCTGCACTCCATGGGGCAGTACATCCAGGAAGGCACACGTCTGATGTTCGAGACAGTTGTGGACATCAAGACTCCCAAGCAGGATTTCTATCTGGAGGACGATGCAGAGAATCTGGACGGTCTGAACTTCCTGACCGGTCAGAATATGTCCGTTGTTAACCGCAAGGCATTCGAAGGCACGATTCTGGCACATACTGAGGGCGGCGTTCCGAATATGATCATCGAACTGGACGATACTACTGAGGAAAGTCTGGGCTATCTGATTTACTTCTTTGAGAAGGCATGCGCAGTTTCCGGTTATCTTCTGGGCGTGAATCCCTTTAACCAGCCCGGCGTTGAGAGCTACAAGGCAAATATGTTTGCTCTGCTCGGCAAGCCCGGTTATGAGGGTGCAAAGGCTGCTCTGGAAGCAAAGCTGAACGGCTAAACCATCATCGTTAAATGCTGCCTGAGGCAGTGATATAAAACATAACGCAAGAATATGCCGCAAGGCATTGGAAGGAGTTTTACTTATGATTCAACTGATTACCGGAAGAAAAGGTACTGGCAAGACCAAGATCCTGATCGAAAAGATCAATGCAGCAGTAGCAGAAACAAACGGCTGCCTCGTATGCGTAGAAAAGGGCGAGACACTGCGCCGTTCCATCAGCTACAAGGTTCGCTGGGTAGGTGTTGAGCAGTTTGATATTGCAGGCTATGAGAATTTCTACGGCTTCATTGCAGGCATGCTGGCAGGCAATTATGACATCAAGGAGATCTTCATTGATGGTATCCTGAAGATCGGCGGCGCTGATTTTGACGCTCTTGGCGCAATGTTTGCAAAGCTTGAAAAGCTGACAGGCAACGATACTGTGGTAACATTCACTGTTTCCGCAAACAACGACGAACTGCCTGAATCCGTAACAAAGTATCTCTGATTACTGGGAAATATCTGAAACCGGCGGCTTTCCGCTGCCGGTTTTCGTGTAATTTTCTGATTTTTGGCAAAAGGGCTTGACAAACTGGCGATTATTCGGTATAATAAAGTTTGTGATGCTCTTAGAACGAGGAATATGTTATGCTGATGAATATCAAAAATGTGCTGAACATTCCCGGAACTTCCAAAGAAGTGGCATTTGCCGTTCCCGAGGAACGTCTGGCTCAGGTGCATGGCTATGATTTTTCTACACCTGTTACGGTGGAGGGAGAGATTACAAACCGTGCAGGTGTTGTAACATTGACGATGCATATTGCTTTTTCCCTGCTTGTCACATGCGACCGCTGCTTGAAGGAAACAGTGCAGAACTTTTCATTCGATACGGTGCATACGGTTGTCCGTGAGCTGCATTCGGAGGATGAAGATGACAGCTACATTGTCGCAAGAGCAGAGAGCATAGATACAGCAGAAATTGCAATTTCCGATTTGCTGTTGGAGTTGCCGTCCAAATTGCTCTGCAAGGAGGACTGTAAGGGTCTTTGCCCGAAGTGCGGCTGCGACAGAAATGAGACAGATTGTGATTGTATGAGTGAATAACCGATGTGAATCGGCTGTAAGGAGGTGCCAAAATGGCTGTACCGAAGAGAAAAACGTCCCATGCTAGAAAGAACAAGAGACGCAGTGCTGTATGGAAGCTGGATGCTCCTGCAATGTGCAAGTGCGACCACTGTGGCGAGCTGAAGGCTCCGCACAAGGTTTGCAAGAACTGCGGTTTCTACAAGGGTGTAGAAGTTCTGAAGATGGATGCTGAATAAGTGTCAACATAAGGCGGACGGAGAGAGGCGGAAAACTTCTCTCCGTTTTTATGTGAGTGGTTGAATTGCGGGCTTCGCCCGTTCAACTCCAAGACATGCAAAGGAGGTGGGCAGATGGTTATAATAACAGGGGTGATCCCGAAATCCCCTGCAAGCAGAGCAGGCATTGCGGACGGCGATGTTCTGGTCAGCATGAACGGTCACGGCATTCGTGACGTGCTTGATTATATGTTCTATGCGGCGGAAATGCAGCTGCATCTCGTTCTGGAACGCTGCGGCAAGCAGTATGAATGCGAGATCTCAAAGGACGAGTATGACGATCTGGGGCTGACATTTGAAAGCTATCTGATGGATCAGAAAATGCACTGCCGTAATCAATGCGTGTTCTGTTTTATTGACCAGATGCCTCCCGGCATGCGTGAAACTCTGTATTTCAAGGACGATGACGCAAGACTGTCATTTTTGCAGGGCAATTATGTGACGCTGACAAATATGACGCAGGAGGATATTGACCGTATCATCCGTATGAAGCTGAACATCAATGTTTCCGTGCATACAACGAACCCCGAACTGCGCTGCAAAATGATGAACAACCGCTTTGCAGGCGAAAAGCTCGATTATCTGCGGCAGATGTCCGATGCAGGCATCAGACTTAACTGCCAGATCGTGCTGTGTCCGGGACTCAACGATGGGGACGAGCTGCGCAGGACGCTGACAGATCTGGGTGGAATGCTGCCTTCATTGCAGAGTGTGGCAGTGGTTCCCGTGGGACTGACGAAATTCCGGGAAAATCTCTACCCGCTTGAAGGCTTCACAAAGGAAAGTGCATGCGAAGCGCTCGACATCATCGAAGAATTTCAGGAGAAATTTCTGGAAGAATACGGCACGAGAACTGTATTCCCATCGGATGAATTTTTCCTGCTTGCAGAGCGTGAAATTCCGGAAGGTGCGTACTACGAGGATTATTCTCAGTACGAAAATGGTGTCGGAATGCTCCGCTCGCTCAGCGATGAATTTCATGCGGCAATGGAGGATGCACAGCCCGAACACCTGCCGAGAACTGTCACGATCGCTACGGGATATTCCCCCCATGCATTCTTGTCGGAGCTTTGCAGTGAGGCGCAGGCACGCTTTGAGGGGCTGGCTTGCCGTGTCATTCCGATACGCAATGATTTCTTCGGGGAAAGCATTACCGTGACCGGACTGATCACAGGACAGGATCTGATCGCACAGCTTAAAGGACAGAAGCTCGGCGATGAACTTTTGCTGTCCTCATCAATGATCCGCCGTGACAGCGATGTGTTCCTTGATGATGTGACCATCGGAGAGGTGGAAACGGCACTTAATACAAAGATACGCCTTGTGACAAATGACGGCTATGAATTGCTCGATGCGATCTTAGGTATCGTCTATTAAATGAAGGGAAATGTCTGTGTATGTGGTGGAACATTGTTCCCATATTCCTGCCAAGAATATTGTTCTTGCATTCTTAGCGTTTCACCATTGTCCCCACAGGGGGACGATGGTGAAACGGCATGGGATTCCAAAGGGATAATATCCCTTTGGCAGGGGGTGTGGGGGACAGAGTCCCCCACATACGCGGCAGCTCCCATTCACATAAAAGGAGGAGATAACTATGGCATTACCGGTTGTAGCAGTAGTTGGCAGACCGAATGTCGGTAAATCCACACTGTTTAATAAACTCATCGGACAGCGTTTGTCCATTGTAGAGGACACGCCCGGTGTTACCCGTGACCGCATCTATTCCAAGTGCGAGTGGCGCAGCCGCAAGTTCATGGTGGTGGATACGGGCGGTATTGAGCCGAAGGAGGATGACAAGATGCTCACCCTCATGCGGCAGCAGGCGGAGCTTGCGATTGACCATGCGGATGTTATCATTTTTGTCACCGATGTGCGCAGCGGCGTAACAGCAAATGACTATGCCGTGGCAGATATGCTGATGAAAAGCGGAAAGCCCATCGTGCTTTGCGTGAATAAATGCGATAATCTGGGCGAAACTCCGATGGAAATTTATGAATTCTACAATCTGGGTCTGGGCGATCCGTTCCCGGTTTCTTCCGTGCATGGACATGGAACGGGCGATATGCTCGATGAAGTGATCTCCCATTTTCCTGAGGACGATGCGGACGAATACGCCGAGGAGGATATTCGTGTGGCTGTCATCGGCAAGCCCAATGCAGGAAAATCCTCACTTATCAACCGCATTGCAGGCGAGGAGCGTGTGATCGTATCCGATATCGCAGGTACGACCCGTGATGCAACGGATACCATCATCGACCGTGAAGAGGGAAGATTCGTATTCATCGACACAGCCGGAATCCGCAAAAAGTCCAAGATCACCGAGCGTGTGGAGCATTTCAGCGTGCTGCGTGCATATATGGCAGTGGACAGAGCCGACGTTTGTGTGATCATGATTGATGCAACCACCGGCTTTACCGAGCAGGATTCCAAGGTTGCGGGCTATGCCCATGAACAGGGTAAGGCGTGCATCGTTGCAGTTAATAAGTGGGATGCCGTTGAAAAGAACGACAAGACCATGCAGGAATACCGCAAAAAGCTGGAGCAGGATTTCAGCTTCATGGCGTATGTGCCGTTCATTTTCATCTCCGCAAAGACGGGACAGCGTGTGGAAAAGCTGTTTGAGATGATCAAATTCGTCAATGACCAGAACAGCATGCGCATCAGCACGGGTATGCTCAATGACGTGCTTTCCTATGCAATCGCAAGAGTGCAGCCGCCGTCCGATAAGGGCAGGCGCTTGAAGATCTACTATATGACGCAGGCATCCACAAAGCCCCCGACGTTTGTCATGTTCGTTAACCGTGCGGATCTCTTCCATTTCTCCTACCAGAGATATATTGAGAATCAGATCCGTACCACATTCGGACTGGAGGGAACGCCTGTGCGTTTCATCATCCGTGAACGAAACCGCAACGACGCATAACGGAGGTTTGTATGGTAGTAAAAATGATACTCGTAATTCTGGCGGCTGCAGTCATCGGTTATCTGATGGGAAGCATCAATTCCGCTATTACCGTGGTAAGACTGCTCAAGCATGAGGATGTCCGCAAATTCGGCAGCGGCAATGCGGGACTGACCAATACCCTGCGCTGCTTTGGCAAGGGCTGTGCAGCACTGACGCTTATCGGTGATCTCGGAAAAGGCGTGGTTGCGG
>SVNQ01000027.1 GCA_015066865.1 Ruminococcus sp.
AGCTCTGGTTGTGACATGCAACGAAGTCAGCCTTGTTGATCAGGTATGTGGACTTGATCGGAGTCTTACCGAAACGCAGGTGGGAAACGGTAACACCGCCGGACTTCTTGGAGTCATAGGAGAAGTATGCCTGTGCATACATATCGGTGTGGTCGCCGATGATCTTGATGGAGTTTTTGTTTGCGCCAACAGTACCGTCGGAGCCAAGACCCCAGAACTTGCAGGAGATGGTGCCAGCCGGTGCAGTATCGGGGCTGAAGGAATCCTCCAGAGACAGATTTGTCACGTCATCCTTGATACCGATGGTGAAGCGAGCCTTCTCAGTGTTCTTGTATACAGCGATGATCTGGTTCGGAGTTGTATCCTTGGAACCGAGACCATAACGGCCTGCGTAAATCTTTACGCTGTCGAACTTTGTGCCCTTGAGCGCAGCAACAACGTCCAGATACAGCGGTTCGCCCAGAGAGCCGGGTTCCTTTGTTCTGTCAAGAACGGAGATCTGCTTTACAGTATCCGGCAGAGCCTCAACGAGCTTTTCAGCAACGAACGGTCTGTACAGACGTACACGAACCATACCAACCTTGCCGCCGTTTGCATTCAGATAATCAACAGTCTCTTCGATTGTATCGTTTACAGAGCCCATAGCAACGATTACGTGCTCAGCGTCAGCTGCGCCGTAGTAGTTGAACAGCTTGTAGTTTGTGCCGATCTTTGCGTTAACCTTGTCCATGTACTTCTCAACAACTGCAGGCAGTGCATCGTAGTACTGGTTGCAAGCCTCACGAGCCTGGAAGAAGATGTCGGGGTTCTGTGCAGTACCTCTGAGAACCGGATGGTTGGGGTTCAGAGCCTGATCACGGAATGCCTGAGCAGCTTCCTTGTTCAGCATCTCGTCGAGGTCAGCCTTGTCCCAAACCTCGATCTTCTGGATCTCGTGGGATGTACGGAAACCGTCGAAGAAGTGCAGGAACGGAACTCTGCCTTCGATTGTGGACAGATGTGCAACTGCAGCCAGATCCATAACTTCCTGAGGATTGGAGGAGCAGAGCATTGCATAACCTGTCTGACGGCATGCATATACGTCGGAGTGGTCACCGAAGATGTTCAGAGCGTGGGAGGATACGCAGCGTGCGGAAACGTGGATAACGTTCGGCAGCAGCTCACCTGCGATCTTGTACATGTTCGGGATCATCAGGAGCAGACCCTGAGAAGCGGTGTATGTAGTAGTCAGAGCACCTGCGGACAGAGAACCGTGAACGGTACCTGCTGCACCTGCCTCGGACTGCATTTCAACAACTGTTACGGGATCACCGAACAAGTTAGTCTGGCCCTTTGCGGACCACTGGTCGGTAACTTCAGCCATTACAGAAGAGGGTGTGATCGGGTAGATCGCAGACAGGTCTGTAAACGGATAGGACGCCCAAGCAGCGGCGTTGTTACCGTCCATGGTTTTCATTTTTCTTGCCATGGGATTTTTCCTCCTAAATAATGTATTTTCTGTGTGGTACGATGCACTGATGGTCAGCGCATGACCTTACATTATATATCATATCACAAAAGATTGCGTTTGTAAATAGTTTTTTCGCAAAAAATATCGGCAATTTTTGCGAAACACGCCCAATTGCGAAAATATCGGGATTTTTTTATTGATTTATCTTTGTAAAATTTATTGAAACAAATACCCCGATTTTGTACAAATCAACTAAAAATGAATAATTTTAGCATCTTTTTCTCAAATTTGTATTGACGAAACGGCATTTTTCATCTATAATGATAGTAGTGTTATATACGTGTAACGTATTTTTAACACTCGTTTTGTTGTCTCCTTTCTTTTGTTCTACACAAAAAATGCTTTTATTTCACTTCCGGACAGAGCGGTGGCTCTGTCCTCTTTTTTTGTCAATGCAGGGGAGTGCCGCTTCCGCTTGTGCGTAGCACAAAGGAAGCAAATTACCTGCGGCGGTTCGCCGCTCACTTCCGGACAGAGCGGTGGCTCTGTCCTCTTTTTTGTCTGTGTGGGAGTGCTGCTTCCTCTTCCACAAGGGACGCCCTTCGGGTGTGTGCGAAACACAAAGGAAGCGAATCACCTGCGGCGGTTCGCCGCTCACTTCCGGACAGAGCGGTGGCTCTGTCCTCTTTTTTTGTCTGTGCGGGAGTGCTGCTTCCGCTTCCACAAGGGACGCCCTTCGGGTGTGTGCGAAGCACAAAGGAAGCAAATTACCTGCGGCGGTTCGCCGCAGGTTTCCATGAGCAAAAAAATGATATTTTTCGCAATTTCATGATTGACTTTGACTCTCAGCTGTGTTATAATGAAAATGATAAACATTTTTTGTCAGGCTTTTTTGCACTGCCGCCGCAGCGGTATCCGAAAGCAAACAGCCCTAAAGTAATTCTAATGGAACGGAGGTCAAATGATGAAAATGCGCATTTTTGATACCTACCTGTTCAACATTGCCGATAAAGTAAGTTTTGGACAGACCAAGCCCTATCTTGATCAGATGCTGGATGAGCTGGGCTTTTCGTATTCCCGACTGGGTTTTTCACTGCATTCCGTCATGGGGAATCCTGTGTTCGACACAGTGCTGCAAACATTCCCGACCCTGCAGAAATACCACTACACCGAGGATTTCAACGGTTCGCAAACACCCTACCTGAGCAGCTTTTCCGAAAATTGGCGAAGCGGTGAGATTCATGCCGATCCGACGGACTGGGACGATATTTCCGCACTGTTTTCTAAAATTCCACGGCCATTCAACATTCCTTTCGGCAAGCTGATTCTTGACGGCATCAACTGGTTTGACGGCTGTGACGATTCCATCGCAGTGGATTACAAATATCAGCAGGGAAAGCACCCGACACTGACCGATCCGCCGTTCAAATCCAACCGCATCATGCAGATGCGGGATTTTGATGACGGTTTGAAATACAACACGATCAAGGTCTGCATTGAAGCAACCGCAGATCCAACGCCGCGCAGTACGGCAGAGATCGTCAAAATTCTACGCCCGTATCTCGGAGAGCCAAAATGGTCAAACCGCAGCTGCGTCTTTTCGCAGGAAGATCAAGAGCGTTTTCTGGAATTGAATCAGATGCATATACAGCGTCTGCAGGCGATCGCCGCAGAGATTTTTCCGGCCCCGATCCAGGTTCCCCTGCCCGGAAAGGGACAGGTGATCCCGCATCTGGCGGACAAGCGCACAATGAAGCGTGCATTTGCGGACACCTGCTTTGAACTGCAGAAAAGCCCAAGCTCCCGTGACGTTGTTCTTACCTACAAGGATGCACATAATTTTCAATATAAAATCACTGCCTACCGCAATCCGGCATTCAACGACTTCCAGATTGAACTGGTGATCACCGGCTATAATTTTACAGTCGGATTTTCGGAAACATACGGTGTGGAGCAGGCGGAGCAATCACTGGAGATTCTCAAAACATTTGCAGAATTCTGCACCGAGGTGCTCGATGAATACAGTGATAAGCTGGCGGAGGATTTCGGCGAAACCCCCGCATGGTACTGATGTAAAAGCCGACTTGCAAATAAAATTATTTTTGCAGCATACTGACTTCGTTTTTTCAAGCGGAGTCAGTTTTTTTGCGCCGAATACACTTGTTGCCGCTGAAGTCAATGTACTGACAGATGAGGTGCTCCATCTCTTAACATTTTTATCGGACTTGTGCATATCGCAGGCACTCTCTTTACATTATAATAGAAGGAAAACAAGATTTTATCAAGGCGGTATTGACTTTTTGCCGAAAATCGTATATAATAATATCGAACAGCATATATCAAAGGCGTAGCAGTCAGAGTAGCATATGTTTTGCTTTGCAGAGAGTGTCGGGTTGGTGCAACGGCATGGGCGGCGTGTGTGAAGTGCGGCTGTCAGCTTCGGCGGGGAACGGGATTTCTCAGTATCCGCAGACGTTTTGTCCTCGTTACGGACTTCGTAAGTTTCAGAGTGGAACAGCGTATTTACGTCTCTCTTGCGTGCATCGCAAGGGAGCTTTTTTTATACCGGAGAGGAGGAGTGTCCATGTTTCGACAGCTAAGAGAGGATATTGCACTGGTCAAGGAGCGTGATCCTGCGGCAAGGAGCAGTTTTGAGATCCTGCTGACGTATTCCGGACTCCATGCGATTCACCATTATCGGATGGCGCACTGGTTTTACAAGCATAAAATGCTGATGATAGCAAGAATCATTTCGCAGACATCACGTTTTTTTACGGGCATCGAAATTCATCCCGGCGCAACGATCGGCAAGGGGTTTTTCATTGACCACGGCATGGGCGTGGTGATCGGTGAAACCGCCGTCATTGGTGACAACTGCCTGATCTATCAGGGTGTAACACTCGGCGGTACGGGTAAGGATAGGGGAAAGCGTCATCCCACGCTCGGCAACAATGTGATGGTGGGTTCCGGTGCGAAGGTGCTCGGCCCGTTTACGGTTGGCAATAATGTGAAAATTGCGGCGAATGCCGTGGTGCTTGACGCAATTCCCGATAACTGCACGGCGGTGGGTGTTCCGGCAAGGATCATCAAGCGTGACGGCGTGCGTGTGGAGGAACCGGTTGTCAAGAATCTCGATCAGGTGCATATTCCCGATCCCGTTTCGATGGAAATTTGTGCGTTGAGAGCGAAGCTGGAGAGGCTGGAGAAGTCCTGGGGGGACGCTGTCCCCACAGACCCCCCAGCCAAAGGGATGTGATCCCTTTGGAATCCCATAGCGTTTTTCCGATTGCCCCACAAGGGGGCAATCGGAAAAACCTTGCAATTGCAAGAAACACATTCTCTTGACGGCAGGATTTGGACGGACAGTTTCTCGCAGAACTTTCCGACTTCTCCTGCTTTACACAAATACAAAAATCAATATTTACGGAGGTATTTGAAATGCAGGTATTCAACACAATGACAGGCAAGAAGGAAGAATTTAAGACAATGGAGCCGAACAAGGTGCGCATGTATGTGTGCGGCCCGACGGTTTATAATTTCATCCATGTGGGTAATGCACGTCCGATCTGCGTATTTGACGTGTTCCGCAGATTTTTGCAGTACCGCGGCTATGACGTGACATTCGTGCAGAATTACACGGATGTCAATGACAAGATCATCAAGCAGGGCGAAAAAGAAGGGATTTCCCCCGAAGCTTGTGCGGAAAAGTATATCGGTGAATATCAGACGGACGCTAAGGGACTCAATGTTCTGCCGGCAACGATCCATCCGAAGGTTTCGCTGTATATGGACAAAATCATTGACTTCATCCAGAAGCTTGTGGACAATGGCTATGCATATGAGGCGCAGGGCGATGTGTATTACAGAACCAGAAAATTTGACGGCTACGGCAAGCTTTCCGGTCAGTCGATCGACGATCTGAATGCCGGCGCAAGAGTCGAGATCAACGATATTAAGGAAGATCCGCTGGATTTTGCACTTTGGAAGTCCTGCGGTACGGACGAACAGCACTGGGATTCCCCCTGGGGTCCGGGACGTCCGGGCTGGCACATCGAATGCTCGGCAATGGCAAAGGACTGCCTTGGCGACACGATCGACCTGCACTGCGGCGGTCATGATCTGATCTTCCCCCACCATGAGAATGAAATTGCACAGTCCGAGGCTGCAAACGGTGCGCCGTTTGCAAATTACTGGATGCACAATGGTCACATTACGGTGGACAACAAGAAAATGTCCAAATCCGCAGGAAACTTCTTCCTCACCCGTGATGTTGCGGCAAAATACGGCTATGAGGTGATCCGCTATCTGATGATTCAGGCACAGTACCGTGCGCCGATGAATTACAGCGTGGAGCTGCTCGATGCCTGCAAGGCTTCCCTTGACAGACTCTATCAGTGCCGTGACACGGTGAAGCGTGCTGCGGAAAATGCAAAGAATGGCGAAATTTCCGCTGCGGCACAGGAAGTCTTTGACAAGTACAGAGCGCAGTTTATTGAGGCTCTGGAGGATGATCTGAACACGGCGGACGCTCTGACGGCAGTATTTGAACTGGTGCGTGAGCTGAATATTATGGCGGCGGACGCCAATACCTCTAAAGAGCAGCTTCTGGCAGGTTCTGCGGTATTTGAGGAGCTGATCTCCGTACTGGGACTTCTGTACGAGAGAAAGGACGAGGAGATTCCGCAGGAGGTGCTCGATCTCGTGGAGCAGCGTGCGGCTGCAAGAAAGGCGAAGGATTTTGCCGAGGCTGACCGTATTCGTGATGAAATTGCGGCGCTGGGCTATTCCGTGCGTGAAACACGTCAGGGCGTGGAAATTAAAAAGACAGAACGTTAAAAAAGCGAGGAATGATTATGACAAACAAGGTGAAGGCGCTGATTGCGAATATTGCACAGCTTCTGATTGTGCTGATTCTTCTCCCCTTTGCATGCTTTCTGATTCAGCTGATTTCTCCGGATACAACCGGAGAATATCTGCTGGGTGTTTTTTGTGAGACAAACTATGTCAAATATTTCTTTGATGCGATCCAGTCCTCAATTACAGCTTATGATTTTACGCAAAATGCTTTAGCTTATGCTGAGACCTTCAACACGATGGCGGCAAAATGCATTATGGAAGCGTCTATTACGGGCTGCTGTATTTTCGTTTTCCGAATGATATGGCGTTTTATAAAGGTTCTGGATGGCGTGTGGCCGCTTTTGCCTGCGGTTGCCGCAACAATTGTCAGCTGTTTGATTTTGAAAATCTTTGAGGGCGACCAAACGATGATGCTGGCTGCAAATGTCTTTATGGTTGTACTGAGTATGGTGCTTGCACTGGTTTATAGCGGCGATACGGAGGAAGGTCGATTCCTTTCGTTTAAGAGAATGTTCAGAGTCTTTTTCAGCATCGGTTTTCAGGCGATCATTGCGCTGGTTTGGACTTCCTATTTCTGTATTCTGCTGTTCATCATGAACCATCACATAGAAACATGGACCGGAATTATCTATACATTATGTATCATCGCAATTGTGATCGTGCTGAGTATCATAGAAGAATTGATCGCAGACTAACAGATGATATGCACTCTCAGAAAGGAGTCATTCCATGTACAAAAAAAGCAAAACACTCTCACGCTTGGGAATTTTCCTCGTCGTCACATCCGTACTCAGCTTTATTGTATTCTATTTCGTGGTCATGCTCTCCAATCAGGGCTACACCTATGTGGATGTGGAAACGATGGAGCTGGCGCAGACACAGGAAATTGAGGAGGGTGCGCCGATTGCGGTGATCGAAACTACCTACGGAGAGATCCGTGCGGTGCTGTATCCACAGTACGCACCCAAGACCGTGGAAAACTTCATTGCCCTTGCAAATGAAGGCTACTACGACAACACCTATGTGTTCGAGCAGAAAGAAGATGTGTATTTTGCCGCAGGTACGCCGAATCCCGATGGTTCGCTGTCGGGAGATAAGGAAACCAACGAGCTGGTTCCGCTCGAAACTCACCAGAACCTCTGGCCGTTCAAAGGCGCTTTGTGCGTGATGAACACCACGGTGGAGGGCGGATTTTTCGACAGACTGTTCAAAAATGTGAAAACCTACACGGGAAGCCGTTTCATGGTGCTGGGAAGCGTGGATTTTTCCGACGAGGAATTTGTCACGCAGTTCCGTGAGGCTTCGGGCAGCGAGGAGCTGGCGGATGCCTTTCTGACAAGGGGCGGTGTGCCGAATTTTGCGCAGCAGATGACGGTATTCGGGCAGACCTATGAGGGATTTGATGTGATCGAGGAGATCTGTGCTGCCGAAATTCAGGCGGAAACCAATGCTTCCGGCTATACGCCCCCCGTGGAGGAATGCAGGATCGTGAAGATCTCCATCGAAGAATACCATGCAGAGTGACGAAAAAATGTTTGTGGAATTATGATTTATGTGTGAATTTCCACAATGTTTTGCGTTTCTTGCAGGAGAAACTCAACAGTTTAGATAAATACTTCCGAAAAATTGGGATTTTGTCTTTACAAATGCGGCAGAATGTAGTATAATAAATGGGAATGGTTTTCAAGGGGTAACTATGCCCTTTTGTGAAACGTGTATGATGCAGAAAAATGGATTGCGAGAGAGGAATCGTATGAAATATAGAGTATTTGCAGCGCTTGTCAGCGCAGTGATGCTGACGGCTTTTACAGGCTGCCAGAAGGAAATTGAAATTGAAGAACTGCCCATCCTCAATTATACTGCACCTGCAGAGGGTGAGGAGATCATAGTAATGCATATCCGTGATTACGGTGATGTGAAGATCAAGCTGTTTCCGGAGCTTCTGCCGGAGGCTGTAGAGAATTTCACAACACATGCAAAGAACGGCTATTATGACGAGCTGATCTTCCATCGTGTGATCGAGGGATTCATGATTCAGGGCGGCGACCCCAAGGGCGACGGCACCGGCGGCGAGAGCTGCTGGGGCGGCAAGTTCAACGGCGGTGTGACTGAACAGCTGATCCATGTTCCGGGTGCGCTTGCGTATGCAAACAGCAAGGGTCCGGCAACGGACGGTAGCCAGTTCTATGTTGTAACGGGCGACAAGACGGATGCGGAAACGCTGAAGTATTACGAGGAGATCTATGATCAGGATTCTCGTGTGACATACGACATCAATTTTACCAAAGAGGCTGAGGAGCTGTATCTGAAGCACGGCGGTGCGCCCCATCTGGACGGCGGCTACACGGTTTTTGGTCAGGTGATCGACGGACTGGATATTATTTTTGAGATTTCCAAGGTTCCTGTAAACAACACCAGCAAGCCGAAAGAGGCTGTTTATATCGAAAGTATTACCGTAGAAAAGTATGACGGCAGCGAGATTCGCTGGTACAAGAGCGATTACGGTATCCAATAATATGCAGCATAGATAGAAAGCTGCAGCTAAGGAGAGAATAGCGTGGATAAATTTGTAATACGGGGCGGCAATCGTCTGACGGGCGAAATCCATGTCAGTGGTGCAAAAAATGCCGCAGTTGCGCTCATTCCGGCAGTTCTGCTGTGCGATGAGCCGTGCGTCATCGAGAATGTTCCCGATATCAGCGATGTTTCCATCTGCCTGCGCATTTTATATGAGCTGGGTGCACAGGTGGAGATGCTCAAGCCCGACACCTACCGCATTTCCTGCAAGGGTGTCAAGAGCTTCAGTGTTCCTTACGAGAGCGCAAAGCAGATGCGTGCGTCCTATTATTTTCTGGGTGCGCTGCTGGGAAGAACGGGCAGAGCGAGGGTTTCGATGCCGGGCGGATGTCCGCTGGGTGACAGACCGATCGACCAGCACCTCAAGGCGTTCAATGCGCTGGGGGCAAATTCCTGCAATGATCACGGCATGATCGACCTGCATGCGGACAAGCTGCGCGGCGGTCAGATCTACTTTGACGTGGTAACAGTGGGTGCAACGATGAACGCAATGCTTGCTGCTGTCAAGGCAGAGGGGCTGACGATCATTGAAAATGCGGCAAAGGAGCCGCATATCGTGGATCTGGCGAATTTCCTTAATTCCATGGGTGCGGACATCAGAGGTGCCGGCACGGATGTAATTAAGGTGCGCGGCGTATCCTATCTGCACGGCACGACGTATGCGGTAATTCCCGATCAGATCGAGGCAGGCACATTCATGGTGGCTGCTGCGGCAACGGGCGGCGACGTGCTGGTGAAGGGTGTAATTCCGAAGCACTTGGAGCCGATTACGAAAAAAATGCGTAAGATCGGCGTAAATATTGATGAATACGATGACGCTGTGCGTGTTTGGGTGGAAGGCCCTCTGGTGAAGGCAAGCATCAAGACGCAGCCCCATCCGGGATTCCCGACGGACATGCAGCCGCAGATGGCAACGCTCCTGACGCTTGCGGAGGGGACGAGCATTGTGACGGAGGGCGTCTGGGAACAGCGTTTCCGTTATGTGGACGAGCTGCGCCGTATGGGTGCGGACATTGCGGTGAATGACAAGGTTGCGATCATTACCGGTACGGGCAAGCTCATGGGTGCGCCTGTGAAGGCATGCGATCTGCGTGCCGGTGCGGCGCTGATCATTGCCGGTCTTGCGGCACATGGCGTGACGGAGATCGAGGACATTCATCACATTGAGCGTGGTTACGGCAATATTGAGAAGAAGCTGCGCGGCATTGGCGGCGATATTTGCAAGGTATCCACACCGCCGTCGGCGATGAAGAAAGCATTATAATTGGGTGACAGAAAGCCTGCCTGCGGATGTGGGCGGGCTTTTGGTTTGCAATGACGATGGCTTCAGCGATGAATTGGAGAGTTGATAACATGGCGAAATTTTACCCGTTGTTCTCATCGAGCAGCGCGAATGCGTCCTATGTGGGCGGCAGGAATGCAGGGATCCTTGTGGATGCCGGTGCAAGCTGCAAGAAAATTCTGGAGGCTCTTGACAGGAACGGACTGCAGAAACAGTGCGTGCAGGGAATTTTCATCACGCACACGCATTCCGACCACATCAAGGGTCTGCGTGTGCTGGCAGGAAAGCTCGGCGTTCCGGTATATGCTACGGCTCACAGCCTTGAAACGCTCGAACAGGGCGGTCACATTCCGGCAGGGGTGCAGACCATTGCAGTGGATACCGGAGCAATTTGCTGCGGCGACTGCGAAATTACGGCGTTCCCGACGATGCATGACGCTGCGGGGAGCTGCGGTTACAGGATACATACGGCGGATGACAAATTCTGTGCGGCTTGCACGGATCTGGGCGTGGTGACGCCGGAGGTTCGTGGAGCGCTGTGCGGCTGTGATATGGTGCTGCTGGAGTCGAATTATGACCCGACAATGCTGCGGAACGGTCCGTATCCGCCGGAACTCAAGCGGAGAATTGCCTCGGAATGGGGACATTTGTCAAACGAGGAAAGTGCATCTCTTGCGGAATTTCTGGTGCAGAACGGGACAACGAGGATATTGCTGGGGCATCTGAGTCCCCACAACAACACGCCGCAGAAGGCGGCGCAGGCGGCGGCTGAGGGGCTGCGGAATTTTACAAACGGGATGGATTATCTCTTAGGAATTGCGCCCGTGGAGACACAGGGAGGAGCAGTGATTTTCTGATGCTGGTACAACTTCTGACGGTTGGCAAGCAGAAAGAGCCGCATCTGACGGCGGCACAGGATGTTTACAGAAAGCGGCTGACGCCGTTTTGCAAATTTGAATTTACGCAGCTGCCTGCGGTTCGGCTTTCCGACAAGCCGTCGGAAAAGGAAATTGCAGCAGCGCTTGAACAGGAAGCAGCAGCGATTCGCAAGGCAAGCAGGGGCGTGATGATCGCCATGTGCATTGAGGGAAAGCAGATGAGCAGCGAAGCGTTCGCAAAGCTGCTGACGGAGGAGATCCCGATGCGGGAGAGTGCGGTGACATTCGTCATTGGCAGTTCCTTCGGGCTTGCGGAGAGCATCAAGAAGGAAGCGTACAGGCGGCTTTCGATGTCGGAGATGACGTTTCCGCATGCGCTGGCATCGGTAATGCTCATGGAGCAGGTTTACAGAGCGTATCAGATCGACAGGAATACGGGCTACCACAAATAGGCGGGGAGTCCCCGCTGACAAGATTGCCTGTCAGGGGATGCCTTTGCATCCTAACCGCAATGCACCTTTGCCTTTGGCAAGCGGTGCAAAGCTGGTTTCGATCAGTTGACCGCCGCCGAAGGCGGCTTGAGTGCAGCTTAAAAGAACGATCAGGAGGAGATATTTATGGCAAAAGCAATGACACTGACCTACGAGGCAGGAGATAATTTATATGTGAACGTGACTAACCGCTGTCCATGCAGATGCACGTTCTGTATCCGCAACAACGGTGACGGTGCCTACGGTTCGGATCCGCTGTGGCTGGAGCATGAGCCGGATATGGACGAAATGAAGGCGGATTTTGCCAAGCGTGATCTGTCAAAGTACAGGAGCATTGTATTCTGCGGCTACGGCGAGCCGCTGATGCGGCTGAAATTTGTCTGTGAGTTGGCAAAATACCTGCGTGAGATATGCCCCGATGCGTATCTGCGGCTGAACACGAACGGTCTTGCGGATCTGTACAACGCAGATGAAGCAGGCGGTACGGCGGCACAGCAGGTTGCAGCAGTGTTTGACAAGGTTTCGATCAGCCTCAACGGCGGCAATGCGGAGGTCTACAACCGTGTGACAAGACCGCAGGGCGGCGGGGATGCGCCGTTTGAAACGATGCTGCATTTTGCGAAAACCTGCAAACAACTTGGGATGGAAGTGATGTTCACGGTGGTGGATGTGATCACCCCCGAGGAGATCGCTCAGGCGCAGGAGACTGCGGATGCACTCGGCATTGTGCTGGATGTGAGAGAGTATATTCATTAAAGGGAAAAGCACCGCTTTGGCGGTGCTTTCAGTCTGTCGAAAAAGTTCCGTCCAGCCATTGTACTTTATGGCGCACGGCTGGACTAATACTAATCCCCAAAACCCCAATAAATAGTCAAAAAGCGCTCTGCAAGAGGGCGGGGCGAGGGTGCGGCAAAATTAAGTGAAATCATACTTTTTGAAAAGCTGAAAGGACGGCGTAAAGCCGTCCTTTTGTGTTATTTCTGATATTTCTCCAGTTCCGTATACGGAATACGGATCTCCGCATGGCTCTTGGTAATAGTGGCAGCCGGCAAGTGCAGTACCACCGCATCCTCCGCAAGGAATGCCGTGAGCCTGCCCTGCAGCGTGTCGTATTCTTTCAGGCTTTCGAGCAAAAAGCTGTCATCCAGTTTCAGATTCTCGCCTTCCTGCGCCTCGTATTTATCACGCACAAGCGCCGCAAATGCCGCATCCACGTTGTACAGATCGGAAAGCGTCACGACTTTTCCCGTTTTTGCATCCAGAATCAGACCCTCTGTGAAGCTTCCGAAGCCGAACGTGACACTTCTGCCGGAGGTCTTGCCCTTGAGCAGAAGGCTGATGTACGCATCGTCAAGTCGGGTGATGGTGTAATCTCCCGTCATGGGGAATTTGATTCCCTTCGGCTGTTCGGGAGCAGAAGTTTCTCCCCATGTGCCGCCAAATTTCTTCTCCACGGGTTTTCCGTCGGGGGTGATGGTAGTGTAGGTGTGCTCCAGAACGGATGCCTTGACAAAATCACGGATCGCAGTATTGAGCGCATCGGCATTCCCACGGCTTTCGGGGAACTGCGGATAGGCAACCGCCATGTAGCGGCTGTCGGTGGATTCTGTCACATAGAATTTGTCCGCTTCCTTGTCAAATGGGGATGTCTCGGTTTTCGTTTCCGTCGTGGTTTCGGAAGTCTTTGTGTACTTGCTTATAATGTCAATCTTTGTACTTGCCTCCGTTTCGGCAGGTTTTGTGGCAGGCACGACAATGGCATTGGTGTGCTTCGTGCTTGCGGCGGTTTCCTCCGTGACGGAGGATTCCGCTGAAGAATTGCTGCATCCCGTACAGATGCCAACAAGCAGCATGCAGGCGCAGAGTGCAGCGGTAATATGTGTATGTTTCATAGTTCACCCTTTTAGAATCAAATGGGGCAGCATGCGCCGCCCCATATCTAATATTATCTCAATACCCGGCTCCGGACTTACTTTGTGATCACACGAACACGGATCACGTTTTCCATTGCCTCAAATTTAGCAGCAACGTCAGCAGTTACTTCACCTGCAACGTCAACCATGGTGTATGCATAATCCTTCTTGGATGCGTTTACCATGTTGTCGATGTTCAGACCGGCAGCAGCCAGCTCGCTTGTGATGGTGGAGATGATTGCCGGAACATTCTTGTGCAGGATGCAGAGCTTTGTGCCGTTTGCATTCATCACAGCATTCGGGAAGTTTACGCTGTTCTTGATGTTGCCGTTCTCGATGTAGTCGATCAGTTCCTTAGCAGCCATGATTGCGCAGTTGTCCTCGCTCTCAGGAGAAGATGCACCCAGGTGAGGAATTGCAATCACGCCGTCCATTGCAACGGTCTTTGCGTTCGGGAAGTCTGTTACATAGCAAGCGATCTTGCCGCTTTCCAGTGCAGCCTGCATATCGTCATCGTTTACCAGCTCGCCTCTTGCGAAGTTCAGCACTCTTGCGCCGTCGTTCATCTGTGCGAATACATCGGCATTGAGCATGCCCTTGGTTTCTGCATTGAACGGCAGGTGCAGTGTCAGGTAATCAGCCTGTGCATATACTTCTTCTCTGGTCTTAACAACCTTGATGTGATGGTTGAGCTGCTGTGCGCCCTCAACGGACAGGAACGGGTCAGTACCAACAACCTTCATGCCCAGGTGGATTGCAGCGTTTGCAACCTTTGCGCCGATTGCGCCCAGACCGATGACACCGAGTGTCTTGCCCTGGATCTCAGGGCCTGCGAAGCTGCTCTTGCCTTTTTCTACGAGCTTGCCAACCTGATCGCCCTCATCCTTGAGTGTCTTTGCCCACTCAATTGCAGCGGTGATCTTACGGCTGGACAGGAACAGACCAGCCAGTACCAGTTCCTTAACAGCGTTTGCATTTGCGCCGGGTGTGTTGAATACAACGATACCCTCTTCTGCGCAGCGGTCAACGGGAATGTTGTTCACGCCTGCGCCTGCTCTGCCGATTGCCAGCAGATCCTTGCCGAAATCCATCTCGTGCATGGATGCGGAACGAACCATGATTGCTACCGGATTCTCAGGAGAATCAGCAACATTGTACTTTGCCTTGTCAAACAGATCGGTACCGCAAGCAGCGATCTTGTTCAGAGTTTTAATATTGTACATGGGATATACCTCCAGTTATGTAATTTTATATATGACGACAACACCACGGGTTAGGTGGTGCTGTCAATCGCCGGAATGTTATTTATTCTCTGCCTCGAACTTCTTCATGAACTCTACCAGAGCCTCAACGCCCTCGATCGGCATTGCATTGTAGATGGAAGCTCTCATACCGCCAACACTTCTGTGGCCCTTGAGGTTCTCAAAGCCTGCTTCCTTTGCAGCCTTAACGAACTTTGCATCCAGCTCATCGCTGCCTGTTACGAACGGTACGTTCATCAGAGAACGATCCTTCTTCTCAACAGTGCCCTTGAACATTTCGCTCTGGTCGAGGAAATCGTACAGGATTGCAGCCTTCTTTTCGTTGTGAGCCTTCATAGCCTCCAGGCCGCCCATCTTCTTGATCCACTTGAATACCTTGCCGCAGATGTAGATGCCGTAGCAGGGAGGTGTATTATACATGGAGCCATTCTCGGACTGTGTCTTCCACTTGAGCATGGTGGGTGTGCCTTCGAGACACTCGTCAGGAATCAGATCCTCACGGATGATGGCAATTACCACGCCAGCAGGGCCGATGTTCTTCTGTACGCCGCCGTAGATAACGCCGTACTTCTCAACGTCAACCGGCTCGGACAGGAAGCAGGAGGACTGGTCAGCAACCAGAACCTTGCCCTTGGTGTTCGGCAGAGTCCAGAACTTTGTACCGTAGATGGTGTTATTCTCGCAGATGTATACATAGTCAGCGTCCTCGGGAATGTCGAGGTCGGAGCAGTCCGGAATGTAGGAGAAAGTCTTGTCAGCGGAGGATGCAACGGCAACAGCTTCACCGTAGATCTGTGCTTCCTGATAAGCCTTCTTAGCCCACTGACCTGTTACAACGTAAGCAGCCTTCTTGTTCTTCATCATGTTCATCGGAACTGCTGCAAACTGCTGGGATGCGCCGCCCTGCAGGAACAGAACCTTGTAGTTATCCGGAATGTTCATCAGATCACGCAGATCCTGCTCTGCATCATCAATGATCTGCTGGAACATCTTGGAACGGTGGGACATTTCCATAACGGACATACCGCATCCACGGTAATCCATCATTTCTGCTGCAGCTTCCTGCAGTACTTCCTCCGGCAGGACAGCCGGACCTGCACTGAAATTGTAAACTCTGCTCATTTTGAATACCTCCAATGTAATCAAAAAAATTTGATGTAAAAATTAACTTGAATTTCCATGTGTATTTTCTCCGAAAATCCCCATGGACTCCTTACATATTATACTATTTTTTTACTGTAAAGTCAAGACGTTCCGTCCGATTCCTATGCATTTGTAAAATTTTAGGTTATGCGACAAGGGGATTTTGTGTAAAGATACGAGGAACATGTTAAAAAATTGCAAAAATGCTTGTATCTTTCGTGGGGGCGTGGTATAATAAGAGGTAGTATACAAAAAAACCGTCCGTAACCGGACGGTTGTCCCCATGCTATGAGGGGAATTTCTTGACCAGAAAATGATCGAGCTTCAGACAGATGATCCGTGCCGGAATGCATAGAAAAAACCAGAATACACTGTAGAGCAGACTGATCTGTCCCCTGAAATTAAACGGCAGATCGCTGTAATCCCACACACCCCAGTGCATTTGACGGTTTACCCATAATCCTACGAGCAGTTCGGCGGATGTAATGATGATCGCACCGAGGAGATATTGCAGAGATACCGGCATTTTTTGCGGTGCGCCGTTAAACAGATGAAACAGCATCGTCAGGACGATTCCGCCCGTCAGTGCCATTGTCCAGTGGGTGTAGCCCCTTGCTACTATTTCGATCATTGCATACAGAAAATATCCCAGAAAAAAGGGAATGCACAGTCTTGCAATTTTCATACTATCGCCTCCTGCCGGAAGTTTGCCCGTTTTTGGTGGATTTATGCAGATGCGCAATAGTATTACACCCTAACCCTTGCTCAGAGGGAGGGGCATTATCCAAACAAGAGACAGAAAGGACAGCAACATGCAGGAAAAATTATTGTGGATCTTACTCATCGTCTGCATCCTCATCGGTATTATCTGCTTCGTGCAGGGCGTGATGCTCCGACGGCTCATGAAAAACTGCGGCGAACATTCGCCCATGCAGGAGGATTACAATGCGCTGCAGCAGAGGATCGGGGAGCTTGGTGTTTCTATGCAGGCATCCCAGCAGAGCGCCTCGCAGTATTTTGAGCGCATGGCAGGCATTCTGCAGGAGGATCAGCGCCGTGCAGCGGCGTCCCTTGAGGAAAAACAGGTGCTGCTCGGACGGCAGACCATACAGAGTCTGGGGGACATCCGTAATTCCAATGAGGCGCTGACGCTTCGCACGGAGGAGCGCCTGCGGACGTTTGCGACGGAGAACGAGCAGAAGCTCGGTGCAGTTCGACAGACCGTGCAGCAGGGCTTGCAGCAGATGCAGCAGGAACAGGAACGTCAACTGAATGAAATGCGCAAGGTCGTGGATGAGAAAATGCAGAAGGTGCTGGATGAGCGCATGAAACAGGCATTTTCCGCAGTCAATGAGCGTCTGGAGCAGGTGCATAAGGGACTTGGCGAGATGCAGAGCCTTGCGGTGGGCGTGGGCGATCTGAAGAAGATTCTCACGAACGTGAAAACCCGTGGAGAGATCGGGGAAATTCAGCTTGCAGCGCTCCTTTCGGATGTTCTGAGCGAGGGGCAGTATGTGCAGAATGCAAAGCTTGGCAAGGGCGTGGTGGAATTTGCCGTGCGCATGCCCGACAGCACGGGCGGCGAAGCGCTCCTGCCGATCGATGCGAAATTCGCAGGTGACACTTATGTGCATTTGCAGGACGCTTATGAAGCGGGCGACAAAACGGCGATTGCACAGGCACAGAAGCAGCTTGCGGCACGCATTCGCAGCGAAGCGCAGGACATTGCGGAAAAATACATTGATCCGCCGCAGACGACGGATTTCGGCATTCTGTTCCTCCCCACGGAGGGACTTTATACGGAGGCAGTGCGTCTGGGACTGCCGGACGAGGTGTTCCGCAAGTATCGGGTATTCGTCACAGGCCCGACAACGATTACAGCGATCCTCTGCACACTGCAGATGGGCTTTCAAAGCATTGCCGTGCAGAAATCCAGCGGCGAGGTCTGGAAGGTTCTGGGCGAAGTGCGTACCGAATTTCATAAATTCGCCGATGCGCTTGCCAGAACACAGGATAAAATGCAGAGTGCCAGCGACGAGCTGGATAAACTTGTCGGCGTGAGAACAAGACAGATGGTGAAAAGGCTGGATAATGTACAGAATTATCTCACTGACTAACGAACAGGGGGACGCTGTCCCCCTGACCCCTTGCCAAAGGGATATACATCCCTTTGGGCGGCGAGTCGCCGCTGACAAGTTGCTCCCAATGCGGCTTTGCCGCAAAGGTCGCATATGTGGTGGGGCAGCGTCCCCGCAAAAAGTGTACTATCGTATTAAGGAGGCTTTACACCATGAGAAGAAGCGGCATACTTATGCACATTTCCAGTCTGCCATCCCGATTCGGCATCGGACGGATGGGCAAGGCTGCTTACGATTTTGTTGATTTTCTGAAGGCAAGTGAAACAGCCTGCTGGCAGATCCTTCCGCTTTCACCCACAAGCTATGGGGATTCGCCCTATCAGTCGTTTTCCGTCCATGCGGGAAACCCCTATTTCATCGACTTTGCCCTTCTGGAGGAACAAGGACTGCTCACGCATGAGGATTATGCCTCCATGCTCTGGCAGAGAACGGGCGACAGTGTGGATTATGAGCTTTTGTACCGCAACAACCTCACGGTACTGCGCAGGGCATTTGCGAAATTTCAGAAAACCCAGAAAAAGGGCTATGCTTCATATAAAAAAGCACAGAAGTACTGGCTTCCCGAATACGCCCTGTTCATGGCGCTGAAAGAAAAACATGACGGAAAGCCGTGGTATGAGTGGGAACCGGAGCTTGCAATGCGTGACAAAAAGGCACTGGATGCCGTAAAAAAGGAGCTTTCGGAGGAAATCGAGCTGCACAGCTTTATCCAGTTCATCTTCACGCAGCAGTGGTAGGCGCTGAAAGCATATGCGAATGCTAACAGCGTGGAAATCATCGGAGACATGCCCATTTATGTTGCCTATGACAGTGCGGATGTGTGGGTTTCTCCGCAGC
The DNA here is from genome assembly GCA_015066865.1 of Ruminococcus sp. Taxonomy (GTDB): domain Bacteria; phylum Bacillota; class Clostridia; order Oscillospirales; family Ruminococcaceae; genus UBA3855. The sequence goes on from SVNQ01000027.1 coordinate 18,829, forward strand.
TTTTCGCATTGGACGAAAATAAACGCCCCATCGAAGTGGCAGGCTGCCCGCCCGATCCGTTTTCCCCGACGGGACAGCTGTGGGGCAATCCGCTTTACGACTGGGAATACCATAAGAAAACAGAGTACAAGTGGTGGATACAGCGTCTGAAATTCGCCGCATCCCTCTATGATGTGATCCGCATTGACCATTTCCGCGGCTTTGAGAGCTACTATGCGATTCCCTTCGGCAATGAAACCGCCGAACAGGGCAGATGGCGCAAAGGTCCGAACAAGGCGCTGTTCCTCGCAGCAAAGAAGGAACTGGGCGAGCTTCGGATCATCGCAGAAGATCTGGGCTTTATCACGCCTGCGGTGCGCAGGATGGTCAAGGCACTGAAATATCCCGGCATGAAGGTGCTGCAGTTCGGATTTGACAGCGATCCTGCAAATGAGCACCTGCCGCATAATTTCCAGACGCCGAACTGCGTTGCCTACACCGGAACGCATGACAACGAAACACTGCGAGGCTGGCTGGAATCTTCCAATAAAAAGACGATCAAATACGCAAAAAAGTACTTGCGTGTGACGAAAAAATCCCATATTCCCGATGCGATCGTAGCCTGTGCATGGCAGAGCGTTGCGGAGCTTGCAGTGGCGCAGATGCAGGACTTCCTGCATGCGGACAAGAGCTGCCGCATGAATACTCCCTCGGTGCTGGGCGGCAACTGGCAGTTCCGCACGGATGTATCCGATTTTACCCCTGAGCTTGCGATGCAGATCAGAAAGCTCAACCGCACCTACGGCAGAAATGTGCCGCAGGCAGATATTACCGAAAATACGGAGGAAACAAGCGAATGATGCACTACAGTAAGGACATTTTTCTGAGCTTCATCGAAGGCTCTCTGACAAAGCCCGTGGAGGAAACCACTCCGCAGGAGCTGCACAGCATCCTCGGCGAAATGGTCATGAACCTCATGACTGAGGACTGGGAGGACAGCAGGGCTGCACACAGAAATACACGGCATGCGTGCTATTTCTCCATGGAATTTCTCATGGGACGCAGCATCTTCAACAACCTCCTCTGTCTTGGTATCTACGACGAGGTGGAGGCTGCCATGCAGGAGCTTGGCACATCCCTGACGGAACTTGAATGTATTGAGGATGCCGCCCTCGGAAACGGCGGTCTTGGCAGACTTGCGGCTTGTTTCCTCGACAGTGCGGCAACGCTTGATCTGCCGCTGGACGGCTACGGCATCCGTTACAAGTACGGTCTGTTCAAGCAGAGCATTCAGGACGGATTTCAGAGAGAGGATGCGGACGACTGGACACGCTATGGCGATGCATGGTCGGTGCGCCGTGAGGAGGACACTGTAACTGTCGCATTCAGCGATCAGACAGTGAAGGCTGTTCCCTACGATATGCCAATTATTGGCTATGGTACGAAGAATATCGGCACGCTGCGCCTGTGGCAGGCAGAGCCTTTGAAGCAGTTTGATTTCCACACATTCAACAATCAGAAACACCTCGAAGCCTGTGCAGAGCAGATCTATGCGGAGAATATTTCCCGCTGCCTGTATCCGAACGATGACACGGACGAGGGCAAGAAGCTCAGACTCAAGCAGCAGTATTTCTTCTGTTCGGCATCGCTGCAGGATCTGCTGAAGAAACACTTTGAGGACAACGAAACGATGGAGAACCTCAGCGATGCCATCGCTGTTCAGCTCAATGACACGCACCCTGTTATTTCCATTCCGGAGCTGATCCGTCTGCTGACAGCGTGCTATGGCGTATCCTTTGAGGATGCGGCAGAAACCGCAAGAAAGGTGTTCCGCTACACGAACCACACCATCATGGCGGAGGCGTTGGAAAAATGGAGATGCGATCTTGTGCGTGAGCTTCTCCCCGAAATCTACCAGATCATCGTCAGACTCCATGAAATGCTCATTGCGGAGCTTTACAACAAGGGCGCAGAAAAGGCAGAAATTGGAAGAATGCGCATCATTCAGGGTGGTATGATCCACATGGCGCACATGGCGATTTTCATGGGCAGCTTTGTCAACGGCGTTGCCGAGATCCACACGCAGATTCTCAAGGACACCGCACTTGCCGACTGGTACAAGTACTATCCGGAGCGTTTTTCAAACAAGACAAACGGCATTACCCAGAGAAGATGGCTGGCACTTTGCAATCGTGAGCTTTCCGCACTTCTGACGGAACTCCTCGGCAGCGAGGACTGGGTAACAAACCTTGATCTTCTCAAGGAACTTGACAAATACGCAGAGGATGCGCAGGTGCTGCAGCGCTTCATGGCGATCAAGCAGGAAAAGAAGCAGCAGCTTTGCGATCTGATGTATGAGCGTGAGAGCCGCATTGAAGAAAAGGCATATTTCAATACGGACAGCGTGTTTGACATTCAGATCAAGCGCCTGCACGAATACAAGCGTCAGCTTTTGGCGGCATTCTCGATTCTGTACATTTACTATGGCATTAAGGATGGCAGCATCACCGATCTGCCCCCTGTGACATTCATTTTCGGCGCAAAGGCAGCCCCCGGCTACCGCAGGGCAAAGGCAATTATCAAGTTCATCAATGAAATTGCGCAGATGATTGAAAATGACAAGGAAGTATGCGATCAGATCAAGGTATTCTTCGTGTCCGATTACAATGTATCCTACGCCGAAAAGCTGGTTGCGGCGGCGGATATTTCCGAGCAGATTTCCACCGCAGGCACGGAGGCATCCGGTACGGGCAACATGAAGCTGATGCTCAATGGTGCGGTGACACTTGGCACATATGATGGTGCGAATGTGGAGATCGTGCAGGAGGCAGGCGAGGAGAATAACTACATCTTCGGCGCAAGAGTGGAGGAACTCAAGGAAATCGTTCCGGAATACGACAGCCGTGCAATTCTTGCAAAGGATGACAAGATCCGCAGAGTTGTGCAGACGCTCATGGACGGCACGTTCGATGACGGCGGCAGCGGCGATTTCAAGGAACTCTACGATGCCCTGACCGAGGGCGCAAGCTGGCATGCCCCCGATCATTATTATGTACTGGGCGATCTTGACAGCTACGTTAAGACAAAGGTACGGGCTTTGCAGGATTATAAAAATGACCGCATGGCGTTTGCCAAGAAGCAGTGGCACAATATCTGCGGCGCAGGTAAATTCAGCTCTGACAGAACCATCCGTGAGTATGCACAGGAAATCTGGCAGATTGAGCCTGTTTCCTTTCAGAACTAACAGGGGGACGCTGTCCCCCTGACCCCCAGCCAAAGGGATAACATCCCTTTGGAATCCCATGGCGTTTCGCCATTGCCCCCTACGGGGACAAAGGCGAAACGTTAGGATTGCAAGCAATCCATTCTTGGGCGGGGAGCAGAGGACACCCCACCCTATCAGTGCGGAAACAAACAGCACAAACAAGGAGATGTATCCTATGACACATAACTATGACGTCATCATTGCCGGTGCAGGTGCGGCTGGGCTTTATGCCGCCATTAACCTGCCGCCGACGGCAAAAATCCTGCTGCTGACCAAGCGTGAGCTTGGGCTTTGCAACACGGCATTGGCGCAGGGCGGCATTGCGGGCGTGTACAATTCCCCCGAAGATCGCACGTCCCTGCATGAAAACGATACTTATATTGCAGGCGGCTTCCAGAACAATCCCGAAACGGTGCATATTCTCGTGGAAGAAGCCGCACAGGACATCGAACGCATCATCGAGCTTGGTGTGGATTTCGACAAAAAGCCGGACGGCGACTACCACCGCACGCTGGAGGGCGGTCACAGCAGACGCAGAATCTTCCACCACAAGGACGCAACGGGTGCGGAGATCGCACGCAAGCTCCTTGCGCATGTACAGAGCCTTCCGAATGTCGAAATTTGCGAGAACACACTGCTTTGTGACGTAAAGAAAACGGACACGGGATTTGTTGCCCTGACCATGGGCAAGGGGATTACCCGCATCGTACACAGCCATTTCTTCATTATGGCGACCGGCGGCATTGGGCGTGTGTACGAGTACACCACAAATTCCGCCATTGCAACGGGGGACGGCATCATGTTCGCCTACAATATGGGCGCAATGATTCGTGGATTGTCCCTGATTCAGTTCCATCCGACCGCATTTAATAACCACCATACCCGTGAGTGCTTCCTCATTTCCGAGGCAGTACGCGGGGAGGGTGCGTACCTGCTCAACTGTAACGGCGAGCGTTTCATGCAGCACTACGACGACCGTCTGGAGCTTGCACCCCGTGATGTGGTTTCCAATGCCATCGTGTTGGAAACAAGGCGAACCGGTTCTTCCGATTTTTACTTGGATATTTCCCATAAGGATGCGGATTTTATCAAAAATCGCTTCCCGATGATCTACCAAAATCTCTTGGAACAGGGTTATGATCTGACCACGGACAGAGTGCCGATTTATCCCTGTCAGCATTATCTGATGGGCGGCATCCATGTGGATGCCAATGGCTGCACCAATGTCGAGGGGCTGTACGCCGCAGGCGAATGCTCCCACACGGGCGTACACGGAAATAACCGCCTTGCAAGCAATTCCCTGCTGGAAGCTTTGGTGTTCTCCCGCCGTGCAGCAGCGCATATTGCAAAGCGCCTTCCGAATGCACCGCAGGATTTCACGCATGTCCCCTTTGATCTGGATCCCGAAGCACCCCCTGTTCCGCAGGGCATCCGCACGCAGCTGCGGCATATTCTGCAGGAGAGCTATTTTGTGATTCCGAACAGGGAAAAGACGCATGAGAATTTCAGCAAGGTCTGCGCGATCCTGCGTGATCTGGAGGACGGCAATTATCTGATCAACGCTGACTATGTAGAGGCGAAAGCAACCGCAACCATGGCATTTCTGATTCTTAACGAAGCCATGATCGAACAGAAAGGAGCATAAGCATGCAGTTATTACAGAGCTATATCGACAGCATCATCAACACCGCACTGGAGGAGGATATCCACTATGTGGACGTAACGACCGATTACCTGCTCCCCGACGGACACACGAGCAGCGCCTATTATATTGCAAAGGCAGAGGGTGTTGTGTGCGGTCTGGACATTGCAAAGCGTGTGTTTGAGCTTGTGGGCGGCGGTGTGACATTTGACGCAAAGCTCAAGGACGGCGACAAGGTGAAAAACGGCGACATCATCGCAACAATGTCGGGCGATACCAAGACCCTTTTAAAGGGCGAACGCACGGCACTGAACATTCTCCAGCACATGTCGGGTATTGCAAGTGCAACGGCGCACTGTGTGGAATTGGTTGACGGAACAAGAGCAAAGATCACGGACACCCGAAAGACACTGCCGGGACTGCGCAGACTGCAAAAGTATGCGGTCATCGTGGGCGGCGGCAAGAATCACCGCTACAATCTCTCCGAGGGTGCAATGCTCAAGGACAATCACATTGACGTGTACGGCGGCATTACCGCTGCGGTAACGGCGCTGCGTGAGAAGATCGGTCACATGACGAAAATTGAAGTTGAGGTGCGCAATCTGGATGAGCTGCAGGAGGCACTGGCTGTCGGCTGCGAGCTGATCATGCTCGATAACATGAGCTGCGAGGACATGGCGAAGGCTGTGGAAATCACCGCAGGCAGAGCGCTTCTGGAGGCTTCGGGAAATGTGACAGAGGAGAATATTGCGGATGTGGCAAAGACGGGCGTGGACATCATTTCGCTCGGCGCACTGACGCATTCGGTCAAGTGCTTTGATATTTCAATGCGATTCGATAAGTAAGGAGAGTATGATGAAGTTACGGAATACAGCTGTTTTTCTGGCGTGTGCCATGCTTGCGGCAGCAATGACGGGATGCGGCAAGGAGGAAACTCCGTCCGCATCGCAGGAAGTGAAACAGGGCAAGCACCATATCACCGTGGAGAGTGTGGAAATCACCCTTGCCGAGCTGAAGGAAAAGAATTACACTGTGCCTGTTTGCGTGCGTCTGGACAAGAACGCCGGCATCAATTACAGTGAGTGGGGGGTAAAGGTGGACAAGCGCTGCACCTTTGCTGTTGATGAAGAAACTGAGGATCTGGCGTTTGTGGTGTACCACTCCATTAACGAGAAGGAAAATTTCCTGTGGACAGCGTGGGCGTCCGGCGGTCAGGTCAATACCACTACGGGAAATCTGATGTGGCTGAATGTAACGCTCCCCCGTACAGCGGCGGCGGGCGACCGTTATGACATCGAGTATGCCGACTGGTCCAAGGCGAATCCTCCCACCCCCCATCTGTGGAACAGCCCGGATTCCCAATGGGCAGAGAGCGGCGATGTAACGTGGGTTGACGGCGTGATCACAGTGAAGTAGCATAAATAGACAGCACCGTACAGAAAGCATATGATGTTGTACGGTGCTGTCGAATCTTTCCCCGATGTTCCGACATTTTGCGGAGGATCGGGGCGTTTTTGCGTACAGAATTGCCATAATGCGGTATGGGACGGGACGTACAGTTCGTAAAAAATGCCATATTTCTGCGGAAACCTTGCATTCCGAGGAATATTGTGGTATACTGTTTAAAGCAAAAGATGAAATGAAAACCAAAGGAAGGTAGATTTATGATCAGAGAAGATTTGAGAAATGTAGCCATCATCGCCCACGTTGACCACGGCAAGACCACGCTTGTGGACGAAATGCTCAAGCAGGGCGGCGTGTTCCGTGAAAATCAGAATGTTGCCGATCGTGTGATGGATTCCAACGACATTGAGCGTGAGCGAGGCATTACGATTCTTGCAAAAAATACTGCCGTGCAGTACAAGGATATTAAAATCAACATCATCGACACTCCCGGACATGCCGATTTCGGCGGCGAGGTGGAGCGTGTTCTGAGCATGGTGGACGGCGTTCTCCTTCTTGTGGATGCGGCGGAAGGCCCGATGCCCCAGACTCGTTTTGTACTTTCCAAGGCGCTGGAAATGGGTCACAAGATCATCATTGTTGTCAACAAGATCGACCGTCCCGACGCACGTCTGGACGAGATCGGCGATGAGGTGCTGGAACTCCTCCTCGACCTCGATGCGGATGAGGAGCAGCTCGAAAGCCCCATTCTGTTCTGCTCCGGCAGAAGCGGCACTGCATCCCTGAGCCAGTATGAAGCCGGCACAGACCTGCAGCCGCTGTTTGAAACGATCATCAATTATATTGAACCGCCCAAGGGCGAACCCGACGAGCCGCTGCAGATGCTCATTTCCTCCATTGATTACAATGACTATGTGGGAAGAATCGCCATCGGCAGAATCCAGAGAGGCACGATGTCGGTGAACCAGCCCGTTGTGGTGTGCAATGCCAATTCCGATAAAAGCCCGAAGCCTGCGAGAATTGTCACCCTTGCGGAAATGCAGGGCTTGGGTCAGGTGAATGTGGAGAAGTCCACCGTCGGCGACATCGTGTGCATCAGCGGTATTGCGGATATTACCATCGGCGATACAATCTGTGCAAACGATACGCCCGAAGCACTGCCCTTTACCCATATCAGCGAGCCGACGATGGAAATGACATTCTCCGTCAATGACAGCCCCTTTGCAGGGCAGGAGGGCAAGTATGTCACCTCCCGTCAGCTGCGTGAGCGTCTGTTCAAGGAGCTGCTGAAGGATGTTTCCCTGCGTGTGACGGAAACTGACAACACC
>SVNQ01000028.1 GCA_015066865.1 Ruminococcus sp.
ACGGATCGACGTTCTTATAGCTCATTACCAGAGCTGCGGGACGCTTTGTTCCGCTACATTCATGGTTTCTATAATTCCATGCGTCCACACTCTCATAACAATGGGCTCCCACCCATTGCTGCTGAAGATCTTGTTACTTAGTTCTCCTCTTTTTATTGTCTACTTTATTGACATTGGACCATCCGTAAAGATTGTTATTTGATCATACTTGAAAATTATGTTTTGGGATGCTATAATAAAAGAGAAATACGTTCAATGACAATTTTTCTCGCTGCATACAGAACAACTTGCAGCATAAACCATGGAGGAGGAATTTCATGATACATACCATACTTGTGATAGAAGATGATTGCTCCTTGCAGTACAGCATTTCCCTTGCCTTAGAAACGGCAGGGTACAGAGTAATTTGTACAGCATCCGTACAAGACGCTGCGAGCCTGACAAAGAGTGCAGATCTGATCCTGCTCGATGTTATGCTTCCTGACGGAGACGGAATTGCTTTCTGTCGCAATTTCAGAGAGAGCTGCACAAAACCCATCATCTTCCTTACCTCCTGCAGCGATGAGTCCGATATTATCCGTGGACTTGACAGCGGAGGGGATGACTATATCACAAAGCCATTCCGCCTACAGGAACTTCTCTCACGCATTCGTGCCAACCTTCGTCGTGTTCCGACTGTACCGTCCACTCTGGAACTGACGGCTGTGGAGCAAAAACTGCTGGAATATCTGATGGGAAATCGGGAGCACTACCTGACACGGGAGCAGATTCTGGAGCATCTTTGGGATACCAAGGGCTGTTTTGTCAATGACAATACGCTTTCCGTCAATATCAGCCGTCTGCGTGAGAAACTCAAGGATTCCGGAAATGGTCAGATCGTTACAAAGAGAGGAATGGGATACAAATGGACAGAGGAGACAAATTAATTAATAACCGCAGCCCCAAGCGGATATTACTTTTCTTTGCGATTCTGTTTGTGTTGTCCGTATTATGCAGCTTTCTGATTTCGGGACTTATTGCAGATGTCATCATGAGAGAACAGATCGCATCCATACTCTCGGTGTTGGGCGGCGGGAAATTTACTGCATTACCCGATGCCGATGCCATCGCAAAAGGGGAGTCACTGATTACACAATACGGCGTGGATGCACAGATGCATCCATCGCTCATGGAAGGCTATGCAGCTCTACGGATGACGTTGTTTGGGGTCATGGCTGGATTATCGGGGATTCTCTGCATCGCTGGTGCAGCTTGTTCCCTTCGTCAGGTGGATATGATCTACAACCAGTTGGAAGAAATCCGCAAGGACTGCTTTGCAATTGCCGAACAGCAGAAAACACAGACAGAACTTTACGGTGAGGATTTCGGCTGTGTTCGCCGTATCTGTGAGGGCGTGAATCTCATTGCAGGACGTATGACACATCTTTCAGCAACGCTCTATGGTGAAAAACAGTTTCTCAGGGATTTTCTGACCGATTTTTCCCACCAGATGAAAACCTCCCTTGCGGTGATTCGCCTCAATCATGATATGCTTACAGAATTTGATAATCTTGATCCGGAGAAGAAACAACTTCTTTCTGAGGAAATCACACTGCACCTGGACGGCATGGAATCGCTCGTGCTCTCTGCGCTCAAGCTTGCAAAGCTCAATGCAGATGCGGTTACCTATAAAATGGAGGAATGTGATCTCTCCCAGACCTGCCGCACAGCGGCGGAGCGGCTTTCACCGCTGATGCGAAAAATGAAGATTGCTTTTACATTCCCCAATATACAGGAAATCCTCTTTTCACATGATGCTGTATGGCTTTGTGAAGCCATCGGCAACCTTCTGAAAAATGCCGCCGACCACAGCGGATGCTGCGAGATCCGCATGGAACTCACAAAAATTCCGGGGGCGGTCAAGCTTTGCATTGCGGATAATGGAAAGGGCATCCCACAGTCAGAAATCCCCACACTCTTTGATCGTTTCGGAAAGAAAAGCAACAATGCTACCATGCAAAGTGCAGGCGTGGGACTTGCGATTGCAAAGGAAATCATCGAGGCGCATAATGGTGAGATCTGCGTCTATTCGGAAATGGGGAGAGGTACGAGGTTCGAGATACTGTTTCTGAATCAAATCTTATGCAAAAATTAATAATTCCCTCCCATTTTGTCACGTTGGCGTAAGATTCGCATGGTATACTATACCTGCGAAAGCAAATCATACAAAATAGGAGGGATTTTCTATGGATATGAAACAGAATATTATCATTGAAACAAAAGATCTTTGCAGAACCTTTGGCAAGGGGGATACGGCAGTGCATGCGCTGTGCGATGTCAGTTTTTCCGTCCGCATCGGTGAATTTGCCGCAGTGACGGGCGAAAGCGGCAGCGGAAAGACCACGCTTCTGAACATCCTCGGCTCGCTCGATAACCCCACAAGCGGTTTCGTTCGTGCCGCAGGACAGGATCTGACGAAAATGAACGACAACCAGCTTGCCGCCTACCGAAGAAAGAACATCGGATTTATTTTTCAGAATTACAACCTGATTCCCGTCTTGAATGTGGAGGAAAACATTGTCCTGCCGCTGAATCTCGACAACACACCGCCGGATATGCAATTCCTTGAGGAACTTTTGGAATTGACGGGACTTACCGTAAAGCGACGCAGCTTTCCGCATGAATTATCCGGCGGTCAGCAGCAGCGAGTGGCTTTCGCCCGTGCGCTCATCCATAAGCCCGACATCATTTTAGCCGATGAGCCAACCGGAAATCTCGACAGCAGGAATAGCCGTGAGATCATTTCCATTCTGAAAAATTCCATCAGAAAGTACAACCAGACGCTTGTCCTCATTACCCACGATGCAAGCATTGCAGCGCAGGCGGACAGAATTTTCCGTATGACGGACGGCAGACTTACGGAGGAGGGAGTCAGATGAAACATCTTATCGCCCTCTCATTCAAATACATCCGACGCCAGAAGCTGCGCTCCGTCCTGACATTTCTGTGCATCATGCTGGCAGTGTTTATCTTCAATACTTACACCGCATATCTGGGAAGTACGATCGCAACGCTCATCAATTATGAGAAGCATTACGGCGAGGGTGCGTATCATGTGAGGCTTGACAATGCACTGCCGTATTGTGAGGACACAGGTGAAATCGGCAGACTGCTGCAAAACCACGTTGTAGTAGATGACCATTTCTTCTATTGTCCGGAAGAACTGTGGGGACTCTCTTCCCGTGATGAACAAGGCTATCTCCGCTACCTTGATGTGCAGTTTGACGATGGTACACATCAACGTGTCGATTGTGTCAGAAATACCGAGATCAGCGGTGAACCTGAAGTGATGTGCAATATCGAATATGCATGCTCGGCGTATAGCAGTGATCCCATTCCCGCAGAGGAAAACAGTGCCTATGTTTCGGACTGGCTGCAAGACCTCGGCTATGAGGTGGGAGATACCCTGACAATGACGGTGACTCCCATGAAAGCAAGGCTTTCGGAGGATTCCGAGCAGGTAAAGACAGCGCGGAAACTGATTGCCGAAAACAAAACCTATTATGTAACGGATGATCCGCCGGAGCTTGCAAATGATGACGCATCAATTTCAGATTATGATAATTCGGGTTCTCTGATGCTCTATCTTTCGGAGCTGTACGGCATCAATGAAATCCTCTTTTCCGAGGAGATTTCCGGCAGTCCCTGTACCTTTACCGTTAAAATTGCCGGATTCCAAGATCAGTTCGGGGGCGAGGGCGATACAGCTACGATGGAGTTTTGGTCATATCCTGCAAACGACCTCAGACTGGACGAGCTTGTCAGCGGTGAGAATGCCGATTTCCTGACAGGTTCTGAAATTGTGTTCCGCAGATGGGAAAACGCCGCTGTCCGCATTTCCGACCGCATCGACTTTGACGACGGCGTGATGATGCTTCTGGAGGACATGGGGCTCGAACCAAAGCACTATTATGACCTTGTGTTCAACGATACACTTCTTTCCTACGAAATGCGCAGTGCAAAAGCCATTTCCGCCATCATGCCCCTGATTGCGGCGATCCTCCTTCTTGCGCTTGTGGCGTGGCTTATTATGCGCTTTGTCATCGACAATGCCTTTGAGATCTCCGTGCAGGAGCGCAGCGCACAATTTGCGGCACTGCGCATCATGGGTGCATCCCGTGCGCAGCTTGTGGCGCTCATCTTTACGGAAGCCATTTTCTACTGCCTGACAGCCGTGCCGCTTGGCATCTTCGCCGCATTTGGTGCATGCAAGGCAGTTATGGATCTTGTCGGCGGCAGCCTGTTCCCGATTTTTACGTTCGATGTCAATTGGTGGATCACCCTCATTGGAATTGTCATCAGCCTGTCGGGCATTCTCATTTCCGCCTATACTTCTGCAATGTGGGCGGCACGAAAGCTGTCTCCCATGGAAGCAATGCAATTCGGCAAGCCCCGCAAAAAGGCAAAACACGAAAAGCACCGCAAATCCGTGCTCAATCACAAGTCCTTCGGCTTTGTGCTGGACTATACCATGAAGAATATCTCCCGTACCAAGAGCCGTTATGTGATTTCAACTGTCGCCATGGCACTGGGAATCGCCATGTTCAGCTTCAGTATGCTTGGTGTGACATTTGTAGATAATATAATGGAAAAGAGCAGCAACAAGGACAATCGCTTTGACTATGATATTATGATTGATTCCTTTCAGGCGGGAGAGTACGATTGTGTAGAGCAGATTCTTGAAGAATCGGGGGCTTTCGCCAAAATTGACGTCAAAGCTGACACTTTCCTTGAATCCGACCGCTACGAAGAAGAGATGGAACTGCTCCGTCAGATGATGCCTGACAAGAAGCCCACCCACAGCTGGGGTACGCACCTCATCAAGGTTGTCAGCGAGGAAAATTTTGACAAATATCTTGCATCCCCGACGGGAATAACCTATGAGGAGTTTTGTGAACTTGGCGGTGCGTTGGTGTATGTATCCTCCGGCGGTGCAGAGGATGAATACGAATACGATGCAAACGGCTGGCCCATCCGCAAGCGTGCAGACGGCTATTGGACGTATCAGGAGCTTGGCTTTGCTGAACCGCCGGAACTCCGTGACAAAGTATCGGGCGAATCGCTTGCCGTTGTCGGGTCTGTGTGCTTTGATTTTTCTACCGGTTTTGCCGGAGAGAGTACGCTTCTGATTGGCGATCCTTCCATTTTGCCTGAAAATGTACTTTCATCTATGAACGGTGTTATCAGATTGTATGTGGATGGTCATCAAAATCACGAAGCTGCACAAGCAGCAATTGATGCTTTTACGCAAAAGGTCAGCGGCTGTATGCTCATCGACCAGTACATGGATAACACCGGTTTATTCTCCTTCTTCAACACGATTTTCAGAATACTCGGCATCTTCGTTGTATCCGTCTGGCTCGTCGGTATTCTGACGATGGTCAATTCCATCAACACGAGTGTTCTCAACCGCCAGAAGGAACTGCTCATGCTCCGCAGCGTCGGCATGACAAAGCGCCAGCTTCAGCTGAGTGTGATGCTCGAAGGTGTGCTGTACTGTCTGATTTCAACGTTGTTCGGACTTTTGATTGGCGTTGGAGGATATTACATCTTTATAAACTATGCAGATTTTGGAGGAGCTGGGCTTTCGGTAATGCAAACGCTCATCCTGCCCGTATTGCTGACCATAATCGGTACGATTCTTCTCAATCTACTTATTGCTGTGTTTTCGGCGGTTCCTGCACTAGAGAGCCTGAGCAAGCGTATGAAATGAGCATAAGGAACAAATCTGTCACCTCTATTGAAAAATTCGGCTGTATGTGGTATAATATTACAATAGAAGCTGACAATGTTTCATCAGCATCGTGAGATTTGAGAGGATGCGTTCAGAGATGTGGTGTGCAGCGAATCAATATAGATTGTGGGAGATTATATGCATCAAGAGGAATATTATTTTTGGAGAAAAATCAATAAGCTTCATTGGATTCTTCTGTTCGGCATTGCGGTATATATGCTGATGGGTGGAAGTACAGCGTATGGTTATCTGGGACATCTTGTAGTTATGGCGTTTTTTCTGCGGGAGGATCTTTCGCCGAAGGATGTGTTTGTATCCGAACGGAAAATGACTGTATCCGTGTTCTTTCAGCTGCTTTTTTTGGCACAGGCATTGAATTTCAGTTATCTTGTTTTCAGTTTTTGCATGGAGCCGGTACTCAATGCATTCGGCTTTTCGGCAGGCGGATTCTTAAAAGATCAATTGGAAGAATCCATCTATGAACCAACCCCATTTCATGAAGTACTGCTGTTCGGTTTTTTTGGTCCCATCGTTGAAGAGATCATCACTCGTGGATATCTGATGCGATCCTATCAGCGATACAGCGGCAGCAAGGTGTATGCGATCGTATTTTCGGCAATCATTTTTGGAATCAATCACTGCAATTTTTACACTACCGTTCCAATCATCTTTGACGCACTCGTGTTGGGATATATTGCCATGGAATATGGCATATTCTGGACGATGATCTACCACAGCATAGAAAATTTTCTGACGAGTCACATTTTTATAAATGAGATTGTGATGCGACTGCCCGTTGAATATAGATTTCCTACATGCTTGAGTGTAGTTCTGATCATTGCATTGTGTGCATTGGCGATTCTGTTACTGAAACGCAAGCACATCATAGAATACATCAGTGACAATGGATGTGAGAGAAGATATTACAAGCTTACAGTGAAGTCGATCCCTTTTCTTCTTTATGTTGTGATGTTCATGCTGTTGTCACTGACGAGATTATACAAAATATAGCAGGAAACCATTTTTGACCTTGCTATTATATTGCCGCAGATTATCTCAAAAAAATCCGACAAGGTTTGAATAGCCCTTGTCGGATTTTTGTATATGTCTATGGTTTAGCTTTAGGTTGTGATTTATTCAGAGAACATCTTTAAAAATCAGCCATATCACTTTCCAAAATAACCATGACTTTAAATGTCGAACCCTCTGCCTCTGCTGAGATTTTTCCTCCCAACATCTCCGTAAATTGTTTGGCAATGGCCAGCCCCAGCCCCGTATTCCCCTTCGTTCTCGAAATGTCGGTTGTATAGAATTCATCAAAAATATGTGTCACATCCAGATTCGGTGAGAGCAGCATATTTTCAAATACGATCTGAATGTTTTCTGTATTGTGAACTGAGACCGTCAGATCCCCATCTCCGTGCTTGAGTGCATTGCTGATGAGATTGTCAAATATCCGCAGGAGCATATTCTGATTGGAAGGAAACATCAGTCTGTGTGTGTTGCAGTGGAATAGGATCTGCCGTCCACGATCACAATAATCATCATAGTAATGGATGATGGATTCTTCCAGTACAGAAACCAGATTCAGTTCTGTCTTTTCAGGCTGCTTTCCGCCGGAAATAATTTGTGAAAATTCAAAAAATGAACCAATCAGCTCTTCAAGACGAAGAAGCCGCTTCTCGACTATTGCGAGCTCACGGCTTTTTTCCTCATCAGGAAGATCTGTATGCTGGATCATGTTAATGTAGCCCATGGCAGAGGTCAGGGGGGTTCGTAGATCATGGGAAATATTTGTCATCATCTGTTCGAGAGCGTGGTTTTTCTGGCTGTAGATCACTCTGATCTCCCGTGTTTCCTTCAGCAGTTCATTGATGCGGTTGATCAGTGCGTCTGCTGTGCCATTGCCGGAATGGATGAGGACATTGGTGTCCTCATCTTTGATTTTTTCAAGCTGTCCGGCGATATGTCGGATCTCTCTATTTTGCAGGATGCAAAGCAGCAGCAGGACAGCCGCAGCGATGCTCAATACAATGACAGCGACTGTCATGTGAACCCCTCCTTAATTTAATTCTCGTTTTGTGAAACTGAAATATCCGATGACAAATGAAAGTACAATGACTGCTGCACTGATGCAATAACAGTTTCTTCGGTATTCATCCGAACACTCCAGTGCAAGACGGCTGAGCATGGTGTTGATGTCGTAATTCAGAAGCTTTTCTGCAAGTTTCTGTGTGGTTTCGATAGTATAGAGTGTCACACTTGCGGATGTATAGACAATTGGTGTGATGATGGTTACCGCATTAAACAATGCTCCTTTGCGAAGCAGAAAAGCAAGCCCGATAAATAGCGAGAAAATAGCAATCATCAGTGGTAACTGCCTGAAGAACGCAACGGAGAAATCCGACAGGGAAGAGCAGTACTCAGTACCGTTTACTATGCGGTTGACAAAGTAGAAAGCATAGTTAGAGAACAGAAATGCCGTTACAGCATAAAGCAGAGTGAATGCATATTTTGAGAAGAAGTATTTCTGCTTGCTGATTGCAGAAGTAATGGTATTCTTGATGGTGTGCTCGCTGAATTCTGCAATAATGATTCCAAATACAGGGATAATGGAGAAGAAATAGAAATTGAAATTCATCGCCACAGAGCCGATGTCCATTTTGATCCCCTCAGGTATGAGTGACGGACCACCGCCGAATTTAACACCGCCAAAATCCTTTGTGGCGATATTGAGCAGATAGGTCAGGACAATGAGTATCCAGAAAATATAGAAGCCTTTTGTTTTTGTGATACGGTACAGATCCGCTTTCATCATGTTTATCATTTCGATTCCTCCTCGACAAGCTGCTTGAAATAGTCCTCCAGTGAAACACCCGATTCATACAGTCCCAGCAGTCGGACATCCTGTTGTACCAGTGTGAGGCTGATGACATCGGGCTTTGCATTTTCATCGTAAATGCGGATCTCTCCATTGTCGATCACCTTGTAATTGGTGATATGCAGACTGTTTTCCAGTATGGTGGCAGCCATTTGGGTATCGTCTGTCTTTACTACAAGACAGCGGCTGCATTCGAGATCGAGTTCCTGCTTGGTGACTTCTTTGAGTGCCTTGCCCTTGTCAATGAAGAGAAAGCGGTTTGCAACTGCATACAACTCCGAGAGGATATGACTGGAGATAACGAGTGTCACGCCACGCTCCTGATTGAGCTTATGGAATGTTTCACGCAGTTCACTGATACCAATGGGATCAAGTCCATTGATCGGTTCATCGAGGATGATGAGATCAGGATTGTCAAGCATCGCAAAGGCAATCCCAAATCTTTGCTTCATTCCGAGGGAGAATTTGCGGAATTTCTTGTTTCTTGCTTCCTGAAGCTGTACAAGTTCCAGTGCATCGTCGATCTGCTTTAAGTCCGTGATGCCCTTCTGTAAGCAGTAGTACCGAAGGTTCTGGTAGGCGGTCATATTTCCGAAGAATGCCGGATTTTCGATCAGACAACCGATTTTCCGCTTATCAGCAGCCTTGCCATTCTGTCCGAACAGGGAATATTCGCCCTCCGTTGCCTCTGTCAGACCTGTGATGATCTTCATAATGGTGGTCTTACCTGCACCGTTTCTTCCGATCAGACCATAAATATCTCCACGATTAACGGTCATATCTGCTTGGTCAAGGGCGGTAAAGCTTTTATAGCGTTTGGTGAGCTGCTTTGTTTGCAGTACGATTTCACGCATGGATGTAACCTCCTGTTTTTCTTTTCAGCTGATAGTTACATTATAACAGAAGAATCTAAAAAAACACTTAACGCAAATCTTAAAAAAGTCTTATTTTTTCAGACGATATCCAATGCCCCAGACAGTTTCAATGTAATCCATATCGGGATTGCATTCCTTAAGTTTTTTTCTCAGCTTGCTGATATGGACATTGAGTGTGTTGTCATCAGCGGAATTCTCATAGTCCCACACCGTATCATAGATCAGGCTCTTGGTACAGGTGCGGTTTGGATTTTCAAGAAGCAGCTGCAACAGGGCAAATTCATGCTTGGAAAGCTCCACTGCTGTTCCATTGCAGGTTACAGAAAATGCATCTGTATCCATCACAATATCTTGAAAAACAAGTTGGTCGGATGTTGTCGTACCTGCGGCAGTCCGCATTCTGGCAGCAATTCTTGCAAGCAGTTCCTCATTGTGAAAGGGCTTTGTGATATAATCATCTGCCCCGAGTGCGAACAGATCGACCTTTTTGCTGATATCATGAATGGCACTGGTAACGATAACGGGGACATTGTGCTTTTCCTTGAGATCACGAATGATATCCTCACCACTTCTGCCGGGAAGCATGAGGTCGAGCAGAATCAGACTGATCTCTTTGCTGTGTGCCAGAATGCCCTCCGTACCGGAATAGGCACTGACTGTCCGGTAGCCGTTCTGTGTTAGCAGAATGCGGAGCATGTCATTAATTTCGGTATCATCCTCTATAATCAGGATTGTTTGCATGGCAGAATCTCCTTTTCTGGTTGTTGTATTTATTATACAACAATCTGCAATAGATTGCAAGTGTGAAGAAGTGAAGCACCACACTCAACCTAAAGAACATGAGCGACCCCTTTGAGCGTGCATTACGTAGCAGATAATAGGTGTCCGTGGTTTTGAATGTTCCAGAGTGCCCCACTTTCCCATTATTTCAGAAGAAGAGAGGGGGAGTAGGGATTTTCCCTGCAGCAGGATTTTCGTCTGAAATTTCGCAGATCTTGTGGGGAGAGGATAGTAGGACTATGTTGTTTCGATAATAATTTTGGATATGTTACAACCCCTACACGGTATTTCAATGGTATTGCAGAGAAAAAATTTTGATGTAGTAGTATGCCGGTAGATATTATTACTCATTTTAGTTCAGTAAGCTGTCGTGTCAGTTTACTGATTCGCTCCTTCTTGTCAGCATATGCGGAACGCGTGGAGGTGTAAACGTAACATTTCGGAATATGAAAAACCGCCCTTTTAGGGGCGGTTTCATTCTATCCTTACGAAAGACCTTTCCTTTGAAACGCAACAGCAAACAGCACTGCGAAAAGCACAAAATTTGCTGCAATGACAAGTATGCTTTGCGGTTCGATCGCTGTATTTCCAAGTCCGTTTATCAGGATGCTTAACTGGTGGGAGTAGGTGATTTTTGCGATTTTTTCGATTGTCGGATTGAACATAGAGAGCATCGGAAGGAATGAAAAAATCATCATAACAGGGACAGTAACGGAGGTTGCAGACATCTGATTTTTGCAGCATACTCCGATCACGGCGCCTGTGAGCTGTGACAACAGAATTCCGATTGCCATGATAAGCATAAACATACAGAAATCAAATCCCCGATAGCCTCCGCATACGGCAAATACCACTGCACCTGCCATGCACATAAGCCATACATACAAGCCCACGCCTGCAAGATAGGCAAAGGGCTTTACATTGCTCATCAGAAGTGTCCGAAGCGTGTTCTTCTCCTTTTCTTCGGAAATGATTGCTGACATGCAGGTAAGAGGTGCCATTCCCACGAACATGACAGCAAAGAGTTTCACAAAGAAATGCTCGGGCATGTTTTCAATTTTGATGGCGTTCTCCATAATGATCACCATGACGGGGAACATCAGAAATTGGATCAGAATTGTCTTGTTTTTCACAGTTTCTCTGAGCTGTTTCATGAATACAGCATAGCTATTCCTCATTGTGAAAGCTCCTTTCCCGTAAGCTCCATAAACACGGTTTCAAGGTCGGGTTCGGTGGTGTGAATGGTTTCCGCCTTTCCGCTTCTGAGCAGCTCAGAAACAATCTCCGCCGCATTTTCATCGTGGTGAATTGCTGTTTCCGTCCCGTCGATAAGGTGAATCCTGATCTGCTTTTGATGATTATATCTGCGGCAGATTTCCTTGGGGTTTCCGCATTCCACAATTTTTCCCTTATGCAGAAGTGCAATAGTATCGCACAGCTTTTCCGCTTCGGTCATTGTGTGCGTGGTCAGAAAAATCGTCTTGCCCTTTGCCTTTTCTGCAAGGAGCATTTTCTGAATTTCGTCGGCAGTTGCCGGATCAAGTCCGCTTGTCGGCTCGTCAAGGAACAGGATATCGGGATTAGTCATGAACACCCTTGCAAGGCGCAGCCTGCTTTTCATACCCTTAGAAAGCTCCGAAGCCGGTGTTTTCTTGGCTTTTCCAAGTCCTACAGCTTCGAGAACTTCATGGATTCTGTCGTTTTTGATCCGATAGATCCTTGCAAATACTTTTAGATTTTCAAAGCAACTTAATCGTTCGTAGACACCGAAATTGTCCATCATGATACCATATCCACTGTAATCCTTGCCTGTGAGTTTCTGGGAGTCAGTGCCGTTGATTGAAGAATTTCCCTGTTCGGCCTTGAGCTGTCCTGTCAGTAGTTTGATGAGGGTGGTTTTTCCTGCACCCGATGGACCGAGAAGTCCGAAAATCTCGCCTTTTTTGATTTGCAAACGGATATTGTCAAGAACCATATTCTCCCCAAAGGATTTGGTGATACCGTTTACGGAAACTGCAATTTCCATTACTGCGCCTCCTTAAAGCGTTTCAATGCATCTTCCAGTTTTTTGTTTTCCTGCTTTTCTGCAAGAACTGAAATCAGCGTACTGATCGTACAGCTCAATACAAAGCAGCCGATGAACATGATCCATGGCAGTATTTTTGTGACAGGGAACCAGCCAAAGGCAAATACAAAGCCTATGATCAGTGCGAGAACACATGAAAACATCGCAATAATTCTTGCGGCAAGCGGCATTTTTTTGATGATCCTGTCCGTCATAAATACCACTCGGAGAACGATGATCATGGCGATTGCAGCAAAAAATTCAAGCATGGTCGAAACGGCGATGCCTCCGCTTCCGAGTGAAAAGATCGTTGAAACCTCCGATGCGCCATCTCCGAAGAGTATGCAAAAAAGATTCAACAGCAGAACTGTGATACCGAAAATCATGAACACCTGAGAAAGATATCCGAGTAATCCTGTTTTCTTATCCATTTACTTTACCCCCAATCTTTGTTTGAGATCGTCCGCATACTGTCTTGAAACGATGATCTGTTCACCGTTATCAAGCGTCAGTCGGAGTTTTCGGTCAAGCTCCGCCCTGAGTGAACGAATATACTTCAAGTGCACAAGGCAGGATTTACTGATACGCAGGAATCCGCTTTGACACAGCTGCAGTTCCATTTCGTAAAGCTTGAGCCTTGATTCAAAGCAGTCTCCTTCTGTGTAGACAAAGGTCTTTCTGTCAACCGATTCGACATAGACAATTTTTGTGACATCGAGTATGTAAACCTCTCCGTCCTTTGTGACGGTCATCTGACTGTCAAGCATCCGCAGCGCTGCGATGATCCTTTCCGTTTCAGGCGTCAGGACACTGCAGTTTATCACGATTTCCGTATCGGTACTATTTTCGTTGATGTTGATCGAAATTTTCATCGTATCACCTCTCTGTCATTATCTTACCACATGTGCAAGATTTTTGCAATGGGGTTTAACGCAAGCTGCCATTTTCCGCACATAAGCTGCCAAAAAGAGAATGCATACAAAAACTCCACCGTATTCCAATACGGTGGAATTCAGCTTGTCAAAAAAACCACCCTAAACGAATCACCCCAATAAGCAAGCCCACCATTGGTCCAATGTCAATAAAGTAGACAGAAAAAGCTTGAGAACTAAGTAACAAGTTTTTCAGCGGCAATGGGTGACAGCCCATTATTATGAGGGTGCGACGCAGAGAATTGTAGAAACCATGAATGTAACGGAGCAAAGCATCCTCCAGCGTTGCAATCGCAAGATCGGTATGAGAATGTCGTCATCGACTTACACCACGGAATATTGCTAGATCCACTTGACTAAGGCACTGTGGGACACGTCGTATTTCTGATTTTTTTCTCACGATACAATGTTAAAATAATCCACCAAATGTTAACAAAATCAGTTTCCTTTTAAAAAATGAAATGATATAATAAAATTACTATATTGCGTTATCAGAGCGAAGAAATACTTGGTAACAGAAAGGAATTGGTGTAAACATGAAACAAAAAAGCAAGCTGCTCAAAAGGCTGCTGATTATCGCACTTGCCTCTACAGTCGGTACGGGATCAGGTCTTGCGTATTTCCCACAATTGCCGCAAAAGCAGGGGTACGCCGTTGCTGCCGCATCCGTGAACGAGAGATTCATCTACGTTTCTCAAACGGGTAACGATTTCAACGGTGACGGCTCCAAGAACAACCCCTATCGTTCCATTGCCAAAGCGGCATCCATGGCAACCGCAGGTACAACCGTACTTGTCGGTGCAGGTACCTATATTGAGGAGAATATTATTCCCAAAGAATCAGGTACGCCGGAGGCAATGATTGTGTTCAGACCGGAAACCGATGCGGATATGGGTAAGGTCATTATCAAGCACAATGACAAGTTTGACGGTTCCACCATCACGCCGCAGGTCAAGGCTGACTGGCTTCGTGATACGGGTTGGACGGAGGATCAGGTAAAGCATTACGACAATGCAGCAATTGAGTATTCTATTGCAGGTCGAAAAAACCAGCTGACTGATGTATTCAGCCTGTTCCATAGGGACTACATCTGGATCGAAGGCTTTGTGTTCAAGGACTACAAGTATGCTCGTAATACAATCAACATCAAGGGTACGGGAAATGTTGTCATCAACAACCGCTTTGAGAATCTGGGCTGCGTGTATAATTCCATCTGGCACTGGACGGCAAACGGCTGTCTGCGTGGTGACGTAACACTGCCCGTAGCCGGCAAGCACAATGTTGTCCGTAACAATCACTTCCAGAATGTCTATGGTGAAACAACGTGCTACGAGGGAAGCTCTCAGGACAATATCATCTGCGAGAACACTTTTATCGGTGCAATCGGCAAAAACGGAGATTACGCAGGTTCCGAGTCATCCACGCTTGGCGGACGATTTGACGGTAACAAAGATAATGCTTTTGCCTTCAACTATTCGGGCGGTTCTGTCAACGGCGGAACGATCTGGCTGGATATCAGTGTCAGAGATTTTACCGCAGTCAGAAATGTTGCCCATAATACAGCGTACTTCCTGTTCAACGAATCGGAATGTACAAGAAACTGGGCATATGAAAATATCGTTTATAATAAGCCCGTCGATCAGAACGGACGTATGCCTGATGATCCCGAGCATTTCACGGATTTCCGTGCACAGCGTATTGAATCGGGTCTGTTCTCGGCATTCTGGGATACGGGTTCCACATGGGATGCAAGATGGGTCAACAATGTTACCTACAATCTGAAAAACGGTATTTGTCTGGACAGATCCTATAACAATGAAGTCAGAAATAATATCGCTTACGAAGATGATAAAAGTATGTACAACAAGAATGATACCTACGGTCTTCTCGTCAAGGAAACTACCGTAAACGGTTTCCATCCGTGGCATGGTGTTTATACAAAGGGCGGCGGCTTCCACATCTTCAGAAATAATATGTGGCATTCGGAGAGAAAAACGAACTATGTTCGTTACATGGATCCGTCACAGCCCGCTATTACGGTGGATGCCTTCAATGCACAGATCGGTTCCGAAACTGAGAGTGCGGAAGATCCGATGTTTGAGAATGTTGCGGAATACGATTTCCGTCTGAAGCCCGGCAGCCCTGCCATCGGCACAGGCGACGGCGGCGTAGACAGAGGTGCCTATGCGGTATATCCGAAAACAGATGTCGGCTACAACAAGAATCTGAAGCTGACGGAGAGCGTCAATGTAAGCTTCAGTAAACTCAATTCCTCTGTAAAGCCCGGTGACGTCATTGACCTTCAACTGAATCTAACCAAACCTGCAACCCAAACCATGCAGTTTGAAGTAACTCCTGTTGCAGGCGACGCACGCCCCGACAAGGATTACAGTTTTATGGATGATCCTTCCGTTACCTTTAACGTAGGTGAAACAAGCAAGACTGTTCGTGTGAAGATTCTGGAGGGCTACGACCTCGACCAATTGTTGGTATTCCGTATCAACCCCGCAGGTGCAACAAATCTCGAAGCAGTCGGCGGAAGAAATATGCATCTTGTACGAATCCAGAGGCAGGAAGAACGCATCTTAGTACTCAGCCAGGTCGGTGATTCCATGGGTAGAATCGTTGCTTCCTATCATAAGCCCGGTGAACTCGTGACCATTGATGCCAAGACCAGACCTGGATACGTCTTTGAACGCTGGCAGGTTGGTATTGAACATACCGATCTGACACCTGTAACACAGAACGGCTCTGTTTCCACGTTTATCATGCCCGACCAGAACCAAAGAATTCAGGTAATCTGGAAGCGGGCAGGTGATTTTGTTGCGGTAAACGGTCTTACTTTAGATCAGAGTGATATCACGATGGATGCCGGAGATAAGACGACGATCAACGCAAAAGTCAGTCCCGACAATGCCAGCGACAAGGTCGTGATCTGGACATCCTCCAATCCTCTTGTTGCAACGGTTGACGAAAACGGCGTTGTCACCGCAGTGTCCAGTGGTAAAGCGGAGATTATCGCAAAGGCCGTGGAAGACAGTGACAAACAGTTTCAGGCACGATGCAAGGTAACCGTTACAGGAACCATCGCTCCCGTAGATGGCATCATTGAAGCGGAGGATTACACGAATCAGTCGGGTATCAATACTGAGGATTGTAATGAAGGCGGTCTGGACGTTGCCTACATCGAAAACGGCGACTACATCTGCTTTAAAAATGTAGATTTCAAAGATGGTGCAAATTCTCTCGGTTTCCGTGTCGGTGCAAACAACAGCGGCAGCACGCTTGAAGTCAGACTTGGCTCTGCCGATGGTAAACTCATTGGTACGCTGAATGTGGATGCAACGGGTGGCTGGCAGAACTGGGAAACCCAGAACTGCGACATTGAAAAGACCACGGGCAAGCAGGATGTTTACCTCGTGTTCAAGGGTGGCGGCGGCTACCTGTACAACCTCAACTGGTGGAAAATCAACTACATCGGCAGTCAGTCCATAAGAGGTGATGTAAATGCCGATGGCAAGCTTTCAACGCTTGATGTGATTATGATGCAGAAGTGGCTGCTCAATATTCCGAATGCAAAACTGACCGATTGGAAGGCAGGAGATCTCCATGAGAACGGCAAGATCAATGTATTTGACTTGGGGCTCCTTCGCCATCTGTTGCTCAATCAGAAATAAGATATCCTATGCTGACTCCTCTTTTCAAGGGGAGTCAGTTTTTTAACGAAGAACATACCCGTCAAATATCCCACGTCCAATTACAAAAGATCATGCTCACCGATCGTTTCCGGTGAGCATGATATGTATTATGTATCAAAAGGCATCCTAACCGTCCCAGCCGGCTTCGAGAATAACTCTGTCAAAAACGCTCCACTTTTGGCCCGTTGGCATGTGTTGTGCTTAGATGGGTAGGCAGATACTATTATGATACAATAGATATGTTACAGAAAAGCGAAGTTACAAGGGTGCTGCTGCAGTGTTCATGGATACTCCTATCTAACGTTTTTTACACGGTTGATCAATTTACAGAGATTTTTTCGCAGGGCCTTGAAAACTAACGAAAGAGGACATTTTTATACCTCCTCAACGCAATACTGGTATCTATTTTACTTTTTGCTGCGCTTCAGATAATCAGCATTGATATCCTCGCTCCAATCTGCACTAAGCGGTGCACGCGCTCTTACATTGCATACAGCTTTGGCAACAGACTCATACAGAATATGTGTGCCTTTTGCGTCCGCATTATAGTTTACGGCTCTGTCACTACTGATACCGTAACGTGCGGCAGTTTCAACTGCATCTATGTTTGCCCCGATAAATAAGAACTCCCAGCCGTATTTCTCCTTCTGGCGTTCAATCATCTTCTTGACTTGCTCACTTGTATAACGGTGACTTGCATTCTCCTGACCGTCGGTTGTGATAACAAACATCGTATGTTCAGGAACATCCTCGTCACGAGCGTATTTGTGAATATTCCCGATATGGTGAATCGCTCCGCCGATAGCATCAATCAGAGCAGTACACCCACGAACAGTATAATCGTTATCAGTCATCTTGGGAACGTCAGCAAGCTTTACACGGTCGTGCAGAACCTCACTTACGTTATCGAAAAGCACAGTTGATACATAACAACAGCCCTCCTGTTTCTTCTGCTTTTCAATCATTGAGTTGAAGCCACCGATAGTATCGTTTTCCAATCCAGCCATAGATCCGCTTCTGTCCAGAATAAATACGAGTTCAGTAATGTTGTTTTTCATAAAAGAAAACCTCCCTTTGTTTTATTGTACTTTCATTATAGCACTCACAAAGAGAGGTATGGTCGCTTTGTATGCGACATTTATTTAAGCTCCGAGTAAACTCTGGTCAAAGGCAAACAAAGCCTCGTTGATTTCAAAAATGTTATAGTTGCCTTTGCTGATAAAGTATTCGATGATAATATCGAACTTATTGCTGTGAGACAATGCAAACCCTGCTTTACGGAGCAAATCTTCGGTTTCTTCAAGCGAGAGTTCCAGAGATATAGCAAATGCAATTGCGGTAGTCTTGCTCGGTTTATAATGAATATCGCTGCGAATTTTCGAGAACAGTTTGCGGTCAATGTTTGCCTTTTTGTAGCACTGTGCATCAGTCATACCTTTTTCGTCAATCTTTCGCAGAAGCATCTGCGAAAAGCTTTCATCAATCTGTTTGATTCTTGTATCAAGATCATCCTCAACTGATATTTCCTTGTATTCGCAATGGTCAGCTGTAAAGGAACCAGCTGATGCACTAAAAGGTGCACATAACCGTATACTTTCACGGCGATAATCAGTATGCGTGTCCACATAATTATCATCAATAAACTCAGCAATATCCGTAAAAAGCTTTTCACTGATCTTGTATGCTGCCTTGTCGAATATGACGATATAGACGGTCATCTCATTTTCAAGGAGAAAGCCGCTGATAACGTCAATGGCGACCTTCAGTGCCTGGTCTTTTGGATATCCGTACACGCCTGAAGAAATAAGCGGAAAAGCTATGGTTTCACAGCCTCGTTTTTTGGCAAGAGCCAGTGATTCACGGTAGCAGGATTCAAGCAGTGCCTTTTCTCCCTGCTTTCCGTCCTTATAAACAGGACCGACTGTATGTATCACATATTTTGCAGGAAGATTATATCCGCCCGTGATTTTTGCCTCGCCCGTTTTGCAGCCGCCGAGAGTTCTGCATTCAGTCAGCAGACCCTTACCAGCGGCACGATGAATTGCACCATCTACACCTCCGCCACCTAAAAGCGACTGGTTTGCAGCATTGACAATAGCATCCACCTTCATTTTTGTTATGTCGTTTCTTACTATTTCAAGTGGCATAACTCTCTCCTTTCATTTTCCCTCCGTCATCTCCCGATACATCCCCATCAGCTCCGCCACGCACTCTGACTCGGAGTTCAGCTTGCCCCAGAAACCATAGGCTTCCATCACAGCACGGTCATTGAGCTGATGCGCCTTACGCAATTCGGGAGGCATCACCGCTTCATCGTAGAGGTCGGCGAGGGAGCAGTCGGGATACTGCAACATCATTGATGTTTCCACTGTGGTTCTCAATGAATTTTGCGGACTGTACAAACATACCGCCACTACCACAGCAAGGGTCATATACTCTACCATTGAACGGCTTGAGCACTTCAACAAGGGTACGAACTACGCATGATGGTGTGTAGAACTCACCAGCCAGCTTGCCTTCCTGTTCAGCGAATTTCGAGAGACAGTATTCATAGGTTCTGCCGAGAATGTCACGGCTGGAGCCAGCGTCCACCATCTTGATGTATGTAAAGAGGTCAACGACATCTCCCAGACGACGCTTGTCCAGTTCCGGACGTGCAAAGTTCTTGGGGAGGATGTCTTTCAGTCGCTTGTTTTCCTTTTCGATGGCTCGCATTGCTTCGTCAATCACTGTGCCGATTTCTTCGGTATGTGCCTTGGAAGCAATGGCTTTCCAACGAGCGTTTTCAGGAACGAAGAAGATGCCATCGGAGGTATACTCGTCAATATCTTCCTCAAAACCATCGCCCTCTTCTACAAGCTCATTGTATTTCTCGTCAAAGCGATCGGATATGTATTTCAGAAATATCAAGCCCAGAACAACGGACTTGTATTCAGATGCGTCAATATTTCCACGAAGGACACATGCTGCATCCCAGTTTTGTTTTTCAAAGCCGATTGAAGCTGTATTCTTTTCTGCCATGGTCTTACTCATTTTACTGTTTCGTTCAATTCTTTACAAGTAAAAATCATATTTATATACAATAACCCTTTTTAATTATAGCATATTTTGTTACATTTGACAAGATGCAAACGAACACTTTTCATTCAAGAAAACAGAATTCCCCGATGCTGCGTAAAACTGCAGTATTGGGGAATTATGTTTTATAAAATTTCCAATTTATCTGTCATACGTTTCACTTCATATGTTTCTGTACAGCATTTACCTCATAAACAAGTCTTCGTTTCATCAAACATATATCTCGATAGTCGGTGATATTTTCCGTATCATAGACGTTTTCGAGATAATCGCACATACGCAGGGTGTTCAGACCATGTGATGCCATATCACTGATCGACTGCTCAACATGGGTGTAGGAGCTGTTCAGTCTGCCATAGTCCGTTGCACCGATGGCAGGGGAAAGGGGAGAAGTAAAGCAAGAGCAACAGTAGTTATAAAAGTGAATATGGGTTTCATCATAATTCTCCTTTTGCATGAGCTGGTTATTGCTTCTACCGCTAATCATATTTGTGTCTCGAAGACAAGCTCCGTTAATATTTCTTCTTCCATAGTATCATTCAAAAGATGTACATTAACTTTTACATAGAAATATTGCAATTCTGTAAAATTTATGTTAGAATATAAGCATCAATATTGCGATCGTGAATCCACTATGAAAGCGAGGAATTGCCCATGATAAACACAACCATCCGACGTGTATTACAAAAATTCACGCTGTCCGTGCTCTGCTGTGCCGTGCTGGCATCTACCGTGTCAATGTCCGCAGAAGCACTGCGTCCGATGCCACAGCCTGCATCGCCACCTGCCGCAGTGGCTGTTTCCGATGCGGTTTCAGAGGAAATCGGACTTGTCGGCAATCTGTTCTGCATTGCGGGCAGTGACAATGCAGATCACGCTGCACTTCAGTGGGCGACCACACACCCGGCAGCGTCATATGTGCTGTATCGCTCCACCGAACCCGAAAACGGCTTTGTTCCGATATACGAGGGTTCCGGTACCTCCTTCACCGACAACGATATGGAGATTGGAAAGACATATTACTACCAGCTAAAAGCCACCGATGGCAAAGATGCATGGTATTCAAAGGTGAGATCCCTTGTGCCGTGTATTGTTCCCGAACATCTGGACACCTACGATAACCAGAAAGGCAGCAGCCTTGTCTATGAAACAAGCGGCACCAAGGTCGGTGATACCTACTACAGTTACTCGCTGCGGAGCCATTCGGGGCAGAACGATATTTTTCTTGCGGAATCAACCTCCAATGATGGGATTCATTTCGGCAGCGAACGTGTGGTTGCCGATAAAAGTCAGAATGCTGATCTTGCCAGCTGTAAGATCGAGTCAATTCACATTGAATATGCCGCCAAGGCAAACAAGATCATCGTATGGGCACACTGGGAGCAGCCCAGTGGTTACAATGACGGCAAAGCACTCGTCATTACCGGAACGCCCGGCGGTGAATTTACCGTACACCATGTGTACAACCCACTTGGAATCCAGGTCCGTGATATGGCGATTTTCTTCGATGATGACGGCACGGGTTATCTGATCGCCGCTGCCAACAAACCCGGTCAGGGTGCAAATGCAACGATCTATATTTTCAAAATGAATGACAGCTTCAGTGATGTGACGGAGATCGTAAAGACGCTTCATGAGGATCAATATCGTGAATTTCCCAACCTGATCAAGCGTGATGGTTATTATTTCCTGTTTACGTCTCAGGCGGCAGGCTGGTACCCCAGCAGCGGTGCCTATATTGTTACTGATGATCTGTACGGTGACTGGAGCGAGCTTCGCAGTATCGGAAATACCTCTACATTTTCCTCGCAATCCGGTTGGGTCGTCAATCTCCGGAATAAGAATTATTTGATGCACGCTTATCGTTGGCTCAGAGCACCCGAAACAAGTGGTACAACGCTTTGTCCGCTGTATTTTGACAACGGTTTTGCGTTCTATGACTACTATCCGTCCTTCCGTTACAGCACAAAAACGGGTGATCTCTATCCTGTGCAGGAAGGTGAGCTGCTTTCGCAGGACAAACCTGCCACAGTTTCACTTGCCGCAGAATTGGGAAAATCCGCTGCTAAGGCAGTTGACGGTTCCTACCAAAGTGCTTTTGCAGCGATTGGCGACCACAGTAAATGGCCTTTTTATCTCCAGGTCGATCTGGAGCAGATTTGTGATCTGGCAAACATCCAGACCTCATGGTACATTCACAAGGGTTCGGAAGGGTATTACACCTACACCGTGGAGACAAGTCTTGATGGCGAAAATTGGACGCAGATACTTGATCATACTAACAAGAACAGTGCCATTGTCAACAGCACCTATGGTTTCAACAGCGATATGCTTTCGGGACGAGCAAGATACGTTCGACTGAATGTTCTGAATGCTACGCTGCATAATAACCCGAATAACTGGTACACACCGACGGTTTATGAAATGAAGATCTTTGGTATCCCCGTAGAAAAATCTGCTCCGCCAATTCCTGCGGTTAAATACGATTTTGAAACGGCAAACGGAAGTACCATTCCCGATATCAGCGGTAACAAGGGGGATTTGCAGCTTTTTGGCAGTGCCAAGCTCTTGGAGGATACCGTAAAGGGGAGTGTATTGCATCTTGATGGCACAACGGACACCTATGCACAGCTTCCCGCAGGACTTCTTGACGGATGCCGTGATTATACAGTCAGCATGGATGTGAAGTCCGAATCCACAGGTGATTTCTTCACCTTTGCAGCAGGAAAGGATCGTAACCTGTATTCTTTCTTCAGGGTATCAGAGGAGTTCTTCCGCTTTGCCACCACAATTGATACATGGCGTGGTGAGAGTGAAATGCGGTATGATTTGAACGGCACGCAGTGGCACAATTATACCTTCGTGGTCAACGGTGCGACCGCCAAGCTCTACGTTGACGGTGTTCCGGTATCGGAAACAACGGAGCTTACTTCTGGTCTACCGGACATGGGGAACGGACTGGATGTTTATATCGGCAAGTCATTTTACGAGGAGGATGCCTATTTCAAGGGATATCTGGACAATGTTTGCATTTACAGACACGCATTGACGGCACAGGAGATTGCCGACCAAAATCCCGTTCTTGGCGATGTCAACGCAGACGGAGTATTCAGCGTACTTGATGTCATCGCTATGAAAAAATATCTGCTTGGCAGAGAAACGCTTGCTTCACCGCAGAGTGGTGATGTCAGCGGCGACAGCAGAATCAATGCCTTTGATCTTGCGATTCTCAAACGTATGATCACTGCTGAATTTTAATACCGTGATCCTTTTGAGAGAGTGTAGTATATCACAGAAAAACTCCGTTTTTCTTTATGAAAAGCGGAGTTTTTCTTAGGATTAATCAAAAACAAGTATGGACTGCGTGATGCAGCCATTTGTTTTGTAAAGAAATGACATCAGAAAACGTTAATCCTCGCCCTCAGTGTAATCGAAGGAATCCGGTTCACTCTTGGATGCTTTGCAGAATTGTGTTTCATAGAGCTGCGTGTATACACCGCCCAGTGCAATCAGTTCGTTGTGCGTGCCACGTTCTGCAATTACGCCGTTGTTGATCACCAGAATTTCATCGGCAGCAAGGATGGTAGAGAGCCTGTGAGCAATGAGAATGCTTGTGCGTGATGTGATTAGCGGTTCGATCGCATCCTGAATTTTTTGTTCTGAGATGGAATCCAGTGCGGATGTTGCATCGTCGAAAATCATCAGTGCAGGATCCTTCAAAAGCACTCTCGCAATGGAAATACGCTGTTTTTCGCCGCCCGACAATTTCAGACCACGGTTTCCGACCACGGTATCCAGCACTGTTTCCTGCTTTTCGATAAAATCGTAGATGTTTGCTTTTTTGCAGGCCTCATCCAAACAGCACTTCGATCTCCTGTTCGACTTGATAGATTGTTTTTCCGTCAAAAATCTTCGCCTCTTCAAAATGTGATACACAATCATGAAGCGTTTTGCCGGTAAAAGAAAAAACCACATCATCTGTATCATCTTTAATCTCAACAACATACAGTTCAAGCAGATCGGTTCCCTCTACCATAATGGTTTCAAGAAAATAGCGCTTTCCGTTATGAGTAAATTCTTTTTCCGGACCGCCACAGGCATACAGATCGTTGATAAACTCTGATATAGTATTGCCTTTCATTTATTTCACCTTAAACGCAAGTCATTTCGTATTATTCGTCAACCCAAGTGATGTCAGGTTCAACATCCCTGACGAAAATGGTGGTATGCCTTGTTTGATGTATGGAATAGCATTGTGATGTTTTAAGCGTCAAAGTCAATTTCGCTAATAATGTCACGGAAAGACTTATTACCAAACAGCGGAATAGGAGAAG
This sequence comes from Ruminococcus sp., assembly GCA_015066865.1. Taxonomy (GTDB): domain Bacteria; phylum Bacillota; class Clostridia; order Oscillospirales; family Ruminococcaceae; genus UBA3855. The sequence continues at coordinate 24,417 of SVNQ01000028.1, forward strand.
TCAAAAGTGTGAGCAGATTCTTATCGGAACTGATGGGATTCCAGTCTTTATCCAATACATGGTACTGTCCATATGACTCGTCAATAAAGTATGTGTCGCCTTTATAAAAGAACATTACATCTACGGTCATAGGCGGATCATCGGCTCTCTCAGGAAACTCGTCCCAACGCTGCCACTCCGTAAACTCCTGCCATGTCATTTTAGCTGTACTTCTTTTTCCATTTATCATAAACTGTTTTCCTCCAAATCTTATCTACCCTATCAACCATTGCGCGTTCCTTATCAGTAAGGTGCGCAAAGCCCTTAGAGGTATCATTTTCCTTATGCTCGTATCCGTGATGTGTGTGTGGAAGTACACCATGATGCGGCTTATCAAGATCAATCTGTTTGGTACGCTTGTTTTCAGCATCATAATATGAGATGTACTTAGGCGCACCGTCTTTGCCAAGTGTCACATAGACACGTCTTTTGGTCATCGTTTCCATAGGTGCTGTCGGATTACCATATTTATATACTACAAACTTTATGTTACCAGCGGTGTGCAGGGACTTATATTCTGTTCCATAAGCTCTGCCTTTAACGCTGATCCCACTTGAACTACCTCTGCCGCCCATATCAACGCACCACCTTTCTTGATGCACGGTAGTTAACAGCAATGATATTACCGTCCATTTCCTTGAAAGGTTCGCCTAAGCAGATGATAGCACTCGGCTCAACAGTTTCAAGCATCTTGTTATATCCCTGAAGGAAAAGATTTTTCTCATGCTTGCACCCGATCATGCCAATTGCCACAATACCTCCTTTTTCAACACCGTCATTACAAAAAGTGTAGCTTCTGCTGTCGCTCCATGTCATGGTGGGTACTACTTTCAGTCCCATACTCTGCCAATATGCTCCTACCCAATGGCTATGAGCAACGCTTTCAAGCTGTCTCCAGTAATTCATATCGGAAATTGCCCTAACGATCTTACTGAACCGTCTTAATGTAGCTCTACTGGTAGTATAATCCATTAATCGTTGTTGCTCCTTTTCAAAAGTTCTAAAATTTTTTGAGCTGTATTCTCGTCAATCTCCCCAAAAGAACGAGCAAATTGCAATGCAGCATCTCGCTGATAAGCAGAAGATCCTGATAAATTCAACTTTATCTGTGTTTTTGAGTTTTCGATCGCTTCTCTCAGTTCAGCTTGTTCCTCATATGCGAGAGCATAATGCTCTACGATAACGGTAAACCATTCAGTCGGAACATTCTTTTTCCCATTCTCAACAGCGGACAGGAATGGTGTAGAGACACCGAGCAGCTTAGCTACATCGCCCATCACTTCATGGTGTTTCACCCTTAATATACGCATAAACTCGCCAAATTTCGTGTAAGCCATGATAGCACCCTCCTTCTTTACCATATATTATATCACAGAGTTCACCGATTGCAAGCATAATTTTAATCTTTTTTTGGTTAATGTCGAGATAGTATATTGGTCATATCCTCAATGTGGCGGTACTTTGCTGGTTTGCATAAGGTTGGGATAATCTCAGCACTTCACTTCCTCCCCCTATTCGGAAAACACCCCTCCAACCATTCTACAAACTCTTCCACGGTGATGATACCATTGGTACACTCATCCCGTTTCACCAAAGCCTGAAACTTCCACTTCTTAAAGTCCGCCTCCTTGATCTGGCGGACTTTTACTCTTGCAGCATACCGCTTATAGTATTTGCTGTAGATGGGCAGGGCAGCGTTGTCTGCGATCTTCTGCTTGTAACGCTCCTGTGCCGCCAGTTCCTGACAGCTTCTGGTTTCGCCTTCTGCCACACGGTCGCAGAACTTCGTATCATAGTTGCCCTTCATGATGAAATACTTTCCGCACCGCTGACACTTGCGGAAACGCATATCAATTTCCAGCATCTTGGTGAACTCCAGTTCCAGAATCTCCTGTGTGGTGCAGAACACATACCCC
>SVNQ01000029.1 GCA_015066865.1 Ruminococcus sp.
TTACCAGCATCTGGTAAACGATTCTGCCTGCGCCGATGTTGGTGTGACCAACCTCGGAGTTGCCCATCTGTCCATCCGGCAGACCAACGTCAAGTCCGCTTGCACCGATGATGGTGTTCGGACCCTGCATATATTTGTCGAGGTTCGGTGTCTTTGCAGCGACAATGGCATTGCCGTAATCGCTCGCATTATAGCCGAAACCATCCATAATAATCAAAGCTACTGGTTTTTTGCTCATAATAGTTAACCCTTTCATTATTTTAAATTCGCTGTTCGGCATAAAAATCATCATAGATTTCCGACTTAATAATAAATTCGGAAATATCCCGTTTTTTCATTGAGAATGTATGCCGCACAAATGGAATCGCTCTGCTTGAAGATATATACTTCCATGTCAGTGTCAGGCTCTGTATGCCACTGTTTTTCCAAGCGTTCCATCCAGTAAATACATTCGGATATTTCTTCCGACGGCTCGAAATAAAAGCCTGAGGAATATGCTTCCTGCAAAACGTCGACATATTCCATGGAAACATATCTTGCTCCATAGCTTTTTGCGAATGCTTTATATTCGGCAATGGTTTCGCTGTCAGTGTAGTATGTCATATTGATGGTCGGATTTCCCTGTAAAGCCTTTGGCGAAAACTGTACATCGTAACCATCCGTTCGTGCAGGAAGTTTTTTGGGCAGATAGTCATTCAGAACCGAGTCATACCGCCCCTGCAGATAGAATGCACGCTGTACAGGATAGTACCATTTCCAGCTGCAGCTCATTGTCCACGGAAGGATGGTGAAGATCAGTGCACCGGTACATAGTATGCAGCGCAGTACTGTTCGTGTGATGATCCATGGCTTCGGTGCATCCGTGTGATGCAAACGTTTGGTCAAACACAGGATGAACACTACGCCCCCAATGGCGATAAGCCAAAAATAAGTGAAAACGTAGTCGGTAAGCAGATACAAAAAATTGAATTGACAGAAAATGATGCATACCACAATGTCAAAAACACGCCATTTTGAAATCTGAGGGGCGACAGGTCGCCCCTCGTTGTTTTCGTTATGGAAACAATGATCCATTCGTTTTTAGCCCTGTACAGCAGCCTGTACAATGGTATTGAAATCAGCAGCCTTCAGAGAAGCACCGCCGATCAGACCGCCGTCGATGTTGGGCTTAGCCAGCAGCTCAGCAGCATTTGCAGCATTCATAGAACCGCCGTACTGGATGGTAACTGCGTCAGCAGTTGCCTGATCATAGAGCTTTGCAAGCTGTGCACGGATGAATGCGCAAACTTCCTCAGCCTGATCCGGAGTTGCAGTCAGACCGGTACCGATTGCCCATACCGGCTCATATGCGATGACTGTGTTCTTTACCTGCTCAGCAGTCAGGGACCACAGATCCAGCTTGATCTGGCGAGCGATCACTTCCTCTGTGATGTTGCACTCACGCTCCCACTTCAGTTCGCCTACGCAAACGATGGGCTTGAGGCCTGCTTCGAGAGCAGCAACAGTTCTCTTGTTTACAGTTTCATCAGTTTCGCCGAAGTACTGTCTTCTCTCGGAGTGACCGATGACTACATACTCAACGCCCAGTTCAACGAGCATATCAGCGGAAATTTCACCTGTGTATGCACCGCTCTTTGCAAAGTGTACGTTCTCAGCACCGATCTTTACGTTGGAACCTGCTGTTACATTCATAGCAGTTTCGAGGTTTGTGAAAGGTACGCAAGCGATTACCTCAACGTTACCCTCTGCGTTTGCTACGAGGGGCTTGATCGCTTCGAGCAGAGCCTTAGCTTCTACTCTTGTGTTGTTCATCTTCCAGTTGCCGGCAATGATTGCCTTTCTTGTTGCCTTGTTCATAGTAAATTACTCCTTATACATAAAATTAAAAAAACATAACGCTAATGATGACTATCCCGATGACAAGCAGAAATCCACCGATCATCAGGTAGGAAATACCTGCACCCTTGCTCCAGTTGTTTTCGGGAACATAGGATTTTATCCGTTCGGGATTGCCCCTGCGGCAATAAAGATGTACTGTATCATCCTCTGCCATTGCATTGTAAACTGCTTTCTGATAAACCTTGCCCTGATAGGAATACTCCACCTTGCAGTTACGGATCTTTTTCATTTTTCCTGACGGACGGTTGGGAATCCCCGTTTTTGCCGAGAGATCAGCCCGATGGAATTCCTGCCATATTTCATCCTCTTCTGTTTCAAGAACCTTTGCTTCCACCTCTTCCCAGAATAACGGGCAGGGGCGTGCATTCAGCGGTTTTCCCATCAAAGAGAGGATACCACGCCGGAGCGACCACCAGATTAACCAAACAAAAAATCCGGCAAGCAGTACATAGATGATCAGTGTCGGAAGATCCATTGTGGTGTGTGTATGTCCATGTGTGAATTCAAAAGTCATTCTTTGTCGTCCTCATTTTTACCGCAGCCCTCATTGTTTTCAATGTTGTTATTGCTGCCGATGGTAATTCCCGCCTTGACAGGGGATGCCAAGAAACCTATGATCGTTCCCGTCAGGATACCCAGCGTGAACGCCAGATAAATCGGGGTGTTTTCATTCTGTTTGATTTTTTCGATGAGATTCATAGTGAAACCTTCTGTTATAAGAGAAGGGCGAATAGAAATTATCCGCCCTTATGCTCATTTCTATGCATCTGCACAAGAGCAATGTCGCTCTTCGCAGAAAACGACATGCGGTTTGGCAAGCTCACAACGCGAGCAGTAAGCCAGCGTCACATAATATGCTCACCCACGCGAATCGCCAGCGGGGGCTTCCCGCTTACTTTTCAGCGATAACAGCTACGCCCGGCAGAACCTTGCCTTCGAGGTATTCCAGAGAAGCGCCGCCGCCTGTGGAGATGTGGCTCATCTTGTCAGCGAAGCCCAGCTGCATAACAGCTGCTGCGGAGTCACCGCCGCCGATGATGGTTGTAGCGTCTGTCTCAGCCAGAGCCTTAGCAACAGCGATGGTACCCTTTGCCAGAGTCGGGTTCTCAAATACGCCCATCGGGCCATTCCATACAACAGTCTTTGCAGACTTTACAGCCTCAGCAAACAGTTCCTGTGTCTTTGTGCCGATGTCCAGACCCATCTTGTCAGCCGGAATTGCGTTGGAATCTACGATCTCAACAGCGATCTCAGCGTCGATCGGGTTCGGGAATTCAGCTGCAATTGTAGTATCAACAGGGAGCAGGATCTTCTTGCCCAGGGACTCAGCCTTAGCGAGCATTTCCTTGCAGTAGTCGATCTTCTCATCGTCAACCAGAGAAGTACCGATGGAACCGCCCTGTGCCTTGATGAATGTATATGCCATACCGCCGCCGATGATCAGGGTATCGCACTTTTCAAGCAGGTTGGAGATAACGTTGAGCTTGTCAGCAACCTTTGCACCGCCGAGGATTGCAACGAACGGACGAACCGGAACCTCTACAGCGTTGCCGAGGTACTGGATTTCCTTCTGCATCAGGTAGCCAACAGCAGTTTCCTTTACAAACTTGGTAACGCCTGCTGTGGAAGCATGTGCTCTGTGAGCGCTGCCGAAAGCGTCCATTACGAAAGCTTCGCCGTCAACCAGATCAGCCAGCTCCTTGGAGAACTCTTCGCCATTCTTGGTTTCTTCTGCGCCGCGGAATCTTGTGTTCTGCAGCAGAACAACTTCGCCCTCAGCCATAGCTGCAACTGCAGCCTTTGCATTTTCGCCAACAACTGTGTCATCATTTGCAAATGTTACCTTTGCGGGAGCGAGAACCTCAGCAAGTCTTGCTGCTACAGGAGCGAGGGAGAACTTCTCCTCCGGACCATTCTTCGGCTTGCCCAGATGGGAGCAGAGTACAACCTTTGCGCCGTTCTTGAGCAGCTTCTTGATGGTCGGCAGTGCTGCCTGGATTCTGTTGTCGTTTGTGATCACGCCGTCCTTGAGCGGAACGTTGAAATCGCAACGAACAAGAACCTTCTTGCCCTTTACATTAATATCTTCTACGGTAACTTTGTTCAAACCTGCCATTGTCATGACATCCTTTCAGATAAATTTTTTTGCCCTTTCAGGTCTTTTGGTAACATGTCGATAAATTCCTATCGGCATACACATATATTATACACTATTTTTCCTGATTCTGCAAGTCCTATTTTATATTTTTTTCTGTAATTGGACATGTGTGAGAAATGCTGTGAATTTATCGCCGGATTTTGGCGATTCCTCACAAATCCGGCTTGACAATTTTCGTTTTTTATGCTAAAATGAAGTATCATCCGGCAATGCCGAAAAGGAGGAATTACGATGAAACGAATGACCGCAATGATGACAGCTGCAGTGCTCTGTCTTGGAGTCTGCTCACTTCCGGCAGCAGCTGAAACCGAAAAGAATTTTGAGCAGGATTTCTTCCCCGATGGCTTCACCCAGACGCCCTCCGTCCACCACATCCTGCTGGATAATAATGAGGAAAGCTTCTGGATCGAGCCGACCTTTGCCAATTCACAGGAGGTCTATGATTTCCGGATCGCATGGCAGGATGATGCGGCAATGTGTGAGGCATACGGTCTGGAGGATATGAGCCTTGCGATCCAGATGGATTACAAGGTTGATGACGGCGAGTGGCAGCACGATGCTGCGTGGGATGAGGGCATCAACGGCTGTGATTTTGTCAACGGTATCTGCTGGCCCCATGCCGGCGATTGGCTCTGCGACAATGCTACCGTGCTTGGCGGTTCTGACGAGGATATGGCGGAGTATGAGAATATCAAGGACGCACTTGTCTGGGTCTACAACGACTATCACGGATACGACTGCCCGAATTTTGATGACGAAAACCACACTATCACCTTCCGTGCAAGATATATGCTCCAGTATACCGATGCGGAAACCTTTGAGACACAGGCGTTTTTCAGTGGCTGGTCGGAAGAACAGTCCATCGGCAAGAACGGCAATCAGGGTGAACTTACTGCTCCCACACAGCTTCCCGCACCGCAGATTTCGAATCTTCAGGTGCTGACGGAAACGGCGGGCGATTATTACATCACCTTCGACCTGTTCTATCCGATTGAGATGGCATATGCGGATTATTACTACGATAATATGAACAGCTGGTATTTTGACTATCAAGGCACCGTCGGCGATCTGTACGCCGAAATCAACATCAACAACACCGGCTGGCAGGAGGTATCCGTTATTAATGGACAATGGTTCACGGGCGGCACGAGAGTGGTTGATTCTGCGGAAACGAACAATATTCCGTTCACGGATTATGACTACATTCAGCTGCGTGTCAGACAGCGTTACAGCGAGCCGCTGACCAACAGCTATTCCAATATTATTTCCATCAATTCCATCGAGCTTCGCCTTGGTGATGTCAGTGCCGACGGTATCGTGAACGCAACGGATGCCGCAATGATCCTTGTGGCAGCAGCGGCAGTCGGTGCAGGCGGCGAAAGCGGTCTGACTCAGGAGCAGGAGCGTGTTGCCAAGGTAATGGGCAATGAGAGCTTCAGTGCAACTGACGCTGCAATGATCCTGACCTATGCGGCAGCAGCAGGTGCCGATTTCAGGGGTACACTGGAGGAATTTATGGCACAGAAAGGCGAAGATCAGTGATGAACATCCCAAACGATCCCGCCATTTTAGTGAGCTTTTTGAATACCCAGCTGCGTGACTTCTATCCGTCTTTAGAGGAATTTTGCAAGACCAACGACTGTGATATGCAGGAGATCATGGACAAGCTTGCGAAAATCGGGTATGTGTACGATGCAGGGCAGAATCGGTTTAAGTAATATGAAAAACAAAGCTATGGTGCAAATCTCCGTCATCATCCCCGCCCACAATGAAGAACGCTATGTGGCACGGTGTATCGACTCCATCCGCAAAGCCGCTGCAAGATACGGCAGCAGCGTGGAGATCATCGTGGTCTGCAACCGCTGCACGGACGCAACGGAACAGATCGCCAAAGCAAACGGTGCAAGAGTTGTGCATGACGAAACACGCTGCATCGCAAGCGTCCGCAATGCCGGCATCAAAGCGGCAAGGGGACGCATCATCGTTACCATTGACTGCGACAACCGCATGACGGAAGGAACTCTCTCCGAAATTACAAAGCTCCTTGACAGCGGTAAATACATCGGCGGCGGTGCGCCCATCCGGTTTGAACGTTATTCGTTCCCGCTTTGGTGCAATGACATCATGTGCCGTGTGATGTTCCGTATCACGGGGCTGTACTGCGGCATTTTCTGGGCGGAGAAGCGGACATTTGAAGCCGTGGGAGGATTCGTCGAAAAAAAGGCGATGGAGGATGCAGCGACAGCAAAGCGCATCCGCAAGTACGGAAAAACGCAGGGAAAACGCTACACTGTACTGCGGCAGAACCATCTGATCAATTCAACGAGAAAGTACGATGATATGGGAGATTGGCTCTATTTCCGGCTGATGTTCCAAAATGCCGGTACTTTTGTGAAGGCGGCATTCGGCGATACCACGGGAGTTGACAAGCTGCTCGATGACCTGTTCTATGATTACAATGATAAGCATGGAAAAGACGGACAATAACATTTTTTTAAAAAATAATTGACAAACCGCAAAAAATATGCTACAATACCTTATAGCGTAGTAAAGCAATACAGCTGAAAGCGCACGACCGCTTTCCGCAGCAGCGGAAGGACAGCCCATACGGACAGGCGGGTCGGATTGCCGAGCGCAGCGGCATGCTGCATTATTGATTGGGTTCAAAGCCCAAATTTTATAAGATGATAACTTTATAATCATAATCTAATCACTTGTGAAACGGTCAATAAGAAGCGGCAGCAGCGCAGCGGTATACATGTATTATGGCAAAAATTGTTGTTTTTGCTGTATAGTAACGATTGACAAGCAGGTGATGGATTTCATCACCTGTTTTTATTTTTTGGACGAGGAAAAGCCTATGAATATTGAAAAACAAAAGTCAGCGCCGGTCTATGAGGCACTCGAACGCTTCCGCAAGCAGAGGGTCGTGCCATTTGACGTTCCGGGGCATAAACGAGGACGCGGAAATCCTGAGCTTGTGCAGCTGCTGGGAGAAAAATGTGTTGGCATCGACGTGAATTCCATGAAACCGCTGGACAATCTCTGCCATCCGGTTTCCGTCATTCTTGAGGCGGAGCAGCTTGCAGCGGATGCTTTCGGGGCAGCGCATGCTTTCTTCATGGTCGGGGGAACGACCTCCTCCGTGCAGACCATGATCCTCACTGCATGCAAGGCGGGGGATAAGATCATCCTTCCACGAAATGTCCACAAGAGCGTCATTAACGCCCTTGTTCTCTGCGGTGCAGAGCCTGTGTATGTCAATCCCGATGTGGACAGCCATATCGGCATTGCACTTGGCATGGAGATCTCACAGGTGGAGCGTGTAATTGAGGAAAATCCCGATGCTGTGGCGATTTTTGTCAATAACCCGACCTATTACGGTATCTGCTCGGATCTGCGGTCGATCGTGAAGCTTGCGCATGATCACGGAATGTTGGCGCTTGTGGATGAAGCCCACGGCACGCACCTGTATTTCCATGAGAATCTCCCTGTTTCCGCAATGGAGGCAGGTGCGGATATGGCGGCGGTATCCATGCACAAATCCGGCGGAAGCCTGACGCAGAGTTCCCTGCTGCTGCTTGGAGAAAGCATGAACATGCGCTACGTCGAACAGATCATCAACCTCACACAGACGACAAGTGCATCCTATCTGCTCTTGTCGAGTCTGGATATTTCAAGACGTAATCTTGCACTGCGCGGCAGAGAATCCTTTGAAAAGGTCAGCCGTATGGCAGAATATGCAAGGGAGGAGATCAATTCCATCGGCGGCTACTATGCCTACGGTAAGGATCTGGTCAACGGCAGCAGCATCTATGATTACGATGTGACGAAGCTTTCGATTTATACGAGGGACATCGGACTGACGGGAATTGAGGTCTATGACCTTCTGCGTGATGAATACGACATTCAAATAGAATTTGGCGACATCGGCAATATTCTGGCGTATATTTCCATCGGCGACCGCATTCAGGATATCGAACGTCTGGTGGGGGCATTGGAGGACATCAAGCGTCTGTATTCCCGTGACAAATCCATGATGCACAATGCGGAATATATCTCTCCCATCGTTGCCATTACGCCGCAGAAGGCATTTTATTCGGAAAAGGAGCTGCTGCCCATCCGTGAAACGGCGGGGCGTATCTGCGGCGAATTTGTCATGTGCTATCCCCCCGGCATCCCGATTCTTGCACCGGGCGAGATGATCACGGCAGAGATCGTGGATTATATTCTGTATGCCAAGGAAAAGGGTTGCTCGATGCAGGGCCCGGAGGATCCTGAGCTTGAGAAACTGAACGTTCTGAAAGGAGAGTAATGGATGGATTACTGGTTTTCTGAACTCCACACCAATAACGTAAAAATGTCCATTCGTGTGGAAAAACAGCTGTTTTCGGGAGAGAGTGACTTCCAGCGCATTGACGTGTTTGAATCCGAGGAATTTGGCAGATTTGTGACCTCCGACGGCAGCGTGATATTTTCGGAAAAGGACGAATTTACTTATGATGAAATGATCGTGCATGTGCCGATGGCGGTGCATCCGAATGTAAAAAAAGTCCTTGTCATCGGCGGCGGTGACGGCGGCGTTGCAAGAGAACTTTCCTATTACGATGAGATCGAGTCCATTGATGTGGTTGAACCGGATGAACTGTTCGTACAGGTCTGCAAGGAATTTTTTCCAGACAATGCAAGGGGCCTTGAAGATGATCGTGTTAAAATTTTCTACCGTGACGGTCTGCGCTTTTTGCGGCGCAAGGAAAATGAATATGATCTCATCATCAATGACAGCACCAATCCCTTCGGACATACGGCAGGACTGTTTACGAAGGAGTTTTACGGCAGCTGCTACAAAGCACTGAAAGAGGACGGTATCATGGTGTACCAGCACGGCAGTCCCTTCTTTGATGAGGATGAGGAGGCGTGCACGGCGATGCACAAGAGGGCATTCCGCTGTTTCCCTATCAGCCGTGTATATCAGGCGCATATTCCTACCTGTCCGTCGGGCTATTGGCTGTTCGGCTTTGCGTCAAAGAAATACCATCCCCTGCATGACCTTGATGCCGCCCGATGGAAGGCAAGAGGCTTGCAGACGTGGTACTATACCACGAATCTTCACACAGGTGCATTCATGCTGCCCAAATATGTGGAGGATCTGCTGGAAGAAGCAGAGGAACGCAGAAGGCTTCCCTCCGAGGGCAGAGTCCTCAATTCCAGCTTCGATGAAATCGAATAAATAACAATTTATGGGGAATTTCCCCATTCATATTTATAGTTTGCGATACGATATGGAACACTGTTCTCATACCCCTGCCCAAGAATGCGTTTCTTGCAATTGCAAGGTTTTCCAAATTGCCCCCTTGTGGGGCGATTTGGAAAACGCTATGGGATTCCAAAGGGATCACATCCCTTTGGCAGGGGGTATGGGGGACAGCGTCCCCCATACAGTTACCGCAAAACCATCAACTACGAAAAGGAGAATTACCTATGAAACTGTTAGTTATCGGCTGCGGCGGTGTTGCGACCGTTGCAATTCACAAGTGCTGTGCAAACCCCGTATTCACTGAAATCTGCATTGCAAGCAGAACCAAGTCCAAGTGCGATGCACTGGCTGAAAAGCTCCGTCCCACAACAAACGCAGTTCTCACGACCGCACAGGTGGATGCGGACAGCGTGGATTCCCTCGTTGCCCTCATGAACGAATACAAGCCCCACACTGTTCTGAATGTTGCACTGCCCTATCAGGATCTGACGATCATGGATGCCTGCCTTGCCTGCGGTGCAAATTATGTGGATACCGCAAACTATGAGGCTGAGGACACGGATGATCCCGAGTGGCGTGCCATCTATGAAAAACGCTGCGAGGAAAAGGGCTTCACTGCGTACTTTGATTATTCGTGGCAGTGGGCATATCAGGAGAAATTCCAGAAGGCAGGTCTGACAGCCCTTCTCGGCTCCGGCTTTGATCCGGGCGTAACAAGTGTGTTTGCTGCATATGCACTCAAGCATTATTTCGATGAGATCCACTACATTGACATCCTCGACTGCAACGGCGGTGATCACGGTTACCCCTTTGCAACAAACTTCAACCCCGAAATCAATCTTCGTGAGGTTTCCGCAAACGGCTCCTACTGGGAAGATGGCAAGTGGGTGGAAACAAAGCCGATGGAAATCAAGCGTGAGTATCATTTTGAGGGTGTGGGCATGAAGGATATGTACCTTCTGCACCACGAAGAAATCGAATCCCTCGCAAAAAATATCCCCAATGTCAAGCGCATCCGTTTCTTCATGACATTCGGTCAGAGCTACCTGATGCACATGAACTGCCTCCAGAATGTCGGTATGCTCGGCACAACACCGGTGGAATTTGAGGGTCACGAGATCGTCCCGATCAAGTTCCTGAAGGCACTCCTCCCCGATCCGTCCACACTCGGTCCGAGAACTGTCGGCAAGACTAACATCGGCTGTATCTTCCGCGGTATCAAGGACGGCAAGGAGCGCACCATTTATATTTACAATGTCTGCGACCATCAGGAATGCTACAAGGAAACCGGCGCACAGGCTGTTTCCTACACTACGGGCGTTCCGGCAATGATCGGTACTTCACTTGTTGCAAGCGGTGTCTGGGCAAAGGCAGGTGTCTTCAACGTAGAGGAATTCGATCCCGATCCGTTCATGGATGCACTGAACAAGTACGGTCTGCCGTGGGTTGTGGATGAAAATCCGGTTTTGGTGGATTAGTATGACGGACGCACGCAATGCAATGGCAGGGGTAGTGAATACCCCTGCATACGTTTTGGATGAATCCAGACTTCTGCATAATCTCGAAATCCTCAAAGGCGTGCAGGAACGTACAGGCTGCAAAATCCTCCTCGCACAGAAGGCGTTTTCCATGTATGCAGTTTACCCTCTCATTGCAAAGTATCTTTCCGGTACGACTGCAAGCGGACTGTATGAAGCAAAGCTCGGTCGGGAGGAATTTGAGGGGGAAGTGCATGTGTTTTCTCCCGCCTATAAATATGAGGACATCTGTGAAATTGTGGATGTTTCCGACCATATTGTGTTCAATTCTCTGCGCCAGCTGGAGAAGTTCGGGCACATCTGCCGTGAAGCCGGAAAGAGCGTGGGACTGCGCATCAACCCCGAATGCTCCACGCAGGAAGCGGCCATTTATGACCCCTGTGCGGTGGGTTCCCGTCTGGGAGTGAGAGCCTGCGATCTGACGGAATTTCCCGATGTGGACGGTCTGCATTTCCATACGCTCTGCGAGCAGAATGCCGATGCACTGGAAATCACACTCAAGGCAGTCGAGGAGAAATTCGGTGAATATCTCCACAAATGCAAATGGGTCAATTTCGGTGGCGGTCATCATATCACACGCCCCGATTATGACATTGCCCTGCTGGAAAAGCTCATCACGGACTTTCAGAAAAAATACGATGTGCAGGTCTACCTCGAACCCGGCGAAGCGGTTGCGCTGCGTGCGGGCTATCTTGTCACGGAAGTCATGGACATCGTGGAAAACGGCATGCAGATCGCCATTCTTGATGCATCCGCTGCCTGCCACATGCCCGATGTACTCGAAATGCCCTACCGTCCGCCGCTTTTTGAAAGCGGCGAAGCAGGGGAGAAGGCGCATACCTACCGTCTTTCCTCCTGTACCTGCCTTGCAGGGGATATTATTGGGGATTATAGCTTTGATCAGCCGCTTTTCATTGGTGATCGGCTGTGCTTTGAGGATATGGCGATCTATTCCATGGTCAAGAACAACACGTTCAACGGCATGCCCCTGCCGGAAATCGGCATCCTCCATACGGATGGTTCTTACGAAACCGTGAAGAAATTCGGATATTCTGATTTTAAGGAGCGATTGTCATGAGAAGGCTGCGAAGTATCCCGAAAGCGGACGGATTTTTCATGCCTGCGGAGTTTTCCCTCCATCATGGTACAATTATGATTTTTCCCGAACGGCAGGGTTCGTGGAGCGATGTACCAAAGGCGCAGGAAATTTTCAGCCGCATCATTCGGGAAATCTCTAAATCCGAAATCGTCTATGTCCTTACAAGCGATCAGCAGCGAAGCCGTGCGGAGGAACTGCTCTCCGGCAATCCCCGCATTCACCTTCTTGCCATCCCTCAGAATGACGCATGGGCGAGGGATACTGCCCCGACTTTTGTAATCAACGGCAAAGGGGAGCTTCGCGGCATTGACTGGCAGTTCAACGCATGGGGCGGAGAATTTGACGGTCTGTATGCCCATTGGGAGGAGGACAATGCGCTGGCATCTGCCTTCTGTGAGGCAATCGGCGTGGACTGCTACGATGCACAGCATTTTGTGTTGGAGGGAGGTTCGATCCATTCCGATGGAGAGGGGACGATCCTTGTTACCGAAAGCTGTCTGCTCAGCGGCGGCAGAAATCCCCATATGACAAAGGATGAAATCACGGAGATGCTGAAAAATTACCTCGGTGCGGAGAAAGTCATCTGGCTGCCCCACGGCATCTATCATGACGAAACCAACGAGCATGTGGATAACGTCTGCGCATTTGTGAAACCTGCGGAAGTCGTGCTTGCGTGGACGGAGAACGAAAACGATCCGCAGTATCCGCTGTCAAAGGCGTGTCTGGAAGTGCTGCAAACCGAGACCGATGCAAAGGGCAGACCGTTCACCGTGCATATGCTCCCGATTCCGGATGTTCCCGTGTGTGTGGAGGAATCGGACATGGAGGGCTATGTGTTCGAGGAGGGCGAGGATACCCGAGAAGTCGGTGAGCGTCTGGCGGCATCCTATGTCAATTTCTATTTTACGAATCACGCTGTCATTTTGCCGCAATTCGGCGGTGAAAATGCGGAGAGCGACCAAAGAGCCGCAGAGATTCTGCAAAATCTCTGCCCCGACCGCTGCATTGTAAAAATCCCTGCAAGGGAGATCATTGTCGGCGGCGGCAACATCCACTGTATTACACAGCAGATACCGAGAGGAGGCATCCTATGAGAAACGTTACCGTTGCTGCGGTGCAGATGAACTGTACACGCAATGTTTCTGAAAATATCGCTCATGCAGAGAGACTTGTCCGTGAAGCGTCCGCGAAGGGTGCAAATATCATTCTCCTGCCGGAGCTGTTTGAACGGCAGTATTTCTGTCAGGAACGGCAGTATGAATACTATCAGTTTGCAAAGCCTGTAGAAGAGAATGACGCAGTACAGCACTTTTCCAAACTGGCGAAGGAACTGGATGTGGTGCTGCCCATCAGTTTTTATGAAAAGGACGGCAATCGCCTGTTCAATTCCGTGGCAGCCATTGATGCGGATGGCAGTATCCTCGGTGTATACCGAAAGACGCATATTCCCGATGATCACTACTATCAGGAGAAATTCTACTTCATCCCCGGCGATACGGGATTTCGTGTGTGGAACACGAAATACGCAAAGATCGGTGTGGGCATCTGCTGGGATCAGTGGTTTCCGGAAACTGCAAGAGCGTTTGCGCTGAACGGTGCGGAGCTGCTCTTTTATCCGACAGCCATCGGTTCCGAGCCGATTCTGGAAACGGACAGCATGCCGCACTGGACACGCACCATGCAGGGACATGCGGCAGCGAACCTCATGCCCGTGATCGCAGCAAATCGCTACGGTCTGGAGGAGGTCACTCCCTGTACCGAAAACGGCGGGCAGGAATCGGCGCTTTGCTTCTACGGTTCGTCCTTTATTGCGGATCATACCGGTGCACTGCTTTGTCAGTCGCAGCGTGAGGGGGATGAGGTACTGACAGCAGAATTTGACCTTGATGCACTTGCGGCAGATCGCTTGAGTTGGGGGATTTTCCGAGACAGGCGACCGGACAGATACGGGATCATTACAGAGAAGTAGGTGGGAGCATGCGGAAGATAAAATTGATCTGCCGTCAGAAAGACGGCAGGTATGAGAAACAACTGTTTGTGGATGGGGAATCCCTTGCAGATGCAGGCGATACCGAAACACAGTCTGCGGAGAGATTTTTGAATGCATTTCAGCCCGAAACGCTCACACAGGAATGTGCGAAACGCTATGGTGAGGATTTCGTGCTGGTGATGCGCACGGATGATGTGCAGATGCAGGAATTTGATGCGCTGCTGTGTGAACATGGACAAAATAATAATTCACAAAATCAGCCTTGACTTTCACAAGAAAATATGATACACTAACTTCAAGCGTTATCGCTATGAATAAGGAATGGAGGTTTTTACAATGGAAATGAAAGAAACCATTATGAAGATCGGTGGAGATATTAAGAGTTCTGCGGAAAAATTTGCAAAGGGTACGATCGATACATCCAAGAAGATGGCTGAAAAGGCAAAAATCAAACGTACTCTTAGTCAGGCAGAGAGCAGTTTGAATGCAGCATACATTGAGCTTGGTAAGAAATATGAGGAAGTGTATGCAAGCAAGAATGAACCGGAATTTGCACAGCTGCTTGCTGAGGCGGCAGATGCAAGAGCAAAGATTGCAGCAGCAAAGGCAGAACTGGCAGCACTTGACAGTGCATCCATTTGCAGCGGCTGCGGCAAATATGTGCAGGAAGGTCAGCGTTTCTGTCCGAATTGCGGCATGAAGCAGCCCGCAGCGGAGGAAACTCCCGTTCAGCCCGTTGAACCGGTCGTTCTGGATTCCAATGGTACAGAGGTTGCCGGCGAATAGTACCAAATCCGGTTTTACTGAAATGCAAAGCACCGTTTCCGATACCAATCGGAAACGGTGCATTTTTTATTAAAGGGATTCACTGATACCAAGAAGGAAGGGCAACCAAAAGGTAAAAAGGCCTCCAATAATACCGATAACAGAAATGATAATACCAATCCAGCAGCATATTTTACCGTTAGATACTTTTTTCTTGGATTCCTCAGACATCATATGCATAACAGTATTCATGCCACTTGCCTTAACCAATCCGACAATACTCAGAATCGGACCGACACAAGCACATCCACAGCTAATGATGCTAAATACAATACCCAGAATACCCAGCAGCTGTACAGTGTTCGCACGCTTTTCCAGCTGGGGATCCAGGTTCATGTCTCCATTTGCATTCTGGGAATAAACAGGCTGCTGGGAGTACGGTGCATTGTAACCTTCCTGCTGCTGTGCAGACGGGGAGGATGCTGCATTTTCTACATAGCCGCTTCCGTTCCAGCTATAATGACCGGAATAGTTTGAGGAATTATCCTGTGTGGGGATTGTCTGCGGTGCAGGAGAGTTTGGAATTGCAGTTTGACCGGAGCTCTGCGCAGGTTCTGCAGGGTTGGGGATGCTGCTTTCACCATAGCTTTCAGGAGAAGCCACCGGATCGGGGATGACACTGCCGCCATAGCTTGCGGGAGCAGCAGCCGGATCGGGAATGATGCTGTCGCTATAGCTTTCGGGAGCAGCCACCGGATCGGGAATGATGCTGTCACCATAGCTTTCGGGAGCAGCCACCGGATCGGGAATAATGCTGTCACCATAGCTTTCCGGAATTGCAGCAGGTTCCTGATAATCGGGCGTTTCGGGAATATCCGTAGTCGGATTCAGCTCCGGAAAATCAGTGCCATTAAGATTCATTTCGTCCATATTTAACACACCTTTCTGTAATTATGACTGTCAATCAGCTGCGTCATGAAATCGGCAGCATTGCCGGTACAAAATTGCGGACAATATTCCAGACTGTCTGAATTGCAAGCAGAACCAGCCAGAATTTAAGACTGCGCGGAACGATCTGGATGTTTTTGCCGAAAACTGCAGCCACCTTTTCAGCATACAGCAGCAGAAATGTAACCAGAAGAACCAGTACTGCAGGGTTATTGTGGAATGAACGTGGAATATCGCCTTGCAGCAGTGCCATCAGGCTTCGGGTGCCGCCGCATCCCATGCAATATAGTCCCGTAACTTCGTAAAACACACAGAATACAATGTGTTCAGCCAACCATTGTGCGATTGGAAACAGCACGCGCCAAAAGAGAATGCCCAACAGCAATAACACAGGCGGCAGCCACAGGATCGCATATTTTTTTACGTTACTCAAAATGTGATACCAAAGGGCATGACATATTTCGTGCGCTTTAAAATTTCAGGATTTCTGTCCGCTGTCAATCCATTGTTGTTCATTTCGTCCATCATTAGATTCTCCTTTGATCAGTATTGCTGCTTTGATGAAACTGCACGCATTGTGCCGAATAAAACAACTGCTTTTATTATAGCACAGTATTAAAACGCAAATATTGATTTTTTGTGACCTATTAATGAAATTTAGATGAACCGGCATAGATTGATTTTTTGAGATGTATGGACATTCGCCTTGACAAATCGAAAAAAATCCTGTATAATAACATATGAGCAGACTATGCGATAGCGTGGACGATGGAGTTCACGAGGAAAGTCCGAGCATCACAGAGCGGGATAGCTGCTAACGGCAGCCGAGGGCGACCTTAGGGCAAGTGCAACAGAAAAGAAACTGCCATGCATCTGCATGGTGATGGTGGAATGGTGAGGTAAGAGCTCACCGGAGTACAGGAGACTGTACTGCCGTGTAAACCCTATCCGATGCAACGTCTAATGGTACTGACTGTCATAACATTGGCTCGATGGGCAGAGCAGTAACGGCGGCTTGAGCAATACGGCGACGTATTGCCTAGATAAATTATCGCACACGACAGAACTCGGCTTATCGGTCTGGTCAGGCGGACGGCTATGCCGTCCGTTTTTTATGAATGGAAAGGATGTTTGGTTATGAAACGACTTGCGATATTAATGGCGGTATTCGCATTCTGCTTTGCAGGCTGTGAATGGAAAGCGGAAGAAAGCCAGGTGGATTCGATTATTGATGTTTACACAGCACTGCCGCTTCCGGAACTGCATCTGACAATACCGGAGCATTTTGAAACAACCTCATCTGAATTTTATGAGGAATATTATATTTGTGATGACGCCAGCATTATCATTACGCAGGATATGGCGAATGCACCGTACAGCTCCGTACATGATTATGCAATTTCTGCTCTTGTAGAATACGAGAAGGTAACAGAGGAATTGGAAATGCACAATGATGAGATTGTGTATGCGGGAGCAGCGGCTGTACAGGTTATGGAGTTTACTTACACGATCGGAAAAGATGACAAGACGATCACCAAAACCAGCATGGTGGGGTATCTGACCGACAGAGATTCCATGTACATCATCACCTGTAAATCCGATGTGGATACTTATGAAGATTATCGGGATGACTTTATGTCCGTGATCACATCTGCAAGATTTCTGAAATAATCCGTTTGGCATTTAACGGTGGAATCGTATGATAAGGAATGAAAAGCTGCTTTCCATGACGCAGATTGCAATGCTGACGGCATTGATCGCTGTTCTGTCCCAGGTTGCACTTCCCATGCCGTCAAATGTGCCGCTGACGCTGCAAACATTTGCAGTATCGCTGTGTGCCTACCTTGGAGGGATGCGAAAGGGGATATCGGCGGTGCTTGTTTATTTGGCAGTGGGAGCTGTGGGAGTGCCTGTGTTTTCTGCTTTTCGCGGCGGACTCGGTGTGATGCTCGGTTACACCGGGGGATTTCTCTGGGGATTTCTGCCTCTTACAGTGCTTTGCGCATGGGGGACTGTGCTGCGGAATAAAACAGCAGCGGTCTTTACAGGGATGATCGGAATGCTTCTGTGCCATGTTTCAGGAGTTTTGCAGTATGCGGTGATTACCGGTTCAGGCATCATGCAAAGTGTTTTTCTGGTTTCTGCCCCATATATTCTCAAAGATGTTGTTTGTGTTGCTGCCGGATATTTTGCAGCAAATGCAGTGCAGCGTGCGCTGAGAGCTGCCGGTTTGAAGAATGAATAAAAGCGGTCTGCGTTATGCAGACCGCTTATTCTTTTATTATAGTTTCTTAGTTCATGCTTTCTCCGTTGCAGATATATTTTTTGGTGTTGTCATAGGTTTCGAGGAAATAGTACCAGTCACCGGATTTTCCCAGATTACCGCATTCCATAATGTAGGTAGTACCGTCAATAACAACTTCCGGCCAGAAATGCTGCCAGTAGTTTCCGTCCACATACCCACGCCAGCCGCGTACCAGACAAACGTCATAGCCGAGGTATGCCATCATTGCGGTCATTGCACCATTATACTGGGCGCACTGACCTGTACGATCTACAAAAATCGCCTCAACCCATGATTTTCCGGCAATGGAATCCCACTGTTCAGTGGTGCGGGCGTAATTCACATTGGTGTGGATCCAGTAAAATGTTGTCCAGAGCTGTGCCTCTCTGGTTGCGCCCTCCGGAAAATGTTCTGCTGCAAACAGATCCAGAATGGCATAATCCTCCTCGGACAATGTGTAATCATAGGAAGTTGTTTCCTCATGCTGACGATTGTACACCTTAAAACTGCCATGTGATTCCAATTCAGCAGCATTCAGAATGGAGTTCCTGTTGTAATCCACGTCCGTATTGCTGTATTCACTGTAGATTGTGCCGTTTGCCTGTGTGCGGAACGCACGGATCTTATAGCAATGCGGTGAGGAGCTGTTTGAATATTTGTCGGTATAGCTGGAAATATAGTCTCCGGTTATCGTGTCGATCAGTTTGTAGTTGTTTGAACCAACGGACATGCCGTCATAACGATAGATCTCATAACCTGTGGCATACATATCCGGCTCCCATTTGATAATGGCGCCTTCCTTTTTCTTGCCGACAATAATCTGCGGTGCATCAAGATATTCGGTTTCTATCTGGTTATCCAGAAAAGAAACAAAATCAATTTTTGTTTCAGCCGAACCCATGAAAGCGGAATATACCAAAATCGGTGCAGCATCCGTTGCATTCAGAACACCATCTTTGTTGGTATCAGCTGCAAGAAACTGCTGCTGGGTAAAGCTGCATTCCTGATTTACCGCAAGTGCAGCGGAATTGGCAAGGATCGCTGCGGCATCCAGCACATTTACATATCCGTCACCGTCAGGATCGCCGAGAGAATAATTTTCAGAAGCATAAGTTGCCATAGGAATGGCAAGGGAACAATGAATAGCGGCAAGCAGGACCGCCGCGATTTTTCTGTAATTCATGGGAGTGTCCTCCTTTGTTATTATTAATCCTACAAATAGCTGTTCTATTTTTTGCAGCTTTTTATCTAATATTCCCATTATACCATATTCTTCCGTTCTCGTCAAGAGGAAAAAGAAACCAAAGTCAAAGATAGGTTTTCAGTCAATGAAGAATGTTTTTGGTGCCAACCATTGTATGCTGCAAAAATAGGAGCGGCAATTTCCGCCGCTCCTGACAAACGAATTTTCATCATAGTTTTTGCTTTAGTTTTCACTCAGCTGGTCATTCGGTCTGTCCCGAAAGCCGCCATGCGGCGGCTGCATTCCCTCCGGCATGGACGGATTGCCATTTTCATCGGTTGGCATTTCCATACCATGCGGCGGCCGCATTCCCTCCGGCATGGACGGATTGCCGTTTTCATCGGTTGGTATCTCCATGTCCTGGGGGCGTTCTCCGCGTCCGCCTCCCATACCGTTGCCGTGATTGCCGCCGGGGAATCCGCCATGAAAACCACCGTTCATGCCGTTCACTGTGCCGATATAGGAAATCGTATCTTCTACGGTAAAGCTGCCGATTTCTGTGCTGTCTGTGTAAACAGTGTAGGTTTCGCCATCTTTGAGATCCGGACAGCTGATAATAAAGGAGTTGAACGTTTTTGTCGGAGTGTGACGGATGATTTCTTTGCTGTCTGCATCGCAGATCGTAACAGGCGTGTTTCCCTGTGCCATGCTGTCAAGGGTGATCACTGCCGTATTCTGTGAGCCTTTGGGATATTCAGCCATTCCTGAACTGCCGGCAGCAATCAGCAGACCGCCTGTGCAGTAGATGCTGCCATTTCCGTCGAGTGCGCCGTTGCCGCTGTTGGTGGGACCGTCCACAATCACTGTGCCGCCGCTGACAAGCAGATCGCCGTTGGAATCTAGACCGTCGCCATCGGCATTGACATATACAGTGCCGCCAGAGATTTCCAGTGCGCATCCATCGGAGAAAGTGCCCATTGCACCCTGCGAAGTGCCGTCACTTGCATTGAAACCGTCATCCGATGCGGTGACTTCGAGTGAAGCGTCGCCGCTTACACGGATACCAGCAGCCTCAATCCCTTCGTTCGACTGTGTTACACAGAGCGTGCCGCCTGTGAAATCCGCAAGTCCGTCCGCATGTACGCCGTCACCGCCGGCTT
Organism: Ruminococcus sp.; assembly: GCA_015066865.1. Taxonomy (GTDB): domain Bacteria; phylum Bacillota; class Clostridia; order Oscillospirales; family Ruminococcaceae; genus UBA3855. Next base: position 20,282 of record SVNQ01000029.1, read on the forward strand.
GCATTTCCATTTTTCCACCGCAAATACAAATATCTGTGTTGGAGTGCAGCGTATCATCCGCTGCATCAATCGTAAATTCGCCGCCGGAAATATACAAAAGTGTGCCAGCTTTGATTCCCTTGATGCTGACAGAGTTTTCCTCCGCTGTATCGGTTTCATCGTAATTTCCCCAGTTTTTGAATCCGCCTCTGCCGCCGAAATCATCTTTTTGTTTTGGCACTGCATTTGCGATGCCGCCGCCGGAGGTTATGTGAAATGTACCGCCTGCGGCGATAAATTCCGTTTCCGCCTGAATACCGTCTTCCTGAGCATTCACCGTGATCGTACCATCCTGCACATAGACGAATCCACGTCCGTCATCCGTGGCATTGTTCGATTTGATGCCGTCACCGCCTGCCTCGACCGTAATGTCACCGCCTGCGATTGCCACATAATCCTTGCCCTTGATGCCATTGCAGACGGATGTAATATGCAGTGACCCGCTTGTAATAACAATGTCATCCTTGCAGGTGATGCCTTCATTGTAATTACCGTTGACTGTGAGCTTTCCGCTGCCGTTGATGGTCAGGCTGTCTGCACTGAAAATGGCAGCATCCGGTTCGTTGTCACCCTCCTGTGCATAGACATAAGTACTGCCGTCCGAAACGAAGTTTTCCGAACCTTCCGCAAGTGTCAGAAAGCACTTCTTTGCCTGCTGCACATAGATCGGTGCAGAGTCTGAGCAGGAGAGTGAAGCGCCATCCAGCACAAGCTGAACCTTGCCGGAGGAGTTGACGAGGATCTGACCATCGTTCAGCGTGCCGGAGATCATGTAGACGCCTTCGTCGGTAATCGTGATATCCGAACCATTTACAGATGCACCGCTGCCCGTGACTGCTGCCGAATTACCGCTGCAGGTGATCACAGCAATCGGTTCGTCATAGCTGTTTCTCAGATCTCTTTCAGTGAAAATGGATGAAATGTCACTGACGTATGCAGGTGATTCTGCTGATAGGAGCGTTACGGGGAAATTTTGTGCATCGGGTTCTTTTCCGCCATCCCCCTGCCTGTCAGGCTGGGATACGGATTCCGTTGGATTGTCAGCGGAGGATGAATTTTCCTGTGGAGTACATCCTGCTGCAAGCAGTGCAAAAGCTGCCGCTGCGCTGAATAATTTTCGCAAATTCTGCTTCATACTATAACACCTCTCTGTTTATCCCAATCCCGGTGTTATCTGTCTCTCTGTGTCTTTATCCTACACTCATTTTGTGGAAACTTTGTGAAATTTTGCTTAAGTCTTTCAGAAAATTCCGTTTCATCCAACTTTTCCTTCAGCGATTCCCACCACTCCAGACATTTGAATTTTACCTCGAATTTTGAGGCATCCTCCAGTATTTCAGTCGTTTCATCATCAAAATACGATTCCGCAGTTTCCGTATCCGCAGTTACCTGTGAAGCCGCAGGAATACATAGCGGCGGATACATCACACACCACCAGTTTTGTCCCTCTGCTTCACCGATGAGGATCCGCAGTGCATCGTAATCACCGGCGGGCATGGTGATTTCTTCATATTGCTTTTCATCGAAAGCCATATGCACCAGCTGTACACGAACCACGTCATCATATCCGTTTTCGTCAACGACAGCCTGTGCAATCAGGCGAATGGTTTCCTTCTGTTCGATGGCACGCTTACGGATCTCCTCCGGTGTGTCACAGCCTGAAAACAGTATATCGGATTGTTCAAGCAGGGCATCACGCACGCTGAGTTTTAACGCCTGATCTTCATCCGTGTCAGAATTTGCAAGGATATGCAGACGCAGAACGTCCTCGCGAAGGTTTTCAACTCTGTGTGAAAAGTCTGAAATGTTGGCGCAGAAAATCGCACCGATGATACCGAGGACTGCCGCAATTTCAATTTTTCTCATAAAATCACCTCGGTAAAATGATTGGCAGGATCTGGAAAGATATACAGAAGATAAATTTTTTTGGCAAATCTCTTGCAATCCTGTACAGAATATTGTATCATGTAGAAAAGAGTATTTCTGTTATTTCCAAAAAGAAAGGTGGATTTACCATGCAAATGTATGACCTCGTTCAGAAAACCAGACGGCAGGAAGCCTTGACGGATGAACAAATTCAATGGATCGTGAACGGCTTTTGCCATGGAGAGATTCCCGATTACATGATGTCGGCATGGATGATGGCGGTCTGCTGTCAGGGGTTGACGGATGCCGAAACCGCGGCACTCACTCTTGCAATGCGCGATTCAGGTGAATGTCTTTCGATGGAATCCGTGGGCGGCGTGACCGTCGATAAGCACAGCACCGGCGGCATCGGCGATAAGACCACGCTTCTGCTTGCACCGATTGTAGCGGCATGCGGCGGCTTTGTTCCGAAGATGTCGGGCAGGGGTCTGGGATTTACGGGCGGAACGATTGATAAGCTCGAAAGCATTCCGAATTTTTCCACAAATCTGCCCATGGAGCGTTTTTTGGAAATTACAAAGGAAATCGGATGCTGTGTAATTGCCCAGAGCGGCAATCTTGTGCCTGCTGATAAGAAAATGTACGCTTTGCGTAATCTGACTGCAACCGTGGACAGCATTCCGCTGATCTGTTCGAGCATTATGAGCAAAAAGCTTGCACTGGGTGCGGACTGTATTCTGCTGGATGTGAAATTCGGTCACGGTGCATTTATGAAAACACCTGAGGATGCACAGCGACTTGCAGAGGCAATGGTGGAAGTCGGAAAGCGTGCGGGTAAGCAGTGTCGGGCAGTTCTGACGGATATGAATGCGCCCCTCGGTGCCAATGTCGGAAATGCGCTTGAGGTTCTGGAGGTCATCCGCATTCTGCGCGGCGAAGTGAGGAATGAACTTTCCGAACTTTCTCTTGCACTTGCGGCGCATATGCTTTCACTCAGTGGTAAGGGCAGTGTGGAGGAATGCATGGACATGGCAAAGCAGGCTTTGGATTCCGGCAACGCTCTGCGGAAATTTGCGGGTATGATTGCCGCACAGGGCGGCGATCCCACTGTTACGGAGCATCCTGAGCTTTTACCGCAGAGTGCAGCGAAATACACTGCTGTTTCTTCTAAGGACGGATTTATTGCATCCATTCAGAGTGAGGAAGTCGGACTTGCATGTCTGGAGCTGGGTGCCGGCAGAACGGCAAATTCATCGGAAATTGACTACGGTGCAGGCGTGGAGCTGCATGTGTTCGTTGGAGATGCAGTAAAATCAGGACAACCTCTGTTCACTGTATATGGCAGGACGGAAGCACTTTGCAAAAAAGCGGCTGAACGTATTTTTGCCTGCATGGAGATCACAACGGAGAAACCCGTGAAATCCCCCATGCTGTATCAAGTGATTTCCTGATAAATGGCAGTTGCAAAAAAATTAGAAATACAATCCAATATTTTTCAGTTTGCGTTGTTATATAAGTGAAGGGCAGCGTCAAATAAAGCTAAGGAGGAATTGGTGTGAAAAAAATTGTACACAAAATAGCGGCATCTGCAGCTGCGGTGCTGCTGGCAGTTTCGTCATTGCCGGTAAATGCGGTATATCAGAGCAGCGATGAGATCGCATTCAGTCTGCGTGCCATTGAAACTGAGGGCTGCGGCTATATTGCAGATGGGAACACTGTGTATGTTTCCCCAAGTGCGGCTGCCGCAGGGACAAGCGTCCGCATTGGCATGTACATTGAAGCGGAATACGCAGACCTTGCATTTTTGTATGCCAAACTGCAATCCAACTATGCGAAGATTACATTTAATCAGGAAAGCTATCACAATCCCACTGCCATCTACAGCGACGAAAAGATCACTTATACGATGGAGGACGGAACGGAATTTTCCACCCGCTTAAAACCCTATTGTCTGGGAATGGTCAACAGTGCAGGTTTCTATCAGGCGAACAGCTTCGGCGTGACAAATAAGTTTACACCGGAAGAAAACAGCATGAATCTGACATGGATGTACGGCTATGGTGATGGTGATGCCACCTCGGCGACTTTTTTGGGAAGCCGTTCCGATGAATACAGCTTCATCGAAGTGGAGCTTGATCTTGCACCGGATACGGAAGCGGGAAGCTATACCGTTTCCTTTGTGACGGACGATGGTACAGAGATGGGGGCAACCTATCTGACCAGCGATGACAGCGAGAACGGTGAAAGCTTTTATCAGCATATTGTTCCGGAGCTGAAGAATCTGGAAATCGTGATTCCGAACGGCGAATATTTTATTATGGAACACCCCACGGCTTATCGCTGGCTGGATGATCCAACGCCTCTGCGTTCCGAGGATTTCTATCCTGAGGGGACGATAATTTATAAGGATACTGCGGAAGGTTATGTGGCAGAACTTCTGGATTTTAACAAATTCTCGACAGGTGTGAACGGCATGACCATTCAGTTCCTGACAGATCCTGATGAATTTATCTGTGGCAATTTTTTTGAAACCTATTATGACGGCATGGCAATCAACACACCGGAATATTATAATGATGGTTTCCTGTTCAGTACTGTCGTAAGCGGTCTGCGCGGCGATGCAAATAACGATAAAATGGTGAATGCAAATGATGCAGCGGTAATTCTGGTATATGCCGCTGAACGAGGTGCGGGCGGCAATCCGACGCTGTCCGATTCTGAATATCAATCTATGGAACGGACGACATACTTCCTTGCGGATGTCAATGAGGGTTCCAGAAACTGTGGAAACGGTGACGGTACGTCGCTTGATGCAATTGATGCGAGTGCAATTCTTACCTATTCTGCAATTGCAGGTTCCGGCGTGACACCGGATTGGAATGAAATTTTGAAGTGATTTTTCGGTAAAAATAAGAGATTAGAGAGTCAAAGCCCCCGATGTATATCGGGGGCTTTGACTTGGGGGCTGAGAATCTGTTTTCGTATCATTCACACAAAATTAATTGACATTTGAAGCTTTGTGTGCTATAATATATACAATTTATATGGAAAGGAAGTATGCCCCATGGCACAGAGAATTGTATTGAATGGCACATCCTACCACGGCGCTGGTGCGATTGCCGACATCATCACAGAAGTAAACAGCAGAGGCTTTGCAAAGGCATTTGTATGCTCCGACCCCGACCTGATCAAGTTCGGCGTAACGGCAAAGGTGACCGATCTGCTCGACAAGAATGAACTGCCCTACGAGATTTTCTCCGAGATCAAGCCGAATCCTTCCATCAAGAATGTGCAGGACGGTGTGGAAGCTTTCAAGGCATCCGGTGCTGACTACATCATCGCAGTCGGCGGCGGTTCTGCAATGGATACGGCAAAGGCAGTCGGTATCATCATCACAAATCCGGAGTTTGCCGATGTCAGAAGTCTGGAGGGCGTTGCTCCGACAAAGAATCCCTGCGTTCCGATTCTTGCTGTTCCCACAACTGCAGGCACAGCTGCCGAGGTAACGATCAACTACGTTATCACGGACGAGGAGAACAACCGCAAGATGGTGTGCGTGGATACGCATGACATCCCGATCGTTGCATTCGTAGACCCCGATATGATGGCAACCATGCCCAAGGGTCTGACCGCTGCAACAGGTATGGATGCGCTGACGCATGCAATTGAGGGCTTCACCACAAAGGCTGCGTGGACAATGACGGATATGTTCCACCTCAAGGCAATTGAGATCATTGCTGCATCCCTGCGCGGCGCGGTGGATAATACACCCGAAGGCAGAGAGGGCATGGCGCTCGGTCAGTACA
>SVNQ01000030.1 GCA_015066865.1 Ruminococcus sp.
CGTGGTGGATGCAATCAACGTAATATCGCCGTTTTCAATGTAAGAAAGCAGGCTTTGCTGCTGTTTTTTGTTCAAATACTGGATCTCGTCAAGATACAGGAGAATGCCATTCATCGAGGCAAAAGTTCCCACATCCGCAATAACGGATTTAATGTCGGAAACGCCCGCCTGCGTACCGTTGAGAATGTGGAGGGTCATATTGGTACGGCTTGCGATGATGCTGGCGATGGTGGTTTTCCCGATGCCGGACGGACCGTAGAAAATCATATTCGGGATGCGTCCGCTTTCGATAATGCGGCGCAGAGGTTTTCCCTCTCCCAGCAGATGCTGCTGTCCGACAACGTCATCAAGCGTTTTCGGACGAATTTTATCGGCAAGTGGTGCAGCCATAATGAACCTCCTTTTTTGTTTTCTAAAACGCTGCCGTGATGGCAATTATGCGCATACTGTTACTGAATTTTCATCTGAAATCCATTCACGGTGACTTCCGGATCATCCAGACTGATCATGAGGAATTTTCTGCCATCAATCATGCGTGTGGTGATCTTGTCCGCCGCATCGCCGCTGATGCTCACGGTTACGCCGGAAGAAGAAAGCGTGGTTCTGGAATCCGTCAGATTCGACGCTGCAAAATAATTACCGTCCACTGTTTCACGGTAGAGCTGCTGCGCAGCCTCCGCACGCTCCTGTGTGACACCGGAATCAAGCAGAATATCACGCATCATGATGTCACTCACTACCGGCGGCTCTGGTTCATCCCTGAAGCTCTTGGCATAGTCCTGAATCTTCTCATTCACGCTTGCGATCACATTCAGATTCAGTTCCTCGCCCACTGCCTTGTCAAGCACTGCACGGAAGGTTTCCTTTTCTTCCTGTGCGGACAGTGTGTAATGGCAGCCGAAAACCTCCTCAACAACGGAAACATTGGGATTCTTCGGCGTTTTGGTATAGTACATTACATGGTTCACATCCGGGCCTCTGCCTGTAAATGTCGGGAACAGGAAACCATCCGTAGGAGCGTCGGCAACCACACGATCAAACTCCGTCTTACGCACAATGCTGTTGTTTTCTTCATCGTAGATCAGTCCGTCCACGCGTGATTCCACAGGGCATACCGCACCGATCAGAAAACGGTATTCACGGCTGTCATACTTATTTTTCTCGCCGAACTTATTCTTTTCAAATACGGTATAAACGCACTCAGCAATGAATAATGCATAGGGCAGGGCGTAGTCCATATTCTCGGATACATGAGAAATGAACTTCTGGAGCTGTTCCTCATCGTTCAAGCTGTTTTCCAGAAGATTCCACAACAAATTCTGGCTCTTGTCCTCCTCGTACATCTCATTCGGGAACGGATATTCCACCAGAGATTTTCCAAGTGTACCCTTCAGTACTTTTGCAAGGGACTGATACAGACAAAACAGCTCCTCGTCCGGAATTTCGGGATAGCTGCGCACGCTGTGGCAGCGCATTTCCTTTTCGGAATCAATAAATGTGGAAGAAATCCTCCGCACCGTCAGAAGTTCATCCGACTGTGTAAAATGTTTTTTCAGCTCTGCCAAATCTTTCTTATTCATATGTATGCCTCCTTTTATATTTCCTGATAAAAAAATCCCCACAAACGTGAGGAACAACAAAGCATTTTCAAATATTTCCGGAAGCTTGATTCCGCTTGCACAGCAAACAAATCAAGCACTGCAGGAAAACAGCCCGCAAAAAGAAGAACCTCAATCACAGAGGAATTTCTATATGCATCTGCCGCCACGGGCTCTATGGTGCCGGTGGTGGGACTCGAACCCACACGCCCTTGCGGACAACAGATTTTGAGTCTGTCTCGTCTGCCATTCCGACACACCGGCAACAATCTTATTATAGCACAGGTCACTGGATTTGTCAAGTAATTTTTGCATACTTCCTGTTCCTGCGGTTATCCTACTTATACAAATACTGAAAGGATGATTGCTATGCAAAACAGACCCTATGAACCAAATGAAGAAAAGAAACCCCTTCTTCCGATTGAAGAAATGGAAATGACATGCGGTTCGGATACGGACATGACAGGATTGATCGCCTCCGGCCCGCAAAACCGAGAAGATCTGGAAAGCTATAGTGAGATCTATCACTTCCTGCCGCCGTCAACGGATCCCGATCAGATGTAACACTACTCCCCTATTGACAGAGGCAGCGGCAACAATTTTGCTGAATGCAAGGGGCGGCAGCCCCTTGCAAAGCATCGTGACAGAGATACATAACGAAAGAGTATTGACAACTCTGCAAACATTATGACGGAAATTTCTCCAAACCCCTTGCAATTCTGTCCAACTTCGTGTATAATAGAAGTAGTTGCTGCTTTGCAGCCTGAAAAATATGAAAATAAAGGAGAATTTCCCATGTTTGATCATCTGATTGACACCATCGGTTATGTGGAAAGCGTTGACCCTGAGGTTGGCGCAGCAATGCAGAAGGAGTTGGCTCGTCAGCGCAGAAATCTTGAGCTGATTGCAAGTGAAAATATCGTTTCCCCCGCTGTTATGGCAGCAATGGGCAGCGTTCTGACAAATAAGTATGCTGAAGGCTATCCGGGCAAGCGTTACTACGGCGGCTGCGAATGCGTGGATATTGCAGAGCAGATTGCAATTGAGAGAGCATGCAAGCTGTTTGGCGCAAAATATGCCAACGTTCAGCCCCATTCCGGCGCACAGGCAAATACTGCTGCTTATTTCGCAGTACTCCAGCCCGGCGATACCGTTCTGGGTATGAGCCTTGCTGACGGCGGTCACCTGACACATGGTTCTCCTGTCAATCTGTCCGGTAAGTATTTCAACTTCGTTTCCTACGGTCTGGATGACGAAACTGAAACCATCAACTATGAGACCGTTTACAAGCTGGCTGTCAAGAATAAGCCCCGTCTGATCGTTGCCGGTGCATCCGCATATCCGAGAGCAATTGACTTCAAGCGTCTGTCCGAGATCGCAAGAGCAGTCGGCGCACTGTTCATGGTAGATATGGCTCACATCGCAGGTCTGGTTGCAGCAGGTCTCCACGAGTCTCCTGTTCCGTATGCAGACATCGTAACAACCACAACACACAAGACACTGAGAGGTCCGAGAGGCGGTCTGATTCTGACAAACAACGAATATCTGGCAAAGAAGATCAATTCTGCAATCTTCCCGGGCACACAGGGCGGCCCTCTGATGCACACCATCGCTGCAAAGGCTGTTTGCTTTGGCGAAGCGCTGAAACCTGAGTTCAAGGAGTACCAGCAGAGAATTATCGAGAATGCAAACGCACTCGCTGAGGGTCTGGTAAAGCGCGGCTTCAATCTGGTTTCCGGCGGTACGGACAACCACCTGATGCTCGTTGATTTGCGTCCGTTCAATATCACCGGCAAGGAGCTGGAACACAGACTGGACGAAGTATACATCACAGTGAACAAGAATGCGATCCACAACGATCCTGAAAAGCCGTTTGTAACAAGCGGTATCAGAATCGGCACTCCGGCTGTGACCACTCGTGGTCTGGGCGTAGAGGAGATGGATATGATCGCTGAGTACATCTATCTGTGCGCAACTGATTTCGAGAACAAGGCAGATGAGATCCGCGCAGGCGTAACTGCAATTTGTGAAAAGTATCCGCTGTATCAGGCGTAAATTTCAAATTATAAGGGTGGACGCAGCGTCCGCCCTTATTTATATAATCAGGCATAAAAAGGCTGCTTCGGGGAAGAAACCCAAAGCAGCCTTATCGTTTGTACGCTTACTTGATATACACCTTTTTCATTACCTGGGGAGTCAGGGGCTTGTCAGCGTAATTGGTTTCAACGCCTGCAATTTCGTCAACAACTTCCATACCGGAAACCACCTTGCCGAACGCTGCATACTGACCATCAAGATAGGGAGCGTCCTCATGCATGATGAAGAACTGAGAGCCAGCGGAATTAGGATCCTGCGCTCTTGCCATGGAAAGTACACCACGGGTATGCTTGAGGTTGTTCACCACACCGTTTGCGAGAAATTCACCCTTGATGTGCCAGCCGGGGCCGCCCGTACCCGTACCGAGGGGGCATCCGCCCTGAATCATAAAGCCGGAAATGACTCTGTGAAATGTCAGACCGTTGTAGAAGCCTTCCTTAACGAGTTTTTCAAAATTTTCACAGGAAATCGGCGCAACATCGGGATACAGCTCGATTTCAATTTCCTTTCCGTTTTCCATTTCAATTACTATCATTGTTTATACCTCCATCATAATCTATACAATAACAGGCACAGCCCTGTCATTTTTCTGAATGAATCGCAGGCGAAAGCCAGCTCACACGCTTTGCCTCAGCAAAATTCAGCCGAAAAGCGGCGGATAGTGAAATTCCTAAAACAGCTCAACTGTTTCCACATCCTCCAGCGTGATCGTCACCAGATCTGTATCCGTGACATCGGACATGGAAGCGAGGCGATTTGCCTGATTGGTCAGTGTCTTTTCAAAGAAATTACGCACATCACGACCGTTTGCAAAACCGGGGAGCTTCTGCTCACAGCGCTCACGGAAGAAATTGCGGACGCATGCCATGGCATCATCAGTCACCTCATAAAAAGATTTACCGCAGATACCGCTGAAAATATTGACCAGTTCCTCTTCTGTATAGTCCTCAAACAGGATCTGTTTGTTGAAACGAGAACGCAGACCGGGATTTGATTCCAGAAAATCGTCCATCAGATCCGGATAACCTGCAACGATTACCACAAAGTCATCACGGTGATCCTCCATTGCCTTGAGTAGCGTGTTGACCGCTTCGATGCCGAAATCATTGGATGCACCGGCAGGTGTCAATGCGTATGCCTCATCAATAAACAATACACCGCCCAACGCACTGTCAATGACTTTTTTGGTCTTAATGGCAGTCTGTCCCACATAACCGCTTACCAGTCCCGAACGGTCCACCTCCACCAGATGCCCCTTGCTGAGGACGTCGAGCTTTCGATAGATCTTACTCATCATGCGTGCAACCGTCGTTTTGCCCGTTCCGGGATTTCCGGAAAATACCATATGCAGCGAAACTTCGGTTTGCGGAAGTCCACGTTCCATGCGCATTTTATGCACCTTCAGAAGATTGATCAGGCTGTTGAGATCTTCCTTGACTTTGGTCAGTCCCGTCAGATCATTCAGATCCTGCAGCAATTCCTCCAAAGTTTCCTCCGGCTCGGGAACAGGCTCCGGCTGCGGCATTTCTATTTCTTCTGCAATTGGCTGCGCAGGTGATTTTTGGGGAGCAGCCGCAGGAGTTTCCATTTTATCAATAGGTGAAGGCGTATTTTTATCGGACACGGGAGTATCCTTCACAAGCTGTTTCCAGCTTCTCAGGTATGCGGTACGATAATTTTTCAGGCGAAGCATGAGCAATGCCATTGCCTTCGTTTGCCTTTCGTCATATCGTCCATCAAAGGTAATGAATTCCAAGCCAAGTTCATCGAGAAATTCCAGCAGCATCAGAGAAGTACTGCCATACATGGCTTTATCCTGAATATCACCGTTGATAAATACTGTCAGCAGAGCAAGAACGGTATCAAAAATTCCGTCAGCAGAAATCTGATGCTCAGACACAAATCGTATTACATAATCCTTTGTAAGCGAAAAACCAAGACGATTATTGATGATGTCCACCTCATAATCCATGATGGTACGGTCACTGTCTGCGATGTACAGCATGAATTTCATGATGGAAAACTGTGCATAATCCCGAAGCGGCATGGGATTGCCCTTGACCTGCAGTCCTTGCCGTTCATATTGTTCACATAATGTGTAAATATATTGCAGGGTATCATCCAAAGAAGCGTTCAAGATTCCCAACTCCTTCCATAGAATCCAACTATGCCATCCGGCACACTATTACCATTATAGCAAATTTCAGAAGAAAAGGCAAGTACTATTTCCGAAATTATGAATAATTTGCCCCATTTCCAAAAAGAAAAGCTCTGCATCCGCAGAGCTTTTCTTCATTTATCTGCCAGTTCATTAATGCATCTTTGGCAGACCTTTTTGTCATGATGATCCGTCAGATCTTCAGTGTTTCCGCAAAGAATGCAGCAAAGCTGACTTTTCTTCAGGATGATGGAATCCCCATCCGTGAAGATCTGCAGATAATCATTTTGGTTAATATCCAGATTTTTCCGGATCTCTTTCGGAAGCACAAATCTGCCCAGTGAATCAATTCTTCTGAAAATCCCTGTACTTTGCATTTCCTTCACCGTCCCATGTCATGACTGTATGCCGAAATGCGGATTATTCCGCATCCTCCGGCATTTCCCAGTTATGATATACATTCTGTACATCATCATTTTCTTCCAGATGATCCAGCAGCAGCTGCATCTTCTTGATCGCATCCTCATCCGTCAGCGTTGTGTAGGTGGACGGAACCTTTTCCGCTTCTGCGGAAAGCACGGTATATCCCTTTGCTTCGAGAGCCTCACGCATATCCGAAACAGCGGTCGGATCGCATTCCATAATGATGGATTCTTCCTCCACGGTCAGGTCGTCACCGCCGCACTCGAAGCAGTCCTCCATTGCCGTATCCTCGTCAATGCCGGTATTTTCTACGACAACAATACCCTTTGTTGTAAACATGAAGGATACACAGCCGATCGTACCAAGGTTGCCGCCGTATTTGTCAAAATAGTGGCGAATATCACCGGCAGTACGGTTCTTGTTGTCCGTCAGACATTCAACGATGACTGCAACGCCGCTCGGACCGTAGCCCTCATAAACCATAGCTTCGTAGTCATTCTTGCTGCCCTCACCGGAAGCCTTCTTGATCACACGCTCGATGTTGTCATTCGGTACATTATTGGACTTTGCCTTAGCGATCAATTCACGCAGCTTTGCATTATTGTTCGGGTCGGGGCCACCCTCTTTTACGCACACGATAATTTCACGGCCGATTTTTGTGAAGATCTTTGCCTTGACAGCGTCCGTTGCTTCTTTCTTTCGCTTAATATTATTCCATTTGGAATGTCCTGACATGTTGTTTCACTCCTTATTCCTGATAGTCAATTATTGCTTGCCTTGCAGGAGCAGTTCCTCCCGCATGTCCCATATGACGGAAAACAGCGCTTCCAGCCTTTGGGTATTGCCTGAAAGCTGCAGATAGCCGAATACCGCCTCAAGTCCCGTTGCCTTGCGGTAATCCGCAGGAGAGGCATTATGGGGGACAGTGTTTCCCGTGGCATTCTTTCCACGGCGGAATACACTTTGTTCTTCTTCTGTGAACAATTCCAGCAAACGCTCCGCTGCCCTTGCCTGAAATCCTGCACAAACCAGCTTGATTTTTGCCGAGTGCAGATTGCCCACGGGTGTGCTGCCCGCCTCTACGATGGCGGAACGCACCATCAATTCATATACACAATCGCCGAGGAATGCCATCGTCAGGGGACTGAACTGACGGGCTTCCTTTTCCGATAAATTAAAATTCATCATATTATCTGATATAGTCAAACTCAAATCCGAAGATATTTACAGTGTCGCCTTCCTCAATACCCATTTCTTCCAGCTTATCAATAATGCCGCTGGAACGCAGCACACGCTGGAAATACTGCAGAGAGGAATAATCATCCATATTGACTGTTCGCAGGATGGGTTCAAGCCACATTGCGGAAACATAGTACACGCCGTCCTCGACCTCCACTTCGAATTCCTGTCTGGAGGAAAAACGTGTTTCCCATTCTTCGGGTGTCAGCGGCTCTGCCTCGTAGATTTTTACAGGCGGCAGCTCCGAAAGCTTCTGTCCGACCGCATCCATCAATGCGCCGGTTCCCTGTGTCGTTGCAGCGGAAATCGTGAAGAACTGCAATCCCTGCTCCTCAATATAGCTGCGCAGATCAGCAATCTGCTCATCCGTTGCCATATCGGATTTGTTTGCCACAACGATCTGCGGACATTCTGCAAGCGATTCACTGAAATTTGCAAGTTCCTTGTTGATCGCTTCAAAATCCTCAATGGGATTTCTGCCCTCAATGCCTGAAACATCCAGTACATGAAGAATCAGGCGGCAGCGCTCGACATGGCGCAGGAACTCGTGTCCCAGACCGATGCCTTCACTTGCACCCTCGATAAGACCCGGAATATCCGCCATAACAAAGGAACGTTCCTCATCCAGTCGTACAACACCAAGCACGGGCGTGAGCGTTGTGAAGTGATAGTTGGCAATTTTCGGCTTTGCGGCACTCACAACGGAGATCAAAGTGGACTTGCCCACATTCGGGAAACCAACCAAGCCCACATCCGCCAGCAGTTTCAGCTCCAGTGTAACCTCAAAGCTCTCACCGGGGAAACCGGGCTTTGCAAATCGGGGAATTTGTCTTGTGGAGGTGGCAAAATTGGAATTACCCTTGCCGCCTCTGCCGCCCTTTGCGAGGATCTTCGGTTCATCATCGGACATATCCGCCATGATTCTGCCGGACTGTGCCTCACGAATGAGCGTACCTCTCGGAACCCGGATCACAAGATCGGGAGCACTTTTTCCCGTACAGCGCTTTGCACCGCCGTTTTCGCCGTTTTGTGCGATATACTTTCTCTTATAACGGAAGTCGATCAGCGTGGAGAAATTATCATCCACCTGAAACACAACATTTCCGCCGTTACCGCCATCGCCGCCGTCCGGACCGCCAGCCGCAACGTATTTTTCTCTGTGAAAGGAAACTGCGCCGTCGCCGCCGTTTCCTGCCTTGATTTTGATTTTTGCCTTATCGACAAACATGGTATTTCCTCCTTCGTCGAGTCAGCCTAAAACAAAATCCCAAGCTTTAGCAAGCGTGGGATTTGTTTATTGCTTTTGCTTATTCCGGCGAAATTAGTCAGCGTAAACGCTTACACGCTTACGATCACGACCCCAGCGCTCAAACTTTACTCTGCCATCAACCATTGCGAACAGAGTATCGTCAGAACCCTTGCCTACACCTACGCCCGGATGAATGTGGGTACCACGCTGGCGAACGAGGATGTTGCCTGCGGTTACGAACTGACCGTCAGCTCTCTTTACACCCAGTCTCTTGGACTCGGAGTCACGGCCGTTCTTTGTAGAACCCATACCTTTCTTATGTGCAAAAAACTGCATACTAATTCTAAGCATTATTTACACCTCCGTAAATTCGAATTTGATCGTGTTCGGAAATTCTTCCGAAATACATTGCAGATGGACATACAAAGCGTCAAGAAGCTTTGCGGAAATCTCACTGCCGTCGGTACGGATATTCACCGTATCCCCTTTGGCAGAAGCGACTGCATCCTCTTTGAACGTTTCCGTCAGAAGATTCGCCGTCAACTGTACTGCGGAAGAAACCGCCGCACAAACAATGTCCTGTCCATGTTCTGCATAGCCTGCATGTCCCTTGACGGAACATCTGCAAAGCCTGCCGTTTTTACGATAAAAAACAGCTTTCAGCATACCGTTTCAGCCTTAGCCCTGAATAGCTTCGATCTGAACCTGTGTGTAGGGCTGTCTGTGACCCATCTTGCGCTTTTCGCCCTTCTTCGGCTTGTAAGTGAAGACTGTGATCTTCTTGCCCTTGCCGTTCTTCAGAACCTTTGCGGATACTGTTGCACCTGCTACATAGGGAGCACCTACGTTGATTCCGTTATCGGAACCTACAGCAACAACCTTGTCAAAGGTAACGGTCTGGTCGGCTTCTACGTTCAGCTTCTCGATGAAAACTACGTCTCCCTCACGAACCTGATACTGCTTACCGCCTGTTTCGATTACTGCGTACATTGATCTGGCACCTGCCTTTTCTTTAAAACTCGCTGTCCTTGGGGACGGAAACCCGTACTTTGATCTTCCCGAGCACATGCGGCAATACTATTTTATCACAAAATGACGGGCTTGTCAAGTAGAATTTGCAATTTTCTGCAGTTTTTTTCGGCGTATCTGTCCGCCCCCCGCCAATGGGATAAAACACAGCTTCTACACGACAATCTCCACTTCGCTGCCCACAGAAGTCTTACTCACCACGATCTTGCGTTCGATCCTCTGGCGCAGCGCACCGACATGGGAAATGATCCCAATCATGCGTTTTCCGTCCGCAAGCTTGTCCAGCAGCCCGATCGCCTGCTGCAGGGACTGTTCATCCAGCGTACCGAAGCCCTCATCAATGAACATTGCATCCAGACGGATCCCGCCGCTTCCATCCTGCACCACATCGGAAAGGCCGAGTGCAAGCGACAGCGACGCCATGAACGATTCGCCGCCGGACAGCGTGCTGACATCCCTCCATTGCCCCGTATTGCGGTCAAGCACTTCCAGATCCAGACCTGACTGCTGGTTCAGATTCTTGGCTTCCTCTCGGCAGCGCAGCACAAATGTATCCTGCGTCAGAAGCTTCAGACGGCGGTTGGCGCTTGCCACCACACGGCGGAAATAGTACTGCTGCACATAGGCTTCAAAACGCAGTTTTGCCTTGCCGCCTCCCTGCTGACCGCTGACTGTTTTATACAATTCCGAGATCACGCCCCACTCAGCACGCAGTTTTTCCTGCTCTGCAAGTGTTTTTTTCAGGGATGCGCACACATCCCTGTTGATCTCATGTGCCGTATGCAGTTCACGCACCTGCGCAGCAAGCATTTCACATTGCTTGGCAGCCGCTGCATGTGCGATCTCCAGAGCAGCAATATCAACGACTGTGATTCCCTTCGTCTGATGTTCCAGCTCCTTTGTGGCTGCTTCCAGCGCAGCAAGCTGTGTTCGGTATTGATTCAGTGCAAGTTCCAGTGCAGAGATCTCTGAAGAGGTTCGCTTTGCTGCTTCATAATCCGCAGCCGCCGAAAATGAAGAAGCACTGAGTGCATCTGTAAATATACGGTTCTGTCTTGTAATGTCAATTTTCAGCTGATCCAATTCCAGGTTCAGCGATTCCATTCGCCCGTCAAGCTTATCTAATTTTGCATTTGCCCGATGAAAAGCGTCCTCCGCGGCTTCCAGCTCCGTTTCGATATTGCTGATTTCCTTCTGCACCGCATTGAGCTGGATTTCCAGTTCCTCTGCAGTCAGTTCACAAACGAGGGGATTCTCCTCCATCTGCGTGATCCTCGCCTGCAGCTGCACACAATCCTGCGCAGCTGCACGAAATGCAGATTCCGCTGCATTCGCTTTTCTCTCCGCATCCTGCACAGCCTGTTCCGTCGGTGTCCCCTCGGGTGCTTTGGCAGGATCAGGATGATGTGTTGAGCCGCACACCGGACATGGCTGATCATCCTGCAGATTCCGTGCAAGCACCCCTGCCTGTCCAAGCAGGAATGCGCCGAGCTTTTCCCGATAATCCGCACCTGCCGACTCGCTTGTATTCTTTCGTTCCACAAGGACGAGTGTTTTCTCTTGATAGAGTTTACGGCAATTTGCAAGCTCCGCATACAGGGGCCTTGCCTGCGCAAGCTCAGTTTTTCGGGTTCTGAGAGATTCCAGAGACTCGGCACGCTCTTGCGCATCAACAAGCCGTCCGCGGGCAATCGCCGCAATTTCCACCTGTAGGAAAATGCTCTCATTGAGTGCCGCTTTTTCGGATGACTTCTCATTTCTCCGTTTGTGCAGATCTGCGAGCCGCTGTTCTTCGGGAAGAATCTGCGCCGCCCTGCGTGCATTTTCAAATTCGTACTGCTTTGCCTGCATGGTGTCTGCCTGCGAACGAAGATGCTCAAGTGCATGATGCTTTTCACCCAGTTCTGCAAGCCGTCGGTTCCCCTCACGCCCCTGCGACAGCTGCAGCGTCAGAGTTTCATACTCCTTGTCAGCCGCTTTCTGCATTTCACGATGTGATGCAAGCGCATCGGAATGCATTTGTGTCTGGCGAATGAGCTGTGAAAGGTAATCCGCAGCATTTGCAGGATCATACAGATTCCACTCCTGCGGCAATTCTGCGTCAAACCGTCCTCGCCGCATATCCGCAAGCATGCGGTCTTTTAAACGCTCCGAATGCCGCTCCAGCTCACTGTTTTTCTCTTTCAGGCTTTCCTGAAAGCGCTCATATAAATAGGTATCAAACAACTGCTGAAAGATTTTCTTGCGGTCATCACTCTTTGCAGCGATGATTTTCTGAAAATCGCCCTGTGCAATCATGACCGTCTGTGAAAATTGCTCACGCGTCAGCCCCAAAAGTTCCTGAATGCATCTCGTTACTTCCTCCGGACGTTTTGCAATATAATCGCCGTCCATATCCAGCAGATGCGCCCTTGCCAATGATTTTGCTACACCGCCGCCGCGCTTTGCAAGCCGTTCATATTCGGGCGCACGCATAACTTCATAATGTCTGCCATGATGTTCAAACTGCAGAATAACATAGGTGTCACCTTTCAGTCCAACATAGTCTGAACGAAAATTTTTAGGGCTGCGTCTTGCCCTGCCGCCCGACGCTTCACCATAGAGGGCATAGGAAATCGCATCAAAAATCGTAGTCTTGCCTGAACCCGTATCCCCTGTGATCAGAAAAATACCGTTCGTACCAAGCCTTTCAAAATCAATTTCCGTTTCCTGCGCAAACGGACCGAATGCGGATAGAATCAGCTTCAACGGCTTCATGCCTGTCTCTCCTCCAATTCTGTGAAAATGCGGCGTACAATTTCCAGCTGCTGTTCACTTGGCGCAGCGCCATTGTTCCGGAACGCAAAGAAATCCGTGAACAGCTCCAGCGGTGATTTGCTCTCAAAGGATTCCTCCGCTGCAACATTGATCTCATACGATGTCTTGGAATTTTCCACGCTGAATTTCAGCATTTTGGGATATGTACTGCGCAGTGTGATCCTTGCATCGGGTGCAGGGATCTCATCCGTCAGGATCACATGCACATAATCCTCCGTATATCGTGCATTCTGCAGCTCCTCAAATGTCCCCCGTACCGTGCGGACATCATGGGGCAGCTTTACGGGAATCTGCCTGAATGTAATATCCTCCTTGCCTGCCATCTCTACAATCAGAAAGCTCTTGCGCTGGTGTTCCTCAGAAACCGAATATTTTAAAGGGGAACCCGCATAGCGGATGGTATTTCTGCTGCAGCACTGGGACTGGTGCAGATGTCCAAGTGCAACATAATCAAAATTTGCAAAAACTTCCGCACTGATATTATCCAGACCACCAATGGCAAATTCCTCGGAATCACAGGTAGCACCGCCTGTGATGAACTGGTGCGAAACGAGGATATTCGCACGTGCTTTGTCGATCGGTGAATGTGCCAAAACCGTACGCAAGGCTTCCTCATAAGTGTTGACGGACGCATCGGGGTAGCATCTGCGCACATCCATTGGCCGCAAAAAAGGCAGAAGATGAATGTCTGCTGTACCGTCAGGAGAGGCAAACGTCTGAATCTTCCCATCAAATGCGCCTGAAACATGCACGCCGTTCTTTTCCAAAAGTTCCGAAAAATAGGAAATTCTGCCGGCGGCATCATGGTTTCCGCTGATAATATAGGACGGAATGCGCGCCTCGCACAGCCCCGTCAGGAAGCTGTCAAACAAACTCATCGCTTCCACAGAGGGGGATGCCTTATCATAAACATCTCCGGCAATGATCACAAAATCACATTGTTCGTCCTTTGCAAGATCCAGTGCCTGCTTCAGCACATCACGCTGATCGTCCAGCAAAGAATACTCATGCAGACGTTTTCCGATGTGCAGATCGGCAAGATGCAGAAACTTCATAGAGTTACCTCACTTTCTCGGCAAGCAGTCTCAGCTTGCTTTCTTTTGGCAGACAGTTGTAAATGTCTGTGACGGAGCCGCCTCCCTGCGCTCGTTTTGGTAAAGCTGCGGGTTGAAAATATACTCGGCAACGATCTTCCGGAACAGCTTGCCCATTAGATACAAATACAAACCCAGCAGCAGCCAGCGTACCACCATAACCATAATCATAATCGGATCTCCTCTCCTTGTTCTGTATTATGATTATAGTATAGCATTTCAGCTGTTCAAAAAATATACAACTGCGTGTTATTTTTTGTACTTTTTTAGGATTTCTTCGAGCATTGTCTGCATTTCATCTCTGATATCCGGGGGAGAAAGAATCTCGACATTTTCGCCATACTTCATCACCCAGCGGTAAAAGTTACGGCTGATGCCGATATTGGCGGACACAATAACGCTGCCGGGATTGGATGCATCATCCTCTGCTCTGGCATAATCTCCCAGATGTTCCAGCAAATCATCAAGCAGGATGCGCTTTATGCGAAGCTTCACTACTGCAAAACGTTCCGGTTCAAACATATCCAGAACTGCTCCCTCTGGCTTTGGAAGCTGCGGCAGCTTCCGCACGCTCTCTCCGCCGCTGATGCGCCTCATACGGTCAATGCGGTAGGTGCGGATGCTTCCGTTGGTTGCATCCACACATTTTAAATAGAAACGCTCATTGAAATACACCACTTTACAGGGAATCATTTCCCTGTCCTTTTGATAATAGACAAGGTTTCCATGCAGGTCGGATTTTCCGTATTCAAACTGAATCTTCCGGCGGTCGGAAATAATGGCATGCACCTTTTCCAGATTTTCCAGCAAATCATAAGAAGGCGTTTCCCTGCCGCTTAATGACACGCGGCTGATGAGCTGCCGCACCTGCGCCTCGGAACACAGCACTTCAAATTTGTGGATCAAACGGCGCTTACGGGCAGGCGACAGAAACTTGTTGATGCTGACGGAATCCACAAGAAAGCGGATCTCGTTGAAGGTGAATCCTTTCTGGGGAATATAGTACCGCCGTGTATTATGGGCAGCGGTATGAAACCGCACATCATTTCCGGCACATTCCAGACGTTCAATGTCCCGTCTGATTGTAAGGATGGACACCGATTCCATATTGGTTTCCGATTCCAGATACCGCTTGATCTCCTGCAGGGATGCGCCGTGTTTTTCATCCGTGCAGCGTGTAAGATAGTCAAGAATATAGAGGATTCTTTCGTGTTCCATGGATCAAAGCATCTCCTTGAACTGATTGAACAGCGCAATATCCTCATTGTCCACACGGATATTTGTGACGATCTTCTTTCCTTCCGGATCGGTAACGGTGATCTCTACCAAGCTGCCCTCGGTAATGCTCTTTCCTGCATAGCCAAAGAACTGCACAAATTTCGGGTGACGTTCACGAAAACGCTCCAGCAAGGGCTTGAACTGCATCAGGGTAAACGGGTTCATATGTATTCCTCTTTTCTGTATTTTTGCGGCTTTTGCCTTACTTTATATTATAACAGATTGCCCATGGAAAATCAACCGCAGCCGCATCTTTCTTCGCTCTCGGTATACACAAGGTATTATGGAAATCAACGTATACAAAATAGGTGCATTCATTTTGTGCTATAATAACAAAAATATAGGGATAATGAAGAAATATATTTACTTTATCAATACAACATGATATAATAAAAGTGTATGTAATCACGACGAAATTATATCAGCAGACAGGAATTAGCATGATGAAAGGGGGTCAGCATACTGCAATTTCTTTTTCTTGTCAGAAAAATCAATTTTATGGGAGATGGTAGCATGGTCAAAAACATAAACAAAATCTATCGGCAGGCAGTCTCAATTCTGCTGGCACTGGCAATGGTGCTCTGTCAGGGACTGGCACTGCCCGAAACCTCTGTCTCGGCAGCCACGAAGGACATCTATGTTGGTTATCCGCAGAAAAACAACAATTACAATACCGTAACGGAGGCAATGGCGGCATGCCAGAGCATCAATCCGACAAGTGAATCCGATCGTATCACCGTACATATCGCACCGGGCACTTACCGTGAGCAGATCCTGGTAAAGACGCCCTATGTGACGTTCATCAATGATGAACCGCAGAACGGTGACGCAGTACTGACATGGTACTATGGTATCGGTTACAAATATTTCAGTGTTGGCAGTGACGGACGATACAGTGCAGCCAACGCAGCATCCAAATCCTCCAAGGCGGAGCCGACCCAGCGCTGGGGCGGTACGGTGCAGCTGATTAAAGGCGCAAACTACTTCCGTGCTGAAAACATTGTATTTGAAAACTCCTTCAACCGCTATGTGACGCAGGAGGAAATTGCGGACGGCGTAGAGCCTTCCGGCAGCCAGTCCATCACCTTCAACAGAACCGCATGGGGTGCGGATGTACGCAGCAAGGCGGCAACAGAACGTGGTGCAGCCCTGACGATCGACGCAAACAACGCAGAATTTCTCAACTGCAAATTCCTCGGCAGTCAGGATACACTGTACACGGGCGGCAACGCAGGCTATTTCAGAAAGTGCAAAATCGAGGGCAACACTGACTACATTTTCGGCAGCGGCGATTATGTATTCGACACCTGCGAGCTGTTCTTCTTTGGATACAGCAGCAGCGCAGCAGGCGGCTACATTACAGCTGCAAGACAGCAGGAACGCGGTTATCTGTTCTACAACTGCAATATCACTGCAAATCCGCAGCAGGTAGTTTCTCCGGGCTATCTGGGCAGACCGTGGAGTGCGACCGCAAAGGTCATGTTCCTTAACACCACCATTCAGAACGGCAATCTCATCAAACCTGAAGGCTGGACGAGCATGAGCGGTGTAGAACCCACACAGGCAACCTACAAGGAATACGGCACAAAGCTGGCGGATGGTTCCGCTGTGAATCTCTCCTCCAGAAAGGGTAATGTTCTCTCCGCTTCCGATGCGGCAACTGTAACAAAGGAGAGCTACCTGAGCGGCTGGACACCGGCATTCCTGAACAAGGATTCCTACGGCAGCGGCAACGGAAATAATAATGACAACAACAATAATAACAATAGTTCAGCTGTTGACGGCATCACCCTCTGCGGCGGATGGTTTGAGACTGCATTTGCAGAATGGGACAGCAGCAAAATCGGCAGCAACGTCACGGTTTCCTACAAGGAACATTCCGCTTCCAACTACACGAATGTTGATTCCCAGCTCATCAGAGGCACAAGAGTGGACATTCCCGGACTTAAGGGCAACACATCCTATGATGTGAAAATCTCCGGTTCTTCCGGCACATCCGAATGCACCGTAACCACCATGTCCTATGACAGAGGCGGTTATGCACACTGGAAACAGTCCGCAGGCATTGGTGCATATAACAATGACGGTACACCGAAATCCGGTGCAACCATCCTGTATGTTACCGACCAGACCAAGGATACAGTTTCCTACGGCGGTAAGACCGGTCTGTACAACATCATGTATAGTGCAAAGCCGCAGAATCTGATCATCCGCATCATCGGTGCAGTCAATGTTCCGGCAGGCGCAAGAGCAAATGACGGTTCCAACAATGACGGTTCCCATATGCTTTACCTGCAGAATGCCTCCAATGTTACCATTGAGGGTATCGGCTATGACGCACATCTGGTAAGATGGGGCTTTGAGATCAAGCGCTGCAGCAACATCGAAGTCAGAAACCTCTACTTCAACGAATATCCCGACGATGCAATTGGTATGAGCGGTTCCAGCGACAATATGACAAACCATGTCTGGATCCACAACAACAGCTTCGGTGCGGGCAAGAACGAATTTGCAGGCAACGGCACTGTGGATGATGACAAGGCACACGGCGACGGCACAACGGATCTCAAGTGGACGGAATATGTTACCATTTCCTACAACCACTACATGGGATGCCATAAGACTGCGCTTGTCGGCGGCGGCACCAGCCATCTGCAGGACTGGATCACCTACCACCACAACTGGTTTGACGGCACAGCTTCCAGAAATCCCCGTGCAAGACGTGCGCATGTGCATGTTTACAACAACTACTTCAAGAACAACTCCGATTATGGTATCGGCGCATCCTACAATTCCAAGATCTTCTCCGAGTCAAACTTTTTTGAAGGCGTCAAGCTTCCGCTGAACACGGTTGCAATGGGTTCCGATCAGTACAGCGGCACCATCAAGTCCTACAATGATAAGCTCGTAAACTGCTCCGGCAACTCCATTTACACCAAGGTCAACTCCCGTATGGATACTGCCTATATCAACAATCTTGTTGGCGGCGGCGAGGGCTATGACAACTTCGATATTGACGCATCCAAGATCTATCTCAATCAGTACACTGCGCAATCACCGGATGACGCTAAAGCAACGGTTATGGCATATTCCGGCAGAATGCAGAGAATGGAATACAACGGCGGCACAATTGCACCGCCCTCCGATAATCCCCAGAATCCGGATATACCTGATAATCCCGACACACCGAATGTGCCGTCAAGCGGCGATTACATCCTGAATGCAGGCAATGTCACAACCGGCACGTTCAGCAATGATGTAAAGGTAAACAGCGTATACACCATCAAGGCAAACGCTGCAGATGCAGTGACTGTTTCAGACAACAGCTACACCACAGCGGACGGCAGTCTTACCATCAGCAAGAGACTCTTCCTTGGCGGCAAGGGTGATACTGCAAACCGTTCCATCCAGATCATCGCACCCAATGGCGGTACGGTAAAGGTTTACATGATGTCCTCCAATGCCACGACACCGAGAACCGTCAACCTGCTTGACAGCTCCGGAAACGTTGTGGATACCGCAGAAAACGTGGTTGGCTCCGCACTGAATGCCTACACGCTGGATATTCCTTCCGGCGGCACATATTATCTCGCTTCCGCCGGCAGCGGCTTGTATGTATTCTACGCACAGTACACACCATCCTCCACACCGGATACACCTGAGCCGGAAGTACTCAAGGGCGATCTGGACAACAATGGCGTTCTCAATGCATTCGACCTTGCGATCCTCAAGAAGGATGTTGACAGAAATGCAGCGGTTACCAAGGGCAATGACCTCAATGGTGATGGCGCAGTGAATGCAGCGGATGTTGTAATTCTCACAAACTTCGTTCTCAACAGATAAAAATTGAAGCCCCGACGTTGTCGGGGCTTCAATTTAAATTCATTACAAAAAGCTCTGCAGCATATGCTGCAGAGCTTTTGAAATGATTGGTGATTAGCTCAGCTTCTCCAGTCCTACAATGGACTTGAGAACCTTCAGGGAGTCATCATTGTCGGGCTTGCCGTTCTTGTTTACATCGGCATTTGCCTTGCCCTGATCGGACAGCTGCATGGAGCCAAGCATTGCCTTGTTGATTACGATAACATCGAGGATGTCAACCTTGTTGTCGGTATTTGCATCGCCGTACTTTGTTACCTTGCTGTCAGACGGCTGATCGGGCTGCTTTGTAGTAGTAGTGGTTGTTGTAACCTGCTGAGGCTTTGTTGTATTTGATGAAGCTGCGGGAGGATTGCTGTTTCCGCTGCCATTTGTATAAACCACGATGGAGTCGATGTTGAACTTATTGCAGTCGATCCACCAGAAGCCTACCTTCAGCTCGCCGCCATACTGTGTCTGGATAATGCTGGAAGTTGCAGAATCCAGTTCCCATGTGATTTTACCGGATGTGCCGGACATGAATTCTTCCATATCCTCACTCTGCGTCCAATAATCGGGATCAACGCTTGTGGAAGAACCGAACGCACCCTGCCATGTGCCGATCTTATCAGCAGATGTGGAAATGTTTACCTCAACCTTAACAGGCTTTTCACCGGTCGGGATACCGAAGTCTTCCCACGGGAAGCCGATCATCTTTTCAGACAGTCTGTTATAAGTGTAGCTTGTGTTTACATCAAGCTTGTAGCCGCCTGTGGAAGGTGTATCCTGGGGCTTGGTTGTCTGCTGCGGCTGCTGAGGTGTCTGCTGAGGAGTTGTCTCCTGCGGAGGTGCAGTTGTCTGTGCAGGAGGAGTGGTGGGATTGCTGCTGCTGTTGTAGATCTTCTTAACGCCGGGGATGCTGTTTACAGTGGAGCCAGTGCCGTACTTTGCATACAGAGCAGCTGCTGCGCCAACAAAACCTGCGTTGTAGTCAATTGCAACTTCGTTGCAAACGTAGTCGTTGATGTTATCCTGGTATGTGCCGCCTGCATCGGAGGGACCACCTACCAGTGCGCCAACCAGAACCTTGGCATTCGGGCCGGAAGTAGTGTTGTTACCCAGCTCGTTATAGCTGTTGTAACCGGAAGCTGCTCTGTGGTGAGGATTCTTTGCGGAGTTGTCAGCAAAGCCTACTACGAAGCAGGTTCTTGCAGGGTTGTCACCGAGAATGTAGTTCATCTGGCTCTTACACCAGTTGCTGTAGTCAGCATTGGAGTGCTTGGTAGCTACCATAGCGCAAAGCTGCATTGTGGTATTCAGTCTTGCACTGCCCCACTTGTCCATGCAGAAGTATGCATTCGGATTTGTACACTGACCACCGATGTAGCTGTTTACCTTGCCCCAGTCATTGGTGATGTATGCGTTAACGATTGCTGCGCCCAGACCCTTGTTTTCCCAGCCGTGAACCCAACCGATGTACTGCTGCTGCTTGCCGGCACAGTCGTTCCTGTACTTGTCTTCCTTTGTAGCCAGATACAGCCAACCTGCTGCCCAAGCCTGCTCATCCTGACAGCTGCTGCTCTTGTAGAAGCCGTTCGGGCCATCAGTAGCCATGGAATTATACTTTGTAGAGAAAGCGTAGAGAGCCTTAGCGTACTTCAGATCCTCTGCATTGCCGAAGTTGAGATAGTTGATAGCCAGTGCCGCTGCGTAGTCAGCTGCAATGTCACTTGCGCTGTTGCTCGTCCAGTACTGTCTGCGGTTGTTGCCCTGCTTCTCAGGCGGACCCCAGTAAGCATGGTCCTCGTCACCGTCACCCTTCTGATAGCAGAAGTTTGTTACGTTGCCGCTGCCGTCCAGCTTCGTGGAAGCCTTGAAGAACTTGCAGAAATAATCTGTGATGGTCTGCAGATGTGCTGCCTGACCGGTCTTGTTGAAAGCGTCCTTGAATTCATAGTAGCTCCAACCAAGTGTAGCAGCTGTGTAGCCCTGCGGCTGACCAAACATTGCATGGTCGCCAGCGTCGTGGAAACCGCCCATAGCTTCGTCACCGGTGTGGCAGTCGTTTCTCCAGTCAAGTGCAGTTGTCTCGCCAACCTGAGTACCGCACATATTTGCATCATAGAAGTACAGGGAGTACTGCAGGAGCTTTGCATAGTTATCGGATGCAGCAGCCGCTGTCAGCGGAACCTCCTTTTGTGCAAAAGATGCCGGTACCGGTACTGCAATCGCTGAAGCAGCAATCAATCCGGCAGCAAGTGCAGCTTTAATTCTGTTTGCTTTCCTCTTTAACATAAGTAACACGCCTTTCTTAAAAAATTCATATTCACTGCATTCCCCTCTCTTTTCGGATGCAGTAATATCCATTCAGAAGCCCTGTGTTCGATGTTTTACACAAAGAAATTAAAACTTCCTACATTAATTATACCTTATTTACACAAAAAATGATTAATAATTTATATACTCGTGATTTCTAAATTATGAACACAGAATTTTTGTACAATGAGTTGAAAGATGACAAAAGTTTACATGTTCTTTTGGTTGTATTATACAAATATGCAGGAAATTCGTGTTTTTTTGGAACATTCTTGCAATATTTTTTTATATTTTTATTCTTTTTTAATGAACGTTTTGTGAATTACTTAATCATAAGAAACGCAGGAATATTTCCAACCAACAGGGAAACCATAATTTCAGCCGGCTGATTGCTTTATGCAATCCCGTAAAAAGAAAGGAGATTAGAAGTATGTCAATGATCAACAAGGAAATTTCAGATTTCAGTGTAATGGCATTCCACAAGGGCGAATGCAGAACTGTCACCAAGAAGGACGTGCTGGGCAAGTGGAGCGTGTTCTTCTTCTATCCCGCTGACTTCACCTTCGTGTGTCCCACAGAGCTTGAGGATCTTGCGGACAAGTATGCCGATTTTCAGAGTGCAGGCTGCGAGATCTATTCCGTGTCCACCGATACGCATTTTGTCCACAAGGCGTGGTATGATGTATCCGAACGAATCAAAAAGATCAACTATGTGATGCTCGCAGACCCCACCCATGCACTGTCCAGAGATTTTGAGGTGTATATCGAATCCGACGGACTTGCCGAGCGCGGCAGCTTTATTGTGAATCCTGAGGGCAAGATCGTTTCCTACGAAGTCAGCTCCGGCAATGTGGGCAGAAATGCGGACGAGCTGTTTCGCAAGCTGCAGGCCTGCCAGTTTGTTGCCGCACACGGTGATCAGGTGTGTCCTGCAAAATGGCAGCCCGGTGCAGAAACCCTCAAGCCAAGTCTTGATCTGGTAGGTCAGCTCTGATGCGTGCCGATAAGCTGTATGACGCCGTTGTCATCGGCGGCGGCCCTGCGGGGCTGACAGCAGCTCTGTATCTTGCACGAGCAAGGTACAGGGTACTTGTCATCGAAAAGGAACAGTTCGGCGGTCAGATCATGATCACATCCGAGGTGGTCAATTACCCCGGTGTGGGACTTGCAAGCGGTGCAGAGCTGACGGAAATCATGCGAAAGCAGGCGGAGGATTTCGGGGCGGAATTTCTGCTTGCAGAAGTCACGAGTCTCGCACCGGATGGGGACATCAAGACAGTTCACACCACAAAGGGCGAGGTGCTGTGTTTCGGTATCATCGTCGCAACGGGTGCGCATCCAAGGATGATCGGCTTTGAGGGTGAAGCGGAATTTCGCGGACACGGTGTTGCCTATTGTGCGACCTGTGACGGCGAATTTTTCACAGGTAAGGAAATCTTCGTGGTGGGCGGCGGCTTTGCGGCAGCGGAGGAAAGCGTATTCCTCACAAAATATGGAAAACACGTCACCATCCTTGTTCGTGAGGAGGATTTCACCTGCGCAAAGACGGTTGCCGATGAAGCGAGAAACCACCCGAAAATCTCCGTCTTGTTCGAAACCGAAGTGGAATCCGTTTCAGGGGACACTGCCCTGAAAACCATCCGCTACCGCAATAACGCAACGGGTAAGGTGACGGAATATCATGCCGAGAACGGCGATACGTTTGGAGTGTTCGTGTTCGCAGGCTATGAACCGGAAACAGCGCTGATTCGGGATATTGTGAAGTTCAATGAATACGGTTATGTCCTCACGGACAACAATCGAAAGACCAATATCGACGGACTGTATGCCGCCGGGGACATCTGCGAGAAGAATCTGCGTCAGGTGGTAACAGCGGTCAGTGATGGTGCAATTGCAGCAACGGAGCTGGAAAAATACGCTGCTGCGATGCAGAAGAAAACGGGGCTGATTCCGAAAATCCCAAAGGCTGCCAAAACGGAAAAAACAGTGCAGGAATCCCACATTTCCGATGACGGATTTTTCTCGGCAGAGGTCTGTGCACAGCTTGATTCTGTTTTTGCAAAAATGGAGCGCAGCCTTGTGCTGAAGCTCTATCTGGATGAACAGCCGCTTTCCGCAGAGTTGAAAGAATATATAGAAGCAATGGCAAATCGTACTGAGAAGCTTTCGATCCGGATTGCAGAGAATGCAGAAACGGAAGAATACCTTCCCTGCGTGCGCATCTGTCATGAGGATGGAACCGAAACAGGACTTGCGTTCCATGGCGTTCCTGGCGGGCATGAGTTTGCTTCCTTTGTACTCGGTCTGTACAATGCCGCAGGTCCGGGGCAGCCGATCGACGAACAGGACAGAGCCGATATTGCACGGATCACAAAACCCATGGAAATACAGGTGCTGGTGACACTTTCCTGCACGATGTGTCCCGAACTTGTGACGGCAGCGCAGAAGATTGCGGCAGAAAATCCGAACGTGACTGCCGAGATCTACGATGTGAATCATTTCCAAAAACTTCGGGAACAGCATCGGGTCATGAGCGTTCCCTGCCTTGTGGTGAATGGAGAGGCAATTTCATTTGGCAAGAAGAATCTGCGGCAGGTGTTGGATCTGATACCAATCCCCCAAAAACAGTAGAGCATTGGGTGTTGGGGCGGCTGACGCATGCCTCGCTTATGTCATAAAAAACAATACCCTTTTGAAAGCGTTACTGCATTGCTGGAAAGCTGTACTGCGTAGTTCACGCTGCCAAGTGCAGTGTTTTTCATGGCAAGCATCCCATTTTCATGCGCAGCCACCGCCTCTGCACCTTTATTCGCATAATAGCTCTACGCATCAATGCTATTGTCAAATGTGCCGTTGAGAAACGCAGCATCCCCACGGAACATTTAACCCATTGTTTCATATGTATACTCCTATTTACGAAGTCCCTGTTTCATTTTTTTCAGGATGGTCAGGTCAAATGCATTCACGACCCCATCCTCATTTACATCCATATTCATGGAATCCGTCTGCCGTGCAAGCAGGTAATCCGCCGTACTTGCCACAATTTTTTCCGCATCCGCTATGGAGTAATAGGCTGTGCCAAGCTCATGCTGTTCAGTGTTCAGTGTTTCCATTGGATGGACGGAAGTTCGGTCATAAAAATACAAATCATAATTGCCCGCACGCGTACTGCTGAAAAACAGGCTTCCATCCTGAAGCGGATAGGGATCGGAATTGTCCGACTGTGCATCACAAAACGGAAGCATTACCGGTTTGCCGTCTTTCAGACATGCAATACTATCATTTCGAAATTCCGTTGAATACCAGCGTGTGAAATACAGTCCATTCTCGGAAGCAAGCGGATAATATGCATGAATGCCCTCCTCCTCGTAGAGTACCCGACTGCTTCCGTCAGCTGTGCTGTATGCACAAATGGCAGTCTTTCCCTGATCGGATTGCGCATAATAAATACAGGAACCATCTGCAGCATAGCAGGGCATGGATTCCTCCTTGGCATCATTGGTGAGCATGGTAATCACACCGCTTCGCAGATCCATTTCAGCAAGATCATAGACAAAGCTATCACCCTCCCATCGTCCCCGTTTGAAAACAAGATGCATCCCATCGGGAGAAAATTTGGGATCCTCATTGCGGAATCCGCTGTGTTCCGTCAGATTGATGATCTCTCCCGTCAGCGCATGATAACGGAAAATATCCCACTCATCTGCATCCGGATCAATCGCCATGAACACAACATCAAAACAATGTGAACCGAAATCCCCATTCATTGCATGTACAAAATGGTCATTGGTTATCGTTCGCTGTGTTCCCGTGCTGAAATCATGAAGCTTCAGTTTGCTGTCCATCGCTTCATAGGATGAATAGCTGTGGTACAGGATGCATCCCTCCTGTACGGGGTGTAAATCTTCGGAAGATGCCAGCAATGCACTGCCCACTCCAAATGTAAGAATTGCTGCCATGAGGTTACGAATCAACATAATATCACCCCTTTATTAGCTTTACTGTCTGCATTATACCATGGGCTTGGCAAAATTGTCAAGACCGGAACACCCGCTGTTTTGCAGGGTGGTTCGCATCTGCGAACATAAAGTCAGCAATGTTTCAGACAAAAATAAAAGCACCCTAACTTTTTTCA
Source organism: Ruminococcus sp. (assembly GCA_015066865.1). Taxonomy (GTDB): domain Bacteria; phylum Bacillota; class Clostridia; order Oscillospirales; family Ruminococcaceae; genus UBA3855. The sequence goes on from SVNQ01000030.1 coordinate 25,292, forward strand.
AAATTAGGATGCTGATATGGAGGCGCCACCCGGATTTGAACCGGGGATCAAGGTGTTGCAGACCTACGCCTTACCACTTGGCTATAGCGCCGCAAAAAAATGGAGCGGATTACGAGGCTCGAACTCGCTACCTCCACCTTGGCAAGGTGGCGCTCTACCAGATGAGCTAAATCCGCTTATGGCGACCTGGATGGGACTCGAACCCACGACCTCCGCCGTGACAGGGCGGCGTTCTAACCAACTGAACTACCAGGCCATTGGTGGAAACTATAGGGCTCGAACCTATGACCCTCTGCTTGTAAGGCAGATGCTCTCCCAGCTGAGCTAAGCTTCCACATTTCAATGTGATGTGTTGTCA
>SVNQ01000031.1 GCA_015066865.1 Ruminococcus sp.
CTGATGATGTATTATTTCGAGCATCGGAATACTGTTGAGATCGGAAAAATACTGGGGATCAGCAAATCCACCGTATCCCGCACGATGAGTCGGGCGAAACAACGCATTTACAAACACATGCGCTTTTACTTTGATTACATGAATTTTCAGCTGACGGAGGATTAGACTCTGTCCGTTCGGCTGCGGTAAGCGGTCTGCAAAACAAGAAAGCTTCCCAAAAGGGAAGCTTCCGAATGCATCTGTCTGCGGGACTTCCCGCTGGTTGGAGTAGCTGGATTTGAACCAGCGAATGACGGAGTCAAAGTCCGTTGCCTTACCGCTTGGCTATACCCCAGTAAACTAAACATAAGTATACCACATTTCCGGAATTTTGTCAAGCAGAAAACTTTGATTTCTGCACCGATACAAGAAAGTACCGGAAGGTCAGGCACATTCCTCATGCAATGGCATAGGATGAAATTGGAAGAAAAAACAATAAATGCAAATGGATTAAAATTCATCATGCATGGTCATACTAATGCCAAGAAGTGAAACAGCCGAAATGCAAAGGAGTGTTCGTATGTCAGTTAAACGAGGTGAGATATACTATGCGGATCTGAGTCCTGTTGTAGGCTCTGAGCAGGGCGGCATCCGTCCGGTACTTATTGTGCAGAATGATGTCGGCAACCGTCACAGTCCGACGGTCATTGCCGCAGCCATTACAAGCCGGATGGATAAGGCAAAGCTGCCGACGCACATTTCGCTGGAAGCAGCCTCCTGCGGTCTGCAGAAGGACAGCATTGTGCTGCTGGAGCAGATCCGCACCATAGATAAAAAGCGTCTCAAGGACAAAATGGGGGCGCTTGACAACGCAGCCATGAACCGTGTGGACAACGCACTGTCCATCAGTTTCGGACTGCAATGAAATCCTGCTGCTGAAAAAGTTCCGTCCATCCATGCGCCGTAAGGCGCACGGATGGACGAATTTTAGTATTGTGGTTGTGCCTTCGGCGCAAGCAGGGGGAAACTCTTTGCTGAACCATATTTTTGAAAAGTTCAGCCCATTCCAAAAGGAATGGGCTGTTTGCTTATTCATCCTGCAGTGAGCTGCATTCATCTTCACGATGCATACAGTAGGCGAGCGTCATCAGACTGTCGCCAAGATGGACGTTTTCAACGATGATCTGTGGATTGTTGATGCGAAGATCAAAGTGGCTGAAATTCCAGAAACCCCGAATACCCAGTGAAATAAGCTGATCTGCAAGTTCCTGTGCAGCTCCCTTTGGAATGCAGAGAACAGCAACCTGCGGCTTGCTTTGTTCACAGAAGGCTGTGAGTTTATCCATTGAATGCACCGGAAGACCGGCTACTGTAACGCTGCCCAGTTCCGGATTGCTGTCAAAAATACCAATCAATTCACAGCCGCGCTTCCGGAAATCCATGTGTGTAGCAACTGCCTTGCCGAGATTTCCGGCACCGATCAGAATGACGCCGGTTTTCTCATTGACGCCAAGAATGAAACCGATTTTTTCACGAAGCTCACTGACGTTGTAACCATAACCCTGTTGTCCGAATCCGCCGAAGCAGTTGAAATCCTGACGGATCTGCGAAGCCGAAAGCCCCATGCGTCTTGCAAGCTCCTTCGAAGAGATGCGTTCCATTTTCTCAAGCTCCAACTCACCCAGAAAACGATAATAACGCGGCAGACGTCGGATGACAGGGGTAGAAATCGCCTGTTTGGCCATGATTAGCTCCTTACTGCATCAAAGCGGAGAGACGAACGTTGATTTCTTCGAGGAATTCCTTGGAATTTACCTTCTTCTTGTTCTCCAGAGAGGACAGCAGATACAGGTCGCCCGTCATAACGCCGTCTTCGATTGTCTGGATGGTTGCCTTCTCCAGCTTGTCCGCATAATCGCAGAGCGCAGGGATGTTGTCCAGTTCACCGCGCTTGCGCAGTGCGCCGCTCCATGCAAAGATGGTAGCAACGGAGTTTGTGGAGGTTTCCTCGCCCTTGAGATGCTTGTAGTAGTGGCGCTGTACTGTACCATGTGCAGCCTCGTACTCATAGATGCCGTCGGGGGAAACCAGCACGGAGGTCATCATTGCCAGAGAGCCGTATGCAGTGGAAACCATGTCGGACATTACGTCGCCGTCATAGTTCTTGCAAGCCCAGATGTAGCCGCCGTTGGAACGGATGACACGAGCTACTGCATCGTCGATCAGCGTGTAGAAATATTCGATACCCGCAGCCTCGAACTTTTCCTTGTACTCAGCGTCAAACACTTCCTGGAAAATGTCCTTGAATCTGTGATCGTACTGCTTGGAAATGGTATCCTTAGTCGCAAACCAAACATCCTGCTTCAGATCCAGACCGTAGTTGAAGCATGCTCTTGCAAAGCCTGCGATGGAGTTGTCGATGTTGTGCAGACCCTGAATGATGCCGTCGCCTGTAAATTCGTGGATGAGCTGGCGTGTCTCGTTGCCGTCCTTGTCGGTGAATACGAGTTCAGCCTTGCCGCCGCCCTTTACCTGCATTTCGGTATTCTTGTAAACGTCACCGTATGCATGACGAGCGATGGTGATCGGCTTTGTCCATGTGGGAATGTAGGGAGTGATACCCTTTACGAGAATGGGTGTGCGGAATACGGTACCGTCCAGAATGGCACGAATGGTGCCGTTCGGGGACTTCCACATCTGGGAGAGGTTGTATTCGGGCATTCTTGCAGCGTTGGGTGTGATGGTTGCGCACTTAACTGCAACGCCGTACTTCTTGGTTGCCTCCGCACTGTCGAATGTTACCTGATCCTTGGTCTTTTCACGGTATTCCAGACCGAGGTCATAGTATTCGGTGTTCAGCTCCACATAGGGAGTGATGAGGATGTCCTTGATCCACTGCCAGAGGATTCTGGTCATCTCGTCGCCGTCCATCTCGACGAGGGGAGTGGTCATTTTAATTTTATCTGCCATTGGGATTACCTCCGTTATAGATTATTTCGGGGAACTTACCGCTTTTGAAGCTGCGGTCAGTTTCCCGTTCATTTGTGAATTTTGCCTGTTGTGGTTATCCTCCCACAATTGCAACCCATATGATTCCAAGTACAACACCGGTGATACAGAGTATGATCTTTAGTTTTTTTTCTGTAATATCCGGAAAGAACTTCGGAAGAAAGTACCACATAGCAAAGCCGATTGCGATACAAATGATCAGAAATCCAATATCTTCCGCTGAATCAATACGTACACGTATGATTCGCATCAGGGAATCCATTTTGTTTAACTGCATATCCTTTTCCTCCTACATCATGTTTGGAAGAACAGGATTACTTCAGATTCTCTCTTGTGTAATCCAGCAGACCGCCTGCGAGCATAATGTCCTTGGTTCTGCCGGTCAGCTCGCACAGTACCGGAATTTCCTTGCCGGTTGTCTTGTTGATGACATTGAACTGTGTTTCGCCTGCTTCCACCTTTGCACGGATGTCAGCGAGTTCCAGAACATCGCCCTGAGAGATTGCATCGTAGTCCGCTTCATTTACGAAAGTCAGCGGCAGAATGCCTGCATTCACGAGGTTTGCACGGTGGATTCTTGCGAAGGATTTCACGAGAACTGCCTTGATGCCCAGATACAGCGGAGCGAGTGCTGCATGCTCACGGGAGCTGCCCTGACCATAGTTGGAGCCGCCCACGATGATGCTCTTGCCCAGTTCCTTTGCACGGGTCGGGAATGCCTCATCGCAAACTGTGAAGCAGTGCTGGGAAATTGCAGGAATATTGGAACGCAGGGGCAGGATCTTTGCGCCTGCGGGCATGATGTGGTCTGTGGTAATGTTGTCCTCAACCTTGAGGGAAACGGGAGCTTCGATGGATGCTTCCAGCGGAGCAGTCTCCGGATAGGGCTTGATATTCGGACCACGCAGGATCTCCACGTCTGCTGCCTCCTCCTCGGATGCAGGAAGTGCGATCATGTTGTCGTTGACTGTGAACTTCTCAGGCAGTACAAATTCGGGCATTTCGCCGATCTCTCTGGGATCTGTCAGATAGCCGGTTACTGCGGAAATTGCAGCAAGCTCGGGGGATACGAGATAAATCTGACCATCCTTGGTTCCGCTTCTGCCGAGGAAGTTTCTGTTGAAGGTTCTCAGGGAGATACCGCCGGAATTGGGAGACTGACCCATACCGATGCACGGGCCGCAAGCGGATTCGAGGATTCTTGCGCCTGCTGCAATCATGATGGACAGCAGACCCATGTCAGCCATCATATTCAGCACCTGCTTGGAACCGGGAGCAATGGACAGGGAAACGTCGGGATGTACGGTCTTGCCCTTGAGGATATGTGCAACCTTCATCATATCCAGCAGGGAAGAATTGGTGCAGGAACCGATGCAGACCTGATCAATCTTCAGCTTGCCGATTTCCTCGCAGCTCTTGACATTGTCGGGGGAGTGCGGACATGCAGCCAGCGGAACGAGCTCGGAGAGGTTGATGTCTACCACTTCATCATATACTGCATCAGCGTCAGCGGACTGTTCGCTCCATACTTCGCCTCTGCCCTGTGCTTCGAGGAACTGCTTTGTGATCTCATCGGACGGGAAGATGGATGTCGTCGCACCCAGCTCTGCGCCCATGTTTGTGATGGTGGCACGCTCCGGAACGGAGAGTGTCTTGACACCTTCGCCGCAGTATTCGATCACCTTGCCAACGCCGCCCTTAACGGACAGTCTGCGCAGAACTTCAAGGATAACGTCCTTTGCAGCAACCCACGGAGAAAGCTTGCCGGTGAGGTTTACCTTGACAACCTGCGGGTATGTAATATAGTAAGCGCCGCCGCCCATTGCAACAGCAACGTCCAGACCGCCTGCACCAATGGCGATCATACCGATACCGCCGCCCGTGGGAGTGTGGCTGTCGGAGCCGATGAGGGTCTTGCCCGGAATGCCGTAGCGCTCCAGATGAACCTGATGGCAGATACCATTGCCGGGACGGGAGAAGTGAATGCCATGCTTCTTTGCGACTGAGCCAATGAAACGGTGGTCGTCGGCATTCTCAAAGCCATTCTGCAGTGTGTTGTGGTCGATGTATGCAACGCTGCGCTCTGTGCGGACTCTCGGCACACCCATTGCCTCAAATTCGAGGTACGCCATCGTACCGGTTGCATCCTGTGTCAGTGTCTGGTCGATACGGATACCGATTTCCTGACCCTTGACCGGCTCACCATCAACGAGGTGCGCACGCAGGATCTTTTCTGTCAAAGTCAAACCCATTGTAATCAATCCTTTCAAAATGATATAGCTTTCCACTATACTTATTATTTTACTACAAAATCCCCTCTTTGTCAAGAATTTCACAAACATTTTGCGAAAAACTGTTTATCGCAAGGTGCGGCGGGGCAGTGCCCGCATATGGCAACATGGTGTGTAAAAAATGATTGACTTTTGCGTGGCAGAGTGCTATAATAAAGATGTCAATTACAATTACTTCTACTTCGCACGGAGGGCTTACATATGAAACAGGAAACAAAGGAACGCATTGTTCAGGTGTGGAAGGAATATCCGATGTATATCAAAATTACATTGATCATCGGCATGATAGCCGGCACAGGTATAATTGTATTTGCGATTCTGGGACTGACCGGTATCATGGAAGATACGGACAACATTTGTATGCCGCTTATGGGAATCACCATGATCGCTCAAGGCATCCGTGAGTGGAAAAACAGCAAGGTTACATCGATCTTTTCCTTTGCGGTAGCAGTATTTATTGCAGTTGTGGCATGTGTGAAATGGTTTTAGAAAGGGGATCAGTATGAAGCGAGGAGTTTGTATCATTGCTGCGGCTTTATCCGCAGTACTCCTGACCGGCTGCAACCGCTATGGGACGGATTTGCCGAAGAAATACAAGAGCTTTCTGGATTATACGTTTGATGGAGATTATGAAGTGGTGCTGAACGAGCAGAGCGTAATCAACGTAGGAACGGAACATGAGGAAGCGTTTCGTGATTGGAGCATCATTTATTCTGATATAAACGGCATAGAACATATTGGAAAAATTAGAGGCAGAAAGTTATCAGACAATTATAAAGATTCGTATTATAATCAAACTCGCTACAATGACTTTGAAATGGCACATTTTGTTGAAGGAGAAATAATGAAGATCACTCGTTATGAATTTGTGGAAGAAGTTTTGAGCAAGCATCTTAATGGGGAGTTTGATGATCATGAATCGTACTACATTGGTGAGGGGTGTAAAGTCCTGTTCGTCCCATTTTCACCGCTTTATGATTTAGGAGATATGTGTTACGAAATTGCTAAGCGTGGAATCAGTGATGAGGAAGGTTATGAACTCTGGAAATGCGACTTATCCACATTTGCAAATAATGATGAGTATCTGTTTATGGTAATTTTCACACTGCAACCCGATGCAGATGCAGTATATTATGAAAAACTGGTGCGTGAAATCGAAAGTGATTTTCTGGAATATACAGGGGGTGTATGCAATTATCAATTCCTGTTGAAGCAGAACGGAGATGATAATAATGCTCAAACAATTTATAAACACGCCGTATTTCAAGGCGAGGAATTTGTTCCTGATGCATCCATCGAGGGCGATAACTTACCCAAAGCTGTTTACAGATATTTAGAGCAAAAATACAAATAATTCAGTATAAATTAACCCCCGATACTTTCAAAGCATCGGGGGTTTGTCATCATATCAGTCACCAAACGAAATTCCCAGATCTCTTGCTGCCAGAACCTCCTGACACTTGGGATCCACAAGCTTCTTTTTACCTGCAATGTCGCTGAGCTTGTTGGCAGTGATCTTGCCGTCCACGAGAGCTACCGTTCTGCCGAATTTCTCCTCGGAGATCAGCTTTGCGGCATGTACGCCGAACTGGGTTGCCAGCATTCTGTCATACGCAGAGGGAGAACCGCCGCGCAGCATGTGACCGGGAACGCATACACGAGCTTCAATGCCGGTGCGTTCTTCGATTTCCTTGGCGATGCGGTTTGTCGCATTGCCGTTCTCCGCACGCAGCTTTTCACGTTCCTTCTTCTTCATGGCAGCTTCCTGCACGTCATAAACGCCCTCAGCAACCGCCAGAATGGAGAAGGTCTTGCCCTTTACGCTTCTCTTGACAACAGCATCGCAGACCTTTTCAATGTCATACGGAATCTCAGGCAGCAGGATGATGTCAGCGCCGCCTGCAACACCTGCGTACAGCGTCAGCCAGCCGGCTCTGTTGCCCATGATTTCGCATACCATGATGCGGGAATGGCTTGCAGCAGTCGTGTGCAGTCTGTCAATGGCATCGGTTGCAATGTCCACAGCGGTATGGAAACCGAAGGTCACGTCCGTACCATAAATATCGTTGTCGATGGTCTTGGGCAGACCGATCACATTCAGTCCCTCATCTGCCAAGAGCTTGGAAGTCTTGTGTGTGCCATTGCCGCCGAGTGTCAGCAGACAGTCCAGCTTTTCCTTGCGGTAGGTTTCCTTCATGTTCTTGACTTTGTCCACGTTGTCATCACCGATGACCGTCATCATCTTGAACGGCTGGCGCTTTGTGCCGAGAATCGTGCCGCCCTGCGTCAGGATGCCGGAGAAATCGGAAGGCTGCATTACCTTCGTCAGTCCGTGGATCAGACCATAGTAGCCGTTGGAAATGCCGACGATCTCAACATTTTCCTCACCCATGCGCTCAAAGCATGCCTTTGCAACGCCACGAATCGTGGCATTCAATCCCGGACAATCGCCTCCGCTGGTCAGGATACCGATACGCTTTTTCATAAGTTCTCCTCCTTTATGGATTCGTTTGATTGGATTTTCGGAGCGTGCATTTTGACAGGCGGTTCTGTCCTTTTGCATCTCCTGTCCAAGAATGTGTTTGTTTGGAACTTGCATTTTTCATTTATCCCCTCGTGGGATAAATGAAAAATGGCGTGGGATTCCAAAGGGATATACATCCCTTTGGCAGGGGGTACAGGGGGACGGCGTCCCCCTGTGAAAGTGCAGTTCTCAAAAACCGATGGCATATAATACGGAAAACCAATGCAGTACACTGCCGCCGACCACAAAGATATGCCAGATGGAGTGCATGTAATGGATCTTCTTCTTTACATAGAAAATCACGCCCAGAGAATACAGCACGCCGCCTATAATCAGTGTAACCAGACTGAACGTGGGTATGCCCTGATAGAGGGGCTTAACGGCAAGAATAATGCCCCAGCCCATGAGAATATAGCAGAATGTGGAAATTTTACGGAATTTTTCCAGATTGATCGAGGACATCACGATTCCGAAAACCGCCGCGCCCCAGATGCAGCCGAAGATCGTCCAGCCAAGCCACAGGGGCTTGATGCAGCAGAGGGTGAAGGGGGTGTAGGTTCCTGCGATCAGCAGGAAAATGGTGTTGTGGTCGAGAATCTGAAAAACCTTTTTTGCAATCGGAGGTACAAGTGCGTGGTACAGTGTGGACATGGTGTAGAGGATGATCAGGGATGCGCCGAAAATTGAAGCGGAAACGACCTCCATTGCGCCGCCGTTGATGGCGCAGAATACGATCAGGATAGCGCATCCGGCGATGGAAAGCAGCGCACCAACGCCATGCGTGACTGAATTAAAGATCTCCTCGCCCAATGTATAGGAACGTCTTACTTTTGGTGGTTTGCTTGTTTTGCTCATGCGTATGACCTCCTGTTGGGAAATGTTAGGAAATTGGTGATACAGTTAAATTTTCTCAGTGATTTGATTCGGCTTCCAGCCGCTTCTGGAAATCCAGTGCTGTCATGGGTCTGCCGTACAAATAGCCCTGTACATAGTCGCATCCCAGACTGCGGAGGATCTCAGCTTGTCCTTCATCCTCCACGCCCTCGGCGATGGTTTCAATCCCCATGGACTTGGCAATTTTAATGACGGCGGAAACAATTTCCCTCGCGACAGTATCCGTTTCGATTTTTACGATGAAGGAACGGTCAAGCTTGAGGAGTGTCAGCGGAAGGAGTTGGATGTAGCTCAGGGAAGAATATCCCGTACCGAAGTCATCCATTGCAAGCAGCACGCCCAGTTCACGCAGGGCATTCATCTGCTGGATGGTATAATTCACATCACCCAGTGCAAGACGTTCTGTTAATTCCAGTTCAAGCCATTTCGGCTGCAGACCCGTGCGGATCAGCACATCCTGAATGGTTTCACAGACATTTTTCTGATAAAAGTCCTCGGAAGTGAAGTTGATGGAAATAACAATGGGGTTAAACTGAATCTTCTGCCAGAGTGCATTCTGTGCGCATGCTTCATGCAGAACAAAGTGGCTGATTTCGGAGATCAGACCTGTCTGTTCGGCAATGGGGATGAACAGATTCGGAGAAACCATCGTGCCGTCGGGCTTGACCCAGCGGATGAGAGCTTCCGCACCCATTGTTCTGCCCGTGCGCAGATCCACCTTTGGCTGATAGTACAGCTGCAGCTGTTTCAGGGCGATGGCATTTGCCAGCTCCTTCTCCATTTCACTCTTATTTACAAGTTCCTGATGCAAAGCCGCATTATAGCCCATCAGGTAGGACAGCTGACCGCGGCCCATCGCAAGGGTAAACTCTGCGTGTTCCATCGCTTCCTTAAAGCTGCTGCCGTCGGACGGAATGCGGGCAAATGCTGCCGAGCAGCTCAGTGCTGTTGTAGCGGAATCGCCCGTGGACAGATTTGCCATATCAATGCGAATCTGTTCGATCGTGCGAAGCGGCAGTTCCTCATCGCCGTAATCATGTACCAGCATTGCAAAATTATCCGCACTCAGTCGTGCCACCATGCCGCTGGGGGCTGCATACTTGCAGAGAATGTGAGCGAAATCCCGCAGGTATTTGTCACCCTTTTCGTAGCCGAGACTGTCGTTGATGATGTGAAAACGGTCAATATCCAGCACAATGACCCAACAGGAAGAACCGGTCTTTTTGCAGATGCGGTAGGTTTCCTCGCCATCCTGTATGAGCTTGTTGCGGTTAGCAATATCCGTAATATCATCCATGAACGCAAGGCGTTCAATGGTAGCGTCCTTCAGTTTTTCACTGCTGATGTCGATCAGCGCACCGCCGATGATGGGGCCGCCGGTAGCGTTGGTAAGATTTTCCTGATAATGGTAGGAATACCACACATAGGGTCTGCCGACAGCCGTGCGGATACGAAATTCCAGCGTCTGCGGTTTGCTGAGGGTATTATCCTTTTGGGAGGAACGCATTTTATTCAGGTATTCATCAAACAGAAAACGATCCTCCGGATGGAGCTTCTGACGAAATTCGTTGAACGTGATTTCATTCTTGTCAACGCCCAGAAATTCCTTTGCTTCTTCGGAAACATAGAATACATCGTGAACGCTCTCGCACAGCAGGATGCCGATGCCGGCAAGCCGCATGGAAAGTGCATAACGGCTTTCGGAAGCCGCAAGGCTCTTGGCATAAGCCGTCAGCGAGTGCTTTGCCTTGATCAGTTCCGTTGTTTCAAAACCAATCGTGAAATAGAGCGAAGCCTTGCTGTTCTGCTTGAGCAGGGAGGTGCTCCAGCTGATATAGCGTTTATTTCTGTCGAAATCGAGCAATGTGGAACGATAGATTCTGCCGTTCAGTTCTTCTGCCGCTGAGCGTGGGCTGATGCCCATGCTGTGGAACAGCGTACTGAGAAGCATGGCACTGTCACCGGGATCCTCGCTTTCACCGATGCCCAGAATTTCATCCATTGCCTGATTGGTATAGAGTGTATTGAGGTCATTTGTCCAGATCAGTGCCGGCACATCGAGATTGCAAACGGTTTCGCAGATGCGGGCAATATCGACGGAACTATGACGGCTCTGGTAGTGGCGGAACAGAAGCACAAGCGCACCGGTCACGCCGATCATGACGAGAACATAGACGCGCAGGGCGATATTCGCAATTTCCGGCCGCTGGTTTACGGAGGTCAGCACCCAGATGGATACCAGTGCAAACAGCAATTCGATCCATAAAATCAGATTTTTCCTCATAAATTCACACTACGGCAGAGTGTCATCCCTCCTTGTGATTATTGCATTCGCCGCCTGCCTTTTTGCCGTTGAAAAGGTTTTGGCATATATTCCCTGACAGTAAATCTTTCTTTTTTTATTATACCTTTTTTTATTCAAAAAGTCAATGGGAATCAAGGCTTTTTACGTCTGTTTTTCAAATGAAAAATCTCTCCAGACAATGTGTCCGGAGAGATTGCATCTCAGCATTACAGCTTCACGCCATTAAGACGGAGCAGTTCTCTTGCAGTAAAGATGGAATCCACGCCCTCAGCATTTTTGATGGGGGCAAATTCACGCTGTCTGTCCACCTCATAGGAGAGACAGCTTTCCTGCATATGCACCAGATCCAGTGCAAGTGTTTCGAACTTATAGCCGTTGGGCGATTCGGGAGAAACGACCGTACCGTTTTCGTCAACATACGGGACTTTCTTTGCAACGACATGGAGGGGGAGTGGGTTGTCTACAAGCTGTTCCAGAGAATCGGTGCGGAACAGATAATTCAGGATCACGCCATAGTTATAGGAGAGTCTGCCGTCAGGTTCACGGTTATCAAGCATTTCCTGTGTCATTTCAAAATACTCCACAACAGAGGGCGTGCCGTCCTCAAGACAGAGAACACCGATGCGTTCTGTCGGCTCTGCCTTGCTGACAACCTTACCGCCGGATGCGGCACCGGACAGGATGACTGCGCCAATGAAAGCAGGATCTGCAATTCTTTGCAGTACATTGTCCACTGCAAAAACGTTCAGCCATTCAATTCCGTCACGTTTAAGCATGGGCAGGAGTCCTGCCGCTACCATGGAAGAAAACCATCCGCCGTGACCGTTGGGGGATGTAGCAATTCTGCCCTTTTCCTCCAGCAGGATGTTGCCGTTGCAATCGACAGCGGGCGCCATTTCCTGTGTGAAGAAATGCACATATTCCTCATTATAGCCGAAATATTTCATTTCCTTAAAAAATGCACGGGTATCCTCGTCATTCTTTTCGCTGGTCATGATAAACAGCGGAATGAAGGTACCTGCACGGTCAACCACGTCCATCAGGTTGTTGATAAGACATTCAAAAATATAGAGTTCACGGGTCTCGCCGATGTTGCACATTCCCTTTGGCTTATCAAAGCCAAGGCGAGTTCCCATTCCTCCGGCAAGGAGAACAGCACCCACCTTGCCCTGTCGGATGGCATCCAGACCGGTATTTTCAAATTTGTCGATATTATTCCGGATTTCCTCAATCGTCAGTGCGCCGAGCGGTTCCAGTTTTCCCCTTGCGGCTTCGCCGTTCTTTTGATAATCCGCAAAAAAACGAAGAATGTCCGTATCCAGTTCTTCAATCTGGGAAAGGAGGGAGTCCTGTTCATATGTTGTAAGTTCCTCATACCAGCGAAGCAGATGTGTCTGTCCGCATGCAGCTAATTTTTCTCTTGCCTGAGTAATATCCATAGTTCCTTCTCCTAACTGTATTGCTGATTGATCCGTAAATCAGCAAACGGTGCGGGACGATGCCCTTAATTTACCCAAAAGCACTGTTTTTTACGTCAGTGTTCAGTTGTTCCTGAAAAAATATAAATTTTCTTCATTATATCACATCTTTACCGAAAAATCAAGAGGTACAATAAATAAGCCATGAAAATCCAATTTTTCTTAGGCGTTTTCCTTCGGCAACTGAAAAAAGCTGAAAAAGCTGACTGAACTCCATCATGGATGGAGTTCAGATGCATTATGATTTTTCTGCAACAGCGTACAGATTGGTTTCCCATGCGGGGATATACAGTCTGTGACGGATATACAGCTGATAGTCGGGATTCAGGCGTTTTACCAGAAGCGGCAGCTCAAAAATATCCTCGTTACGGTGATACATTGCCACCACCAGCTTGGGCGCATGGCGCATGATCGTTTTTGAAGCGCCCCAGAGTGCCTCACGCTCAAAGCCCTCCACGTCCATTTTCAGCAGAGTGGCAGGTTGATTTTGCAGAATACTGTCCACACTGCGTGCGGGCATGAGCTGACCATCGGGCGAAAGCACGGACTGTCTGCCATTTTTCGAATGGAAGGGCAGTTCCGTATCCATGGTCCATGCAGCGCACTCGTAGGCATTGATGTGTTTCATACCGGAGGTTTCGATAAAAGCGAGAAGCTTTTTGTAATTTTTCTTATCCGGCTCTACTGCATGCACGGCAAAAAACTTGCCGTTGGTGTGTTCCAGCAGTTCACGGATGGTATCCCCATTGTAAGCCCCAAGATCCACAAAGGTTTCATTGCGTGTGGGCTTGAGGATCTGCCGGTAAATATTCTCCGGTTCTTCCGTTACTGCGTCAAGATAGTGGATGTTTCCGCTGATCTTGAACTGAATGATATTCAGATACACCCTGCGGGATTCATCATCTGCAAGACTTCTGTAAACCTCGTTGAGTTCATTGAGATGCTCCAGACAGTATTCATAAGTGAACAGACCGGAACCGATGACGGGAACATCGGGAACATAGAGCGTATGCTTTTTGGAAAGCGTGCGGATATATTCGACAAGTTCGGGATAACCGGCGGCAAACGCCAGAACAATGACGAAATCATCCACCATTTCTTCTACTTCGGAGAGCTTGTGTACACGATATCCTGCAAAGGAATGTCCCCTGACAAATTCGTCACTTGCAAATATACCTGCAACGGCAATGCCGTATTTGCGGAATACGGCCATGATTTTTAAAGCGCCGTCACCCATGCCGTAGATGAAAATGGGACGCTTTTCGGCTTTCAGCCGATCCCAGCAGGATTTTTTTTCGGTGATCAGGCTTTCCAGTCCTGCCCCCTTCGGGGGGAATGCAGTGACATTCATGCACACAGCTCCTTTCGTTGAAAATCAATCATTACATGTCACAGTCACAGTCATTAAGCATCATATCACGGCCACGAATTCCGTAGCGGTCACGATGTTCGTCGATGTACTGGTCAAGCAACTCGGAAAACTCACGGGGATTTTTAATGCAGACAACATCCTGTTCAGGCTCGTCCGTATCACGGCTGTAGATGGTGATTGTACCGCAGCCGAAGATACGCTGAAAGAATGGCAGACTCAGCTTTTTATCCGTGATTTTGTACAGGTCAACCTCCTCCTCTTTCAGGTTAAGCAGACCGGTGCGGCGAATAAATTTTGTAGGTGTCAGGAAATAGCGTGTGAAGGAAAGCGGCAATCCGAAAATTGTTCGTTTCTTCTCCGTCCAGACACAGTCCTTAATATCAATGTTTGCCATAATTGTAACTCCTTTCCGCAGCTGCGAAATATTTTTATTATGTCCGATGTATTACAGTACAGCCTCTGTCACACCATTGCCCATGCTTACGCACTTGTCCGTGCCTGCCACGGAAACGCTGAATACCTTGTCGGTTGCGGATGCAGTTACCTTGATGGAATCGCCGCATCGCTCAGCTCTGATGGAAACAGCGGGCTTGGCATTGCTGTCGTAAATCACGGTTTCAGCGGATTTCCCATCCTCCAGACCGTAGATCACAGCGTTTGCACCCTGTACATAATCGTAGACAACATTCTTTTCAAACTGACCGTAAGCAATCATGGAATTTGGTCTTGCCAGAATCGGCATTTGCAGGAAATTGCAGGTTCTGCGGACATATCTGCCGCCCTCGAACACTTCTCCCGTGATGATGTCCATCCACTTGCCTTCCGGCAGGTAGACATCGGCAGTACCTTCGCTGTTCATGATCGGAGCGCAGAGCAGATCATCACCGAGCATGTACTGCTTGTCGAGGTACAGGCATGCGGGATCATCCGCATAATCAATGACCATTGCACGCATCATCGGCACGCCTGTCTCGGAAGTCTTGACAGCCTGCGAGAACAGGTAGGGCATGAGCCTGCCCTTGAGCTTCGTGAAAAAGCTCAGAACTGCGCATGCATTTTCGGGATTATCCGGCGTGTCCTCCTCATAAGCCCACGGCACTCTGTAGGAAGTAGAACCGTGCAGACGGCTGTGGCTGGACATCAGACCGAATGCACACCAGCGCTTGTAAACATCGGGAGATGCAGTCTGCTCAAAGCCGCCGATGTCATGGCTGAAGAATCCGAAGCCGGATGCACACAGGGACAGACCGCCGCGCAGGGTTTCGGCAATGGAGGTGAATTCCGCAGAGCAGTCACCGCCCCAGTGTACGGGGAATTTCTGACCGCCCACGGTTGCAGATCTTGCAAACAGGCAAGCCTTGCCCTTGCCGTGAACGTCCTCTATCGCCTCAAATACGCATTTATTGTACAGATAGGTATAGTAGTTGTGCATTGCGATCGGTGCGCTGCCGTCGAAATACTTGACATTGGTCGGGATTCTCTCGCCGAAGTCGGTCTTGATGGCATCCACGCCCATGCGGCAGAGCTTGCGCACGCAGTCACCGAACCAGCGGAATGCGTCGGGATTTGTGAAATCCACGATCGCCATGCCGGGCTGCCACATGTCGCACTGGAACACGCTGCCGTCGGGATTCTTGATGAAGTAGCCGTTCTCCATACCCTCATCAAACAGCTTGGAGCGCTGTGCAATGTAGGGGTTGATCCAGCAGCAGACGCCCATTCCCTTGTCGTGCAGACGACTGAGCATTGCCTCTGGTTCGGGGAACTGTGTGGTATCCCACTCGAAGTTTGTCCACTCAAAGCCCTTCATCCAGAAGCAGTCAAAGTGGAACATTTGCAGCGGAATATCACGCTCAAACATGCCGTCAATAAAGGAGTTGACGGTTTCCTCATTGTAATCGGTCGTAAAGGAAGTGGAAAGCCACAGACCGAAGGTGTTAGCAGGGGGAAGTGCGGGCTTGCCCGTCAGGTCGGTATAATTTTTCAGTACCGCATGCAGGTTTTCACCGCCGAAGAAATAATATTCCAGCTCCTCGCCCGGAATCGTCATGGACACCTTGGAAACGGTATCGGACGCAACCTCGTAGGAAACCTTGTCGGCGCTGTTGACCATAACACCGTAGCCCTTGGAGGAGATATAGAACGGAATGCTCTTGTAGCTCTGTTCGGAGCAGGTGCCGCCGTCGGAATTCCATGTTTCGACGTTCTGTCCGTTCTTTACGAATGTAGTGAACTTCTCGCCGAAGCCATAGATGCACTCGCCCACATCCAGTGAGAGCTGCTCACGGATGAAGGTGGAGCGGGGGTCAGCGGGATAATTGAAGAACTGGTCATCCGCCATGCCGTCAAGGCGGTTTTTGGTGAGGAATTTGTTTTCCTCAATATAGGAAGTGCTGCGCCATGCGCCGCCTGTGAGCCGCTTGCCGTCATAGGAAAATTCCACATTCCAGTCAAAAGCCTTGCGGATGCGGACGCTTGTTTTTCCTGCGGTCAGCTCTGTGAAATCATCGCCCTGCGTGATCACTGCGGTGTAGCCTGCAGGTTCGTTCAGTTCAAATTTCGGCTGATTGTGGAGTGCGCCCTTGTGATGCACGATGGATACTTTAATCACATCATCAGCCACTGCGGTATAGCTGATTTCAAGGGTAACGCCGCCGAGCGTCATGCCACGGTTGAAAATTGCCTGTGAAGTCGCAAATACGGTGACAGAATTTTGGGTGTGTGTGATCTCATATGCCTGTGCGGCATAGTGAACCTGATAGCCCTTACGATTCAGCCACAGTCCGTCTGAAAATTTCATAGAATACCTCCGTGCGGACTCCATCTCCGATGGCATCCGCAAAATGTCATTTGTAGTTTCATTTTACCATATCCGGTATAAAAAGTCAATCGGATTTTGGGAAGTTTCCGCAAAAAAATCAAAGAACATGAGGGAGAATTACAAATTCCCCAGAAGCTGTTCAAAGGTGATGCCGTACTGCAGGGCAATATCGTGGGCGTAGCTTTTCCCATCCGGTTTTTCATAACGGATGCGATAAGCATCCTCGCCCTCTCGCTGCCCCATGACGACGCTTGCTGCACCGCATACGGATTGCTCGCATCGCAGCTGCTCCGTATGTTCGGCAAGCTCATGCATATGGGTGTTGAAGCACGTTCTTGCGCCCAGACAGCATAGATATTTCAGCACATCCTGTGCAATGTACAGCGATTCCGTGTGACTTGTGGTGGCAAAGGATTCGTTGAAAAGCAGGAGACTCTCCGAGGTAGCGTTCTGGCAGATGATGCGGAAGCGTTCCGATTCCTCACCGAGTCTGCCGAGTGCAACGGTTTGGTTTTCGTCGGCGGGGAAATGCGTGTAGATTCCGTCGCACAGAGCGATCCTGCCGCCGCTGCACGGTACACATACCCCTTGCTGGAACAGCAGAAGGGCAAGTCCTACCCCCTGCGTCAGAATCGTTTTTCCGCCGTGGTTGGGACCTGTCAGAATCAGAATGTTTTGGGATTTTGTGAATGCCATGTCATTGCAGATAATATGGTTCTCTACCGTCCCTTCCAGATGGCAGATGGCAAGCTTTACATTATATAAATCTGAAAAGATCGTATCATTCTCCGAACATTCGGGGATACAGGTGGGAAGATCTGCTGCGCCGAGCTTTTTCTCCAGTTCGATAAAACGCAAATAGAACATCAGCTCGTCGCCGAGTCTTGCAAGTGCCATGCCGCTGACATCTGTATATTTTTTCAGAATTTTATGCAGCTTTCTTGTTGCAGTCGGCAGCATCCGTTCGACGATCTGCGTTAGATTGTTCATCAGAGGGCTTTCCGCAGCGGACGGCTTCTTCTCGTGTGTTATCATTGTAAATGGTGTCAACTCTGCGTCAGAAGCTTTTTTCTGTCGGTGAAATTGCAGAAATCGTTCCAGCATGCCCTTTTCGCCGAATGCATAGGGATTGAGCGAAATGATCCCCACCTCATGCGGATAAAATTCGCTGTCGAAATTGACGCCCAGCGTCATGCTGCGGATCCCATCAATATCATCGCCGAGCATTTCAAGATCCTTTGCAAGTTCCGCAAATCCGCTTTCCGTGCTGATCGTTTCGATGTGCTGCACAAGCGTGCGCATTCCATCGGACGAAAATGCACAGCCCTTCAGAAGCGTCTGCAGCTGTGATATGGAGCTGACATAATTCTGCAGCGAACGCAGACGGGTGACAAGCTCCCAGATGCTTGATTTTTCGTAGATGCTGCGGCTGACATCCATGGTGTAGAACTGCATGGCATCAAAGATCTCCTGCATCTTTTCGCAGATTTTCGGTGCGTTCTTCAAATCTTTGTAAATCGCCTGACGATAGGAGATGATGGCAGGATCCACGGGCATCTGCATGAGAAGATGGCGAAGTTTCGGCTGTTCTTCCTTTTCGTGGGACAGATGTGCAGCAAGAAAATCAATGGACAGATCATTGGCTGTGCTGTCACTGAGCTGAAAATAAGCGGTGCTGTCGTTGGGAGAGAGCAGGCTGAATCGGCGGATTGAAGATTCCATGGGTTCCTCCTTTGGATGTTTTTTTGTTGCTGCTACTATTATAGCATAAGATTCGGGGGAATGCAATAAATAAATGAGGATGCGCCCCGAAGGGCTGCATCCTTAAATGGGACGTGGGGTGGCATCCCCACAAGGGGGTACGGGGGCGAAGCCCCGACTTATTCTCCCTCCCCTTTGGGGGAGGGCAGGGGTGGGGCAGCCAAACAATGCACCCCGAAAAAAGATGAGGATGCGCCCCGAAGGGCTGCATCCTCTCATAGCGATAATAAAAGAAATTATTCCACACTCTGTACCGTTCCCATGAACAGGGGAATGTTGTTGTTATCCACGATCATGTAGACAAACGGTCTGTCAAGCGTGATGTACTTGATGATGGGTTCTTCCTCACTCGGTTCAGCACCGGCGGCATTCATGATAACAGCCGTCACAGCCGCCGCACGGGTACCGGATTCGTTGAGGTCAATGCAGGTCTTGTGCAGAACTTCGCCGATGTACAGGGGATAATCAATGCCGTCCACGGTACGCTTTCCCATCTTATAGAAATCCGCCTCTGTTCGGTCAAACGCCGTCGGCATGCCCATAGCGGAGAGCACATCCTTGAGCTTAAGATCTGTTTCGTATTTGAATTTCGGCGTTTGCGTGATGACAATGTAATCTCTTTCCGGCTCGGAAAGCTCAGTAAGTACCGCTTCGCTGTCCATCTGTGCGATCCATTCGGAAACGCTCACGCCCTCATCGGGAAGAATTGCCACAAAGCGGTAATCATAACCCTCATATGCCTTCGAAAAGCCCACGGCGTTATCAAATTCATAGTAATCATCTCCGTCGCAATGCAGCATCTGCACATCCTGCTCCGTGCCGTCAGCGGCAGTAAAGGTGCCGTCCTTCACCTGATAGTCTTCGTAAGGATTCGACCATTTTGCGTCGAATGCAATGGCGTTGATGAGCATCAGCATAGTATCCTGACTAATATCCCTGATAAGCTCCGGAATCATGCCGTCGGTCTTGCCCTCCACCCAGCTGTTGACATCCTTCACGGTTCCTGCATCAAAGGGCGATGCATAGATTTCCGCATCGTAATAATTGCTGTTTGTGTCGAGGAAGTCTTCCTCGACAGTCAGCTCTTCATCATCACGGAACCAGACGGAATTTGCAATATTGACACGGGCATCCGAACTGTTTCCGATGTGCGTGAGGTAGTACGCCATGTATTCGTTGATGTCCTCAACGCTTAAGCCGAGGACGTTTTCCATCTCCGTGCGTGTCTGCTTGTCCGCACCGTTCGCTGTCATGGAAAGCGCAATAGATACGGAAATGGGCGAGATCAGGGTGTTTTCCTGGTTCTGTGCGGTTTGCTTGAATAGATTCGCTGCAAAATCCATCTGTGATTGTTTGAATGCCGTACTTGCCATCTTACCGTTTTCGGTACGTTCGGTCCCCGAAGCAAGTGCCTTGCTGGAAATCATCGGCGTATCGGAAAAGCTCCCGATTTTGCCAAGTACGTAGCTCTGCATGAGCTTTACGTCATACGCCGTGAAAGCGTCATTTTCGTTGAGATCCGCTTCCATCGGGTATTCCTCGTAAT
This sequence comes from Ruminococcus sp., assembly GCA_015066865.1. Lineage (GTDB taxonomy): Bacteria > Bacillota > Clostridia > Oscillospirales > Ruminococcaceae > UBA3855. The sequence goes on from SVNQ01000031.1 coordinate 19,981, forward strand.
CGAAAAAATCTTTTTCCTCATTGAGTTTCCGCTTCATGATGGCAAGGTCAAATGCGTCAAGGCAATCGTCGGTATTCATGTCCCCCAGACCATACCATGCGGAGGCTGTCAGCGGAAAACAAAGGGCGGCAGTAAGTACGGCTGCAATAATTCGTTTTTTCATGGAAAAGAACCCCTTTCGTGATAAATTTTTAATCGTGCCCCGTTGTGGTGGGCTTACATCTCTATAACAACGTATCGGGGAAAATATTGGAAGCAAAAAAGAGATTCTACTTTTTTGCTAAATGCGGACGGGAGTTTTAGGTAAAAATTAACAAAAGCAAGCGGTGTATCTCCGGCTGTATCGTCAATATAAAGGAAAAGACAGCACAAACATTAGCATTCTCTTGCACCGTGCAATGCGTGAGAAAAGTTCGTACTGTCTATGGTAGAATGGAGGACGGAGGAGTCAGCGTTCCGTCCTTTTGGGGGATATCAGAAAAGAAGATTTACCGGAAAACTGCCGGAAAGTCATCGCTTTTAAGCGAATTTTGCCAATTGGGGTTTCCGACGTTTTTTCAATCCGCATAACGCCGGAAAACTCCGTTAAGCATTGGCTTCAAATGACAAATTTATTGTACCAAAAATATCGAAATGAATCAAGTGGCAATCTTGAAAAAAATTAGCATTATATTGACTTTTTTGAAGGAATGGTGTATAATGTAATAAAATTATACAGAAAGCGGGACGGATTCCATGAAGTTTTTACGAGGCTACACCGGTCTGGAGCAGGACAAGCGAATTTTGTACACGCCTTCGCCCTTTGCAAAGAAAAATCTGATCTATTTGCAGGAGGCAGGCGAGCTGTGTGCCAACCGTGAACACATCAGCCAGAGAGATTATCTGCGTTCCTATCTGGTTATTCTTGTTATGGACGGAACGGGCAGGGTGTTTTACAAGGGGAAGCAGTATACCGTACATGCCGGAGACTGTGTATTCATCGACTGTACCAACGAATACAGCCATACACCGCTGGATGAACGCTGGCGGTTCAAATGGGCGCATTTCAGCGGCGGCAATGCACGCGAGATCTATGAGAATTTCGTTCACAACGGCGGAAAACCCTGTTTTCGGGCGAAACGCTACCTGATGCTTGCGGATCTTTTGACGGAGATCTACAATATTGCACAGGAGGATAACGGTTTTGGGGATATGCTGCTGTACCAGAAGATCGTTTCACTTTTGGTGATGCTCACGCAGGAGAGCCGTGTGACGGAGGAGGAGATTGGATTTGATCGGGGCATCCGTGACATGACGTCCATCAAACAGCACCTTGACCGGAATTATCAGGAAAAGATCTCGCTTGATCAGCTGGCGGAGATGTTCTATGTCAACAAGTTCTATCTGACGCGAATTTTCAAGAAGCAGTACGGTGTTTCGATCGTCAATTATCTGACGCAGGTACGCATTACCCATGCAAAGCAGCTGCTGCGTTTTACAGACATGCCCATCGAAGCGGTCAGTCAGGAATGCGGCATGAGCGATGCCAATTATTTTTCCAGAGTGTTCCGCAAGGTGGAGGGGACTTCACCCGGAGAATTTCGCAAGATGTGGCAGGGAACCTGATGCAGTTGCCTTTCTGCACAGTCTTTTCCGTTGACTTCCGGAAAAACTATTGACATTTTACAAAAAACAGAGTATAATATAAGTAGCCATACGGCATTTTTATTTAGAAAGGATGAATACACATGGGAAAATTTGTAATTAAAACGACAAAAACAGGGTTTACATTTGATTTAAAGGCCGGCAACGGTGAAACAATTGCCAATTCCAGTGAGGTTTATTCCTCTATTGCGAGCTGCAAGAACGGCTGCGAGAGCGTTAGAAAGAATGCACCGGAGGCAAATCTCGAAGATCAGACTGTGGAAGGATATGTAGCAGAAAAGCATCCTAAGTTTGAGGTTTATGTGGACAAGGCAGGCGAGTTCCGTTTCCGTCTGAAGGCAAGAAACGGCGAAGTGATTGCCAAGAGCGAAGGCTACAAGGCAAAGGCAAGCTGCATGAACGGCATTGAGAGCGTGCGCAAGAACGCTGTGGATGCACCGATCATTGAGCCTGAAGCATAATCATTACATAATAAATAAATCGGCTCACCGTTTATGCGGTGAGCCGATTTGCTGTACGATAACTTGTGATGCGGCTTGCACAGTTATGCTACCGGAAGCTTGTCAGTCAGCTTAACGAGGAACTTCAGAATGTTCAGAGAATCATCTGCATCCGGCTTATTGTTGCGGTTGACATCGGCATTGACTCTGCCCTGTGCAGTTAACTCGCCGCTGCCCAGCAGATTTCTGTTCAGAACGATGATGTCCAGAATATCAACCTTGCCGTCACAGTCAACATCGCCAAAGGTAGTGGTGGTTTTAGGAACGTAGTTATAGTGAATATTGGCATTGAGGAGGGGATCGTTGGAGGATCTAACGATCATGGCCTTCCAGTCCTCTTCGCTTCCTGTGTAGTAAACATCGGTGAGGGCTGTGCATTTATCAAATGCAGAGCCGTTAATCTTCTCCACGTTTTTGTACATCGTTACCTCTGCCAGAGATGAGCAGCTGTAGAATGTTTTTTCTCCAATGGTGGTTACCGTCTCGGGGATGGTGATGGTTGTCAGCCCGTCGCAGTTGTAGAACAGAGTATTTGCAATATTTGTAATGCCGTCAGCATAGGTGATCTTCGTCAGGGATTTGCATTCGG
>SVNQ01000032.1 GCA_015066865.1 Ruminococcus sp.
CATTCTTGAGGTAAACCCCAATGCGCTGATTTTCATTGAGGGCGTGGAACAGTATCCCAAGACCGAAAAGGGCTATACCTATGATACTCCCGATGTGTGGGAGGCAAAGGGCGATGCATCCCCGTGGCATGGTGCATGGTGGGGCGGCAACCTCAGAGGTGTGCGTGATTTCCCGATCACACCCGATTCCGGAACGAGCCAGATCGTATATTCTCCCCATGACTACGGTCCTTCCGTATATGCGCAGACATGGTTCGATAAGGACTTTACCACCCAGACGCTGCTGGATGACTATTGGTACGATACATGGGCATACATCGTAGAAGAAGATATTGCTCCCCTGCTGATCGGTGAGTGGGGCGGTCATATGGATGGCGACAAGAACCAGAAGTGGATGGAGCTGCTGCGTGATTACATGATCGACAATCATATCAACCACACTTTCTGGTGTCTGAACCCGAACTCCGGCGATACCGGCGGACTTCTCAGCTATGACTTCCAGACATGGGATGAAAAAAAATATGGACTGTTCGAGCCTTCTCTCTGGCAGACGGAGAGCGGCAAGTATATCGGTCTTGACCATAAGCAGCCCCTTGGCGTGAATGATACAGGTATTTCGGTTGCAGAATTTTATGCAAGCGGTGAAAAGAGCAATCTGAACACCGGAGGCAAGACCGATCCTGTGGATCCTCCGGTTACCAAGCCTACTGACCCGCCCACAGAGCCTGAAACCAAGGAACCTACAACAGAGAAGCCCACACCTGAGCCGGCAAAGCCTGATTATGGCGACGTTGATGAAAACGGCGAAGTGGATGTTCTGGATGTAATCTTCCTGAACAGAGCGCTCCTTGGTATTGGTGGTCTGTCGGATCAGGCAATTCTGAATGCTGACGTGGATCTTGATGAAAAGCCGTCACCGGCGGATTCTCTGAACATTCTGAAGTTCCTCGTTGGACTGATCGACAAATTGCCGATTAAGTAATAACAGATTCAGTGACTCCCTGCATTGCGGGGAGTCACTGTGCTGTAAAAAAGAAAAGCCTTGGATTTTCCAAAGCTTTTCTTATAATGTGTGGCGCCCCCTGCGAGAATCGAACTCACAACTAACCCTTAGGAGGGGTTTATTATATCCATTTAACTAAAGGGGCAATTGTAATCGTTACAGTACCGTCCGGATACTATAGTATATTATACCACATTCGCTATAGAAATGCAAGAACTATTTTTGCAGATAGAAAAGATGCTCCATCTTTGTGCAATATGTTGAAAAACATGGAGAAATAACTGCGCATTCAGCCGTAAAAACTGGAAAGTTCGTGCAATTTACCTAAAAAACGGAAAGTAACCATTTTGTAATAAATGAAAAAAAACGTCAAAAAAGTATACCGACTGCACAAAAATTGGGATAAAGTTTTGTGCAGAACATTCAAAAAAAATGAAAGAATGGATTTTAGCATTGACTTTTTAGGCAGAGTGTTGTATATTTATGTTATGAAAGCAAGCACTATCGGTGCTTAGCCGGATTTGCAAAATATGACATGGCATTGAAGGTGTGCGGATGGTATCAATAAAAGACATTGCTGCTGAATGCGGCGTATCCACTGCGACCGTCAGCAAGGCACTCAATGACCACGATGATGTTGGCAATGCGACCAAGGAACGTGTTCGTGAAGCTGCCAAAAGGCTTGGCTATATGCCAAATTCACTGGCACGAGCTTTGAAAACCAAAAAGTCCTATAATATAGGAGTGCTGATGGTGGACAAGGCAAACAGTGGTTTGCAGCATCACTATTTTGCGGCAATTCTTGACAGTTTCAAAGTGGAAATGGAACACAGCGGCTATGATCTGACATTTATCAGCAGTCATGTCGGTGACAGTTCTTATTCCTATTATGAGCACTGCATGTATCGTAATGTTGACGGTGTGCTGGCAGCCTGTGTGGATTTCACAGCGCCGGAGGTGCAGCGGCTTCTTAACAGTGAACTTCCGATTGTTTCAATCGATTACATAGCTGATGAGAAATATACGGCGGCTTCTGATAATGAACAGGGCATCCGTGACTTGCTGGAGTATGCACTGAAAAAAGGACATACAAGAATTGCGTATATTTATGGTGACGAATCACAGGTAACACAGGCACGCTTGAGGGCGTTTCGTGAGGTGCTTGCTGATCATCACTGTAAAGTGAACGAAAGGTTTCTGAAACCGGCAAAATATTTGCAGCCCGATGAAGCGTTTCAGCTGACGCTGGAATTGCTCAGGGAAGAACAGCCCCCCACTTGTATATTGTATCCGGATGACATTTGTGCCGTTTCCGGTGTGGAGGCGATTCGCGAATGCGGATTGACCGAGGGGAAGGACGTTTCCGTGATGGGATATGACGGTACGCCGTTGTTGCAAGCGCTTCGTCCAAGTCTGACGACAATTCGGCAGGATACTGAGACGATCGGAAAAAAAGCTGCTGAGCTGCTTCTGAAACTGATTCGTAAGGAAAATGTTCCATTACCGGAGCGTGTGCAGTATTGCCCAGGAACGCTTCTGGAAGGGGAAACGGTGGGAACACCGGCTTAATTATGGCATATTATATTTCACATGGAAATATAATAGATATATCTTAAGGAGGAATTTACCAATGAGCAAAATGAAGAGAACACTTGCGCTGCTCGCAACACTGGCTATGGCTTCCACAGCATTCGTTGCTTGCGGCCCCGCAGAGGAAGAGTCCAAGCCCGCAGAGTCCAAGACTGAGTCTGTAGAGTCCAAGGGCGAAGAGTCCAAGGGCGAAGAGTCCAAGGGCGAAGAGTCCAAGGGCGGCGAAGTTAAGCTGGCAGATGACGGCGATTGCCTGACAATCGTATGCTGGACTGACACAGACCTGAACAACATGTTCGAAGTTTACACTGCGAAGAACACTGATGCAGTTGTAGACCAGAACATCAAGTATCAGAACTGCGGTGAGAACGGCGGCGCAGCAGCTAAGGAGTATGCAAACTACCTGAACGCTGGCGATGACGTTGACCTGTTCGTAACTGAGGCTGGCTGGATTCTGAACTACATCAACGATGATGCTTTCTCTGCTCCTCTGTCCGACCTGGGCATTTCTGAGGACGAGTACAAGGACGCTTATGACTACACCGTAAAGATCGGTACAGACAACAACGGCGTTCTGAAGGGTGCTTCCTGGCAGGCAGCTGCAGGCGGCTTCGCTTACAACACTGACATCGCTAAGGAAAAGCTCGGCATCGAGACTCCTGAGGCAATGCAGGATGCTATCAAGGATTGGGATGGCTTCATGGCTACAGCTGAAAAGCTGAAGACAGCTACTGACGGCAAGGTTAAGATGACTGCTACTCTGGGCGGTCTGTGGCAGTGCTTCTCCACAGCTACAGGTGCTGCTTGGGTTGATGGTACAACTCTGAACACCACAGCTGTTAAGGAATTCACAACTATGGCTAAGGACATGGTTGACAAGGGCTATGTAAATCCTGATGTAAATCAGTGGACAGCTGACTGGACAAACGTAGGTCTGGGCGGCGAGACTCTGGGTTACTTCTACTCCACATGGTGCCTGGCTACCGGTGCACAGCTGGAACAGAACGGTGGTTCTGCAGGTAACTGGAACATCGTTAAGGGCCCGCAGGAATACTTCTGGGGCGGTTCTTGGCTCTGCGTATCTCCTAACTGTGACAACGCTACAATGGCAGCTGACTTCATCAGATGCTTCACTGTAAACGCTGACACAATGGAGCAGTATGCTCTGGAGTCCGGCGACTTCACAAACAACAAGGCTGTTATGGAGAAGATCGTTTCTGAGAAGAAGAACACCAACGCACTGCTCGGCGGTCAGGATCAGTTCGCTGTATTCGTAGACGTAGCAGCTGGCATCAACATGGATGCTTCTATCTCCAAGTATGACCAGTCCCTGAAGGACACATACCTGAACGCTCTGCAGAAGAACATCACAAAGTCTGCTGATGAGATTCTGGACGTTTACACAACAGATGCTATCGCAGCTAACCCCGACCTCTCCAAGTAATTCAGATTTTCTTAAAATCTAATTAAACAAAAACATATATGTTGCCTGTGGGGGCGAATTGCCCCCATAGGCGCATGTTGTAATTTCATGTCGAGAGGGTGAAAGGTAATGGCGTCAGCTGCACAGCGTCGTATTAAGTCTATTAGCTATGCCAAGTATGGATATATGTTCATTGCACCTTTTTTCCTTGTGTATTGCTTTTTCCAGATTTGGCCTTTGATCTACACATTTATCTTGTCCTTCCAGGGCAACCAGTCCGCACACGGACAGTTTGTTGGCCTTGACAACTATACAACGATCCTGTTTGGACAAGGTGTTGCACAGGGTGCCGCTGCAACCAGCGCAAAGTTCTTGAACGCCCTTGGTAACACATTCATTCTTTGGTTCGGTAACTTTATTCCGCAGATTCTGCTTTCGCTGCTGCTGGCTGTATGGTTCACCGATGCAAAGGTTAAGCTGCCCGGTAAGGGCTTCTTCAAGGTAGTAATGTACATGCCGAACATCATCACTGCTGCATCCGTTGCGGCTTTGTTCTTAAACTTGTTCGGTGACTCTAAGTACTACTTCGTTAACGCAACCCTGTTGCATATGGGTTTGGAAGAACCGATCAAGTTTGTAACCGATCCTGTTGTTTCCAAGATTATGGTTATGTTCATTCAGACATGGCTGTGGTTTGGTAATACCATGATCATGCTGATGTCCGGTATCATGGGCATCAACCCGTCTCTCTTTGAGGCAGCAAACATCGACGGTGCAAATTCCAGACAGGTATTCTTCAAGGTTACACTGCCTCTGCTGCAGCCGATTATGGTTTATACACTCGTAACCTCCATGATTGGTGGTCTGCAGATGTTCGATATTCCGTACCTGTATCACACGGGTGCAAATTATTCTCTGGATCTCGAAACTGCGGCAGTATTCATTTATGCAAACTTTAACCAAGGTACAGTTGCTCAGGCTAACTACGGTTATGCAGGTGCAGCCTCCATTATCATCTTTGTTATTACTGCACTTCTCGGTTCCATCACGTTCTATATGAACCGTGATAAGGATGAAATTGCGCAGAAGAAGCAGCGCAAGAGAGCGATGAAGCAGTATAAGGAAAAGATGAAGAGAGGAGGACTGACATTATGAGCATGAAAAAACAGTATGGTCAACCCAAGGATAATTACCACGCTAAAATCATTGCAAAGTCAGTCTTTATCTTTATCATTTGCGTGATTCTTACTCTGATTTGTCTGATTCCGATCTACATTCTGATCGTAAACTCCACACATGGACATATGGATCTGGCAAAGAATCCGTCAAACTTCTGGTTTGGCAGCAGTATTGGTGACAACTTCAATACCCTTTTGGGTAAAGTAAAGACCGGTGCTGCACGTCAGTATTCGGGTTCTTTTGACACAGTTCAGGGTTATGTAAACAGCTTGCTTATTGCAGGTTCAACTACCGGTCTGACAGTATTCTTCTCTGCTCTGACTGCTTATGGTTTGACTGTATATGATTTCAAGCTGAGAAGTCCGGCTTACACATTTATCATTGCTGTTATGATGATTCCTGTACAGGTTTCTTCTGCAGGTTTCGTAAGATTTATGTATCAGCTCGGTCTGATCAACAACTTTATTCCCCTGATCGTACCGGCAATTGCTGCTCCGGCTGTTATCTTCTTTATGCGCTCCTATATGAAATCCTCCTTCCCGCTGGATATCGTAGAGGCTGCTCGTATTGACGGCTGCGCAGAGTTCCGTACATTCCTGACGATTGCACTTCCCATGATGAAGCCGGCTATCGCCGTTCAGGCAATCTTTGCATTCGTTGCAAACTGGAACAACTTCTATACTCAGAACATGATTCTGAAGAATGACAAGCTTGTAACAATGCCGATCATGGTTGCTAAGGTACTGGGCTTTGACAAGAACAAGGACTACGGTGTAGACTACCTGTGTGTTACACTGTCTATTCTGCCGATTGTTATTATCTACTTCATTCTGTCCAAGTTCATCATTGCCGGTGTTGCACTCGGTGGTGTAAAGGAATAGTTCTATCGTACATACGTTAATGCAAAACATCATCGCCCGCTTAGTAAAGCGGGCGATTTTTTTACATGAAAAAGGGATTTCCTCATGGGAAATCCCTTTTTTCTTATAATAATTGCATCTGATTGGCTTCTTCCAGATTCTTTGCAAGTTTTCCGGCAGCCGGAATTGATTTGATGCGGAAGCTCTGAATGGATTCGAGAAATTCGCCCTCTGCAATTTCCGCAGAAACAACAGTCTGTTTAGCCTTAAGTGTCATTATCTGTACGCCCTGTGTGCTGCGAGTGGATTTTTCAGCAATTTCAGCTGAATTGACAAGCACAGCTCGATTTCCGCTGGAACGTACGAAAATATCCGTATCCTGCGTCAGAAGGAACAACTTGACAAGGGGTGATTTGTCAGAGAACGCCGCAGTCAGCTTTTTGCGGTTGGTTTTGGTGGCATAAGCTGAAAGCGGAACTTTAGCAGCCTTACCGTTTTCGAACACAAACAACAGCATTCCACTGTAATCCGTGGTAGAAATCATGCCGCAGACCGTCTCATTCTCGTCAAAACCAAGCTTTGCGGGAATAAAATCACCAAGAAGGCTTGCCTTTGTATCCTCAAATGCGCTTGCACGGGTTTTATACACTTGCGCACCGCTTGTGAAGAACAATAGCTCCGTTTTGTTTGTTGCCTGCTCCTGCTGCGAAATGCAGTCACCCTCCTTGACCTTTTGCTCGCCGCTCATACGCAGTGACTGAGGTGTGATTTTCTTGAAATATCCTTCCTTGGAGAGGAACAAATGCACGGGATAATCCGGGGTATCATCCTCAGCAGGGAGTTGATCCTCCTCCGTCATGTGGTAGAACAGCGTTTTTCTGGGCTGACCATATTTTTTGATGGTTTCCTTGAGTTCGCCGATGATAATTTTCTTGATTCTCTCCGGTTTGCTCAGAATATCTTCCATATCTGCAATCTCTGCCTTGAGATTGTCTACATCTTCAATTCTGGAGAGAATATATTGACGGTTCAGATGTCTAAGCTTGATTTCAGCAACGTATTCTGCCTGAATTTCATCAATTTCGAAGCCTGCCATCAAATTTGCAACAACCTTGGATTCTTCCTCCGTATTGCGGATGATGGCAATTGCTTTATCAATATCCAAAAGGATCTTTTTCAGACCGAGCAGCAAGTGCAGTTTCTCACGTTTTTTGTTCAGATCAAAATACACCCTGCGGCGCACGCATTCCTGACGGAACGCTGCCCATTCCAAAAGGATTTCACGAACTCCCATTACCTTGGGCGTATTTCCAATCAGAATGTTGAAATTACAGCCGAAGCTGTCCTGAAGCGGCGTCATGCGGAAAAGCTTCTGCATGAGCTTATCGGGATCCGTGTTGCGCTTAACATCGATTGCAAGGCGGAATCCGTTGACATCAATTTCATCACGGGCATAGGAAATTTCACGCAGCTTGCCCTGTTTTACAAGTTCTGTGATCTTATCCTTGATTGCTTCAAGTGTGGTTGTGTAGGGAATCTCTGTAACCTCAATGCATCCTGCGGACTTGTCAAAATTCCACTTAGCACGAAGTTTTACACTGCCTCTGCCCGTTTCGTAGATCTTGCGCAGTTCATCTTCATCATAAAGTAAAAATCCGCCGCCGGGGAAATCGGGGCCTTTGAGCGTGGAAAGAATATCATGATTTGGATTCTTCATGAGTGCAATGCAGGTTTCGCAGACCTCCTGCAAATTAAAAGGACAGATATTGCTTGCCATTGAAACGGCGATACCCATATTGGAATTGACCAGTACCGAAGGAAATGCAGCGGGCAGCAGACTTGGCTCCGGCATCGTATTATCATAGTTCGGAACGAAGTCAACAGTTTCTTTGTCGATGTCACGGAACAGTTCGCTGCAGATGGGAGCGAGCTTAACCTCGGTGTATCGTGCAGCAGCATATGCCATGTCACGGGAGTATTGCTTACCAAAGTTTCCCTTGGAATCCACATAGGGGTGCAGCAAGCTTTCATTTGCACGGGTCAGACGAACCATGGTTTCATAGATCGCTGCGTCACCGTGTGGATTCAGGCGCATGGTTTGTCCGACAACATTTGCAGATTTTGTTCGTGCACCTGTCAGCAGACCCATTTTGTACATTGTATATAGGAGCTTGCGGTGGGAAGGCTTAAATCCGTCAATTTCCGGCAGTGCACGGGAAATGATAACGCTCATCGCGTAGGGGAGGTAATTCTTTTCCAGTGTGTCCGTGATAGATTCTTCTTGTGTGATGCCGGCATTTTCAAACCAAGCGTCCATCGCAGGCTTTTTCGGTTTTGGGGCTTCTTTTTTTCTTGCCATTGGAAATCCTTTCTGTTTCGGGCTTTCTCATACTTTATTATCTTACCATATCCTTCGTTTTTTGTCAATTGTTTTTGAAAAAAACGAGAGCTTCTGCCATTGGCAGAAGCTCCGCAGCATCATTTTTTGATTTTGCAGGCAATCCATTTGATCAGCTGTATCGTCGGAAGCGTCAGAATGGACAGACCGTAGATCATGCAGATATGCTGTACATCCAGAGCAGCAACACTGAAAATACCATGCAGGAAGGGGAGCCACAGGACAGCGCTCAGCAGCAGGAAACCAATGAGGTATGCCAGCTGAATGGCATTGTTATTGAACATGCGTTTTGTGAAAAGTACGGGGGAATCGGACTTGCAGTTGTAGCTATGCACCAGTCTTGAGAGGCACAGTACAGCAAATGCCATGGTACTTGCCGCTTCTGCACTGATTTTCAGACCAATGAAATATGCAATCAGAGTATAAACGGAGATGACAATACCACCCGTTATGATCTGCAATAGTACGGATCTTGTAAGGATGGACTCATTCTTAGGACGAGGCTTGCGGTTCATCACATCCGCACTATGCGGTTCCATGCCCAGTGCGATTGCCGGCAGAGAATCCGTCAGGAGGTTGATAAACAGCAGGTGAACCGCCTTGAACGGAACCGGAAGCGCCAGAATCGAGCAGAAAAGTACAGCCAGAATGCCGGCCGTGTTTCCGGAAAGCAGGAAGAGAATGGAACGCTTGATGTTGTCGTAGAGATTTCTGCCGTTTTCAATTGCCTTAACGATCGTTGCAAAATTGTCGTCCGTCAGTACCATTGATGCGCTATCCTTTGCAACTTCGCTTCCTGTAATGCCCATTGCAACACCCACGTCAGCCTGTTTGAGGGCAGGAGCATCGTTTACGCCGTCACCCGTCATGGAAACGATGTTGCCCCGTGCCTGCCACGCATTTACAATTCGAATCTTGTGTTCAGGGGAAACTCTTGCGTAAACAGAGACATTTTCTACAAAGTCCTTCAGTTCCTCGTCGGAGAGGTTCTCGATCGCCGCACCTTCAACAGCAATATGCTCCTCGTCAAGAATGCCGATTTGTTTTGCAATTGCAGATGCAGTAATCAGATGATCACCCGTAATCATGATCGGACGGATTCCGGCGGATTTGCATTTTGCAACTGCGTCAGCAGATTCTACTCTCGGCGGATCCTGCATTGCAAACAAACCAAGCAGGATATAGCCGTTTTCATCCTTGAGGGAAACATTGGGGGAGGGGACATCCCTTTCACACAATGCCAATACACGCAGACCATGTTCGGAGAGCTGAAGATTGGTACTGCGAAGAATCTCCGCATCATCGGGGGTAAAAGGACGTTTGCCCTCGGCAGTTTTCATTTCCAGAATACGGGGGATCAGTACATCCACCGCACCCTTTGTCAGCATCTTGTAGTTTTCGCCGATTTTATGAATGGTGGACATGAGTTTGCGGTCGGAATCGAATGGCAGCTCGCCCAGACGCTCAAATTTGCCTCGATATTCCATAGAACCGATACCATGTTTTTCTGCATAATTGACAAGTGCAATCTCGGTCGGATCTCCGATTTCCTCTCCATCCTTTACATTTGCATCATTGCAAAGCATTCCGTCAATGACCAGCTGCTTCTGGCGTTCAGTCAGCGCATCATTTTCATCTATCAGGGTGTTGTCAAAGAAAATTTTGCGGATGGTCATTTTGTTCTGCGTCAGTGTGCCGGTCTTATCTGAGCAGATGATGGATACGCTGCCAAGCCCTTCAACTGCCTGCAGCTTGCGGATTACGGCGTTTTCCTTTGCAAGCTTCTGTGTACCCATTGCCAGCACGATGGTTACAATGGAACTGAGAGCTTCCGGAATGGCTGCAACGGCAAGTGCAACAGCAAATACAAACGCCTCTACGGGAGGATTTCCACGGAACATGCTCAGTGCGAATACCAACACACAGACGATGAGAATACCGATGGAAAGCTTTCTGCCAAAGCTGTCAAGACTCACCTGCAGCGGTGTTTTTTTCTCCTCAGTGGACTTCAGAAGTGAAGCGATCTTGCCGATCTCCGTGTGCATTCCAATGCCCGTTACCAAAACCTTTGCACGTCCGTAGGTTACAAAGCTGCCGGAGAATACCATGTTTTTGCGGTCACCAAGCGGTACATCGCCCTCCAGAACCGTATCCTCCTTTTCCACAGGCTCACTTTCACCCGTAAGAGCGCTTTCAGCCACTTTGAGACTTGCGCTTTCAAGGATTCTACCATCAGCACAAATGAAATCGCCTGCATCCAGTATCAAAACATCACCCATCGTGACGTCTTTACCGGCAATTACAACAATTTCACCGCCGCGCAGTACCTTGGCACTCGGTGCGGACATGGCTTTCAGTCCATCGAGGGATTGCTGTGCCTTGCAGTGCTGTACAGTGCCAAGAATGGCGTTGATGGTAATGACCACCAGAATGATGATGGCGGATTCCCAGTCTCCCAGCACACCGGAAATGACTGCAGCAATGATCAGAATGATAACAAGGAAATCCTTGTACTGTTCCAAAAACACCTGCAGCACGCTTTTTTTAGCGGTATCCTCAAGTTCGTTTTTGCCGTACTTTTCCTGATGCCGGACTGCCTGATCGGATGACAGTCCTTCGGAATTTGTACCGAACCGGGCATACAGCTCGTCTTTTGTACAACTGTGGATCGGTTTGTTTGTTTCCATGTGATGACCTCCTGCTTGCATATGACAATGATAGTATTACCAAAATCCGGTGAAACTTGCATAAACAAAAAAGGCAAGACCTCTATTACGGTAAACCGTAACAAAAGTCTTGCCATTTAAAACACAATGCGGATGTTGCCATCGGGTATGTCGCAAAGTGCTACGTTTCTCATAAACGCAAGCTACTCCCTTTATGCATTTTATTTTATCATGGAAACAAGGAATTGTCAAGTGCGTATACTCACGATTATTCTCAAATATTGTCAGCTGCATTCGTTAGATTCTGCCAAATAGCGGATTCATTCTGTGGCAACTACCTTGTTTCCCTCGTAGACGTAGGTGTCCGTGCTGAATACAACCGCCGTGTCACTTGTCTGCACCCAGTACATCTCATCGCCTGCCTTGACGGAGGCATACTCAACTTTCATCTCCGGAGGGATCGCAATACCACCGCCGAATGTGGAAAGCTCCTCAAAGTAAATGTAGAGCTTTTCGTCCTGATCTTCGACTTTCGTGACGGTACGCAGCGCAATGCGCCATGCTTCGGATTCCATGCGTTTGTTGAGATTAGAATCGCTCAGGATCACACGCCCATCCTCGGACTGTGCGGGGGCGGAAGGATTCGGAAGCTCCGTGTTAAGGGAAATTGCAGTCACGATGCCGCCGAACAGGATGATTACGATTGCGAGGGTAATGATCATTCCCCATGAAATAATGGGTTTTTCAGTAATGCGTATTGCATCATGCTTTTGGGGATTATACCAGATGGTGCGTGATTCACCGATATGGGGAAGACCTGCCGGATTTTTGGTAGTGGCTTTGCTCACCGCCGTCTGTTCTCCCTCATAAGTGTGGTAGCGAAATACAGGCGTGTAGTGAAGTCTGGTTATGCGATGTCGATGTCTGCTGGAATGAAGATAGCAATCGTAACCGATGCAGGTTGCAAGCGTTTCTTCCGTGCATTTCGACTCTGCGATTCTGTTGACAATGAGAAAGATCAGAATTGCAACTGGAAAGAGCAGAATGATACCGGTGATCAGCATCGGAATGAGCAGCATCTCGTCAACGTGAAAATTCGGGAGTACCTGCGTAATTCCGAAATGAGAAAGCCCGCTGCAAGCAGCAATTGCAAGCAGCAGAACTGCCGATAAAACGGCAATGATACGCAGAATCGTTCTGTGCTTGTGTGTAAATCCGGGTGTAAAGGGCGAGAGAATGAAGGGCACGGAGAGCATGCAAACCGAGCAGGCAACACCAAAGCCATTCATCCTTGCACAGAAGAAGGAAAAGAGCAGAACGCCGCAAACCATATACAGCAGGATGAGTATGGCACGAACAGGATGCTTGCGGTAATCCTCAAACAATTCACCGTAGATCTGCTCGAAATTTTCCCGTTTAATTATGTCGATCAATTCCTGTCGTGAAGGGATGGGTTCGGTATCAATGAATTTGTGCATCTTCTGATTTTTTTGATAGGTCATGGGAGGTTCCTTTCTGTAGATTGTCAATCCACACTCTTGAGCGATTCCACCATATTGATTTTTCGCAGCTTCGGGAACATAGCGAGGCAGACAATCAGGGAGAATACCATTGTCAGGATTGCAGCGTAGGCAAAGCTTGAGGGATAAATTTCACGGCCGAACATCGCCATATCCACCTCTGCCGTGCGCACTACAAAGCCATGCAGGAAAATGCCCAGCACAAGTCCCGCAGCTGCGCCCAGAAGTGACAGGATCAGGGTTTCACGGAATATGTATGCACCAACCTCGCCTTCGTAAAAACCAAGCACCTTGATGGTAGCAAGCTCCCGTTCACGCTCGGTAATGTTGATATTCATCAGATTGTACAGCACAACAAATGCCAGCAGACCGGCACTGATAATCAGTACTACAATGATATAATCAATACTTTTGACCATGCTTCGGAAGGAGTTTTTCATCTCCTCAACCAGAGAAAGCGTCGAAACGCCATTACTTTCCAGAATTTTTTCTGCAAGCACGTCACTTTGTACAGAATCCGGCAGCTGCGCCAGAATCAAACGAAATACAGCGGGCGTTCCATACAATTCTTCGTACAATGCAGGCGACATGTACACATAGGTGTTCACATAGTTTTCCGTCACGCCGCCAATGGTGAGGGTGACGGTTTTGTAATTGTTTCTGCGCAGTTCCAGCTTGTCTCCAACAGAAAGACCCATTGTTTCCGCTGCCTTTTCCGTCAGAATAATGGAATCATCGGACAGCTTCAGCGGCTTGCCGGATTTTCGGCTGCGCAATGTCAGGATATTCGGAAAAATTTCCGTATCTTCGGGTACAAACAGCGTGGCTTCCAACTTTTCATCATTTACGAAAATATCACAGGATTCATGATGCACATGGAGCACATTGTCCGCATCGGACAGAAGTGATTGGATTTTTTCGTCATGCGCATATTTTGCATTTCTGCACATCACCAGTATGTCATAGTGGTTCAGTTCTTCATACTGTTTGTCGAGGATTTCATTGATGGAATCGCTCAGACCAAAGCCCGTGACAAGCAGTGCAGTACAGCCGGCAATTCCCACAATCGTCATGAAGAACCGCTTTTTGTATCGCAGGAGATTGCGGACAGTGACCTTGTGTGTGAATTTCATCCGCTTCCACAGAGGGGTGATGTATTCAAGAAGCACACGCTTTCCTGCCTTTGGCGCTTTCGGAAGCATCAGGCTTGCGGCGCATTCTCTTAACGAATGGAAGCACGCACTGACAGTTGCAAGCATTGTGCAGCACATTGCACCGAGGAAGGCAATCAGAGCATAATTCATCCGGAAGGGTGTTTGAAGGGACGGAAGATTGTACATGATCCCGTAGGCGTTCCATAGGACTCTGGGGAAGAACTGCATGCCGAAGCTCAATCCCACAGCACTGCCGAGCAGTGTTGCTGAACCGGCGTACAGCACATATTTTGCCATAATGGCGGCATTACTATAGCCAAGTGCTTTGAGTGTACCGATCTGCACACGTTGTTCCTCCACCATGCGTGTCATGGTCGTCAAAGCAACCAGTACCGCCACCATGAAGAAGAAGACGGGGAATACCACGGCAATGGCAGCAATTTTCATTGCATTTCCCTCAAAGCTTACAAACGAAAGATTGTCCCTGCGGGTTCGTACATACCATTCGCCAGTTTCGGCTTCGTTCAGTTCTTTTTCAGCATCCAGAAGCTTCTGTTCAGCTTTGCGGAGCTGTGTTTCGCTTTCTGTCCTGCCGTTTTCATAATCGGCAAGTCCGCTTTCGTACTGCTCCAGTCCTTTATCCAGTTTTGCACGAGTTTCGGCAAGTGACTGTGTGATGACTGCTTCGGAGTAACCCGCATTCCGCATTTGTTCTGCACGTTCTTCAAGCTGTGCGTAGCCGTTGTCCAGTTCTGCCTTTGCGGAATCCAATTCTGCTTTGGCATCTGCAAGTTCACGTTCTGCTTCTGCTTTTTTGGTGTTGTATTCTTCCCACCCCTCAGCAAGCTCCTGACGAGGTTCTGCGGTCAGCGCCTCAAAACGGAGTTTGCATTGTGCATCTGCAATAGTTTCCACTTTCTCAACGATCCCGTTGATCCTGTTTTCATACGCATCATCGAAAGCGTTGAGCTTGTCTGCTCCTTCCACATCAGCAAAGATCTGCGTGTAGCAATCCATTGTGAATGCAGATTCGGGGAGGTACAGGATCATGTTGATACTGCCGTTTCCGATGGAGGTGCGGTCACGTTCAATGGAAAAATAATAAGCACTGTCCACGATTCCGGTGACAGTGAAGGTTCTGTGCGAAAGCATCCCCTCCGTGTCCGTTGTGGAATTTATGGTGATGGTACTTCCGATTTCGGGATTTTCGCTTACATTTTTAAGCCTTGCAACCACACATTCATTGCTTTTTTGGGGCATTTTACCATCAATAAGCGTTACTCTGTTCAGCCAGGAGCTGCCTTTTTTCGGAATGCTCAGCATTCTTGTCGCACGGGTGCGGTTAGCGGGGAAATTCATCAGCACATCCATACTATAGACGGCAGAAACCTCTCCGATACCATCAATCTTCGAAATTGCATCCGCATCCGCATCCGTAAGTCCAAGGGTGGAGATGATTTCCACATCGGACATGTGACTGCGGTCATAATAAGCGTCTACAGAATCGAGCATATCGGGAGAGGTAGCAACAAGACCGGCAAAAAATCCCGTTCCCAGTGCCACAATTGCAAAGATTGAAAAGAATCTGCCAAAGCTTCCGCCGATTTCCCGAAAGATGTTTTTCAGATAACTATGTTTCTTTTTCATGGCAGTTACCACTCGATTTCCGATACCGGCACGGGGTTGGGATTGATCGCATTGGAGATCGCCGTACCGTTTTTGATTCGGATGATGCGGTCAGCCATACCGGCAAGTGCCTGATTGTGCGTGATGACCAGTACCGTGCGCCCTGTATTCCGACAGGTGTCCTGCAAGAGCTGCAGAACGGCTTTGCCCGTGTGATAATCAAGTGCGCCCGTCGGTTCGTCGCAGAGCAGAAGTTTGGGGTTCTTTGCCAATGCCCTTGCAATTGCCACACGCTGCTGTTCGCCGCCGGAGAGCTGTGCAGGAAAATTCTGCATGCGATCCTGAAGTCCCACTTGTTTGAGCGTTTCTGCCGCATCAAGCGGGGAACGGCAGATTTCCGAGGCAAGCTCCACATTCTCCAGAGCCGTCAGATTTTGGACGAGATTGTAGAACTGGAATACAAATCCCACATCGTGACGGCGGTATTCCGTCAGTTTTCGTCCGCGCAGCGCACTGATCTCCTGTCCATCGAGATAAATTTTTCCTTCATCACAGGTATCCATACCGCCGATCATGTTCAGCACCGTAGTTTTTCCGGCACCGCTTGGCCCTACAATAATGACAAACTCTCCCTTTTCCGCATAAAAGCTGATGTGATCAGCCGCTGCGATCGTCTGCTGTCCCATTTTGTAGAACTTGCAGACGTCTTGAAATTCAATAAAATGGCTCATTCCGTTCCTTCTTTCTGCGCCAGTTTGTTTTCCTGTATGTAATAATCAAGTATCAGATCTACCATTCTGCCGTAGCTGAGGGATCCGTCCTCAATTCCGTTCACTTTCAGGGAAGTATCCATTACCACATCGGCAACCTCCTCTACGACTTCATCGGGGATGATTTCAATGTCATCCTCATGCTCCTCCCAGTATTCCTCCGGTACGAAGCAGTACATATCTGCCCAGACCTCCTCGGAAAGCTGTGAAGTGATCACACCTTCAGGATCCACATCCCATGCCACATCCATCACATATTCCAGTGCCTGTACATAGCCGCTGTAGCGGAAATCCGCACTGTCGCTCTGCATGCAGGCAAGAAATGCCAGAAAACCGGCTTCATCCTCAAAAATATTTCCTTTAAGATGGGTGTATTCATGGCAGAGGGTGTTGGGCAGGTTGATCGGGCACATATTCGTGTTATAATTTGCCTCCATGCTGAAAGGATAGTAGATGCCAAGAATCCACTGCTTGGTCATGACATCCGACCAGAAAATTCCCTTTGCATCGGGATAGAACCCCGCATACTGCGGATATTTTTCGCCCAGACGCTGCATGGATTTCTTTGCCTCTGCCTGCAGATCTTCCTCAGAAATGATGAACTGCCCTTTCTCATCACGGGACACGAGTTCAGCCGTCTTGTTGGCTTCCATGATCATTTGCGACAGCACGGCACGTACTTCATCTGCGGAATAATTTTGCGGTGCATTGGGATAATACTTGTCACCGAACGGTGTGCATTGATAGAGAATGAAAAAATGCAGCGTCAGTACTGTGAATACCCAGGTCAGAATCCACCCGATCGTTTTTCCGTAAATACGTGCAACCATTCCACGATGTGCCTTTGCGAAAATCATAAAGCAGGGGAATGCAATGATCGCCGGAACACCGACAATGACTGCAAGCACGATCAGCAGTTCTCCTACGGAAAACGGAAATGCACCCGTAAATCTCGCCCAGAACGTTGAGAAATGCGGAAAAATATTCATCACATACCAGTCGCTGAATGCTCTGCTGCATCTTGCCAGCACATTCAGAAACGCCAATACGCCCCAAATGCCGAACATCACCCAGGTGGATTTAGCAAGTTTCATGTCAATTCTCCTTATTTGTTGTAGTTTGTGAAACAGATATTCAGGTCAACATCCCCTTCGATTCCCGGGATACTGCCCTTGTCGGTATACTGCCAGATGTCGTAGTTATAGTAGTAGGTAGGTTCGTCGCCGTATTCAGCCAGCCAGAAATCATATGGGGCAATATCCGGCAATCCCAGTTTAAACAGGCTTGTTCGCTTGTTCTGATACACCATCGGCTTGAAGCCTGCTTCTGCAATGGTGTCACAGAAAGCCACAGCACATTTCGTGAGCATATCTACAGAAATCTTGTCCGTTCTTGCTTTGTCCGTAGTGACAAATTCCCAGTCATAGGCAACGGGATAGGTGATGTCATAATCGCCAAGCATGGCGATGGTCATTTTTGCTTCCTCGACAGCTTCCTTTTCTGTGATTGCCTGTGAGAAGAAGTACACGCCAACATCAATGCCTGCCGCCAACGCCCCCCGCATATTCTTGTCGAAGTTGTCATCCGGCATCAGTTCCCCCGAACCGTAACCACGGTATCCGAGGCGAATCATGGCAAAATCCACGCCCGCCGCTTTTACGGTTTCCCAGTCGATGTCCTTCTGGTGTGCAGATACGTCAATTCCAAAATACGAGGTGATGCCTTCCTCCTCAAGATAATACGTCATGCCGTTTCTTGTGATGACATTGTCCGTATCATAGGCGCAGGCGGGAACGTCCGCATAAACGGGCAGGAAAATCTCCCCATAAATGGGATCGTTAAACAAGATCTTTTTGCCGTTCAGGCGGTAGAACCCCTCGGATTCCTCCGTATCGGATTGGGATTGCGTAGGCTCGGTTTCATTTTCCACCAGTGCCGCAGGTTCTGCCTTGGGCTTTGGAAGCAGGAATGACAGCAGCAGTCCTGCAATCGTCAGGACGAGTGCTGCAATGATGATGGACTGCACGATAACGGCAATCCTGTATTTTTTCAGATGATTTGTTTCTTCCGGCATATGTAGTTCCTTTCAAGAGAATAATAATACATTATAAGCATAGCACAAAATTCGACAAAAGTAAAGCGATTTATGTGTAAAGCATATGAAAATGTATTGGAAATTTATTCAAAATATGCAAAAGGGAACGATTGTTACCAAAAATAAAAATCCCCGATTCCAAAGAATCGGGGATTTGACAGAACAATTTGTTTTTAGTAAGCCACAACGCTCAGCAGAACGCCGGCAGCAACTGCGGAACCGATAACACCGGCAACGTTCGGGCCCATCGCATGCATGAGCAGGAAGTTTGTCGGGTCGGTCTGTGCGCCAACCTTCTGGGAAATACGAGCAGCCATCGGAACTGCGGATACACCTGCGGAACCAATCAGCGGATTGATCTTGCCGCCTGTGAGAAAGTTCATCAGCTTTGCCAGCAGCAGACCACTGACTGTACCCAGAGAGAATGCAACAACGCCGAGGAACATAATCTTTGCGAATGCGGGATTCAGGATGTTGTCAGCAGTAGTAGTAGCACCTACGGAGATACCGAGGAAAATGGTAACGATGTTCATCAGTGCATTCTGTGCGGTATCTACCAGACGAGCGCAAACGCCGCTCTCCTTGAGGAGGTTACCGAACATCAGCATACCAACGAGCGCACCTGCGGAGGGAACGAGCAGTGCAACAACAAGTGTTACAACGATCGGGAAAATGATCTTCTCGGTCTTGGAAACCTGACGCAGCTGCGGCATCTTGATGGCACGTTCCTTCTTGGTAGTCAGAAGCTTCATAAAGAAGGGCTGAATAACCGGAACCAGAGCCATATATGTATAAGCAGCAAGAGCAATGGTACCCGTGGAAACATTGTAATTTGCGCCGTTTCCTAACAGCTTACTGGATACATAGATCGCTGTCGGACCATCCGCACCGCCGATGATGGCGATGGAGCCGCATTCTGCAGCGCTCATACCCATGAGGGCTGCTGCAACGAATGTGAAGAAGATACCGCCCTGTGCAGCAGCACCGAGCAGGAAGCTCTTGGGGTTTGCAATCAGGGGGCCAAAGTCCGTCATGGTACCGATACCCAGGAAGATCAGGCAGGGATAGATCTGCAGCTTAACGCCGAGATACAGCTTATCCAGCAGACCGCCGTCATGGAGAACAGTGAACAGCCAGTCAGCATTCTGTTCCATCGTCCAGAATTCTGCGTGGTACATAAAGTCCTCCGGCAGAACTGCAGGAAGGTTTGTCAGAAACATACCGAAGGAAATCGGCACGAGCAGCAGCGGCTCAAATTCCTTGACAATTGCAAGATACATAAAAACAAAGGAAATACCAATCATAATGAGCTTTTCCGGAGAGTCAAGCAGACCGTACAGACCGCTGGTTTCCCAAAGCCCGAGCAGGATGTCCTTCAGAATATTTAAAATTTCCATATTCTATTACTCCTTTACTTGAACTTAAAACGGCATTACGTTATTGCGTCTGCCATCCATTGCCCATGCGGTTCTGCCGCTGAGGGAAGAAGATACAGCAGGCTTTACGGAACGAACCTTGTAGGTCTTGCCGTCTGCAGCGCTCATTGCAGCCACGACTGCGGAAATCACTGCGATCACCTCGTCGTCATCTGCAGCAGCAGGTGCGGGTGCAGCCTGTGGTGCCGGTGCAGCGACCTTCGGTGCCGGTGCAGTCTTGGGGGCACTCTTTGCCATGGCATCAGCCTGTTTTTTGGCTGTTTTCTTGTTGATCGCATCAAAAAGCTTGCCGAACAAGAAGATGACAAATACCAGAATGACCAGACCTGCAAATACGATACCCAGACCGGCAATGGTAACACCTGCGATCTGTGCGCCATTGAGCAGATCAGGACCGGGAATGGAACCGCCTGCAAGCATTCCGATAGCTGATTGAAAATTCATATACTCACACTCCGTTCTTGAAAATTCAGCATACATTTCTATTATACAATAGTTCGTCATCTTTTGCAAGTCTTTTTTCAAAATTTTTCTCCCTTTTTCTTGTCCGCAAATCCGCACTGCACAAAACTTGACAAATCCGTTGTCATTGCTGTATAATATAAGGTGTTTTAAAGATATCACAGGAGGTGGAATGCAATGCAGTTCTTTCAGATTGCAGCTTTGACCGCGGAGGAAACAGCAGAGAATGCAACGGTACTGATGAATATATGGGAGTACATTAAATCTGCACTCCCCAGATTTGGTTCGGCGCTGATCGTATTTGCAGTCGGTGTGATGGTGACCAAGGCAATGATGAAGCTGATCAAGCGCGGCTTGAAGCGTTCCAATGTGGATCCAACAGCAGCAAGCTTTCTGGGCTCCGTCATTCGTGTGATCCTGTATGTGCTGGTGACAGTTATCGCTCTTTCCGTGCTCAACGTTCCCATGGATTCGATCGTCACAGTCATTGGAACCGCAGGACTTGCCATCGGACTTGCCCTGCAGGACAGCCTTGCGAATGTTGCGGGCGGATTTCTAATTATGTTCTCAAAGCCCCTCAAGGTTGGAGATCTTGTGAAATTTGGGGATGTTACAGGTACAGTTAAGAGTGTTGGAATTTTGCAGACCAAGCTGATTTTGGGGGATGAAACCACAGTGTTCATTCCGAATGGGCAAGTTGCGGACGCAGTGATCGTCAATTATTCAGAACGTGCGCTGCGGCGCGTGGAGCTGAAGATCGGCATTTCCTATGAGAATGACTTTGAGACTGCAAAAAAGCTGATCTCTGAGGTGGTCGCTAAGCATCCGCTTGCAAAGGATGATCCGGAACCGCTGGTAAGAGTCGGGGAATTTGGTGACAGTGCGATCATTCTGTATGTCCGCGTGTGGACGGAGAACGAGAATTACTGGGATCTGTTCTATGATCTGAACGAACAGATCCTTAAGGCGTTTGCGAATGGCGGTATATCCATGCCGTATCCGCAGCTTGACGTACATTTCGACACGCCCGAAAAATAATTTTTGAAATTTGAAAAAAACACTTGACAAACGTTTTCTGATGTGATATAATAAACAAGTCGTCAGGCGAGAGATACTGATGACTGGATGGAAGCTTAGCTCAGCTGGGAGAGCATCTGCCTTACAAGCAGAGGGTCATAGGTTCGAGCCCTATAGTTTCCACCAATGGCCTGGTAGTTCAGTTGGTTAGAACGCCGCCCTGTCACGGCGGAGG
>SVNQ01000003.1 GCA_015066865.1 Ruminococcus sp.
GTGATGATCTGTTCGTCACAAATACGCTGCGTTTGGAAAAGGGCATCAAGGAAAAATGCGGCAATTCCATCCTGATCAAGCTCAACCAGATCGGCAGCGTTTCGGAGACGCTCGATGCCATCCGCATGGCACGCCGTGCGGGCTTCTCTACGGTTATCTCCCATCGTTCGGGTGAAACGGAGGATACCACCATTGCCGATCTTGCCGTTGCGCTCAATGCAGGGCAGATCAAGACGGGCGCTCCCAGCAGATCGGAGCGTGTGGCAAAGTACAACCGACTCCTGCGCATTGAGGAAGAGGTTGGCGGCATCTGCGCCATCTCTTGACTTTTCCGCCATTCTGTGGTAAACTGAATTTATCAGACGGCTCCGTTTGCATGTCCGCAGGCGGAGCCTTTTTTAATAATCACGGAGGTAACATTCTATGAATTATAAAAAGGCACTTTCCGTCTTTCTCGCCTGCATGACTGCAGCTTCCGCTTCATTTTCCGTACAGGCAGACGAGCAGAAAAACGGTATTGTCTATGACGGCGATTCCGCAAGCTATTTTCAGGACGGTGTGGCACTGACGGGGAAATTTTCCGCTGCCCCTGCGCTCCTCATCGGCGATATTGACGGAAATGCTGTGGTCAATACAGTGGATGCAGCATATATTTTGACAGCAGCAGCCAGTTCTGCGGTTTCCGGCAAAAGCGTGAGCGAAGAAATGCAGGCACTCGGTCTTGCGGCGGATGCCGCAGATCACGCTGACTGCAATCTTGATGATAACATCAATGCAATTGATGCGGCACAAATTCTTGTCTACGCCGCCGCCACAGGCGCAGGCGAAACACCTCCTGCGCTGGGCTCGGTCTGTTACTATGCAAATGCCGAAGGTATTCTGCAAAAGGGATGGATTCTGCATGAGCTGACAGCTTATTATGCGGGGGAGGATTACGTCCTCAAAACAAACAATGAAGTCATTGAAGGTAATTCCTATGAATTTGACGATGACGGCGCACTGCATTCCGGCTGGCTGCACGTCGGAGAGGCTTCCTACTGCTTTGCCGATGGAAAGGCACTGACGGGAATACAGTCCATCAGCGAACAACGGTATTATTTCCACCCGGAAACCGGCATTCTGGTCTGCGGTGACACCGTAAACGGAATCACAACGAATGCGGACGGCATCATCACCAAGGTGCTGCTCGACACGCCCTACATCAGTCAGATCGGATATCCCACGGGATGTGAGAGCGCAAGCGCTGTCATGCTCCTGCGTGACGCAGGTTACTCCACATCCATCGACACCTTTATTGATACAGCGCTTGACAAGGGATCCCTCTATTCCAGCGGCGGCAAGCTCTACGGTCCGCATCCGGACGAAGCCTTTATCGGTGATCCGAGATCCTCAAGCGGTTTCGGCTGCTATGCGCCCGTCATCACAAAGGCGCTGAACAAGCTGCTGACAAACGGTGATACCGCTGTCAACATCACAGGCACTCCCCTCTCCCAGCTGCTGACGGATTATATCGACAAGGGGCAGCCCGTTGCCATCTGGGCAACCATCAACATGGTGCAATCCACCCCCGGCAGACAGTGGTACCTCACATCGAACGGATCGCTCTTCACATGGAAGCGCAGTGAACATTGTCTGGTGCTTGTCGGCTACGATGACAACTACTATTATATCAATGACCCCTACAAGGGCAACGGACTCAAGGCATATGCCCGCTCCACTGTGGAGGCACGGTACACCTACATGGGAAGTCAGGCGGTTATAATCTCGCAACCGTAAACGTCAAAACTATTTACCAAAACGCAGAACGTCTTATCGGCACTTTTTATCCGCCGATAAGGCGTTTTTATTCAATCAAGATTTTCTAAAAATATTTCAAAAAAACTATTGACAAGAAAGGTAATCTGTGGTATAATCATAATGTAAATTGAATTTACCCCAGAAAGGAAGTTATTATGAAAACCGACAAACCGAAAGTAAGCAAGATTCTGCTCAGCATTCTCCCCGCAGTTTGCTATATCATTCTGTCCGATATTGCGTATGCTCTGCCGCTGTATTTTCCACCCAGCGACGATAATCCATTTGCAAGACACTATGAGTTTATTTCACAGGTATTATGCCTTGTCATCAGCCTCCTGATCGGATTTTCAATTTTCCGCAAGAGCGACACCATCAATGTGAAAAAGATTTTTGACTGCAAGGAGTTCAACATCCTGCCGCCCGTCATGTCGGCACTGTTCCTGTATGCCGCAAGTCAGCTGATCGTACTGACGTTGAGAGCGATCGTGCCTGCACCTGAATTTTCAGGTGAACCTTCTTCGGAGAATATCCTACTCTACCTGAATTCACTCCCCAACTACGATATACACCGGATTCACTTCATAGAAGACTGGCAGAACATTGTATTTTCCTTGCTTCTTGCTCCTGTGGCAATTGAACTGTTGTTCCGTTACTTTGCCATAAAAATGCCTGCAAAGCATTTTTCCATCCCCGTTCTCTGCCTTGCAAACGGACTGCTGTTTGCATTCTCAGGCGGCAATCTGAGCGGCATGATCTTTGCCCTTATCGGCGGTGCTGCAATGGCACTTGTATTTCTGAAAACAGAAAAACTGCTCTACACCATCATCGCCCATGCACTTTATAACCTAACCACACTGATCCCACAGTTAAATTATTGGTTCCACGAAAACAACCAAACCGGCTTTACAGGCATTGTGTGGATTGCGATTCAAGCAGTGCTGCTGGCAATCCCTGTAATCTGGTTTTTCACGAGCTTTCGAAAAAGAAGCACAACTTAACATTATCAAGGAGAATATTATGAATAAAACCGCAAAAATCATCCTGACCGTCGTTTCGATCCTGTTCGTTCTGAGCTTTGCCGCATGGCTGCTCGTACCACGCATTCTGCTTGCTGTAAGTACAAAAGCAATTCTCGACGATGTTGGAGAGGCGGCAACGTATTTCACGGAATATGACGTCCGCAATGAGGACGTGCAAACCATCGACAACGGACATATTACCATTGACATCCCGGCGGATTATACGATAAAGGATACACACATTGACAGTGTTACCATTTATAAAAAACCCGAAACCAATCTAACATTACTGATGATAGATAGCGATAATATGAGTGAGATGAATCTGCTTAAAGAGGAAAACCTCAGTGAATACCTGACGGATGTCCAATTCAACATTGGCACCAAACAGCTCACGAAGGGCTTTGAGGCACTGGGCAACGGTCTGCCGGACAGCGCTTACAACACCTTTAAATGCATCTGGATGCTGGACAAAGAGGACAACAGCTTCTGGAATATCAATCAGGCAACAGCATTTTTTGTGACCGGAACGCTGAAAAACATCCTGATTCAGTATGAAAACACGATGATATACGAAACCGATGATATCTGCGGATTTGTGGGATATACACAATTGGATAACGGTACCTTCAGAGTACGGCTGGAGATGTATCAAACGGATGATCTCAACACCGTAAGCACCGTAATGCTCAGGGTTAAGGATCTCGAAACAGCCTATGCAGTGATGAATTCCGCAAGAGCTTCTGAATAACACCAAAACAGCCCGCCCGATGGCGGGCTTGTTTTTCGTTTCTTGACAACCGGGTGCAATCATGCTATACTATAATTATTATTTTTACAGGAGGAACACCATGGGACTTTTTGATAAATGGAAAAAGAAGAAAACTGCAGAACAGGAGCCTGCCTACAATCCGATTCTCGACGAAGCCGCAGAAGCTCCGAAGCCTGCGCCGCAGCAGGCGAAGCCGGAAGTCGAAATGCCGTCCATTCACGAACTTCTGGAGATCGTGTATGCAAAGACAAAGGGTGCAGAATGGAACGGCGAGAACGGTCTGCGTTTTCCGTGCGGTCTGGAGCTGACATTCACTGTCAAGCAGACAAATCATTACCCAAACGGCTGCTGCGTGCAGCTGCTGGCGGTGATGTGGCATCCGCATTTTGACGAGGATATGGTTGAATCCATCGCAGGCATCGGCAAAACAGAGGCGGATGCCGCCCGTCAGGGTGCGGAATCCTTCTGCGCAGGTGTGCTGGAGTTTGTGCTTGCGGCACTGCAGTGTACGGGCGAACGCACCATGACCGCTAAGCTGCAGGGGAAGGAGCATATCTTCCACGTTCCATGCACGATCGGCACACAGCATATGGGAAAGCAGGACGAAAAGGCTGCCGAGCTGTGGAACATTGTCAAGGACAGCATTCCGCAGTACCTCGGCACCAAAAAGGCATACTGGATCAAGCTTTTCTCCTCCCGCATGGGCGAAACGATCTGCGAAGCACGAATCAACGGCATGAAATTCCCGGATCTGACGGATGTGCTGTATCAGGCAATTGCCGACGGCAAATCCACTGCAGAGGGCTGCTCCGACAAATGCTTCGTGCTGCTTTTGCAGGATGATGCAACCTATGAGCCTTGTCCATTCACCAAGGCGGACGTAAGCCAGCTTGCATTCAAGGCACTGGATATGATGAAGGAAATCAAAGATGAACAGTCGCACGAGTGTGTTTTCAGTGAGATCCGTGCGCTCACGCCCCATCCCTTCCTTGGGGGCGAGGCTTGTGCATTCCTCCCCGAAATCTACAGCCACATCGTCCTCAACTACCGTGCAAGCGATGCTGTGCTTCCTGTTAACCTCAACTGCGGTGAGATCCGCAAATCCCAGATCCGTTCGTTCGGCTACCTTGAAGACGCAGTGCTGCAATACATGCGAACCAGAAAACCGGACAAGGATGACAACCTGCAGATCCTCTGTCTGAGTGCGGAATTCAAGGCAGTGCATCAGGCAGTTGTGAACGGCTCCAAGGTGGAAGATCTGCGTTTCAGTCCGCTTGGATTTGTTACCCCTGAGGACTATGTGATCTGGTAATTCCGGAGTATTTCCTCTCATGACGGCGCCTGCAATGCAGATGCACCTATCGGATTTATCCCGAAAAACAGGCAATGTTAATTTGCATTGCTTGACCGCAGCGTAAGGCTGTGGTATCATTAAGGCAACCGGTATGAAGGAGGTTTCAAAAATGCTTGGTGAAAATATTAAAAAATACCGTAAACAAAAAGGCTACTCACAGGAAGTACTCGCACAGGAAATGAACGTGGTTCGACAGACGATCTCCAAATGGGAAAAGGGTTACTCCGTCCCCGATGCAGTTATGCTCGAAAAGCTTGCAGAGCTGTTTGAGGTGCCCGTGAGCGCCCTGCTCGGCAATGCGGAAACCAATGCGGTACCGCAATCGGATCTTGCACAGATTTCTGCACAGCTGTCGATTCTCAATGAACAGATGGCAAGGGAGCTTACAAGAAGGAAACGCATCCGCAAAATTATCGGCATTGTCTGCATCTCGCTGCTCCTGCTTTGCATCATTCTGTTTGTGATCATCATGATTCCAAGAAGTATTTCCAGACCGTTGGAATACGGAGATGTCAGCAATTACAGCACACACGAGGTCGCATCGGAGCTTTACACGCAAAAGGACATTGACAGTGCGTTTAAATCTGTAGAGGCTTATTTCCAGACAAAATTTGAATGCTGTACGCTGATAGAGCTGTACTACGCCGGCGATGAAATATCGAAAATCGAAAGCGGAGATGACGGCGGCGATAATCTCGTCCTGTTCTCCTCATTCAGGGCAGGATATGGAAGTGGTCTTGACGGCGGATCCATAACCGGAGTTTACTCCGGTTGGAAATGGATACTGGAAAAGAATGCGGAAGGAAACTGGGAAGTTGTAAACTACGGTTATGCTTAAAAATGCACATAAAAAAGCACCCATGAAAGGGTGCTTTTTTGATTCAGATATTGCTTTGCATCATCAATACATACCGCCCATGCCGCCTGCAGGCATTGCAGGAGCAGCCTCAGGTTCCTTGATGTCTGCAACCAGACTCTCTGTGGTCAGTACCATTGCTGCAACGGATGCTGCATTCTGGAGTGCGCTTCTGGTTACCTTTGTCGGGTCTACGATACCTGCCGGAATCATATCCACATATTCCTCATTGTATGCATCAAAGCCGTAGCCAACCTTGTCTGCACCCATGATCTTGTCGATGATCACGCTGCCCTCAAGACCTGCATTCAGTGCGATCTGACGCAGCGGAGCTTCCAGTGCCTTGCAGATGATGTCCGCACCGGTCTTTTCATCGCCGGAAAGTGTCTCAATCAGTGCCTTGACTGCCGGAATTGCATTGATCAGGGCAGTACCGCCGCCTGCTACGATGCCTTCCTCAACAGCTGCCTTGGTTGCTGCCAGAGCATCCTCAATGCGCAGCTTCTTTTCCTTCATCTCGATCTCGGTAGCTGCACCAACCTTGATAACAGCCACACCGCCGGAGAGCTTTGCAAGTCTTTCCTGCAGCTTTTCCTTGTCAAATTCGGATGTGGAGGTTTCGATCTGAGAACGGATCTGTGCCACTCTTGCCTTGATTGCCTCTGCATTGCCTGCACCGTCAACAATGATGGTGTTCTCCTTCTGGATCACTACCTGTCTTGCACGGCCGAGCTGCATCATGCTTGCTTCCTTCAGATCAAGACCGAGTTCTTCTGTAATTACTTCGCCGCCTGTCAGAATTGCAATGTCCTTGAGCATTTCCTTGCGTCTGTCGCCGAAGCCCGGAGCCTTGACAGCTGCGCACTTGAAGGTGCCGCGCAGATTGTTCAGGATCAGTGTGGTCAGTGCCTCACCCTCGATGTCTTCAGCAATGATCACCAGCTTCTTGCCGGACTGTACGATCTGCTCAAGCAGGGGCAGGATCTCCTGAATGCTTGCGATCTTCTTATCTGTGATCAGAATGAAAGCGTCGTCATAAACAGCTTCCATCTTCTCTGTGTCAGTTACCATATAGGGGGAAATGTAGCCTCTGTCGAACTGCATACCCTCAACAACCTCGCTGTAGGTCTCAGCGGTCTTGCTCTCCTCAATGGTGATTACGCCGTCAGCAGTCACCTTCTCCATCGCCTCTGCAATCAGGTTGCCCACGGTTTCATCCGCAGAAGAAACAGTACCAACTCTTGCAATGTCCGCAGAACCTTCCACAGCCTTGGAATTTGCAACGATGGTCTCTACAGCCGTATCCACAGCCTTTGCAATACCCTTCTTCAGGATCATCGGATTTGCACCTGCTGCGATATTCTTCATACCCTCACGGATAATTGCCTGTGCAAGCAGTGTTGCTGTGGTAGTACCGTCACCGGCAGCATCATTGGTCTTGGTTGCAACTTCCTTTACGAGCTGTGCGCCCATGTTCTCAAATGCATCCTCAAGCTCAATGTCCTTTGCAATCGTCACGCCGTCATTTGTGATCAGCGGTGCGCCGAACTTCTTATCCAGAACCACGTTTCTGCCCTTCGGGCCAAGTGTGATCTTAACTGTATCTGCAAGCTTGTCAATACCTGCCTGCAGTGCCTTTCTGGCGTCTTCTCCGTACTTAATGTCCTTTGCCATAATCAAATCTCACCTTTCTGTTTAGATATGTCAAATATACTTGATACGCTGTGATCAGTCCGTTACCACTGCCAGAATGTCACCCTGACCGATCAGCGTGTATTCTTCGCCGTCAAGCTTTACCTCAGTGCCGCCGTACTTTCTTGTCAGCACCTTGTCGCCTTCCTTAACTACCATGGGGATGAGCTTGCCGTTATCATCGTGCTTGCCCTCGCCTACTGCAATGACCACTGCAACCTGCGGCTTTTCCTTTGCTGTGCCTGCCAGAATGATACCGCTCTTTGTGGTTTCCTCAGCCTCAGTCATCTTGATGAGTACCTGATCGAACAACGGTTTGATTGTCATATTATATTCCTCCTTATTTCATTTGTTCAATGTAATCGCTTTTTCAGCGTTTAGCACTCTGTCTTGTCGAGTGCTAACAATATTATTTTACCAGTTTTGCCGGAAAAATCAAGCCTATTTTGTAAGTTTTCTATTTTTTTGTAGCATTGCACAATTTTGGTGAAAATTTGCCAACCATTCGTTACACTTTGTCATAGCATTCCCATGCACCAACAAATCTTATTTTACACTATATACACATTTTATTCAATATTTTTTCATATTTTTGCCTCGCAAATCTTGTATAATTATTATGGGACTTTTTAATTATTTGTAAACAAAAGAAGAATGTCCGCCGTTTGAAAACCCAAAGAAACAAAGAGGCACAGGGCATCTTCCGTCATATAGAAGTACCAAAATACATTATATCATGAGAGGAGTAAAACTACTATGGCACTTGAAAAAGTACTCGTCGTAGATGACGACCAGAACATCTGCGATCTGCTGAGAATGTATCTGGAAAAGGAAGGCTACAGCGTTATTATTTCCAATGACGGCAAGGAGGCTGTGGTAAAGTTCAACGCACTCAATCCCGACATTGTGCTGCTGGACATCATGCTGCCCTCTATGGACGGCAGACAGGTATGCCGTGAGATCCGCAAAAATTCCAATGTACCGATCATCATGATTTCCGCAAAGAACGAAACCTTCGACAAGGTGCTCGGTCTTGAGCTGGGTGCGGATGATTATATTTCCAAGCCTTTTGACGCAAAGGAAGTCATTGCCAGAATCAAGGCGATCGCACGCCGCATGGGTTCGAGTGCATCCGAGCCGGAAACCAAGGAAGTGCGTTATGATAAGCTTGTTGTCAACATGACACGCTACGAACTGCGTGTCAATGACAAGGTTCTGGACACACCCCCGAAGGAACTGGAACTGCTGTTCTATCTGGCATCCAATCCGAACCATGTATACACCCGTGATCAGCTCCTTGACGAGGTATGGGGCTTTGAGTATTATGGTGATTCCAGAACCATTGACGTGCATATCAAGCGCCTGCGTGAAAAGCTGCAGGATGTTTCGCCGCACTGGGCATTGAAAACCGTATGGGGCGTCGGCTACAAATTCGAGGCTGACGAGGAATAACCATTACCCTTTGGGGCAGGTGTAGAATTTGAAAAAAAACAAAACAATCAAAA
Organism: Ruminococcus sp.; assembly: GCA_015066865.1. Lineage (GTDB taxonomy): Bacteria > Bacillota > Clostridia > Oscillospirales > Ruminococcaceae > UBA3855. The sequence goes on from SVNQ01000003.1 coordinate 8,996, forward strand.
AGCCAAATGTCAGCAAGCTTTCCGCCGGATACCTTCGTCTGTCTCAGATCCTGTTGTTCTGCGGCATTCTGCTGACTGGCGTGTTTATGGTATGCAGTGCAGCAAGCACGCATACAAATGTTGCCAAAAAAGCCTTGCTGCAGAACTGTGAGGCTCTGATCGCCAACATCTCAGAGGCTTACGGCAACAAATACTGGATCCCCAATCCGCAGATCACACAGCTTCTGCAAACGGCCGAAGAAGAATATAGCTACCAGCTGTATCTGTACGACGAAAACGGCGATGAGATCTATCCGCACGCACTGGGAGAGGGCTCTCCCCTTGCGCCTTCCGTCAAGCCGCACCTAAAAAACGGCAATTATATGGATATTGGGTATTTTTCAAAAGACGCTGCGAAGCCTGAGCTTTGCTGTGCCATTCGTTTTACGCTGCTGTCTACATCGAACACACAGGATGTATTCTACATTGCCGCTGTCAGCGATGCGGCAAGTCTGACGGAATACACCCAGCTTCTGGTTCTGTATCTGGTGATCTGCCTGATCATCTCCATGCTGCTGTTCATGCTGCTGTTCCGCCTTGGTGCGGGACGTCTTGACAATCAGTTTGAAAACCTCAACAGTGTTGTCAGTCAGTATGCCGAGGGAGAATTTTCAGCCCGTGCAAACATTGCAGAACACAGCGAATTGTACGAATTTGCGTCCACGCTCAATCGCATGGCGGAATTTATTGAACAGAATGAAAATACAAGAAGAAATTTCATTGCCAATGTGTCGCACGAACTGCGAACTCCCATGACGACCATCGGCGGCTTTGCCGACGGCATTCTGGATGGTACAATTCCACCGGAACAGCATGAGAAATACACCCGCATCATTGCCGATGAGATCCATCGCCTGCGCACACTGGTCAATTCCATGCTGAATCTGTCCAAGTTTGAGGCGGGAGAAATGCAGCTGCGCTCTACGGATGTGGATATTGCCGCACTGCTGATCAAAACCGTTCTGATGTTTGAGAAGCGCATCAACGAAAAGAAGGTTGATGTAGAGGGTCTGGAGGACGCTTCTCTGCAGCTGTATGCGGATGAGGATCTGATGTTTCAGGTGCTCTATAATCTGATCGAAAATGCCGTAAAATTTGTCAATGAAGGCGGCGTTATCAGCTTCTCCCTTCATAAGGATGCCCAGACTGCGTACATTACCATCAAAAACAGCGGCGAGGGTCTGGCGGATGATGAATTGCCGAAGATCTTTGATCGCTTCTACAAAACGGATGAATCCCGCAGCAAGGACAAAACCGGTCTGGGGCTGGGACTTTCCATTGTACGGAAGATCGTACATCTGCATCAGGGCCATATCGTTGTCAAAAGCGTTAAGGGAGAGTATACAGCGTTTGAGATCCAGCTTCCGATCAAAAACGGATAGCGGAAAGGAGCCTGCATCTGCAGGAACATGTCTATGGAAGATAACAAGAATCAGTTTGATTCATCAAATAGGGGCGATTTGCAGACGGGGTCTGCTTTTCCGGATCCGACTGTTACAATGCCGGAAATCTCCCCCATTCCCTCGCAGGTCAATAAACCCTTCGGGGATACGATAGCTGAGGGCATGATTCCGGAAATGCCTTCAGTCCGGCAGAATCCCCCGGCGGCTGAGATGCCTGCTTCAGGGGAATCTACCCAAATTCCGGAACAATCCGTGCAGACGGTGTCTCCCCTTCAGGAACCGCCGAAGGAAACCATTCCTCCTCCTGCACAGTACAACTACAGCATGCAATACCAACAGCCGCAGGTTCAGCCGGTTCCTGCCATGAACCGCAGGATCTACACGATGTCAGCGGTGATCGCTGTGATGATTTTCCTGCTCTGCCTGTTCTGCATCGGTTCCGACCTGCTGCATGGTGCGCTGGGTGATCAGGGCAGCGGCACGGGGTATGAGGTTGTGATCAATGTCCAGCCCAAGCCCGAACTTGATCCCGATGATGAAAATGTTACTGCTGACGGCGAATACACTGCCAAGGGCGTTGCAGAGCTTGTAAAGCCCTCCATTGTCGAAGTTCATGCTTACAAAACGCTTTTGCCTGCCCACTCTGAACTTAAAGGAACGGGTTCCGGCATTATCATATCCAAGGATGGATTCATCATTACCAACGCTCATGTCGTGGAGGGCATGTCGTTCATGGTGATTCTGGATGATGAAACCGAATATGAAGCGAAGGTCATCGGAAAAGACGCAAAAACTGACCTCGCAGTACTGAAAATCGAAGCGAACAATCTGACAGCAGCCATGCTGGGAGATTCCGATGAGGTGTATGTGGGAGAGAATGTCATTGCCATCGGCAATCCTGCCGGTCTGACAAATACGGTCACAAAGGGCATTGTATCTGCCATCAACCGTCAGGTGCGTTCGGAAAGCAATGCATTTGACATGGACTGCATCCAGACGGATGCTGCCATCAGCCCCGGAAATTCCGGCGGTGCGCTCGTAAATATGTACGGGCAGGTCATCGGCATCACCTCCTCAAAATATGCAAGCAGCTATATTCAGGGGAATGCCTACGAAGGTCTTGGCTTTGCCATCACCATCAACGAGGCACTGCCGATCATCGAAGACCTGATTACACAGGGCTATGTTTCGGGAAGATTCCGTATCGGCATTTCGTTCTATGAAACGGATAAAGAAAGCACAAAGGAAATCTATCTCTCTGAAATGGGCGAAGAACTGCCCGATGAATTGTCCGGTCTTTGGATCATAAAAATTGACGAGGACTGTGATATTTCCAATACTGATTTGCAGCCCTATGATTTTATTACTGCAATCAATGGCATTGAAGTGGATAATTACGATGATGTGATACAGGTGCTTGACGGCTACAAGGGCGGTGACACGGTTTCCGCAACCTGTGCAAGAGTGGAGGAAGACGGCAATATCACCTATTTTGATATTGAATTTAAGGTTGAAGTGGATACTTCGGGAAATTATTAATACAACCGATTCATCCCTTGGATTCTATTAAGCATTGCCCTGCCTATGGTGGGGCAATGCTTTTGCCATGCAGCCTTTTCAACAAAAAAGAACTGACCCCGATGGGTCAGTTCTTTTTATTATGCAGCTTAACCTGCCTCGTGATTGGTATCGGAAATCGTCAGGGACTTCTGCTTCTTCAGGTACATATTCAGCAAGCCCAGCAGCACAATGATGTTGCCGCCATAGATCAGCCACTTGAAAATGGTCTTGTGAATGAAGACACAGATCTCTGTTGCAGTTTCGCCGCCGATGAAGAAGGCAGCCAGGAATCCGAAAAACATCAGACCACCGACGAACAGGGCGATGAGAATGCCCCAGCCATAGATGACATCCAGAATTTTTGTTACAGTAGCTAAAAACTTTTTCATATTACTTCCTCCTTACATTCCAAGTACCGGCAGCCAGCCCATCAGCAGAATTACTTCCAGTATGTACTGCGTTGCTACCCACCAGAGGTCGTTGATCAGCGTCTTCTTGAAATCGGACTCGGCAATGGACATACCTGCGTACATACCCAGTGCCAGAGGCGGTGTGATACCGCACATAGTACCGCAGATGCAGGGCAGCATTGCTGCGATGAACAGCGGATCGGAGCCTGTTGCAGCAAATGCAGCGATGAATACGGGTCCAAAGATAACAACCTGAGAGGAACCCGGAATTACCATGCCAAGGAATGCCGTCAGCAGCGGGATGAACAGCGCCAGACCCAGACGGGACATGTTCATGGATTCGAGGAATGCGCTCAGCTGTGTGGTTACGTCAACGTCTGCAAACAGCTCACCAACCATATAACCAAACAGACATGCAGCGATCGGGCCTACCAGACTCTTCATCTTGGAGGAGAACAGGGTTACCATCTTCGGAATGGTAATGGACTTCTTGTCCTCAGCAATCAGAACAGTGTACAGTGCAGCCACACCTGCGATGAAGAACAGCAGGCACTTGGAGAAGGAAGTTGCACCTGCGTCGCCCAGACGGCTTGCAATGAAGTCAGCACATACGGAGTCAACAATGAACGGTACGAGAATGATAATGGGCAGCAGCAGACCCTTCCAGCCTGTTTTGAAGGTTTCCTTCAGGCTCGGAATATCTTCCTTTGCCATGGGCTTTACCTTGTAATACTTGCAGAATGCCCATACCTGCAGCATACGCTGTACAATGAAGTACAGAGCAATACCCCAGAGAATTACCCAGAACTGACCGGAAGTCACACCGCTGTTGGGGTACAGAGCCATGAATGCACCGAGCGCACCAACGATGTTGGAGCTGGGGGGAATCATATTGCCCATGTAGCTGGCAACGGATTCAACGTTAGCAGCAAGCTCCGGCGGGAAACCGGACTTCTTCATTGCGGGAATGGTGATAACACCGGTAGCCATAACGTTGCCGGGGCCGGAACCGGACAGCGCACCCATGAAGCTGGATGCAATGATGGAAGCATAACCGGCACCGCCCGTTACTCTGCCGAGCAGCGACAGGATCAAGTATACACAGCTGTCAATGACCTTCGTGTGGGACAGAAGCTGGGACATGGCAACGAACACGATCATGGAATACAGCAGAGAGGTGTTCAGTGCACCATCAATGTACACGAAAATATTCTCCCATGTGCCGGTAATACCTACCAGCAGAATAAAGCTGAGGAACAAAGCCTCATAAACAGGGCGTTTTACCCATACGAACCATGCGATTACGAATACCAGCATAATCGCCAAATAGATTACTGCATTTGGAATCATCTTTTTTCTCCTTTTCGTTTTTTACTATGATGTTGTTAATTTTCCGCCGCCGCCTCGGCAACAGAAGCTGTTCGGTCAGTGTGTCGTTCCACCTCCGTTTCGCAAGCAAACTGTATGTATGCCCGCATCCATTCTTATTTTGTAAGGAAGTAAAGCTGTTTTCATATCAATTCGTCTGCTTCACCCCCACTGCACAGGCAATGAAATCTTGTTCTGCCTGTGATAAAAATTGCTCCTTACGATAGAAAAGGCATATCCTTCTCCTGTAAGCGGTTGCCCAATTCGGGTATTGCTCCACCGGAAGCTCCAGAAACCGAACCTCCCGATTCTGCTCCTTCGTTCCAAACTGGGCGATATAGGAAGGAACCAAAGTTGCTCCCAATCCTCGTTTTACAAATGCCAGAGCCGTTTCTATGGACTGGCACTCGACTTCCGGCATGTGTACACCGATGGTTTCGGTAATTTCCTGTGTAATATGCCACATTGCCTGTCCCTTTCCGGCACTGATCAACGGCATGGTCAGCAGTACATCCAGTGCTGTGATCCCCGAATACTTCTCCGTATTCGGCACCGCCAGAACAATGTTTTCCTCGAACAGCTCCGTATACGCAAATTCCTCGGTATCCTCATCCATCCAGCTGATCATCAGATCAAGATCCCCCTGCGCCAGCAGCTTGTTCAGTTCGGAAGAAACCTTTTCTTCAATTACCACACAGCCCTTCGGATTGTGCTTCTTGTAAGCCGCAACAATTGCAGGCATCATGTACGGTGAACGTGTGGGACTGATGCCGATGCGTACCACCGTATTCTTTTCCAGCTTGATCTCCTGCACCTGCTTTTGCAGCTGACGCTCCAGACTCAGGATCCGCATTCCCGTTTCTACATAGCGGCTGCCCGCCTGCGTCATACGGATGGGAATCGTACTTCGGTCAAACAGCTCAATCCCAAGCTCCGTTTCCAGTTTTTTGATATACCTGCTCAATGTCGGCTGTGCAATTTGCAGCATCTCTGCCGCCTGTGAAATTCCGCCATGCTGCGCAATTGCAATCACATATTCATAGGATTTCAGACAGGACATACGCATCACTTCCTTTTGACAGAAATTGTTTTGTTATATTGTATAACTTTTTTGTTATAACTAAGACTGTAAATGGCAGGGATAACAGGAATGTCATCCCTGAATGATACTATTTCAAATCCGGCAGCAGATCACGGCGCATTATATCAACGCCATTTTCGTCGATAATTCTTGCACGCTCCACAACCTCACGGTGCTTGCGGTTAAATTCCTCCAAGCTGTCCGCAACGATCGTAAAACCTGCAATTCTGTCGCTGCTGCTGGTCACACCTCTGACAACCATGCCCTTCGGACGCAGGCAGTGGTATTCCGCAAGGATCCCCTCCTGCACAAGCTCCTCAAAGCCTTCAAGATGGTCAAAAACACCGGGCTCACAATAGATGAAATCATTAACCACATATTTGTGGCTGGGCGGCTTGATGTCCACCTTCGGTCTGATTCCCATTGTCAGATCAACCACCGCACCGATCACATCGAAGCCGCTGACATGATTGATCAGGATATATTTCATGTTGCCGCCGGTACGGGCACAGAACTCCAGCACGGAAACCTGCTTGCCATTATGAATCATCTGGATCAGCATGGGGCAGTTTTTCAGTCCAAATGCATCGGCAATCTGCTGTGCAACGTTCTGAATCTGCTCCAGAATCACCTCATTGGCAACTGCCGGATATTTGCCGCGGAAAATGATGAATCGATCCGCATCATTAATCTTCTCGCTGTTGGAAACACACAGGAGATGCGCTTTTCCATCCTCAACGTAAATGTCTACGCTGATCTCCTCACCCTCACAAAACTCCTCTACGATGATGCCGCCGGAACGGCTGATCTGTGCAGCTTCCGCAAAGCAAACTGCCAGTTCCTCATCATTCCATACCTTTCGCACGCCTCTGGAGCTGTATGCATCCACAGGTTTGATAACCATCGGATAGGAAAGGGTTCTGATCTGTTCCCAGTCAAGTTCCGTCATTTCCACATATCGTGATGTAGGGATATTGTTTTCCCAGAAAATGCGCTTCATATCACGCTTATCGGATACACGCACTGCCGTTTCATAATCAATATACCACGGCAGTCCCAGCATTTCCGAAACCTGTGCAACCACCAGCAGCACCTGATCGGCACAGCAGGTGATCAGGAAATCCACTTTCTCCTCAACAGCGATCTTCTTAACCGCCTCAATGTCGAAGATGTTGACCTGATAGAATTTATCCGCATAGGGTCGGGCGATCGGATGTTCATTTCCGTCCGCCAGAATTGCCGTCACATGACGTTTCTGCAGTTCCTGAATCAGGACGATCTGCGGCAATCCACCAGCCAGTACAAGAGCCTTCATAAATCTGCTCCCTCGCTTTCGCTTGCTTATTCGTAACCTCTTACTATATTATATCGTATTCTCCGGCATTTAATTCCCAAGTCTTTTGCCATACATCTGATCGTAATAGTTCTGGTATTCGCCGGAAATAATGGTTTCCCACCATTCCTTGTTGTCAAGGTACCACTGGATTGTTTTCTTGATACCGTCAGCAAACATCGTTTCGGGCAGCCAGCCAAGCTCTGTATGGATCTTGGTCGGATCAATCGCATAGCGCATGTCATGTCCCTTACGGTCTGTCACATAGGTGATCAGGCTTTCGGGCTTGCCAAGTTCCTTGCAGATGATCTTTACGATGTCAATGTTTGCCATTTCATTATGGCCGCCGATATTATAAACCTCGCCGACTCTGCCCTTATGAATGATCAGGTCGATCGCCTTGCAGTGATCCTCCACATACAGCCAGTCACGGACATTCTCACCGGTTCCGTAAACGGGCAGGGGCTTATCATTCAGCGCATTTGCGATCATCAGCGGAATGAGCTTCTCCGGAAAATGGTACGGGCCATAATTGTTGGAGCATCTGCTGATGGTCACGGGCAGATCAAAGGTACGATGGTAAGCCAGTACAAGCAGATCCGCACCTGCCTTTGAGCTGCTGTAGGGGCTGCTGGTATGGATGGGAGTTTCCTCCGTGAAGAACAGATCGGGTCTGTCCAGCGGAAGATCGCCGTACACTTCATCGGTGGATACCTGATGGTATCTCACAATGCCGTACTTGCGGCAGGCATCCATCAGCGTCTGTGTTCCCATAATATTGGTCTGCAGGAACACACCGGGATTTTCAATGGAACGATCCACATGACTTTCCGCTGCAAAATTCACAACGATGTCCGGATGTTCCTCCTCAAAAAGTTGGAATACGGCTTCTCTGTCACAAATATCAGCTTTCACAAAACGGAAATTCGGATTCTCCATAACCGGCTTGAGTGTGGACAGATTGCCCGCATAGGTCAGCTTATCCAGACAGATGATACGGTAATCCGGATATGTATTCAGCATGTGAAACACAAAATTGCTGCCAATAAAGCCGGCACCGCCTGTTACAATAATGGTCATATACGTTCTCCTCAGATTACAAATTTACCTTCTGCTACACGACGCAGATGTTCGCCATAGGGCGATTTTCCGTACATTGCAGCAGTATCCATCAACTGTTCCTTGGAAATCCACTTCTCGTAATAAGCAATTTCCTCGGGTGCTGAAATCACAACATCCTGACGATTCTGCACCGTCTGTACAAAAACAGCAGCTTCCATCAGACTTTCCATCGTTCCGGTATCCAGCCAAGCAAAGCCTCTGCCGAGGATCTGCACCTTGAGGTCATCCTGTTCCAGATACATGCGGTTGAGATCGGTGATCTCAAGCTCGCCGCGTGCGGAGGGCTTGACCTGCTTTGCCATTTGGCTCACACCTGCGGGATAGAAATACAATCCCGTGATGGCGTAATTGGATTTCGGATTCTGCGGCTTTTCCTCAACGGAAACAACATTTTTGCTATGGTCAAACTCCACGATGCCGAAACGTTCGGGATCGCGGACATAATAACCAAATATGGTTGCCTTGCCGCTTTCGGCGTTTTTTACAGCCTCTTTCAGATTCTTGCTGAACCAGCCGCCGTAGAAGATATTATCACCCAGAATCATTGCACACGGCTCATCCCCGATAAATTCCTCACCAATCAGAAATGCCTGCGCCAGACCATCGGGACTGGGCTGCACTGCGTAGGAAAGATGGATTCCCATGCTGCTGCCGTCGCCCAGAAGCTCCTCAAAACGGGGCGTATCGGTAGGGGTGGAAATGATCAGAATATCACGAATGCCTGCCAGCATCAGCGTGGACAGCGGATAGAAGATCATCGGCTTGTCATATACCGGCAAAAGCTGCTTGGATGTTACTTTTGTCAGCGGATACAATCTGGTGCCGGAGCCTCCGGCAAGGATAATTCCTTTCATTTCATTACCTCCTTATCATCGGTTCAGTCTTTCACCTGCAGAATGATGTCACAGATCCTGTCAACATCCTCCACACTCAGGTCGGCATACAGCGGGAGCGTCAGCACTCTGTCAGCAATATACGCTGCAGCCGGTGTTTTTTCCGTCCCTGCCGTCGGATAGTCCGCATAGCATGCAAAACTATTGGTCAGCGGGAAGAAATACTTACGGGCAATGATGTCCTGCTCACAGAGCTTAGCGAACACCTCGTCCCTTGTATAGGTATAGCCGTCAAATACGGCGGGGAAATACGCATAATTAGAAATCACGCCGTCCTGTTCGGGGCAGAGTCTGATGCCTTCCACACCGGACAGTCTTTTGCGATACTGTTCCACAGCAGCCTTACGCTTGGCAATTTCCGCATCCAGATGACGGAGATTGCAAATGCCCATTGCCGCCTGAAATTCATTCATCTTGGCATTGCCGCCCACATAGGGAACGGATTCCGGACCGCTCATACCAAAGTTTCGCATATCATTCAGAACCTGCACCAGTGCATCGTCCGCAAATGTTACTGCACCGCCCTCAATGGTGTTATATACCTTTGTTGCATGGAAGCTGAACATGGACGCATCACCGAAATTGGCTGCGCTCACGCCGTTTTTCACCACACCGAATGCATGCGCTGCATCATAAATCACCTTTAATCCATGCTTTTGAGCAATTTGAGAAATTGCATCCACATCGCACAGATTGCCGTACACATGTACGGGGACAATGGCAACGGTCTTTTCCGTAATCAGTTCCTCAATTTTTGACACATCCATCGTATAATCAACGTCATTGACGTCACAAAATACCGGTACAAGTCCGCTGCGGACAATGGCATGTGTTGTAGAAGCAAAGGTAAACGGGGTGGTGATCACTTCACCGCCCTTGGGAAATTGCATTGCAGTAAGGATATTTTCCAGTGCCAGATGACCATTGGTATACAATGCCACATGGGGTACTCCAAGATACTGCTCCAGTTCAGCCTGCAACTGTCGGTGTTTTGCACCCATATTCGTCAGCCAGCGGCTGTCCCACAGTTCCTTGATCTCCTCACAATACTCCTCAAACGAGGGCATGGAAGAACGGGTTACATTGATCATAAGATCGTCCTTTCTGCATTCAGATGGCATCTGCGCTTAATACTCCAGTGGAGTTAACAGATCATGCCGCATAATGTCATTTCCATCAACATCAAGCACCTTGATGCGTGTCAATGCCTCATCATATTTCGCCTTCAGTTCCTCAAATGTATCCGCCTGTGCAGTAAATCCTGCAATGCGATCACCGCTGTTTGTTGCATTGCACATCTCTGCACCCTGCCATTTGAACAGATAATAATCGCTCACAACGCCCTCCTGCTTGAGTTCCTCAAAACCCGACAGGCGATCGAATTTTCCGGGTTTACAGTAAATAAAGACATTTGTAATAAATTTCGATTCCGGCGGCTGGATCTCTACATGGGGTACAGTTCCGAGCGTCAGATCCACAACTGCACTGATTACGTCAAATCCGGATACTTTCTTTATCAGGCTGTATTTCACACCGCCTCCGGTTCTTGCACTAAATTCCAGCACATACACGCGTTTTCCATCGGAAATCACCTGAATCAGCATCAGAGAATTTTTCAGTCCGAAGGCATCCGCGATCTGCTGTGCGGTTGTCTGAATCTGTTCCATAACCTCCGGTGTCTCTGCTACAGGATAACGTGATCTGAAAATGACAAACTTATCATCATCCGCAATCTTATCACTGTACGCAGTGGATAATACATATGCCTTTCCATTTTCGATCTGTACATCAATTGTAATTTCCAGACCTTCAATGTATTCTTCTACGATCGCAGTCTTTGTTCTGCTCAGTTCAACTGCCTCGGCAAAGGCTGCCGCAAGCTCCTCGGGGTTATAAACTTTCTTTACGCCCTTTGAACTGTTGCAGTCAACAGGCTTTACGATCATCGGATATTGCAGCTCTGCAATTGCATCCGTATCCAGATCAGCCATAACCACATGCTTTGCCGTTGAAATGTCATTCTCTTGGAATACCTTTTTCATGTACGACTTGTTCGTAACGTTCAGGGCTGTTTCGTAGTCAATATAGCACGGCAATCCCAGTGTTTCAGAAACACGGGCTACCGTCAGCAGCGCCTGATCCGTGCATGCGGTGATCAGGAAATCCACTTTCTGTTCCCTTGCAAGTTCAGTTATCGCTTCCACATTCAATGTGGAGATCTGATAGAATTCGTCCGCATAAGGCTTTGCAACAGGATTCTCATAGTAATCTGCAAGCAATACTGTGATCTCTCGTCTTTGTAATTCCTTTATCAATGCGATCTGAGGAAATCCTCCTGCCAATACTAATGCTTTCATTCTTTTCCTCTTTTCTTAAGATAATATCTTAGAATGCTCCGCTGGATTTCTTTCTTTTCTTGAGAAGAACTGCTTTCACTCTATCCATAATCATTTTATAGGGGCTAAGCTTGAACAGTGCCGAAAGTGCCAGATAAACACCTGCACCCACAATCACCTGAATGATCAATGTCAGCCAGGAAGCCAAGCCCAGATATTCCACCAGCAATACGCAGCCACCCATAACGAGCGCTAAGCAAAACGATGGTGTCAGATCCTTTACCTGTCCAAAATAAGAATAGCCAACCAACTTTTTATTCGGAAGGGCATTGACAACGCAGCTGATGATCGTTGTGAACACGCCCGTCAATGCAATTGCCATCGGTGTATGGAAAAATACCACTGCAATGATCAGTGCAATCACACCGTATGCCTTTTTCACAATTTCCAGTATCAGGAAAATATCGCTGCGTCCCATTGCATTGATCGCCTGCAGGTTACAGCTGTGAATCGGCTGAAATGCCAGCGTGAAGCAGTACACCTGCAAATACGGAACACAGGGAAGCCATTTTTCACCCAGAAGGACATCTACCAGCGGTGCTGCAACAGCAGCCAGACCTGCCATCATGGGGAATATAATATATGCACTTGTGCGTATGGAAGTACGCATCAGATTTCTCATACGGGTACGGTCATCCTGCTCGGAGGACAATGCAGGGAGCATTACACTCTGCACGGCACTGTTTACCGCATGGATGATGAACTGCGGAAAATGCTTACCACGGTTATAATAACCCAGCGTTCCGCCGTCGAATTTCTTTGCAATCACAAGACTGCGAAGCTCCTGATAGAGCGTGTCGATCAGACTCGACACCAAAAGCTTCCAGCCAAAGCTCAACAGTACTTTAATACGCTTGAAATCGCAGTGAAAGCGAAGCTTCAGCTTTACGGTGAAGCGCATTACGATGCAGGCAACAACAACCTTTGAAATCGACTGTGCAACCAATGCCCACAGTCCCATGCCATTGAGTGCCATCACAATGCCCAGCACGCCTGAGAAAAGCAACGCTCCTACGTTGGAATAGAACACCTTGCGAAAATCCATCTCACGATTGACTTTTGCAAGCTGTACGGAATTAAGCGCACCCGGAAACAACATCAGAGCCAGAATACGAAGCGGCCAGACAATATCCGGCATTTTGAAGAACACGCTGATCATGGGGGCTGAGAAGAAAATGGCTGCATACATTACGCCGGTGATTCCCAGTGATACCCACCATACCGAAGAATAATCATCCTCCGTTACATCCTTGTTCCGCACCAGTGCCGAACTGAAACCGGTCTGGATGAACACATTTGCAATCGTTGTAAAGATGATCATCGTGGACAAGGTTCCATAAAGCTCAGCACCGAGCAGTCTTGCCAGTATGATCTGCAGTACAAACTGTGTTCCCGTAACGCCAAATCGTTCCAGAATCTTCCAGAACAGACCCTTGGCGATCTTCTTGCTATTGCTCATTCGTCTTTTCCCCTCTTGCGGCGCTTACGCAATCCCTTCAAAAAGGGGAGGTATGCACACGCATAAGCATAAATCTGCTTTTTGAGTCCTGCCTGCTTCAGGAACGACTGATCATCCATTTTTATCAAGGCCTTATAATCCTTTTTGAGCCAGTAGATCTGCCCTTTAAACACCGGCAGATGGCAATCATATGCATGATCTGTATATTCGTCATACAGGCACATCATATCATACATTTTTTCTGCATGAATGATTCTTCTGTTTATATTCCGCTTGTTTGCCGCGCTCCAGCTGCCAACACTGAACAACCGGTATGCCGACATGCATTCCGGAATGTAATAGATCTTGCCGTGTGCAACCATATAAAGCAAAAGCGGTTCGTCGCCAACATCGGACGCCTTTCTGAAATCAGCAGGGTTCATGATGTGATCCTGCCACAGCTCCTGCTTCATAAAGAAACTTGAAGTGTGGAACGGATAGATTCTCTGAATGTCCAAAAACTGCTGCACATCATATTTGCCTTCCCTTATCTCCCTGTAAGGACGATACTTCTCTGTCGATGTGCCGTCCTCATTGATCTCCAGGACTTTATGAACACACATCGCACAATCGGGATTGGCTTCCATCATATCATACTGCTTTTGCAGCTTGTTGGGATCGGACCAATAATCGTCACCCTCACACATAGCTGTGTACTTTCCGCGCACCAAATGCGCCACATGTGCTTTCCAAATCGGAATTTTTTGCGAATGCTGGTTTTCTTTTTGCAGAATCGGGCGGAACAGCTCCGGATATTTTTCTGCATATTCCTTTATTATTTCAGCACTGTCATCCTGGGATGCATCATCATGAATCAGGATCTCGTAGTTAAAATTCGTTTTCTGGGATACAAACCCTTCCAAAGTTTTCCGCAAATATTTGCCATGGTTATATACAAGGCATAATATGCTTACTTTGATTTCGCTCATATTTCCTCCTAAATTACAAATACTCCCAAATGAATCGATAGGGGAGCAGCTCATGGGGATCCTGATAGGTTGTGATGATGCCCCACAAAACAAATATCACCTTAAGTCCAAATACAATAATTGACTTGATCTGTTTATCCACCTTATTAAACCTGCTCATAATTTCGGGAATGATCATACAGTATCCGAACATGAAGTAGGTCAGCAGTCGGGAAACAAACCACATTTTTACCTTCAACAGGGACAACAGGACATATGCCATATAACCTACTACATTCAAGCAGGAGGATGCAAGCTCAATGTCGCCCTTTTGATTTTTTATTTTATTCTTGATTTTGGTAGGCGTTGTCAGATAAACACCTATGAACAACAGAACATAGAACGTTGTCCAGATCAAAGAGAAGCCAATATTGCCCGTAGCCCATGCTCCGAACACATATTCATACTTGGGGAACAACTGTACGAACAGCTGTACGATCAAGTCAAACGCCACAAACATCACAGCAGTTGCAATCAACAGCAGCAGCAGTCTGCTTCTGGTAAGCTTGAAATCAAAAAGATACAGCACATACATCAGCAGCATGATGATCGCGCTGGAATGTATGAAAAATGCGATGACAATCACGATCAGCGCTTTGAAGGGCTTCTTCTGAATCATCAGATGGAACGCAATCAAAAGAACCGCTGCCGCCACAAACTGTCGGGTAATATTCAAGCATGACGCAAAAGTAAACGTCATGAACATAATGGCGGACATGGTCACATCCTTGGAATAGCGGTAGAAGAACCATGCAAACGTTGACAGGACAAATATATCCATGAGGCCGTTGATCAGCCAAGGGAACGGGAAGATCCGAGACACCAGCCATACAAAAAATGTATACAGGTACTGTGAATTTGCTTCTTCCCGACTATAATCCAGAAAGCCCTGAAAATCCAGTCCGAAAATCACCTGCATTGACTCGACACGATTGGAATAGTCAATCGCCACATCGTACCCACGCAGCACTGCAAACAAAATCATGCCGCCGAACACGACGCTCAGATACAGTATTCTGTTACTCTTGGATCCGTTGATTCGTTTCGAATCCAAACCAAGAAAAAATGCAACCAGAAGAATACAAATATATCCGATCAAATCAAATACCCCCGTTAAATTCTCTACGCCTCAGAAACGTATGGCATCTTTCTGTAAATCTTCAATACATCAACCCTCGATGGTTTCATTCCTCTTTCGACGATTACGGCTCCAGATATAGATAAACAAGTCCGTCATTCCCAATGTCAGCAAGAATTTTTTGATCCTCGCCCAGTTAGGAAGCTTCTTGTATTTTACCGACTGAATGGATGTTCTGAACGGTTCCTTCTTCAAAAACGCCTTTGCATCCCTCCTGCGATTTGCCCAGTCGGGATTATCCTTATGATAATATTTCAGTGAAAGCACATCTGTGATAATTCCGAAAAGGAACCGCATACAATCATCCATCATCACATGATAGCCCTTGTCATTCTTCAAATCACCGAAGGTTTTGTCCATGCGGGAGGCGATCTCACACAGAAGCTTTGACATGGCAAGACGATCTGCGTCTGCCGATGCAGAATATCTGTGGCACACACTGCCCTCATTCATCCTGTAGTGATAGAAGGCATCCTCCACATATTTCAGGCTGCCGGCTTTTTCAATACAGGAAAGGACGAAGAGCTTGTCCTCGCTCTTGACGATTCCCTTCGGAAATGTCAGCTTGTTTGCAAGCAGGAACTCACGGCGATACACCTTGTCCCAGCAAAAATAGATGCGCACGCCGTTGCGGGGGGCACACATTGCATAGCGACAGAACATCTCCCGTGTTTCCGCATCGGAAAAATCATAGATTTTTTCGTGCTCAAATCCTTGGCTGCAATCTACCTGTTTATTGGCGTATTCCTTGATACGGTTGAACAAAAGAAGATCGCATCCATCATCCTGCAAATATGCTGCAAGCTTTTCGCAAGCATCGGGGGCAATCCAGTCATCGGCATCCACGAACATGATCCACTTGCCCTTGGCATTTTCAATGCCGTTGTTGCGTGCCATTGACACACCCTGATTTGCCTGATGGATCACTCTGACACGGGAATCAGCCTGCGCGTATTCGTCACATGCCTGTGCGCACTCGCCCCGGCTGCCGTCATCCACCAGAAGAACCTCAAATGCCCCGTATGTCTGCTGAAGAATGCTTTGCATGCATACTTCCAAATATTTCAAGTTTACATTATAAACCGGAATGATAATACTAAAATGCGGACATCCTGTGTCCTGAGATCCGGAGACGATAGTTTCCATGTTAAGCTCTCCTTATATATTACTCCACAGGCTCTGCTTCATCAGTGCTTTCTTTTCTTCATACCATCCTGATAGCCCATTGCCTTACGGATCGTATATACAAACCATGGTTTTATATCGCCCTTCCAGTAAACCAGATCCTTGGTATTCTTCCAGCTGAACCATGAAGGCTTTGCCTTGAATCTGTTCTTTGACTTCAAAAACCAGAGTACATCGCTATGAAAATGTCTTGCCATCAAGCCAAACTTGTCATTCGGCGGATACTGGATCACTTCTTCATCATAACACAGCTCCAGCTGCTGTCTTGCGATGTTAATGCCGCACATATAGCTGAGCTTGATGCCGGCAGTAATACGTCCATTAATTTCCAGCAGGATCGGCTTTCCGGTTTCTGCGTCGATCATGAAGCCAACGTTTGCGAAGCCTCTCCAGTTCATTGCTTTCAGCAGCTCGCCTGCATACTGAAGTGCTTCCGGTGCATCAACGGATCTGATCAGTACAGCCGTACCTGCATCCAGCGGGAACCATCTCAGTACATCCTGCGCCATGGACATGCACACATTATTATCCTGATCAATAAAGACATATGTGCCGATGCGCTTATCAAACTTTACAAATTCCTGCACAACATACTCATCAATGTTCAGCTCACCGCTGTCGAGTCTTGCACGGAATTCTTCTTCTGTATTGAACTTATGGAATCCGATCGAACCCACACCATTGCGGGGCTTGATGATGATCGGGAATGTTGCATTTGCAAGGTAATCCTCAATGTCCTGCCCTTCTCTGCGGGTATAGGGACAAGGGATTCCGTGATCAAGCGCCACTTCAAACGTTCTCTGCTTGTTAAACGCCTGAATGTAGGATTCTCTCGGTGCGCATGCAATTCTAACATACTTTTTGTACTCTGCCTCATGCTGCGTTACTTTATTCGTTGTCATTTCAGCAACGGGGAAAAGTACGTCATACTCGCCCGTTTGCAGGGTTTTCAGCAGTACGTCTTCAAAGCCGTCATAGGAACCTGCTGCATCCTCATGCAGAATTTTTTTGTCAGGCAGTTTTGAGGCATAACAAACGTCGAGCTTGGAAGAACAAAGAACCGTTACATGACAGCCTATGTCTTTCAGCCCATGCAGCATTGTCAGGGTCTGTCTTGCACCGCCATCCGTCAATAAAACTCTTACCTTGCTAAAATCCATTTCATTCGCTCCTGTCGTTTACTGCGTAACCAGCACTTCTTCTTTAAATACAGCATTCTGTGCTGCCTGCTCATTTTTGGTATACGGAAATTCCCTGCGCTTCAGAACCACAATCTTGAATATCAATTCAATCGTTCTGAAAATGCAATACACATCCGCTGCAATACTCTGTTTTTCTACGTACATTCTTGCAAGCTCTCTGCGCACAGGGATAACCTTCTGTATGTATTCATTATTATCCGATACAACCAGTTCACCATGTGCATAGTCAAACAGGCTGTCGAAGCACGCAAGACCGGGCTTTACCTCGGATATGCATGCATATCTGCCGACATAGTTCTTCTCGGCGCTCTCCTTGGAGATCGGACGGGGACCTACCACTGACATCTGCCCAAGCAGGATGTTCAGCAGCTGCGGCAGCTCATCGATCTTTGATTTTCTCATGAAGCTTCCGTACTTGAATACGCGTGTATTTCCTACAAAGCTGCCTTCGCTTCTCTGCCCTTCTTTCTGGGGCTGAAAAACATGCATGGAACGGAATTTATACATCGTAAACGGCTTGTTATTACGGCAAACTCTGTATGATTTATAAAAAACCGGACCCTTGCTGGACACCTTGATCGCTATGATGCTGATCAGCCATACTGGAGATGTAAGAATGATCGCCGCAAGGGAACTGAGTATGTCGAATGATCTTTTCACAATATGATAGAACATTACACACACCTCTTATCTGATTTCACGGACCAACATAAATGCTTCCGCAGCCTTGACATTCACCATTGCACCACGGAATTTTGCCAGTGCTTCAATTGTTTCAAGCGATCTCAGATCCGGAAAATCATGCATCTGAGATTTAAAGAAACTCAGTGCTTCTTTCTTTGCCTCAATAAAATCGGTAATATCCTCATATACATTCGGGATAAATGTGTTCTGATATGTCGGGGTATTGATACCGGTTTCCGACAAGGTTTCATATACATAGACCCGCTTTGCTGCGTAGGAATTTTTCGCACGCAGTGCAACCATTGCAGCTTCGGTTGTCATCTGATGATCCTTCTGCATATCTCCCCAGAACGGCAGATACACTTCATCCGGCTGAACCTTTCTGAACACATCATCAAATGCCTTGTTTACTTCCAGACGTGTAAACTGTTCGATCTTGTTTGCGCCAAAGGGCAGCCCGATATACTCATCAACGCCGCAGAATGCATGTGCTTTCTGCATCTCACGATGAATGATCTGTGTGCACTCCGGCAAAACCTCGCCCTCTCTTGCGGTAACGAGGCACACCGTCACATGATCACCGGCTGCTTTTCTCTTTAAAATGGTACCGCCAACGCCCAATATCTCATCGTCACGATGCGGCGCCACAACTAATACTTTCACTCAAAAAACCTACCTTATGCCCCAAATTATTCCTGACTCTCCATATATGCCTGATAAAAGTCCTTTGCGTCGATCTTGCGCAGGCCCTTCTTCTCGAAGAAGCTTCTTACGCTTTCCTTAGCAAGAACCGGTCCGCACATAATCTGCTCGTAGTCGATTGCAGGGTGGGAATTGATCTCACAAAGCTTCATTCCATTCTCGGTAATGATAATATCAAGTCCCAGATAATCCAAAGAAGAAACATGCTGGCAGAGATTGTCGATCAGCTGACGAACCATCGGCCAATTCGGAAGTCCTGTTGTCTTCCACTCTACATTTGTATCCGGATGCTTCTGCAGCATCCAAACTCCATCGGGAGTGAATCTCTTATATCGGATGCAGAAATCCTTGTATTTTCCTGTTTCAAAATCAAAACCGACACCAACACCGCCGGAAGAAAGATTGCTTGCGCCGCCGTTCACAGAGGTACCGAATCTTGCATAGGAAACAGCGCATGCCCATTCAGCGGGAGCATAACGATCCTCAGGAGTGTTCTTGCACATGATCACACGCAGCGTACACTCGCTGTCCGGCCAAACAGCCGCAAGATCACGGTGCTGACGTGCATACTCAGTGATGATGTAATTGCGCATCGTATCACGGATTTCCTCGAAACGAGCCATGTCGATCGGCTTATTATTTTCGTAGAGCCCATCCTCACGAAGCTCCAGCTTGATAAATCCAAGACCGCCGGATGTACCGGAATTCGGCTTCATCGCCAGAACCTTCTTCTGATTCAGGAGATTCCAGAGAAAATCCTTATCCTTTGCAATATCCTCAGGGCAGTCCATCAGATAGGTAAAACGGCCGCCGCACAGGTCATTCTCTACATATGCATAGTATTCCGGCATGGTGCTTTCACAGCCGTTGCTGTTGAGAACATACTTCAAGGTCGTCTTATCAAGCCACTTTAAAAAGTGATTGTTCATCGGATGGAGCATGAAATACTGATAGTCCGGCACATAATTCATGTAGTTTTCTTCTGTCAGACCATAAAGCTCAATGCGTCCCGGATAGAAACCACGCTCCAGCGCCCACTTTTTCTTTGCTTCATCCATGACAGGGAATGCAGCTTCGTCATCTCTCAGCTTCTTTACAAACATTCCTGCCCATCTGTGATCCATTCCCAATTTGCGGACTTTCTCGACTAAGACATCATAATTTGTCATTCTCTTTCCTCCTGCTATGTTCGTATTCCGTTACGGTTCAACGAACAGAACTTTATTCAAAACAGCTGCGGATCAACGCAATAATGACATCCTGTTCCTCAGGGGTCATTTTGTTGTCGGACGGCAGACAAAGCCCACGATTGAAAATGTCCATTCCAACGTCCTCACAACCGCCTTCAATATAAGCGTTTGTTTTTGCTCTGCCGCTGCCCTGTGCTGTTACAAACGGATTCATACGATAAATCGGCTGCATATGCATGGGCTTCCAAATCGGACGACCCTCTGCATTGTACTGTGCCAGTTTTTCAAGTATCTCGGTAGGACAGGTCTTTCCCGGCTCACTGATATACAGTGCATCCTGTTCGCCGCGCACCTGTCTGCACATTGCAGCCTCGTCGATCAGCATGCAGGAAAGCCAGAAATTCGGCTCCATCTCGCCTTCGATATAGGGATTCATCTGTACAGGAAGATCCTTGAATCCCTCTTTATATCTCTCATAGATTGCCTTCTTCTGTGCAATATGCTCATCCAGATAGGGCATCTGTCCACGAACCACGCCTGCGATCACATTGGACATTCTGTAGTTGTAACCAACTTCCTCATGCTGGTACCATGCAGCTGCCTCACGGCTCTGTGTGGACCACTTGCGTACCTTTTCCGCATCTTCCTTACTGTCAGTCAGGAACATGCCGCCGGAACTTCCGGTAATGATCTTATTGCCATTAAAACTGATCGCACTGTAATCACCAAATGTACCGGTCTGTCTACCTTTATATGTTGCGCCAAAGGATTCGGCAGCATCCTCAATGATCAATGCACCGTGCTTGTCACAGATCGCCTTGATCTCATCAATCTTCGCCGGTGTTCCGTAGAGGTGAACCAGAATTACAACCTTTACCTCAGGATACAGAGCAAATGCCTGTTCGAGTGCCGCAGGATCCATATTCCATGTTTCACGCTCAGTATCAATGAAAACGATCTCTGCGCCCTCATACACCGCAGGATTCACTGTTGCAGCGAACGTCACATCGGAGCAGAACACCTTGCGTCCCTGAAGTGCGCCTTCATTGGGCTTCGGAATCCCGTACAGTTTTTCTCCTGCAAGCTTGACTGCCAGATGCAGTGACGCTGTTCCGCAGGAAAGTGCTACCGCATATGCACAATCGACATATGACGCAGCCTGACGTTCCAGCTCGTTGATATTTTCGCCCACTGTGGACATCCAGTTCTGTTCATACGCCTCGGTCACATAGCGAAGCTCCTCGCCATGCATTGTAGGTGTTGCAAGCCACACCTTTTTTTCAAATGGTTTCAGTTCCATGAAATCCGCCTTTCAAGTTTCGCTGCTCAGAGCGAAGCTTCCGTTCTGTAGGATGCCTTGAATCTATTTATATTCAGAAATTTCTCCGAATAGCCTCGATTTACTTTCTGCCTTTTTTCTGAACAGGCTTTGCAGCTTCAGTCTTTGCAGTTTCAGGCTCAGCTGCCTTTTCTGTTTCTGCAGCTGCTTCGATTTTTTCTGCAATCACTGCTGTTTCCTTATATGTACCTGTATTCAGACGATACTGCTGTGCCAGAGCACGAACCACAATAATCACTGCAAACAGAGCAAACAGAACAGCTTCTGCCAGAACAACTGCTGTAATCAAGTCGGTTCCGCGTGAAGAAACATTCAGAGTTGCCGGTGCAATAACTGAGCATGCACTAACATATGCAACGTTCTCATAATATTCATCCGCAGTTGTATTCACTGCGTCCAGAACATTGGTGATTTTCGTGTAAAGAGCCTCCAGCTTCTTATCCAGAACCTCCATCTGTGCCTTTGATGTCACAGTGCTTGTTTCCTGCAGCTTTTCTACACGATACTGATAATAGTTAATATCCTTGGTGCACTGGGAAATTTCAGCCTGTACCTCAAGCTTCTTCTTCACCATTTCGTCATACTGCTTGGAAGCCTGACCCACGCTCACGTTACCGCCATCGGAACCGCCCGGCATCACCAGAATGGTATCTTTCTGGTAGCTGGCAATGGAGTCCATAATGGAAGCAAGGTTCGCTTCCGCAGCAGCCTGTGTGCGCTGCAGGGACTGAATGCGGTACTCGTAATAGGTCATCAGCTGTTCCTTATCCTTCGTAACGTTGTTCACCGAAACATAGGAAGAAAGCCAATCCAGATCCTCCGAACGGATC
The DNA here is from genome assembly GCA_015066865.1 of Ruminococcus sp. Lineage (GTDB taxonomy): Bacteria > Bacillota > Clostridia > Oscillospirales > Ruminococcaceae > UBA3855. The sequence continues at coordinate 31,337 of SVNQ01000003.1, forward strand.
GTTTCAAGTGCAGCAACCAGATCGGGGAAAGAATAACCCGTATTGACAGAACGGAAATTTGTTCCATCCTGCTTTGCCAATGTGTTGACATATTTCTGTGCAGAATTCAGCGTAGTATCGAAAACCTCAATCACACGCTCATAATCATATTCCTGATAATCAACAGCCAGAACCGCGCTGCCCAGAGCGTCGTTATAACCATAGGTTTCAAAGAAATAACGTCTGTAGGCTGTCAGGATCGCATCCATTACGGCAACGCCCTGTTCCTCACCGATACCGGTTCCGTCCAGACTCAGTGTGATCAGGAAACGTGTGGGATGATAGGAAACACCGAGCATTGTCTTTACTGCACTCAGTGCACTCGAACCGCCTGTCTCAAAAATAGACTTATAACCGGTAAGCTCCTGATATGTAGCTTCCGGCATGATGCCTTTAATTTTAATATTGTTGCGCAGATTGTCAACCGGAACATCCACATCAACTGCTGCCAGTGCTTCATTCAGCACAACCGGAGACTTGATCTTAGTCGGGTCAAACTCATTTCCGGCAGGATCCTTTCCTTTTTCAACGCCGTCAAATGTAAATTCGACCATCGCCTGCACTGTTGAATTAGAAGTTTTCAGCATAAATGTCGAACAGCCTGCCACAATACCCACAACAATCGCAAGCACAAGCCACAGCACAAAAACACGCTTTGTCTGCTTCACAAGGCAGCGCAGCGTTAAAATCGGTTTTTCGTCATCTTCAGCGTGCTTCAACACAAGATTAATATTCTTTTCTTCAGACATCTTGTTATCCTCTCAATTCTTCTATTTTGACGCTCTGCAATCCGACAGAAACAGTATCGCATAATGGCTGAATTGCTGGGTTCTATACACCTGATCAACTCGCCATCCGATATAAGAATGCACGAAAAATGCCGCCTATCAATAAGCGTCCTTTATAATTATAACACAAATACGCTTACATTGCAAGTAGAAATCAATACCTTACTCCCAATTCTTTTTCGACAATATACACAAAAAAGCACTTATTTTCTATCAAAAATAGCCATTGTGCGGATTTTTTGACAGTTTCGGACTATTCAAAAAGACGATAAATTTCCATTTTTCAGCTCCATTTGCAGCCCCTTGCAAGCCGTCGACACAGAAAAATGTACATTTTGTATAATAACACAGAAAAATTCCCCATCCGAAGCAGACTGCTTCAGATGGGGAATTGGCTGTTTTTCTCAATATAGGGGTTATTCTTCGCTGAAATTATCCTTGCCTACAGAGCAAAGCGGGCATTCAAAATCATCGGGGAGATCCTCAAACTTTGTACCCGGTGCAATGCCGTATTCAGGCGCACCCTGTTCCTCATCATAAACCCATCCGCATACATCGCATACATACTTTTTCATAAGACATACCTCCATAAAATTTATTTGATTTCTTCAAAATCAGCAGCGCCGTGCTTGCAAAGCGGGCAGATATAATCCTCCGGGAGTGTATCACCCTCATACACATAACCGCAGACCTTGCATACATAACCCTTTTTGCCCTCTGTTTCGGGCTTTGGTTTAACATTGTTCTGATAGTAAGTGTAGGTCATTGTTTCTCTGTCGGAGATCACTCTTGCTTCCGTAATCTCACAGATAAACATACCATGCGTTCCCAGATCCACATACTGTTCCACCTTCAGAGACATGAAGGAATTGATGTTTCTGGGAAGGAAGATCAGACCATTGTCGGAACGAAGCGGTTCACAGTCAGCGAATTTATCCACATTTCTTCCGCTCTGGAATCCGAATTTCTCAAATACCGCAAACGGTGCATCCGTTGTCAGGCAGTTGATATTCATTATGCCCGTCTGTTTGATCACATGGTGGGAATAATTTTCTTTATTGATGGTAACTGCAATTCTGTTCGGGGTATTGGTTACCTGTGTTACGGTATTGACGATCAATCCGTTGTCCTTCTTGCCGTCATTGGATGTGATGACATAGAGTCCGTAGCCGATATTGAACAGCGCTGTCAGATCATTCTTGTTTGCCGTAGAATCCTGCTGTGCAATATACTCCTTGCAAAGCTCATCCGCAAGTGCGCCGAGCTGCGCAGCACTCTCCTCATTCAGTGCGGAGAGGATCTTCACGGTATTTTCAGCAAAGATGAGGTTTTTGCTCTTTTCAAACATTCCCTTCATGATCTTCGCTGCCATCGGCGCCCAGCTTCCGTTCTCAATGAACGCAACCGTGCGGTTCTGGAAATTGCGCTCCGTCAGGTGATTGATAAATTCACGCATGAACGGGAAAATTTCGGCATTATAAGTGGTTGTCGCCAGCACAAGCTTACTGTAGCGGAATGCATCCTCAACAGCCTCAGCCATGTCGCATCTTGCAAGATCATTGACAACAACCTTGGGGCATCCATTCGCTTTGAGCTTCTCTGCCAGCTGCAGAACTGCCTTTTTGGTGTTGCCGTAAACGGAAGTATAGGCGATCATAATGCCTTCTTCCTCGGGCTGGTAGCTTGACCAGATATTATACAGATTGAGGTAGTAGCCGAGATTTTCCATCAGCACAGGACCGTGAAGCGGGCAGATGATCTGAATATCCAGACCTGCAGCCTTTTTCAGAAGTGCCTGCACCTGTGCGCCGTATTTTCCGACAATACCGATGTAATAGCGTCTTGCCTCGCAAGCCCAGTCCTCCTCAACGTCAAGCGCACCGAATTTTCCGAAGCCATCCGCTGAAAACAGTACCTTGTCCTTGCTGTCATAGGTAACGATAACCTCCGGCCAATGTACCATGGGAGCTGTGACAAATGTCAGAGTATGTGTGCCGAGGGAAAGGGTATCTCCCTCGCCGACAACGACTTGCTTTTCTGCAAAATCCGTGCCGAAGAAATTCTTCATCATTGCAAATGCCTTTGCGGAAGAAACGATTTTCGCATTGGGATACGCCTTGATAAAACTCACGATGTTTGCGGAATGATCGGGTTCCATGTGCTGCACGACCAGATAATCGGGCTGTCTGCTGCCCAGCGCATTCTGGATATTGTCAAGCCACTCATGGGTAAACGCTGCATCCACCGTATCCATGATTGCGATTTTTTCGTCCAGTATTGCATAAGAATTATACGCCATGCCGTTCGGGACATCATACTGTCCTTCAAACAGGTCAACCTGATGATCATTAACGCCGATGTATTTAATGTCATTTGTAATAGTCATACTGTTTACCTCCGTCAAGATGTAATAACATCATTATATCACATTCGCTTTGAAATATCAATATATTTTTTCTAACTAATCAATGATTTTTCCATCCGTGGAAATGGTCACCACCTGCCACGGAATGAACTTTCCGCTTGCCTGCAGCGCCCGTTTAACGGCATTCTCAATACCGCCGCAGCAGGGAACCTCCATGCGAACGACCGTTACCTTTCTGATATTGTTGTTCGCAATGATCTGTGTCAGTTTTTCCGCATAATCGCCTTCATCCAGCTTCGGACAGCCGATGAGTGTAATGTGCCCCCTGATAAAATCCTGATGAAAACTTCCGTAGGCATATGCAGTGCAGTCCGCAGCGATCAGCAAATTCGCACTCTCAAAATACGGTGCATTCACGGGAACGAGCTTGATCTGACACGGCCACTGCATCAGCCGGCTTGTAACCGGTGCAGCGGATCTTCCCGATACGTCCGTCCGACGGTTAAGCTGCCTCGCCTGTGTTCCGAGGCATCCGCAGGGGGACTTTGCGGCAGCTTGCTGTTTTTTTGCCCGAAGAACTGCCTCCTCATCATATGCAGGTGCTTCACGCTCCTCAAAGGTAATTGCACCTGTCGGACACGCCGGAAGGCAATCCCCCAAACCATCACAGTAATCTTCCCGGGTCAGCGTCGCTTTCCCATTTATCATTTCAATTGCACCTTCATGACAAGCCGCTGCACATGCGCCGCAGCCATTGCATTTATCTTCATCAATTTTTATGATTTTTCTAAGCATTTTCGGTTTCCTCCTTTGCTTTTCTGTTTTTATTATAGCAGATCGAAAGCAACAAGTCTGTTGAAATTTCAACGAAAACAAAAATTATATTTGAAGATGATTCTTTTTTCGACGGGAATTATTCTTAGCCCTTGTATTTCGCAGATGGATATGGTATAATGAAAAAAATCATTCAGCAAAAACGATTGGAGGAACCATTATGCTGCTCTGTATTGGCACTGCTCCATGCAAGGAATGACGGACTGCATGGAGAATTGACCCTGCCGTCATGCCTTGCATTCCTGACCTAAAATTCAATTCAGAAAAGGAGCAAGGTATTATGAAAATCTTAAAGGAACTCAAATTTTTTATCATTCTCTGGCTCACCCAGTTGTTTTCTTCGCTGGGAAGCGCCATGACAAATTTTGCACTTGTAATATGGCTTTATCAGGATAGCGGCTCTGCATTGACAACCGCATTATTAAGCGTGTGTTCTTATGCGCCGTATGTGCTTATGAGCATATTCGCAGGTGCAATCAGCGACAAGTGGAACAAAAAAACGGTGATGCTTGTATGCGACAGCTTTGCGGCAGTATGTACCATTGTGACGCTGGTTCTGCTGAAAACCGGCATGCTTGCCGTATGGCATCTGTATCTTCTCAATGCATTGAACGGGTTGATGAATTCCGTGCAGTCCCCCGCATCCGACGTTGCCACAACACTGCTCACACCCGAAGAACATTATCAGAAAACAAGCGGAATGCGGTACTTCTCCAATTCCCTTGTATCCATTCTGACACCGGTGTTTGCTGCAGCAATGGTTTCTTTTGCGGGCATTGAAGCGGTGATCGCATTTGATCTTATCACATTCACTGTCGCTTTTCTGGTACTGCTGTGGTTCATCCGGATTCCCGAAATTCAGCAGAAATCAGAAAACAAGGAAACCCTCCTGCAATCGGCAAAAAGCGGGCTGGTTTATCTCAGATCCAACAAGGGGATTCTTTGGCTGATTCTGTTCTTATCGTCGATCAACCTGATTGCGTCCATGAACAATTCCGTACTCCCTGCGATGGTGCTTTCCAAGCAAAATGAAACGGCGCTGGGCATTGTCAACAGCTGTGTGGGAGTTGCCACATTGCTTGGAAGCGTGATTGCAACCTGTTTCCCAAAACCAAAGAGCAGGATCAAGGTGATCTGCAACTGTCTGCTTCTCTCCATGAGCACGGAAAATTTCCTGCTTGCATTGGGAAATCATCCGGTTATTTGGTGCAGCGGTGCAGTGCTTGGGTGGATTCTGATTCCGCTGATGGGCGCAAATTATGATGTGCTCTTCCGAAGCAATGTCCCGAAGGAAATGCAGGGACGGGTGTATTCCGTCAGAAACACGCTGCAGTTTTTTACAATTCCCGTGGGCTACTTTCTTGGCGGATTTCTTGTGGATGAGGTGTTTGAACCTTTCATGGCAAGCACCGAAAGCAGCCTATTGACGAATCTTTTTGGAATCGGCAAAGGCTCCGGTGCTGCAATGCTGTTCTTTGTGATGGGCATTGCCGGCACGCTGTCTTGCGTATTGTTCCGCAGAGTCAGGGCATTTAAAAGCTTTGTATAAAACCTCCCCTTCCCCGACTCCAGCGGACTGCTTTTCGGAGATATACCGGCGCATGGCTGGACTAACTTGATCGTCAAACAAAAAGGCACCGTTTTCACGGTGCCTTTGTTATGTTTCAATTATCTGTTGTTGATCAGCTTTGTCAGCTCAACGGGATCAACAATCACGCCGTCCTTGTAAACACGCATGTTACCGGATGCGATCTCATCAATGAGGATAACCTCGCCGTTGTTGTAGCCAAATTCAAACTTGATGTCCCACAGATCCAGACCGATGGTCTTCAGGTCATCAGCAACGATCTTTGTGATCTTGAGTGTCTGCTCCTTCATGCTCTCGAACATTTCCTGGCTCATAACGCCCAGAACTGCCAGACCTTCGCTTGTTACCAGCGGATCGCCCTTTTCGTCATTCTTGAAGGTGCACTCTACATAACCGCCCTCGATAACTGTGCCGTCAGCCATGTATTCACCGTATCTTCTGATGAAGCTGCCTGTTGCAACCAGACGGCAGATAACTTCCAGACCGTGACCGAATACAGTTGCAGGAAGAACCTCCATGGTTGCATTCTCAATGTCAGCACCCACATAATGTGTCTTGATGCCGGCTTCCTTGAGCTTCTCAAAATAATATACGGATGTCTGGAGATTTGCCTTGCCGATACCGTCGATCGTCAGACCAACGGTGTTCTCGCCCGGATCAAATACGCCGTCCTTGCCGGTGCAGTCGTCCTTGAACTTGAGCATTACATTGCCGTTCTCCAGCTTGTAAACGTCCTTCGTCTTGCCAGTGTAAATCTTTTCCATAGTGATAACTTCCTTTCGTGGATATATGATTTTTGAATAACAAATTTATAACACCGTGATCGGGGGAATTATTCCCACTCGATCGTTCCCACAGGCTTGGGAGTCAGATCGTACAGTACTCTGTTGATACCCTCCACCTCTGCGGTAATACGAGCTGTGATCTTGTTCAGAACCGCATATGGGATCTCCTCGATCGTTGCGCTCATTGCATCCGTTGTGTTTACTGCACGGATGATTGCAGGCCAACCCATATAACGCAGTTCATTTCTGACGCCAACGCTCTTGATATCCGGAATTGCAATGAAATACTGCCATACTGTCTTATTCAGACCTGCATTGTCAAATTCCTCACGCAGGATTGCATCCGCCTCACGCAGTGCATGCAGACGGTCACGGGTAATTGCACCCAGACAGCGTACGCCAAGACCGGGACCGGGGAACGGCTGACGATCCACCATCGAGGACGGCAGACCCAGTTCCTTGCCGACTACACGAACCTCATCCTTAAAGAGAAGCTTGACAGGCTCTACCAGCTCAAACTTCATATCTTCGGGGAGTCCGCCTACATTGTGATGTGATTTTACCGGCTTTCCGCTTTCCTTCGCCTTGATGGACTCCAGAATGTCAGGATAAATCGTACCCTGTGCAAGGAAGGAAATGCCCTCAAGCTTTGCAGCCTCCTCGTCAAATACCTTGATAAATTCGCCGCCGATGATCTTGCGCTTTTCCTCGGGATCTGCAACACCTGCCAGAAGATTGAGGAAACGATCTGTAGCGTCAACATAGATCAGGTTTGCGTCCAGCTGATTCTGGAATACTTCAATAACCTGCTCGCTCTCGCCCTTGCGCATCAGACCATGATTAACATGCACGCATACCAGCTGCTTGCCGATTGCCTTGATCAAAAGTGCCGCAACAACGGAACTGTCCACACCGCCGGACAGCGCCAGCAGTACCTTCTTGTCTCCAACCTGTGCACGAACTTCTGCAATTTGCTCGTCGATGAAAGCCTGTGCCAGTTCGGGGGTGGTGATTCTTACCATGGATTCCGGTCTTACATTTGTCATACTACACTCTCCTCCAGATGAATACGCATCAGCGTGCGGCGCGATGCCGTCGTTTTGACGGGATATTTTTAATATATATTATCATAGCACAAAACATCTCTTTTTTCAATAGCTTTTTTCAATTTTAGAACACATGGAAAAAAGTTTTTTTATCACCTGTTTACAATTGACAAAATACACAAATTCGTGCTATAATTAGTGAAAATCGAAGTTTGGAGGAACTCGCCATGCCCGAGATTATACAGACCATAAATCCCAACGCCGTCACAAGAATTTCCGACCTTTTGCAAGGGTGTAAATTCGAGGATGTGGAACGCAAAATCAGACTTCACTACGGCACAAGGGAGCTTGATAAATTCCGAAAGCTCTACGAAGCACTTGGCGAAGCAGCACCGGAAAATCCACAGAAAACGATGATGGTGCAGATCAACGCCTTCATGGAGGACGAGGAAGAGGATGTCCGTGTGGAGGATTTTGACGAGGACGACGACGAGCTGATATTTGATGTGAGCGCCTGCTATCCCGATGAGGAAATGGTGTATTCCATCGCATCCGCTACCTACGCAGAGTTTCTGGGACTTGGTGTTGCACCGTCCGTTCTGCGCGATTTTTCGGCAGAAAGCATTCTGGCGCACTGCCTGTACGAGCTTTCCTGCTATGGATTTGAGGATCGGGGCTGACGATGATTTTCTGCAAAAGCGCTTGCAATTCCGGAGAAACTGTGATATACTGGAGATAAGGGGGATTTCCCCAATATCAGGAAGGACAGGTGTTTAAAATGGATATTAAAGCTAAAATCGAAGAACTGACCGAGAAGATCAAGAACGACAAGGATCTGCAGGCAAAGTTCCAGAGCGATCCCATTGGGGCAGTAGAATCCCTGATCGGCGTGGATCTTCCCAATGACCAGATCGAAGGTATCGTGGACGGCATTAAGGCAAAGATCAAGCTGGACAATATCGGCGATGCACTTGGCGGTCTTGGCGGACTGTTCGGCAAGAAGTAAATCACGTTCTGCACAGCATATCTCCCACAAGGAGGTATGCTGTCTGCTTTTTGCCGCTGCTTGTGCTGTGCGGATGAATAATTCTTTCAAACCGGTATATACTAATATCGTCCGGCAGGGCAGAAAAAACAGAAAGAAGGATTCATGATGATGAACCAGATGAAGAAAAATTCCAACATCCAGTGCACCGTTTCCCAGTGCAAGTACAACATGGAGACCGAAGACTATTGCAGCCTCGACTGCATCAAGGTCGGCACACACGAAGCGAACCCCACAGTACCTGAATGTACCGAGTGCGATTCCTTTGTGAAAAGATCCTGTTCCAACTGCGAATAAACTCGAACCCGCAGGGGCTATGCCCCTGCGGCATTCGGCAAAATGCACAAAAAACGGTTCAAAATCATTGCAAAACGTAGAAAGCAAAGAGAAATCCGCCGCAAACTATTGAGAAACAACAAAAAATAAGGTATAATATAAGTGGTTAATTTTTTCTTTAAAGGGGGAAGCATCATGTTTGATAAAACAATGAAATTTTCTGTGAATGAAGAACGTGAAATTGAACTCAAGCGCAATCTTACCATCATTTATGATGCTCTTGTGCAGAAGGGTTATAATCCGATCAATCAGATTGTTGGTTATATTTTGTCCGAAGACCCGACATACATAACCACGCACAACAATGCACGCAACCTGATCCGCCATATTGACAGAGATGAGCTGCTGCAGGTGCTGGTGAAGAATTACCTGAACCATTGATTTTGGATCATAAATGCCCGTATCAGGTTGGATACGGGCATTTTGCATAATTGAGCAACATCTCCCACACATAAGATACCCATTTTGCGTGCACACTATTCCTGCGGCACAAGCCGCGGAAAAGAGGGAGTGTATGAAATGGATCACAGCATTGCTGCTGGGATGCATGCTGATGACGGCGATACCCGTTTCTGCATCCGGCGGCATGGGATATGGACAGGGAACACAGGTGGACGAAAACAACCGCCCGACGGGGGCATTGGAATTTAATGCACAATTCGGCAAATACGATGCGTATGCGACCACAATGGATGAAAAACGCATTATTCTGACATTTGATCAGGGCTATGAAAACGGTTACACGGACGAAATTCTTGACACACTGGCGGAAAAGAACGTCACGGCGATTTTCTTCCTGACGGGTGACTATGCCAAAACCGAAACTGCGCTCATTGAGCGAATGATCAAAGAGGGGCATATGCTCGGCAACCACGGTATGACGCATGCGTCACTGCCAACGCTGGATGATGCTGCGGCAAGGGAGGAAATCTCATCCCTGCATGAATATATGATCGAAAAATACGGCTATACGATGCAGTATTTCCGCTGTCCCTGCGGTGAATTTTCAGAAGATACGCTGAAAACAGCGCAGTCGCTTGGTTACAAAACGCTGTTCTGGAGCTGTGCGTATGTGGACTGGATGACGGACAAACAGCCCGATCCGGCGGAATCTTTACAGAAGCTGACGGACGCTGCACACGGCGGTGAAATTCTGCTGCTGCATTCGGTGTCCTCCACCAATGCGCAGATTCTGGGCGAGCTGATCGACAATCTCAGGGCAAAGGGTTATACGCTGTAAAAAATGCGCCCCACCATGAAAGGTGGGGCGCTGTTATATATTTACGCTTCCATATCAAAGATGCAATGGTAAAATTCCGCATAGTCTGTGCGTTTTTCCTTTGTGAACGCAATTGCAGAGGACGGATGCAGGTTCATCTTTCCCGTCAGCAGGTACTGGATGTCGTAACCCCATGTAATGCCTTCCTCCTTGAGCTTGAGAATATAATCCTCATAGAATTTCAGGACAGGGGTAATGTTATATCTCGGATTCTTCAAAAAGCCCAGCAGCAATTCCATCGCACAGTTACCGGCACCTCTGCCCATGCTGCCGATGGTCGCATCCAGATAGCTCGCACCGATGGAGCAGGATTCAATGGTATTGGCAAAAGCCAGCTGCTGATTGTTGTGTGCATGTATACCCAGCTTCTTGCCGTAAGCCTCCACATGCTCCAGATACTGTTTGGTCAACCGCTGGATCTGCTCAGGGAACAAAGAACCATAGCTGTCCACCAGATATATCACATCCACGGAGGACGCACACAGCATTTCCAGTGCAGCATCAATATCGGAGGTGTTCGTCTTGGAAATCGCCATGATGTTGCAGGTCGTTTCGTAACCAAGGGAGTGACAGTATTCGATCATTTCGATCGCTGCCGGCATGGTGTGGATATAGGTCGCAATGCGCACCATGTCGATCACGCTTTCCTCCTTCGGCAGCAGATCACGCTCCAGATTGCAGCGGCCGACATCCGCCATTACCGCAATTTTCATATCTGTTTCGTTATTGCCAACAATGCGGCGCAGTGCTGCCTCATCGCAGAATTTCCAGTCGCCGAAATCCTCTTCCTTGAAAATATCCTTGGAGGACTTGTAGCCAAATTCCATATAATCAACGCCTGCTCTGAGATTTGCCAGATACAGTGCCTTTATAAATTCATCCGTAAAACGGAAATTGTTCACAAGACCTCCATCACGGATGGTTGCATCAAAGACCTTTATGTCAGGTCTGTATGTCATGAGATTACCCTTACGTTCCATGGTAAGTACCTTCTTTCTACTTTTTCAATTTAAAGCTTTTAAGCTTTTAAGCATTGAAGTGTTTCGATGTTTATATTCTATCACGTTTAGAATGAAAAAGCAAGGGGTTGGATGCATATTTTTTCGTTTTTGGAGAAATGCACAATCAAACGGTTTCTATTCCACGGGAGCCTGTGAAATTCAACAAAGGCAATGTATTTCAGCCCATATGCGGCATCCGAATCTCCATCCGTATTCATTTCATAACTTCGATAAATTTTTCACACGCACGAAAAGAGGGCTGTCACCTGCGAATGCCCTTCGGCATACTCTGTAAAAGAGCAGAATGCTCAAAAAGGAGCGATGATAATGAAACAGAGCAAAAAGACTGTCCTCGTGGCAGGCGGTGATTTGCGTTATGTATATACAGCGAAAATGCTTGCAGAGCAGTATGAGGTCTACGCAGCCGGTTTTTCACGGCAGATCGTACCCTTTGAAACGGTAAAACTAACGGAATCGGCTGGGGATGGATTTCCCATGTGCGATGTGCTGGTGCTGCCGATGCCGGTTTCAGACGACGGCGTTTTTGTCAGCACGCCGTTCGGGCGTCAAAATCTCTCCCTCAGGGGGCTGATTGCCTCTCTGAAACCAAACGCAATCGTACTTGGCGGAAAATTCGGCAAGACAGCTGAGCTGTTCCGTGAAGCCGATGTACAGACGGTGGATTACTTAGCGAGGGAGGAACTTTCCGTTCTGAATGCGGTTCCAACCGCAGAGGGCGCACTTCAGATACTTCTGGAAGAAATGGCTTCCACTGTGTACGGCAGCCGAGTACTGGTGCTTGGTTTTGGCAGAATCGGCAGCCGCTTTGCGGCAATGCTCCATGCGCTTGGCGCGAAAGTCACGGTTGCCTCACGGGATGTTGCGGAGCTTGCCAGAGCCGAAATGTCCGGTTGCAGGACGATACCGCTTTCTGAGGTGCTGCAGCATGCTGCTGAATTTGAAGTGATTTGCAACACGATACCTGCAAAGGTTGTGACTGCGGATATTCTGAAGCAGATTTTGCCGGAAACACTGGTGCTTGACCTTGCCTCAAAGCCCGGCGGTGTGGATCTGGCTGCTGCGCAGGAATGCAGCCGCCGTGTGGTATGGGCATTGTCCCTTCCGGGGAAAACTGCACCGATCACTGCCGGAGAGATCATCGCCAGAACCATCTTCCACATACTTGAAGAAAGGGGTGCTTCCTGATGATTGATTTACAGGGTGTCAGGATCGGCTTTGCGATGACCGGCTCATTCTGCACCTTTCAGCATGCATTTGCACAGGCGGAATATCTTGTTTCATGCGGTGCGGTGCTTTTGCCGATCATGTCCTATCATGCGGCACAGATTTCCACGCGTTTTGGCGATGCCAAAGACCAGCTTGCACGGCTGGAACAAATTGCCGGAAGAAAAGTGATATGCACCATCGAGGATGCTGAGCCGATCGGCCCCATGCAGCTGACGGATGTCATGGCAGTTGTGCCATGTACCTCCAACACCGCATCCAAGCTTGCACTGAGTATTACGGATACGCCCGTCACCATGGCGGTGAAATCCCATCTTCGCAGCGGAAAACCCGTTGTCCTTGCAATTGCGTCGAATGACGCCCTTGCCGGCAGTGCCAAGCACATGGGAATGCTTGCCAACCTGAAAAATTACTATTTTGTTCCCCTCCGGCAGGATGATGCCGACAAAAAACCGACCTCTCTTGTTGCGGATTTTGAACGCACAGCGGATACCATCGCTGCTGCCCTTGAGGGAAGGCAATATCAGCCCGTAATTGCATGAGCTTGTATATCCTGCATATGTTTCAGTGTACTTCCAGCCCGCCGCAGGCGGACTGGAAGTACCTGTTTATAAGCGCTTCAATTTAACAAGTTTCAACAAAAACAAAGTTGATTTTTATGTGAATATAGAACGAACTGCACAAAAAACACCAGTGTATTTTGTGCAGTTGCGAAAAGTTTTTGACGGACATAATTCATCTATTGTTTTTTTGCAAAATTCTGGTATAATAGGTTTATAATGGTTATCTCTAAAAGCCCTTAACTTATTTTATTGGCGGATCTTGTGGATCTGCACCCCACGCCGCCTTTCAAAAATAAGCTTTTGGGGATTCCCTAATGTCATTCCGAATGAGGGGAATTCGGATGGTGAAAGGAAGGTATTTTATGAAACTTAAGCAAAGAATCACTGCGGTGCTGGCAGCATGCAGTATGCTGCTCGCAGGAAATTCAGGTGTTTTGTACTCCGCAGCGGCAATGACGGCTGCCCCTGCAGAAAACGTACAGACTGCACAGGCAACCGCAGCAGGATTGAGTTATAAGAGCTATGGCAGCTACGTTATGATCACCAGCTGCAGCACTGCTGTTACAGCTGTGGAAATTCCTGCATATATTGATGGTCTGCCCGTAACAACGATCGGAGAGCAGGCTTTCTATTATTGTGCAAACATGACCAGCGTGAGCATTCCGAACACTGTTACCTCAATTGAAAAGGGGGCTTTTCAGTATTGTGAAAGCCTCGCCTCCATCACTCTGCCATCCAGCGTCAGCTATCTGGGCTATGAGGCGTTTTATGGATGCCAGAAATTAAGAAGCATTACATTGCCTCCGACAATGACAAGCATTGGAGACGGCGCATTCAGTTTCTGCACAAGTCTGACCGAAATTGTTTTACCCAGAGGCATTACTTTCATTGCAGCAAGTTTGTTCTTCCAGTGTACAAGTTTGCAGAGTGTTACGATTCCGTCAGGTGTCACGAGCATCAATAACTGGGCATTTAATTATTGCTCCGCTCTCAGAAATGTTTATTTTGGCGGATCGCAGGCAGAATGGAGCACAATCAAGATCGGAACATTGAATAATGCGCTTGCTTCTGCAAATATTCAGTACAATTCAGGCAGTCCCGTGACTCCCCCCTATACACCTCCCGTTCAAACTACAACCACCACAACTACCACCACCACCACAACAACAACAACAACTACTACAACTACGACCACCACGACAACAACCGAGCCACCGCCAACCACTACAACCACCACAACAACCGAGCCGCTGCCAATCACTACAACCACCACAACAACCGAGCCGCTGCCAATCACTACAACCACTACAACGACGGAACCGCTGCCAATCACTACAACCACTACTACAACCGAGCCGATGCCAATCACTACAACCACTACCACAACCGAGCCGATGCCAATCACTACAACCACGACGACGACCGAATCGACACCGATTACAACTACCACTACAATTGACGCTGCCCCTTCACTGAATGTGAACATTGGACCAAATCCGCTGAAACCCGGCGAAATGGGTTATGTCAATGTTGGCGATCAGAAGGGCAAATTGAGCGACTTCCGAATTGAAAACGAAAGCATTGTCAAAGTGGCAACGGTCTACAACAAGAACCCGTACAGCATTAACCTGCAGATTCAGGGTGTCAGTGCAGGCACAACCAGACTGTTTATTACATATGACGGAAAGGAATATGGCTATACCATCACAGTGGCAGGCGGCGAAAGCAGCACGACTACCACACAGACCCCAATCACGCCTCCGGAGACTACCACGACAACAACACCCACACAGCCGGCAGTGGATTATCTTGGCGATATGGACAGAAACAGCGTGGTAAATGCAATTGATGCTGCAAATATTCTGACTGCTTCTGCAGCAAAGGGTGCTGGCAAGGCCACTGGTCTGACCGCAGAACAGGAAAGGGATGCCGATGTTAACGGCGACGGCGATTTCGATTCACAGGATGCTTCGATAATCCTGTATTACGGCGCTAAGGCAGCAATTGACTTCAAGGGTTCCATAAGAGAATTTGTAGCGAAATTTTTATAAAACACAGTACGAAATCCCCCTGCCGATCGGCAGGGGGATCACTTTTTATCATGGCAGATCTTATCCTAATGTTTTCATAAATTCTTCCAGAGAGCCTTTGAATCCGGAACCGGCTGCTGCTGCGTACTGGAGAATATTTGCAGCGTCCTGCGAGTCAAAGCCGCCGCTGCCATTGACATCCGCAGCCTTCTTCTGCTGTTCCGTAAAACCGCTGTCCTTGCCTGCACCGACTGCAGCTGCGGCAACAAGGATGTTTGCCGCATCTGCTGCGTCCACATCGCCGTCCTCGTTCACGTCACCGAGTGCAGCTGCGGCAGCTTCCGCATCCTTCGGATAACGTGTCAGATAATGATCAAAGCCACCCGACAGCTCGCCAATTGACACACGCCGTCCCCACATAACGATACCTGCGATATTGCCCTCTGCGACAACGACATGATCCTCATGCACTTCAAGGACGATTACGGAATGCTCGCTGTAGCGGATAATATCGCCGACACGGATGGCGGACAGATCGAGTGTATCACACTGTCTTGACGGCAAATTGCCGAATGCAGCATCACTCAAAATAAATGCAAATGCCACACAACCATAGCCGCCGATATAAGAACCGCCGCCATTCCAGATATAGAATTGATCGTTAGTCCAATCCATGCCATCGGGATACTTGTCCTTCAGTGCGGTTATGGCTTCATAGACGTATGCTTCGTCCACGGATGCCCGTGTAAGGGCTGCAGCGGATCCAGTATGCGCAGCAGGCTCAGCCGCCGATACTGTTAGTGCGGACGAAGTGCAGAACATTGCCGCTGCAAGAATTATAGATAACAGTTTTCTTTTCATAAAGAAATCCCCCCTGATAGATGTTCTTACTCCTATTATACACCCTTATGCAGGATTTGTCCATTTTTCCTCGACAAGCAGAAATGCCCCGCCAGCGGCAGGGCAATTTCCAAAAAATGGTTTATTCCAATGTTTTCATAAATTCTTCCAGAGAGCCCTTAAATCCGGAACCGGCTGCTGCTGCGTACTGGAGAATATTTGCAGCGTCCTGTGAATCAAAGCCGCCGCTGCCATTGACATCGGCAACCTTCTTCTGCTGTTCTGTAAAACCGCTGTCCTTGCCTGCACCAACTGCAGCTGCAGCAACAAGAATATTTGCCGCATCCGCTGCGTCCACATCGCCATCCTCGTCCACGTCACCAAGCATGCCGTCTCCAACGCCGGGGTCAACATTGCCCTGCACCTGAATGGTACCGCTAGTCTGAGCGCCGGTGATTTGCTTCATATCCATATCGTATATGATCAGATCTTGAAATGTCAGATTATATAAACCCGGTTCTGCATCCTCAGGAACATGGAAAACTACGCCGAATACCACTGCACCGTCCTCAGAGGGCTTGATGTTTTCAGCAACGGAATAATTAGTTCCTGCAAAGGTCAGAGCTTCCAGATTGGAAATCACCGAAAGTCCTTCATAAGCCGGACCGGCCTCTGCGGAAACTGCTTTCATTCCGCCCTCAGCTTCCATATCCAGAATAAAGCTGTTAATGCCGTTGGTATCTCCCTTAACGGACACTGTAACTACTACATCTTCACCGGGCTTTGCCTCCACGGTGCTGATGATCCATTCAGGGGTATTGTCTTCTGCCGCTGCCGTACCAACAGGCGCTGCCGCTGCAGAAAGCATCATTGCAGATGCAAGAATTGCTGCAAGTGTTTTGTGTTTCATGAGTATGATTCCTCCTTAAATTCTATATATTTTCATTATATACCCATCTGCACCCCATGTCCATTGACAAATCCGACAAAATGTTGTACTCATTTTTGGACAATCATGCAGAGAGGATCTGCCTTTCCCAAATTGCGCTCTTTCCGAATTTTTATCTCGTAAAACCCCTTGCAACTTTTTCAAAAAAGTGCTATACTAAAAGATAGAGCGCTTGGCGCATTGAATTTTACAAAGGAAGTGTAGATTTATGACAAAAATCACCATTTTCTCCGGCTTTCTTGGTGCCGGAAAAACCACACTCATCAAAAAACTGATCGCCGAAGGCTATGTCGGTGAAAAACTTGTGCTGATCGAAAACGAATTTGGACAGATCGGCATTGACGGTGGTTTCCTGCAGGATGCAGGCGTTGAAATTACTGAAATGAACTCCGGCTGCATTTGCTGCAGTCTTGTGGGCGATTTTGGCAAGGCACTTGAAAAAGTGCTGGAGGATTACCACCCCGACCGCATTCTCATTGAACCCTCCGGTGTCGGCAAACTCAGCGATGTCATCAAGGCTGTTGAGGGCATTGACGCACACGACGTGGTGCTGGATGGCTTTACCACCGTTGTGGATGCCAAGAAATGCA
The DNA here is from genome assembly GCA_015066865.1 of Ruminococcus sp. GTDB lineage: Bacteria > Bacillota > Clostridia > Oscillospirales > Ruminococcaceae > UBA3855. The sequence goes on from SVNQ01000003.1 coordinate 48,660, forward strand.
AGATGTACCAGAAGAATTTCGGTGAATTTTTCGATAACCAGATCACCCACGCAAGCTGCCTGATCCTCAGCCACACACAGGGGCTGTCGCAGGACAAGCTCGATGACTGCATTCAGCGCCTGCGCAAGTGCAATCCCGATGCTCCCATCGTCACAACCGATTGGGATCAGCTCACGGGCGCACAGCTCATGGAGGCTATGACGCAGAAAAATACCCTCAAGGGCGAACTGGAAGAAATGCTGGAAGAACAGAAGCATCATCACCATCATCACCATGAGCATGACGGAGAATGCTGCTGCCACGAGCATGAGCATGACCACCATGAGCATGACGGAGAATGCTGCTGCCACGAGCATGATCATCACCACCACGAGCATGACGGAGAATGCTGCTGCCACGAGCATGAGCATCACCACCACGAGCATGACGGAGAATGCTGCTGCCATGAGCATGAGCATCACCACCATGAGCATGACGAACACTGCACCTGCGGATGCCATGATCATGAACATCACCACCATGCGGATGATGTGTTCGCAAGTTGGGGTACAGAAACTGCACAGGCATATACCTCCGAGGAAATCACCGCTGCTCTGGAAGCGCTGTCCAATGCGGATGTTTACGGCATGGTGCTGCGTGCAAAGGGCATTGTTGCCGGCGAGGACGGCAAGTGGATTCACTTCGACTATGTTCCGGGAACACCGGATGTACGCTTTGGCTGCGCTGCAACGACAGGCCGTCTGTGCGTGATTGGTGCGGGCATTCATGAGGACGCCATTGCAAAGCTGTTCCGTGAGGAATAAGAAAGGGGGACATTTGCAATGCAGATGAATCAGATGAACGATGTTCCGGTGTACCTGTTTCTGGGATTTCTGGAAGCAGGCAAAACCAAATTTATTCAGGAAACACTGGAGGATGCACGATTTAACAACGGTGAAAAAACGCTGCTTCTGCTCTGCGAGGAGGGCGAGGAAGAATACGATCCGACAAACTATCCGAGCAAGAATGTGTACCCCTATGTAATTGAGGAGAAAGAGGATTTCAATCCGCAGAACCTCAAGCGCATTTTGCAGGAATGCGGTGCAGCCCGTGTTGTGATTGAATATAATGGTATGTGGACGATTCAGGATCTGTTTGAGAATCTGCCCGTGGAATGGGCGGTGTACCAGACCATGTGCTTTGTCGATTCCAACACATTTCTCAATTACAATGCAAACATGCGCAGTCTTGTCGTGGACAAGATCAATGTTTCGGAGCTTGTGGTATTCAACCGTTTTGCAGTTGGCGAGATGGATCAGCTGGAATTTCACAAGATCGTTCGCGGCATCAGCCGCCGCACACAGATTGCCTACGAAACCACTGACGGCGAGGTGGCATATGATGATATTGAAGATCCCCTTCCGTTCGACATTACGCAGGATGAGATCATCATTAAGGATGAGGATTATGCACTGTGGTACCGTGATATGATGGAGGAACCCGAAAAATATCATGGCAAGATCGTGCATTTCCGTGCAGTTGCCGCAGCTGACGGCTCATTTCCGAAGAACACCTTCGCTGCGGGCAGACATGTGATGACCTGCTGCGTGGATGACATCCAGTACTGCTGGATCGTTGCCGAATGGAGCAAGGCGGCAATGCTTGAAACACGCCAGTGGATCCATGTTACTGCAAAAATTTCCGTGCAGCGACATAAAATGTATCGTGGCAAAGGCCCTGTTCTTCAGGTGCAGGAGGTTGTCCTGACCAATGCACCGGCACAGGAAGTTGCAACATTTTACTAAATAATACGATTCCCCGAACTCCAACAGACTCTTGTCTATTCAAGTTCGGGGAACTTTTATATAAAGTAATCCCCCTACTTTCGCAGGGGGAATTTTACTTTTTAGGAATTATCGTCCTTTGGAATCGGGAGAATTAGTCTTCCTTCTTCTTAGCAACGATAGCAACGCCACCCAGGATAGCTGCTGCAGCTGCTACACCAACGATCGGCAGAACATCAGTTGTGCCTGTTGCAGGAGAACCTGTGCCAGGAGTTGTGGATGTGGAAGTGCCTGTAGTTGTTGTAGTAGTAGTTGTTGTTGTGTCAGGAGTTGTGTCCGGAGTTGTCTCAGGAGTTGTGTCCGGAGTTGTCTCAGGAGTTGTGTCCGGAGTTGTCTCAGGAGTTGTGTCCGGAGTTGTCTCGGGAGTTGTGTCCGGAGTTGTCTCTTCTTCGCCAACGATCTTGATCCAGCCATCTACTGCGTCAGCTGTCTTATCTGCAACGTAGTCAGCCTTAGTTGTTGTATCGCCCCAGATGTGATCCTTGCCCTCGAGGTCTACATCTGCATAGTTCAGCTCAAATACATCGCCAACCTTTGCATCCTTCGGGATTGTAACTGTCAGGCCAATGATAACAACATCAGTCTTGGAGTATGTTCTTGTGCTTGCGCCATTGATCCATGCAAAGTTCTCTGTCTCAACTTCGCTCTTAGCACCTTCAATGGTCATCATCATTGTCTGAACATCATAGTCCATCTCGAATTCACATGCATCATCAACGTCTACACCAAATGCAAATGCATTGATGCCCTTGTTTTCTGTCAGTGTGATTGCAACCGGAATTACGTTACCGCCATCCTTTGCAAGATCCTTTACATCTACTTCAACCTGCTGGATCTCAACTGTAGCACCATCAGCGGACGCAGAAGCAGGAATTGCTGCTGCACATGCAACCAGAGACATTGCAGCAACAGCTGCCATAACCTTCTTGAAATTCATAGTTATTTTTTCCTTTCAATTAAATTTATCTGTATGTGCCGTGCCAAGCACGGCACACTACATTCGTTAAAAACGATTATTCAGCATCAACGTAGAGAACTTCTTTCCAAAGATCTGCTACGGGTCTGCCCGGGTTTGCACCCTTATTAGCTGCAAATACCAGAATACCTGCTGCATCAAGTGCGTTCAGGTCGGAGCCATCAGCGCCGCAATCTCTGGATTCGCCATCTACGTCAGCCAGGAAGTATGCCAGAGTTTCCAGCGCTACATCCTCGTCAGAGTAGAGTGTTGCACTACCATTTGCACCCTTGGTTGCTGCATAAACCAGTACTTCAGCTGCGTCATTTGCATTTGCTACGCTGTCCAGGTTTGCATCGCCCTTAACGCCTACGAAAATTTTAACGTCTGCGTTCTTAACAAGAACAGGCTCAGAACCTACGGGTGTGTAGTATACATATACAGGACTTGCTACATAAGCAGCGCCCATTTCCTCAAATACCATTGCAGGTGTCAGATTTTCAACCGGACCATTTGCATCCAGACCGAAGGAAATCTGAGACATTACATCGTATTCAGTCTCATCAACGATCAGCTTTGCAGAGACAAGCAGCTCCTCAGGAAGCAGAACTGTTTCATCGTGAGAGAAGAAATAGTTTACGCTGTCGCCAACAACTACAACCTTGTCTACCAGACCGGGATCCTGATTGGGCTCTGTTGTATCAGGCTCTGTTGTATCAGGCTCTGTTGTATCAGGCTCTGTGGAATCGGGCTCTGTGGAATCAGGTTCTGTGGAATCGGGCTCTGTAGAATCAGGCTCTGTAGAATCAGGCTCTGTAGAATCGGGCTCTGTAGAGTCGGGCTCTGTGGAGTCGGGTTCTGTAGAATCAGGCTCTGTGGAGTCGGGCTCTGTTGTATCAGGCTCATCATCTTCTTCAACGGTGTATGTAATTACTCTCTTAATATCAAGAGATGCAGTACCGCTCAGGGTATCCATATCACCATTTGCGCTTGCGTCAACAACCTTAACAACGTCAAATGTAACGATGTCAAAACCATTCTTTTCTTCCTTAGCCTGGAAGTATGCTCTCAGAGCTTCAACATCAACATTATCTGTCATTGTGCCGCTTACAGAAGCTTCAGCAGCACCATTCTGCAGAGAACCGCTTACAGTTACCTCTGTGATGGATTCTGCTACAGCTGCCAGATCTTCAACAGTTACATCAAGTCTATATTCGCCGTCAGAAGCTTCACTTACCTTTGTGATAGCCTTTGCCAGAACCTTCGTAACAATGGACTTGTCAAGAACTTCAGCAACAGTATCCGGGATCTCATCCACAACATCATACTTGTCTACATACTTCTTGCCTTCGTAATCCTTGTTCTTGAGGTCTGCCTTGATCTGTGCAATGATGTCATCGCAATTTGCACCTGTGTAAGACTTTTCTTCGCTAACCATGGGAAGATAATTAAACTTCTCAACACCCTTTTCAGCCTTCTTCAGAATCTTTGCAGCAACAGCAGGATCTACAGAAGCAAGGCTGTACTTCAGATATTCCATTCTTGTCTGAATGTAGCCAGGAATATCCATTTCGCCATCTTCGGTTGTAACGATTGTTACATCATAAGGAACCTCAGTGGAAACCATCAGATCAGCAGTATTGATCTTGAGAACAACTTCACCGTCAAAAACGCCGGTCTCTACGAAAACATCTTCGCCGAGTTCCTTAGACAGGAATTCAGAAACATCTGCGCTGGAATCATAGCTTACATCCACTGTGATTGCAACAGTCTTTGCATCCTTAGAAATCTCAACCTTTGCGTTGCCGCTTGCGACCATGTTCTTAAGAACAGTCTTGTAAAAGCTTCCGCCGGTTTCAATGGATTCTGCCAGTTCACTGCCGCTGATTACAGTAGTCTTACCAGCCATGGAGTTTACAGCATTGAACATTACAACGTTCCACATAGAGCTCTGCTCATATACACGCTCTGTATCAGTGGAAGATACCAGCTTTGCATAATCGCCACTTGTAGGAACACTCAAGAATGTATCTACTGTAAGGGTTGTTGTAGTCGCAGGAGCATCTTCAGCCAAAGCAACACACAACAGAGTTTGTGTCAGAGCAACCGGTACTGCAATCGCAGCAGCCATCGCTCTTTTCAGGAATGACTTCTTCATGTTCGATTACCTCTCTCTACTTTTGATAATTTATTTTTTACGCCGGAACAGCTCGCTTCTCGCTCATACAAACTGCCTTATATGTAATCGCCATTCCATTGTATTCCCAAACATTTCAGCATCAAAAAGGCGCTAAAACGTTTTATATCATATATTTTATCACATATTTCAAGGATTGTCAAGACGACTTTCTTTTTTTCTTTGAAAATATTGCATGAACATTCTTCCACTTTTTATTGCATTTGCACAAAGAGGATAGATTTTTTACCCATATCGGCTCATTCATTGCCTATAATGCACAACGTTTTTCACACATATCGGGCGGATGGGCATCATTTCCCATCCGCCCGACCGTAAAGATAAGGAGAATTTTGTCATATCATACAAATTGTCATTTATGAGCCGGCATTATCTCTGCGGTTTCACTTCCTGCAGAACCAGATCAATTTTCAGCTCCTCACCGGCTCTGAACACCTTAAGTGTAATGGTATCACCGGCATTATATTCCTCTTTCACTTTGTTCAGCTCGTCGGTTGTGGTGACTGCAACGCCCTGAATTTCAGTGATGATGTCGCCCTGACGCAGACCTGCAAGCTCCGCTGCACTGCCGGGGCTGACAGAAACAACATACACGCCCTCCGGCATACCGAAACGCTGTGCAGCCTCCTCGCCCACGTTGGAACTTGTGATTCCAAGCTGCGGTCTGCCTGCCACATAACCATAATTGATGAGGTCGTCGATGATTTCTGCTGCATCGGAAATCGGGATGGCAAATGCCAGACCCTCAACGGACGCTGCAGAGGATGCATAGTTGGAAGAAATCTTCGCAGAATTGATACCGATGACCTGACCGTAGCTGTTGAGCAGCGGGCCGCCGGAGTTGCCGCTATTAATAGAGGTATCCGTCTGAATAAGCGTCATATCCTTTTCGTTGATGGTCACTTCACGATTGAGGGCGGAAACGATGCCGCAGGTAGTCGTACCGAACAGCTCAAAACCGAGGGGGTTTCCGATGGCAACCACCAGCTCACCCACACGGAGTGTGTCGCTGTTGCCAAATTCCGCAGGCACGAGGCCTTCCGCTTCAATTTTGAGCACGGCAAGGTCAGTTTCAAGGTCGTAGCCGACGATTTCCGCATCATACTCTGTGGATTCCTCGTCACCCATGACTACACTGACGCTGGTCGCCTTACCGCTTCCACTCTGACTGTCGCTGTCATAAATGCAGTGGGCATTGGTGATAATATAGCCATCCTCATTGAGGACGATACCCGTACCCGTGCCGGGAATCTGCTGTGTCGGGCCTTCGTACTGGTAGAATCCCCAGTTGTAGATTTCTGTACGCTCAAAAATCGCACTGATGCCGACAACGGATGGCAGTGCCTTGTCCACAATGTCGGGAATACTCAGTGCATCTTCAGCTGCCGCCATGCTGATCCAGCTTGCACCGGAACCGTTGCTTTGATTCTGGGTTTCAGCTGAATCGTCATTTTTTTCTGCCTTTTCCTCTTTGCTCTCGCCGGAATCGACACCGCTGCTTGTTTCGGAACGATTCAATTCCTTATTGCTGCCCAGAAACTTGTAAACCTCAATGGAGGATACGGAAACTATGGCAATTGCAGCAAGCGCAGCCACGATTTTGAGAAATGTTTTTCCGCCGCCGCCTTTTTTGGGTGATTCATTCGGATCGGAATAATAGCTGACATAACTGGATGTACCGTTATCGCTCTGGTAACCGCCGTTCTGATAGCCGCCCTGATAACCGTTATTCTGATAATACGCATTGTAGTCTACGGGATTCTGTTCAGGATTTGTTCTGTTCTCATTCGGATCAAACATCTTCCATCTTCCTTTCTGTATAGCACACAGCGTGCATCTTCCTGCAATCGCTGCTGTTTTTCTTCGACATTATTTATTATACTCTCAAATGTGATAATTTCATGATAGCAAACAGAAAAGATGTTGGAACAATGAGGATGGTCAATCCTCCGTTCTGTCACATATATGACAAAATGCCGCTGTTCAGACAAAAACGGCTTTTCTCCGCAAAGCGAAGAAAAGCCGCTGTACATTATAAAACGCAATCGCAAAAGCATTCTTTTGCACAAAAGGACAATTTCTGCGTATTCTACTGAAGATAGGTTTCAATATGATACCTTGGTCTTCGTTTTGTTTCGAGATAAATTTTTCCGATATACTCGCCCACAATGCCGATACTCAAAAGCTGCAGACCGCCGATCCCCCACACAGACACGGCAAGGAACGTCCAGCCAACAACGGTATAGCCCAGAAAATGGCGTATCAGCACATACACGAGCATCGCAAGGCTCACCAGAAAAATAGCAAACCCCAAAAACGTGATCATACGGATGGGTTTGATGGACAGCGAGGTCACGCCCTCAAAGGCGAATGCCAGCATCTTGCGCAGGGGATATTTGGATTCTCCCTGCATGCGGGGCGCACGGGCATAATACACCTCGCCTGTGCGGAATCCCAGCATCGGCACAAGACCGCGAAGGAACACGTTAACTTCCTCATAGCCCGAAAGCTCCGCCAGCACACGGCTGCTCATAAGCCGGTAATCCGCGTGGTCATACACCAGCTCCACACCCATGGCACGCATCATTTTATAATAAGTCTGCGCCGTTCCCCTCTTAAAAGCACTGTCCGATGTTCTGTCACGGCGCACGCCATAAACGATCTCACAGCCGTCAAGGAACTGCTCCACCATCCCGTCAATGGCATTAATATCATCCTGCAGGTCGGCGTCAAGGGAAATTGCCGCATCACACTGGCTTCGCACCGTCATCAGCCCTGCAAGCAGCGCTCGCTGATGGCCGCAGTTTCTGGAAAGCCGAATCCCACGAAACACGGCATTTTCAGCATGGAGCGATTCAATACAGCGCCATGTTTCATCCTTTGAGCCATCATCCACAAACACAATGCGGCTGTTCTGTGAGATTTTTTCCTGCTGCACGAGCTGCGCAAGCTTTTCCTGCATTTTTTTCGCCGAAACAGGCAGTGCTTCCTCCTCATTATAGCAGGGAACCACCAAATAGATAACGGGGCTTGTCTTTTCCGGATTCATCATATACGCTTAATCCCAGCTCGGATTGCCGCCGGCGCTCTGTTCGGATGCGTAAACAAGGATCTTGGCAGCATCCGATGCATCCAAATTACCGCTTCCGTCAACATCACCGAGTGTCTTCGCAGATTCATCAAGCGTTCCGCTGCCGCCTGCACCGACATCGCTGGCATGTACCAGAATTTCAGCGGCATCCTTGGCGTCCACGTTTCTGTCACCTGTTACGTCGCCCTTGATTTCCAGTACTTTTTTGAGCTGCTCAATTGTCTGATCCGCAATGACACGATGACCTTCTGCTGTGGGATTCACATTCAGCTCATCCAGGTGCACATATTGATATGCCTTGCCGGCAAATGCACTGTGGACGTCCAATACGTCATAACCATACTCAGCGGACAGCTCAGTAATCGCTTCATTTACGGATGTATTCAGCGTATTTGTCACGATACCGCTGACTGTTGTATAGGCAAATTTTCTTTTATCGGACAATTCATCCAGATTTTCGATGGTATCAATGGGGTTGTACACGTTCTCAAATACAATGTGCGCATCGGAATATGCCGAAAGCTGTTTGCCGATTTCAAGCATATTTTCCTTCGCAGGCACGGCATTGGATTTTACTGCCTGCGTCAGATCTGCCGCGTAGAACTGCAGATCCATCTCTGTCAGATTGTAGTCTGCCAGCTGTGCAAAAAACACATCGGAAAACCTTTCAAACTTAAACTTCTCCATAAATCCATTCGCAGTTTCCATGAAAGGATCCATAATATCGTGAATACCGACATTCACGATGATCACATCCGCATGCTCCAGTGCAGTGCGCACCTCGGAATCATTCAAGGAATCCAGCACATCCTTCGTTGTACCGCCTTCGAATGAAAAATTGCGCAGTTCTGCGTCGAACGCTTCCTCCACCAGCTGCACATAGGATTTCTCACCCTCTGCAAGATCTGCGCCAAAGGAGATGCTGTCGCCAAGCACTACGATTTTAGTATCTTCTGCCGCACCTGCGCTGTATCCGCCGGCTGCACCCAATGTCATAACAGCTGTCATCGCTGCTGCAGCCCACTTCTTCAGTTTCATTTTCATTCATCCATACCTCCATATTTTTTGCAGACAGTTCTGCATTCTCTATTGTATAACAGAACCGCCATACCTGTCAAGGATATTACAACCGGTAATTTCCGGAAAGCATCAGAATTTTTTTTGTTTGAGCATCAAAAATGCTACAATAGCCGTCACCAGAAGTGAAAGCACCGTTGGGAACCATGTATACGGCAGCGGAAGTCCACTGGTATTCATGCCATAAAAACTAAAGATCATGGTCGGGATCGCCATAATAATGGTTGCAACCGTCAGCCGCCACATCACGATATTCAGGTTATTCGAGATGACGGATGCGAACGCCTCCACCATACTTGACAAAATGCCCGAATAGATGTTGCTCATCTCAATTGCCTGCCGCACCTCAATGAGGACGTCCTCCAGCAGCTCCTGATCCTCCTCGTAGAGCTTGATGGTTCTGCCTCGCAGCAGCTTTTCAATGGTGACCTCGTTCGCTTTGAGTGATGTGGAGAAGTATACGAGGGACTTCTCCAGTTCCAGCATCTGCACAAGTTCCTTGTTCTTCATTGCACCGCTCAGACGCTGCTCCATGGTGTACGAGGTCTTGTCGATCTGTTTGAGGTACATCAGGTAGAATGCCGTAATACGCAGCAAAAGCTGCATCACAAAGCGTGTTTTCATGCGTGTCTGCACACCGCGCACCGTACCGTTTGCCATATCATGCAGCACACGGCTGTCCTTGAGCGTGATGGTGAACACATAGTCCTCGGTAATGATAATGCCCAAAGGCATGGTGAAAAACAGGATTGTCTCCTCGGTCTGGATCTCGGACATTGCGGTATCGACGATGATCAGCGTCTGGTCGTCCTCACGTTCAATACGGGACGATTCCTCTTCGTCGAGGGACGAACGGACGAAACCGCTGTCGAGTCCATAGGTTTCGATGAGCTGCTGGATTTCCTGCGCCGTCGGATCTACAACCGAAATCCAACATCCCGGCGAGGGTACAGCAACCTCACGCACGCAGTTGTCCTGCGTCTGAAAAAAATGAATCATGATTCATGCCGCCTTTCTATGCTGACGGCACACGGACGCCGTCAGTTTTTGGATTCGCTCGCCCATACGGGTCCGTACTCATGATGCCACCTCCACGGTTTGAATTTCTCAGTTCGCCCACAAAGGGCGATACTTAATTATATTATAACAGATTATTATGGGATTTGCAAGCATTTCGGGGAATTTTTTTGCAGCGGTGCAAAAGCGTAAAATTCTTCCCATCACTGCCTAAAAAACGCCCGACACAATGTCGGGCGTTTCGCCGATGCTTATTTCTCCTTCGCAGTGGAAAGCACGAAGGTTTCTGAAAAACTGCCGAGTGTTTCCTCTTCCTTTTCGTCAAGAACGTTGCAGGTGATCTCGATTTCGTAGGTACAGTCCATATCCTCAATATCGGGCATTCCGCTGATAATGCAGTTTGGAAATTCCTTCTTTGTCGGATACCATGAAACGCCCCCTGTTGCCTCACCGTTTTCATAGAATGTACCTTCGATCACATAGACCGCATTATTGGGAAAATCCTCTGAAAGCTCCGTGTACAGCAGATAATGCGGCTGCCAGGAATTTCCCATCTCCTGCGCAGAAAAGCAGGTAAAACGGATGCCGCCGTCTTCGGACTGCTGCTTTGTGTAGCCCTCGTTTTCCTCGATGGAATAAACGCTCAGGTGACCTTCCTGCATTGCCTCCACGGAAATGCACAGCATTTCCTCGGATTCGTGAATCTCCAATTCCGATTCGCCTACTATATTGAATGTAAGAAAGGGAATCAGGATCACAGCCAGCAGAGGATTGCCGAAAATGAACTGTAAGCCGACAAGAATGACGGGCATCCAGACGGGGGACATCATGCCTTTTTTGGAAGTATCCCCGTTTGCGATACGTTTATTGATAATGTGTCTGTAGATCAGATAATAAATGAGCGTGCCGAGTGCGATAAACACCACCGAGCCGATCAGAAGTGCAATGATAAGAACAATGCTAAATCCTGAAGCTGCCATAAGATAACCTCCTTAGATACCGTAGATTTCACGGAATTTGTAGTAATAGCTGCGTGTGACATCCACGACAGCGTCGTTTTTGAGCGTGAGAATAAACTTCGCACTGAGAGTCGGCTTGATCTTCTTCACGCTGTTTTTTGCAATGATCACGGAATTGCTGATGCGCATGAATTTGTCGGCATCGAGCATAACTTCCAGCTCCTTTAAGCGTTCGGTGATGCTGTATTCCCCATCCATTGTGTGCAGAATCATGCTTTTGCCGAAGCTTTCGACAAAGACAATATCCTCTGTGCGGATGCGGAACAATTCGTCATCCTGCTTTGCATTGAGGAAGGAAACGCCCTTGCTGCGTTCCTGCAAAATGAAATCGGCATCGTCGCTGATTTCAAAGCCCCGTTCTCTGAGGAGCTGTTCGAGTTCCGTATAGCGTTCTTCACTGACGCTGAGTTTGATCTTCATGTGTCCCACCTTTTCATGTTTTGTTGCCAATTGACAAGTTTATCATAACACATCCCCATGCACTTTGCAAGTGGTTTGGAATACCTTGCAGTGCATATGGAACGCTTTGCAGGGGCTTTGGAATGAACTGCAAAATAGAGGGAATGGACTGCAACGGCGACAAAAAAGGACTGCTTTACAGCAGTCCTTGCGGCGGGTCGCCGCTATGAGATTACAGCTTCGTAATATGCTCAAATACCTTATCGGTACTCCAGAAGTACATGTCGTACTTGAAACGCTCCTTGAAGCCACAGCGTTCCATCATCTGCATCACAGGCTCCTGCACGCAGGAGAAATAACACATTCTGCCCTCTTTTACGATGCCCTCGCAGTAGTCACGCAGCGCCTCAATGCCCGACATATCCGCAATGGTTACGCCGCGCATGGAGAAGATGACGTTGTAATTCTCCCCCAGTGCTGTGATTTTTTCCTCAAGCTTTGCGCAGGTACCGAAATACAGCGGACCGGAAACATACACAACGCAGGTGTGGTCAAGCTTTTCGATCTGCATGCTGCAGGTCAAGCTTCTTCGGATCAACGGGAGCAACCGTTACCTGCATGTCGGAAACCTTGATGACAAATGCGAACACGGAGAAAATGACGCCGATCAGAATGGCAATTGTCAGGTCGAAAATAACCGTTGCCGCCATTGTAATGAGAAACTGCAGCATCGCAGTTTTGATCTTCATATGGAAAATATTCTTGATGGCATGCCACTCGTTCATGCGCCATGCAGTGACGATCAGAACACCTGCCAGTGCCGACAGGGGAATCAGAGACATCACGCCGCCCAACACGAACATCGACAGCAGCAGCACGATTGCATGAATGATGGACACGAGTCTTGTCTGACCGCCGGATTTGATGGCAACGCTGGTTCTTGCGATGGCTGCCGTTGCAGGAACGCCGCCGAACAGCGGAATGATCATGTTGCCGATGCCCTGTGCAACGAGTTCCACGTCGGCATTGAGCTTTTCATTCTTCATGCGTCCTGCCGATGCACCGCACAGGAGGGATTCAATCAATCCGAGCGCTGCAATAGAAATTGCAGGTGTGATCAGACCCGTCATATCGGACATGGAGATACCGGAAAATGTCAGTCTGTCCTCAAGGAACAGGCTCTTGGGAATTGCGCCTACCTGCGGCACGTCAAATTTGAAAATTGCAGTTGCTGCCGTTGCAAGAATGATGGCAATGAGAGAACCGGGGCAGTACTGGTTGAGCTTCTTGGGATAGACTGCCATGAACACGATTACCGCAAGACCGATGAGGAATGCTGTCAGATCGAAATGCTGTTCCAGCATGAAATAACTCTTGATCTTCTCAATCGTCGTCAGTCCCTCGCAGGTCAGCCCTGTCAGGTTATTGATCTGACCAAATGCAATGATAATGGCGATACCGCTTGTAAATCCTGTGATAACGGGCATGGGGAGGTAGGAAACGAGTCCGCCGAGCTTAAAGATACCGCAGATGAGCAGCAGCACACCGGCAAGGAAGCTTGCCATGAGCATGCCCTGCATGCCATACTGGGCAACGAGGGAAACGAGAATTGCCGTCATCGCACCCGTGGGACCGCTGATCTGGTAGGATGCGCCCGACAGACCGCCGATGAGGATACCGGCAAGAATTGCTGTGACAAGACCTGCGGAAGCCGTTGCGCCGGAGCTGACACCGAATGCAAGTGCAAGGGGCAGAGCGACCGCCGCTACGGTAATGCCTGCAAGGAGATCCTTTGCAAATTTTCCTGCGCTGTAGCCTTTAAACTCCCGTCTGAGTGACTGGATGTACGCTTTGATAAGCATAAATTCGCCTTCTTTTCTATAATTTTTCAACTTTATTATTATACTCTCATTGACTGCTTTCGTCAATTGACAAAACAACAAATATTCGGAACGAAAAATGTGAAATTTTGGGGATATTCCCGCAACTTTGTCCCATCATCTGCAACGTTTTTCATGCGGCTGCTCCGGCAAAGAACCGCTTCCATATTGACACATTTGTCCCTAAGTGCTATAATAGGGGTAATTTCACAAGGAAAGGAGCACACCCATGCTGACAGAACGTCCCACCAAAGAAATGATTGCCGAATGGCAGGAAATCCACAGGAACCATCGTCCCCGCATGCAGCCGAACCGCATAACCGGCACGGAGCTGATTGCATGGCTTTGTGCGCAGTACCCTGTGACGGAGCTGTACGAGCAGGAACTTTTGGACATGGTTACGCTGTCCGTCAAGGAAAATGCCCATTATGCGGAGAAACTGCCCGTGGGAACACCCCCGAAGCCAAGGGCATTCCGCATTGAAAACACAGGTGCGGGCGCAGCACTCTATGAAACGCAGGAGGACATCTGGGCGGAATGCCCATATATTCTCGTCACCGCAGAGGAAGTCACGGGGGAATTTTTCGTGGAGGGCAGCTGCAAACTCTGGGATGAAATGTTTGCGGTGCGCGGACTGGATGCTGCGGATCTGGAAAATTATTATCTGGTGGCGGAATACATAAAATGCGCAGAAACCTACAGAAAGTGAGGAAGCGTGATGAAAATTGAACGTGCGGGAATTGCCGATATTGCCGGCATCAACCGCCTTTTGTATCAGGTGCTGATGGTGCATCACGAGGGCAGACCGGATCTGTTCAAGCCCAATTGCAAGAAATACACGGACGAGGAGCTTTGTACGCTTTTGCAGGATGAGAGCCGCCCCGTATTCGGTGCGTGGGATGAAAACGGCCAGCTTCTGGGCTATGCGTTCTGCATTTTTCAGCAGCATGAAAATGACAATGTACTGACGGATATCCGCACACTCTATATTGATGACCTGTGCGTGGAGGAATCGGCACGGGGGCAGCATGTGGGTTCTGCGCTGTACCGTCATGTGCTGGAATTTGCAAGGGAAAGCGGCTGCTACAATGTGACGCTCAACGTGTGGACATGTAATGCGGGCGCAATGAAATTCTACGAAAAACTGGGGATGAAACCGCAGAAAATCGGGATGGAAACAATTCTATAGCAATCACGAGGATCGCTCTGCTCAGGGCGACCTCGTTTTGTATTTTGAAAAAATAAAAACTCCCGACCGACGTCGGAAGTTTTCATAAAGAGGAAGGTAAAAATGTACAGCTTATTTTTTGAGATTATCTCATCTGCACTGCAAGCTGTTACTCAGAAAAATAAAATCATTTTAACCGGAAGGTTGACTCCCACTGCGCTAAGTTAAAAGATTTAATTTTTCTACAGCAATTCTTTATCCAGAAAAATCTACTGAGCTATGAGAGGGGGGGCTCTGCAAACTTTCCACACGAATGGATCAGTTTTTTGCTGTTTTTTATATTTTACACAATTTCATCCCCTGTTTCAATACACATTAATCTCATAAACTGATTATTTATATTTATTTTTTACGCAATTTCCACATTTCTCAAGAAAAGCCCATTTTTTATGTGAACAAATTGTTAAATAGCAAGTTTCTGAAACAAATACACAATTCAGATACCCGTTAATAAGAAGCTGTTACACTCGTCATATTGCCCGCTGTTGTAAAAATGCCGCAATCCGTGCCATTTGCAGAAACATTAAATTCCATGCCTTCTCTGATTTCGGGTGTGGACACAAAAATCGTGTTAAAAGCGGTTTCGGATCTTGCATCGAACAGGACATTTCCGCCGCTGGTGATCGCTGCTGCACCGCCGCCTGCGATAGAGGGCGTGAGCTTTACGGCGATTGAGCGCTGTGTGGAGGTTGCAGGATCCGGTTCAGCTGCACCGCAGCCGATCACATAGACATTACCGCCCGTCAGCGTAAAGGTCGTCATGCTGAAAAGTCCGCTCTTGGTTTCCTTCGGACCGCCTGTGATATGAACATTTCCTCCGGCAATATGGAGCGTTCCCTTGGATTTCATGCCGTTGGTTCTGCCGACCACTTTGAGCGTTCCGCCGCTGATGGTAATGTCATCATTCGCCATCACACCTGTTTTTACGGCATTGATGTGGATGTTGCCGTTTTTGATTACAACATCATCATCGCTGGAAATACCATGCTCCACGGTACCGTTGACATGGAGCGTGCCTGCGCCTTTGATTTCAAGGGTATCATTGGTGCAGATCGCACCGTCATTCGCAGCGCTGCCGCCGCTGACGGAATTGACGGTTCCCTCGATGAGTGTAATGGTCAGGCGCTTTGCGTCATTGACCATAATGGCAGGGCCTGCGGAATTGGAGATAGTCACGCCGTTGAGCTTGAGTTTTACTTTCTGCTTGGTGCTTACATTGATCATGCCATCGGGCATATTGCCGCTGACAATGTAGGTTCCCTCACCCGTGATATTCACAACATTTCCGCTGACAGAAACGCCCTCGCCCTCACAGCTCATACTGTTCAGATCGACAATGCCTGAAACCACATTTTCGGGATCGGTGGGAGCTTCCGTTGCAGGGGGAATCGTTGCCGGCGGCTCTGTTGGTTTGGGTGCTTCCGTCTGCTGTGGTGCCTGTGTTGCAGGAGCAGCCGTACTTTCATTCTGAACGGCATCGGTTGCCGCCTGTGTTTCCGTACTCTGTGCCGTAGCAGAGGTCTGTGCTGTTGTTTCGGTAACGGTTGTTGTGGGAGCAGGTGTGGTTTCCTCTCCCTTGACGATCAGTTCATCCTCCTTAATGGGGGCATCATCGCCTATCTCATCGGTTTCTTTCAGATAATCCTCCGGCTCTGCGTCATCCTCCTGCGAGGAAACGGCGGAATCCGGTTCTGACAGCTCCTCCGTCTGCTTTCCGCATGCTGCCGCATTTCCGAGCATACCCACGACCGCCAGAAGGCACATCCATTTCTTCAGATTTTTCATTACCTCAATTCCTTTCTCTCTGTATTTTCGAAGCATATCTATGACAAAACGACCGGACAGATCACCATCCGGTCTATTTGTAATATCCGATTATTTTTCGTAGATCTTATCCTCATAACGGAACATGGTCAGCGTAATGGTCATATTGCCGTTAAGGGTACGAAGTTCATCAATGAACTTCTTCTGTTCCACATTATCCGGCAGCTGAATGCTGTAGATGCAGTCAAACATGGAACCAAAATTCGTGGTCTTGATTCTGCGCAGCTTCCAGCTGGAAGTGTACTTATTCAGTACGGCATCAAACAGCCCCTCATAATTGAGGTTTTCCGGAATGGAAATTTTCAGCGTCATATCGCTCGCCTTGGGGGCAGCATAATTGGTCAGGTACAGCACATACATCACAAGTGCCAGCAATACAAAGAAGATGAACGCAATTGCAATATAGCCCTTACCGCAGATTACACCGCTTGCCATTGCAAGGAATACATAGCTGACATCCTTAGGATCGGCGGGAATGCTTCTAAAGCGGCAGAGTGTGAATACGCCTGCAAGCGCAAGACCGCCTGCGGTGCTGCTGATGAGCATCAGCAGGATTGCCACGATGGGCGGCAGCATGATCACTGTCAGCGCATAGCTCTGCGCAAATCCCTCCTTGCGGTGGGTAATCAGATAGAGCAGGCTGATGCCAAAGCCGATAACAAGGGACGATATAATACAAATCGCAAACTGCAGGGGTGACAGATTCACAATTGCACCTGTCACGGCATCATATGTCAAAACTGAATCAAACATGGATCATACTTCCTTTCTTTTTGCTCTGTGCTCGTGTTTCGTAGAGCTGCGTGCGGATATATCTCTGATATGCTTTTCCATATTTTGAAAAGCTGATTTTATAAATTTTAAGCTCTGCAAGCTTTTTGGAGAGCCACAGAGGCATTGCACCTGTGATCTTCACTTCCATCAGGCGCTGGTTGGGCGCAATGATCTGTGCGCCATAGCTGGGCTGTGAAAGGGACAGATCGTACCTGCGTTCTGTGATCTGGCGGTCAAGCGTCAGGCGGAAATCCTTATCCTCCTTGCCAAAAAAAGCTTCACGCTGGTAGCTGATATACTGCTTTGGCACAACGGGATAGTGACTGAGGAACACATCCAGCTCACTGAAGATCTGCTTTTGCAGATATTTGCTCATATCCACCGGTTTTTTTCGGTGCTGCAAATAGGCGTCCGCTTCCGCAAGGGTCATGGTCACACGGCGTTTGGTCACAACACCACCGACTTTTTTCTTGATTTCCAGAAACACCCTATCATCCGGCGCTGCCGGTGAAAAATAACTGCGGAGTCGGATTTTTTCCTTATAATAGGGCTTTTCAATGGATTCCCGTATCAGGTAATCATCGGGAGTATCATAATAGATATTATAGATACCGTACTCCTTGCCTCCAATGCAGAATCTGTCAGGCTCCATATATTTATGTATTTCTTCAAGCAAAGCTTCATACTGTTCCATACTCAGCATGAACTTGATTTCCATTCGCTGAAACGTACTGATTGCCATATGAAACGACACCGGAAACTTCCTCCGTATGTCCTCCCTCCCTTCTGCCGTTTTTCTGTAGAGGCGCTGCTGCTTTTCATATTCCCATTATACGGAAGTTATCTTAAAATAAACTTAAAGTACCATCGGTATCCTATATTTTCGCAAACTTTTCATATTTTTATTATGCATTTTCACAAAACTGTTACATTCATTATAGCATACAAATGCAAAAGAGTCAATGGATTGTGAAAAACAAATGCAGAAGATCCCCGCCGTTAGGCGGGGATCAGTATCAGTTCCAGTAATCTGTTTTATGCGGCAATGCAATGTTCTTCGCCAAAAATTTCGGTTCTTCACCATCTTTTCGCTGCTTTTCATAATCCTTAAGCGCACGAACCGCATATTTGCTCAGGAACAGGATCACAGGAATGTTGATGATGGTCATGCCGCCCATCAGAATATCGGCGATATTCCAGAGCAGATCCGCACTCAAACCTGCACCGACAAAGATAATAAGCGACGCAATGAGGCGATAAACGAGCATGAAGGTTTTTCCGGGGACTTTTCCCATCAGGTGGCTCAGGCACTGATCCACATAGTAAAGATTGCCCAGCAGCGTGGTAAATCCAAACAGAAGCATTGCCACGGTAATGAACATCGGACCGAATCCGCCGAGGGTCTTGCTCAAAGCAGCCTGTATATAGGGCGCACCGGAAAGTTCCGCTGATGGCTCAACACCAGAACACATGCACATAAATGCCGTTGCACTGCAGATGAGAATGGTATCAATGAATACCGACAGCACCTGCACCAGTCCCTGCTTTGCAGGATGGCTGATCTCCGCCGATGCGGACGCATTCGGCGCTGAGCCTACGCCCGCTTCATTACTGAACAGACCACGCTTGATACCGTACATCACGCATGAACCGCTGAATCCGCCGAAAATCGCCTCAAAGTCAAACGCTTCCCTGAAAATCGCAGCAAAGACGTTGGGCAGACTGGTAATATTCAACACCACGATCACCAATGCAATCAGCACATACGCAATTCCCATAATCGGCACAAGAAGGCTTGTTGTCTTAATGATACGGGAACCGCCGCCAAGCAGACAATAACCTACAATAACCGCAAGAATCAGACCAATGATCCACGGAGAGGTCTTTGCGTCATAGAAGCTGTATGCAGAAAATGTGGACTGCAGATTATAGGACGCCAGCATATTGAAGCCAAATCCATAGGTCAGAATCAGAAATACGGAAAATACCACCGCCAGCGGACGGCAATGCAGTGCAGATTCTATGTAGTAGGCAGGGCCGCCGTAGCTTCCGTTCGGGCCGCGCTTTTTGTAGATCTGTGCAAGGGTGCTTTCCACAAATGCCGATGCACTGCCAATAATGGCGATCAGCCACATCCAGAACACCGAACCGAATCCGCCAAGACACAGGGCAGTGGATACGCCGATGATATTTCCCGTACCTACACGGGATGCGGTGGACACCATCAATGCCTGGAAGGACGAAACGCCCTTGCCGTCCTGCGGTTTTTCCATCACTGCACGCAGCTGTTCACGCAGCAGTCGGAACTGCGCAAAGCCTGTTCGGAATGTAAAATAAATGCCGCCTGCGATCAGAATAATGATCAGCAGCTTACTGTAAAGTACATCGCTGAGCGATGAGACAAGTTTCTCAAAAGTTTCCATATTTCCCCCTGCTTTCGTTAAAAATGACTGTAAATATTATACCATGCGTGTCATTTTTTGTCAAGGCGGGCAATGCCTCTTGACAGTTCCGTCCGGTATGTTACACGATTACTCCGGCAAATAAATATAGATACTTTTTTGGGGGAGCACTCCAACTTAACGGTTATTTTCTTAACACTATTTTGGAAGCGGCCGTCAACCGGTGCACGCTCTTTCTTTTATTATGCACCTTCATAGCGGGAATGTCAAATCTATGAGTCAAAACAAAAAAGCTTCCGATTACTCGGAAGCTTTGCTGTCAATACATAACGAATTTGATCACCATAAAACACGATTCATCCTATTTTATCGTCACAGCAGCAAAAATACCATTTTCCGTATCTTACTTTGTTACATCAATGATATAAAGATGCTTCTGAGGATCATCGCCATACTGAAAAAGATACAGATAAACCTCACCGTCATTGTGATATACCAATTGATGATTTACATAATAATATTCACTAGAAAAGTTATAGGTTTTAACGACTTCCTCATCCGTCAGTGAATAGATTGCTACCTGATATTCATTTAATCCGTTTGTTTCCGAAGCTCCGGAAACAACTCCATAAACAACGGCTTTTGTTCCATCGGGTGAGAAAGCCGGACTTCCCAAATAGCAATTATCGCTGTCAAGCAATTCCGAGCAGTCGAATTCTGTGAATTCGTAGGTATCAAGATTCAACTTGCCGATTCCTGTGAAATTCGAAATAAAGCCCTTTGAAAAATACAAATAATGATCGACCGTTTTCACAGGAACATAGGCTGAATGATCTTCACAAACATCTATACGGAAATCTTCACCGGTTTCAAGGTTATACACTCCCGAACCACCTGTTGTTTCATGATTAATAATATAGTAGCTGAATCTATTATCATCAATCATTTCCCCAAACACAAAAAATTTCTGTGTCTCTTCTTTCGGGACCTCAAGAATGGCTGTTTTATTCCCTGATAAATCCTCAAGATAGAGATTCGTATCTTCGACTATTTTCCGACCATCGGATAAAGAATACTCGTTTCCATAGGAAAATTCCTTACAATATTCCAGATAGCTACTGTTTTCAGGCAACTTCAAATCAATTACCTGTATATCATTCATCATGTCATCTGTTACGCTTGTATCATCTGTCATGCTTTGCGCAACGTCGGATGTGAATGTTTCCATTTCTGAGTCTTGTTTACCGGAACTTTGTTCACTCGAATTACATCCTGTACATAAAAGCAAAGATAAAGTTACCACTAATAATCTTTTCACAGTTACCACCAACCTCGTTGTCTATTTCAATTTTCTGCAAAATTTTAAAAAAACGTTCAAGTCCTGTTTTATGGCTGAAAAGGCAAAATGTCATCTGCGGTTTTTATATAAAAACTTTCGACTCCAGATACACAAAAAAGTCCGAAAAATCGGACTTTTTGCGTATGCAGTCTATTTCACCACATATAGTTGGCAGGGGCGGAAGGAATCGAACCCTCGTCAAAAGTTTTGGAGACTCCTATTCTACCGTTGAACTACGCCCCTATTGATTCGCCGCATCTCTGCGACTTATATAGTATAGCATATTCCGAATCGTTTGTCAAGTGTTTTTTTCAATTTTCTGCCGAAACTCCCAAAGTGTTGATTTTTCCGTCAGAATCCTGTATAATAAAACCATATTCTGTTTGCGGAGGTGAGAGCAGCATGAGCGGATTTTCAGAGCTGATCAAAAATTTCGACAAGACCCGTGACTATGTGCGCGAGTTCTTCATTTACGGCTTCAAGGTGCGTGGGGATTTCGACGGCAAGAGTGCAAGAACCTATGACAACGAGAAACGCCGTGTGGAAAGCTGGCTGGGGGATTATCTGCAATACGGCACCTCCGAGCGCGGCAAGCAGGTTGCCATTACCGTGGACAGCGGACGCATTGCCTCCAATCCCCTCTACCGTGCCTACGCCTCGTGCAGCTTTACGGATAACGACATCCGCCTGCATTTTCTGCTGCTCGATCTTCTTTCGGATGGGCAGGTGCATTCCATCCGCAGTCTGACGGAAGGGCTTGCGGATGCATACAGTGCTGTATTCGATGAACAGACCGTGCGCGGAAAGCTTCGGGAATACGCCGCAATGGGCATTCTGAGTGCAGAGAAAAACGGAAAAACCATCGGCTACCGCATCACTTCCGAAACACCCCGCAAACTGTTCGGACGCTGTGAGGGGCTTGCGGATGCCGTGAAATTCTTCTCATGCCTGCCCGAATTTGGCTTTGTCGGACATACTCTGCTGCAGGCAGCGGGGCTGGAAAATGACTGCTTCCTCATGAAACACAATTACATCGTACATACTCTGGAGGATGTCATTCTGCGGCAGCTGACCGATGCCATCGCAGACCGGCAGCAGGTCTGCCTTGCCTACATCGGCAAAAAGAAAACGCCGCAGGAGATCAAGGGCGTGCCGCTGAAGATCTATGTTTCCGCAAGGACGGGGCGGCGGTATCTGATCCTCTATGATCCCATTTATCAGCGGCTGACATCCTACCGTGCGGATTTCATCAGGAGCATCAAAACCTGCGGCAGGTGCGACAACTACGGTGAATACGCCGCCATGCTGCAGCGCAATGCTGAAAAATGCTTCGGGGTGTCCTTCGGAAACCGCAGAGAAGGTGCGGATGTCTGCACATTCCGCATGACGGTAAAGGCGGACAAAGAAAAGGAACCGTACATCCTCGAACGTCTGCATCGTGAAAAACGCTGCGGTACGGTGGAATGCACGGACGAAGGACTGTACACGTTCACGGTGGACGTGTTCGATCCGAACGAGCTGATGCACTGGGTCAAGACCTATATCGGGCGCATTGTCTCCATTGAGGGGGCACGTGAGGAAACTGCACGATTTATAAACGACATTGAACGCATGCAGATGATGTACAATGGAAGGAGTGAGGAAAATGCCGCTGTTCAGTGAGGTCTACGGTGCGTATTTCCGCACTGTTGAACGGATTCTCCAGACGGAAACGATCATAAAACGAGACATTGACACCATCATCCGTGAGGAGGCGTTCCGTGATTCCTTCCTGTTTCTGCCGCAGAAGCTCAGCCCCGATTCCCCCGAAAGCTGGGGCTTTCTGAAATCGGGGACTGACGGCATTCTCTCCCGAATCACGAAAAATCCACCGCCGCAATTTATCACAACATTGCAGAAGCGGTGGCTGAAATCCATGCTTGAAGATCCCAAAATGTGGCTTTTCCTCTCGGATAACGCCCATGAGGAACTGGAGCATGCGCTTGCGGATGTCGCTCCCCTCTACCCTGCGGATGTGTTCCGCTGTTTTGATGTATTCACCGACGGCGATCCCTATGAAAGCGAAGCGTATCGCAGGGCGTTCCGCATGCTGCTGCATGCGGTGCGGGACGGAGAAATTCTGCGCATCCGCTTTGTCAGCGGAAAAGGCACGGCACAGGAGGGGCGCTTTCTGCCGCTGAAACTGGAATATTCCCGAAAGAACGACAAATTCCGTGTGTTCTGCTGCCGCATCGGGCGAAATGGTATTTCGGGCTACGGCACGATCAATCTCGGACGCATCACGGGTATTTCTCAGACGGGCAGGCATCTGCCAAGTGACGGTCTGCTTGAAAAATGGCAGAAAAGCCGCCGCTGCAAAGAACCTGTGCAGGTGGAAGTCAGCGCTGAGAGAAACGGCATCGAGCGATTTCTGATGGAATTTGCATCCTATGAAAAGCATACGGAATGGGATGCACAGCGGAACATCTGCATGGTCAAGCTGTGGTACGATACGCAGGATGAAACGGAGCTTCTCATTCAGCTTCTGGGATTCGGACCCGTGGTGGAAATTCTGGGGCCTCCCGATTTCCGCAGGCAGGCTGCGGAGCGTGTTGCGTCGCAGTATGCGCTGTTAAATGAATTTCAGGAGGAATCCACGCATTTGTAATGCACACCTCGTTTCGGAGAAATGCCGAAACGAGGTTTTTATTCAATTTGTCAAATTCTTTTGTTCCAAATTGTGCAGGTCTACGATTTTTAAACGACTTGTCAGGTTTTTGCTCTCTCATGTGTATTAAGGTTGAATGCGAGTTACTGTATCGCATCAAAAAGGAGGCATACACATGAAAAAACTCACTGCAATGATAACCGCAGCACTGCTTCTCACCATGAGTGCATGCAGCGGAACTTCCACGCAAATTCTGAATGAACCGACGGTATCGGAATCGGAAACCACCAAAACGGAGCCTGCGCCGACGGATGAAAATGGGAATATTCTCATCCGCATTGCAACGGATGATACGCAATACCTGCCGCCGGAACTGGAAACAGCGATAGAGGAATTCAACGAAATAGACAACGGCTATCATGTGCAGCCCGTGATCTATTCGCTTGGCTCGGATGACAGCGGCGGACTGCAGACGGCGGACATGCGGCTGCAAATGGACATTCTGCAAGGAAAAAATGTGGATATCGTGATGGACCATTCGTTTAGCGAAATGAGCCGCTACGACATTCTTTCGGAAAAGGGGGCATTCGCTGATTTATACACCTTCCTTGACGGAGAATCGGGCGTTTCACGTTCGGAGTTAAATTCGCATATACTGGAGCTTCACGAAAATGACGGCAAGCTGTATCAGATGCCACTGTATTTCAATGTGGATACGATGTGCGGTGACGCAGAGTATGTCGGAACGACGGAAAACTGGACGCTTGATGAGATGATTGCACATTGGGAGCAGATGCCGGATGGAACATTCTTTTGCAACAACTCCACGAAATGGCCTGTTTACTGGGCCATCGTCCGTGGGAATCTGGGTGCGTTCGTAGATTATGAGAACGGTACCTGTTCCTTTGATTCTCCCGAATTTGTGAAGCTGCTGGAGTTCTGCAACAGCTTTCCCGATACCAAAGTCAAGGTACAGCCTGATTGGGATACAATTCACTTTCTAAACTGGTGTTCCTTCAGCGGGTTTGATGAATTTCACAAAGCTGCGGATGATACTACGGTTTTTGTGGGATACCCTTCGGAAAACGGAAAAGGTTCATTCATTGACACTTTGAGGAAACGCTACAGCATCTGTGCAGGCAGTCATCCGTCCGTACAAGAGGGTGCATGGGAGTTCCTCAGCTACATGATGAATGCGGATGTGCAGATCAAAAACTGCATTTCTTATAACAGCGAAAATTACAAGCAGAATCCCCACCTTGATGAAAATGGTTTTCCGATCAATCAGACTGCATTTGAGAAAGTCGCACAGGGAATGATCGCCCATGCCGGAGAACCACGGGTTCTTTCCTTTTCGGGCAGGGAGAAAGATGTCGGCTATCTGACGCAGGAGGAATACGAACACCTGCTGCAGCTCATTGATTCCCTTAACCGCATGAATTCTCCTGTGGATAAGGTTGCAAATACCATCATCGAAAATGAAGTCGATGCCCTATTTGCAGGCGAACGCACCGCCGAGGAAGTGGCAAATTCCATTCAGGGACGAATGGAAATCATGATCAGCGAACGCTCATAGCAGAGGAGGCATACACATGAAAAAACTCACTGCGATCATCACCGCAGCACTACTTCTCACCATGAGTGCATGCAGCGGAACTTCCACGCAAAATCCCGACAACCCTAAAACCTCGGATTCATCCGTCAGCCGAGAGCCAGCGCCGACGGACGAAAATGGGGATGTGGTCATCCGCATTGCAACGGATGATACGCAATACCTGCCGCCGGAACTGGAAACGGCAATGGAGGCATTCAACGAAATGGACAACGGTTACCATGTCGAACCCGTGATCTATTCACAAGCAATGATGGGGACGAATGACGGCGGCGGACTTCAGACAGCAGATATGCGATTGTTGATGGATGTCATGCAGGGAGAGAACGTGGATATTGTGATGGATCGCTCTTTCTTCGATCAGAGCAATTATGATATTCTGTCGCAGAAAGGGGCATTTGTTGATCTGTACACTTTCCTGGATGGTGATTTAGGCATTTCCCGTTCAGAACTCAATGCCCATGTGCTGGAGATACACGAGAATGACGGAAAGCTCTATCAGATGCCCTTATCATATAAAATTGAAACAATGGTCGGCGATGAAAAAAATGTTGGCACAAAAGAAAACTGGACGCTTGATGAGATGATTGCACATTGGGAGCAGATGCCGGATGGAACTTTTTTCTGCAATAACACAAATCAGTGGATGGTTTATAATGCAATTATCAGTGGGAATCTTGGAGCGTTTGTAGATTATAAAACCGGAACATGTTCTTTTGATTCTACAGAATTTATAAATCTACTTGATTTTTGTAACCAATTTGCAGAAACAAAATATAAGGTAGACCTTGATAATAACAGCGTTTACTTTTTGGAATATTGTCCTTTAGATGGGTTTGACAGTTTTCATTTGTACAATCAGGGCGGGAAACGAAAACCATCAATTGGCTCAAACTATACATTTGTTGGTTATCCAACCGAAAGTGGAAACGGATCATTCATTGATACATTGTGGAAACGCTACAGCATCTGTGCGACGGCGCATCCAGCAGTACAGGAGGGCGCATGGAAATTTATCAGTTATATGCTTAATGCAGATGTGCAAATCGAAAACTGCATTTCCTATGACAACGAAAGCTACCAGGAGAATCCTCATCTTGATGAAGATGGTTTCCCCATCAATCAGATTGCATTTGAACGAATCGCAGAGGGAATGATCGCCCATGCCGGAGAGTCACGAGTTCTTGGATTCGGTGATATTGAGATGGATGTCGGCTATCTGACGCAGGAGGAATATGAACGCCTTCTCCGGCTCATTGATTCCCTGCAGCGTATGGATTCCCCAATCGACAAAGCCGCAAATACCATCATCGAAAATGAAGTCGATGCCCTCTTTGCAGGTGAACGCACTGCCGAGGAAGTGGCAAAGTCCATTCAGGGACGAATGGAAATCATGATCAGCGAGCGCTCATAAAAGGAGGCATACACATGAAAAAACTCACTGCGATCATCACTGCGGCACTGCTTCTCACCATGAGTGCATGCAGCGGAACTTCCACGCAAAATCCCGACAACCCTAAAAACTCGGATTCATCCGTCAGCCGAGATCCTGCACCGACGGACGAAAATGGGGATGTGGTCATCCGCCTTGCGGTCAACAAGTACATGGGGTACGAGGTAGACAAGGCGATCAAGGAATTTAACGAGCTTGACAACGGCTATCACATTCAAGAGGTGATGTACAACCATGAGCAGGTGTACAATTCAGGGAACACGCTCAAAACCGCCGACATGAAGCTGCAAATGGACATTATGAACGGAAACGTCGTGGACATGGTGGCAGACAATGCATTCGAGGAAATCAGCCGCTATGAGATTCTGACAGAGAAGGGTGCATTTACCGATCTGAATCCATTTCTGGACGGTGAAACAGGAACCGCACGCTCCGAACTCAATGCCCACATTCTGGAGCTTCACGAAACGGATGGAAAGCTTTGTCAGATACCCATGTATTTCAATATTGAAACTGTACTTGGACTTCGGGAGGACGTCGGCACAAAGGAAAACTGGACATTTGACGAAATGCTCATGCACTGGGAGGCAATGCCGGAGGGTTCGGTATTTGCCAGCCGTAATACAAAGGACTATGTTTATATGCATCTGATTCGCGGCAATTTGAGTGCATTTGTGGATTATAAAAATGTGACCTGTTCCTTTGACTCCCCCGAATTTATCAGAATGCTGGAATTCTGCAACAGCTTTCCCGAAACGCCCAATGAGTATATTGATTTTAATCCGGATAATATGCCTATTTTTATAGCGGAACGTACATTCTACGGTTTCTATGATTATCATCATGCATTGCATACGCATTATTTCAATCTGCCGGAAATCAACTACACCTTTGTCGGTTATCCATCGGAGGATGGGCAGGGTTCGTTCATCGACACGATCAGAGAGCGTTACAGCATCTGTGCAAGTGCACATCCGGAAGTGCAGGCAGGTGCATGGGAATTTATCAGCTACATGCTCGATGAGGAGTTCCAGTATGCACACGACAGCCTGTATTATGAATTGTCAGGTCCGACCA
The DNA here is from genome assembly GCA_015066865.1 of Ruminococcus sp. Classification (GTDB taxonomy): domain Bacteria; phylum Bacillota; class Clostridia; order Oscillospirales; family Ruminococcaceae; genus UBA3855. The sequence goes on from SVNQ01000003.1 coordinate 76,474, forward strand.
GCAACGACGGATTTCCCATGAACACTGCCGCATTTGAGCGAAAGGCAAAGGAGCTGTACGAACATGAGGGAGAACCGTATATGATTTCAGAGGCTGAAGGAGAACGTGACATCGGCTATCTGACACGGGCAGAGTATGACCGACTTGTAACGTTCATAAACAGCCTTTCCCGTATGAATTCCCATGTTGACCGCACCACATGGAAGATCATCGAGGAGGAAATCGGCGGTTTGTTCGCAGGCGAACGCACTGCCGAGGAAGTGGCAAAGTCCATTCAGGGGAGGGTGGAGATTCTCATCAGTGAGAGGGCGTGACAGTACTTTAATGCATCCCACCCCCTAACCCCCTCCCAGAGGGAGGGGGAATTAGATGGGGGGTCTGCGACCCCTCCACCCCGCCAAGGGCTGCGTCCCTTGACCCTGCCTATTTTTGATATTGCACTTTAAAAGAAAGCGGTTCTGCGGAGTTTTCCGCAGAACCGCTGTTTCTATCCAATCATAGCCCGAATTTCCTTTTCCGTATCCGCAACCTCCCGACGAAATTCCTCCGCCGAAACACGGTACGCACCGTTGCCGAGGATGATGATCTGCTCCAGACCGTCCGAGGTTGCCACACGCACCCTCGCATCCCTGCAAAGCTTGTGCGTGACACGCTCGATGTACATATCCGCCGTTTCCGCTTCCTTGGTGTACACCACACTCACGCCGTTTTCCTCTGAAACACTCTCCTTGCCGCCCTTGACCTTATATGCGTCAAATACTACGATCAGACGGCATTTTCTGAAGCCTTGGTAGTTTGCAAGAATGTCGATCAGCCGCTGCCTTGCGGATTCCAGACTGTCCTTCGCAATTTTCTTCAGCTCGTCCCATGCGAAAATGATGTTGTACCCGTCCACCAGCAGATATTCCGGGCCTTTCGGGACTGGTACGGGCTTGCGTGAGGGCTTGGGCGGCTGTTTTTCCGTGTGCATCGCATGGCGTTCCTGCCGTTCGATCTTGCCATAGGTCTGCTCGAAAATCTTCATCAGCTCCGCATCCTGTGCGGCACTGCCGCTGTATTTCGTCGCTTTCGGCACATTCACAGGTGCGGTGTAATCCTCCGATTCGGGATGCAGACAGCTTTCGGTGTGCATGTGGTTTGCCACCTCATCCCACTTGACCAGAACCCCTGCACCGTGCGAACAGAACACGGAATCGGGGGAATTGTCCGTATCCGCTTCTGCATTGTAGCCGATTTTTGCAATGACTTCCTCCGCATTTGCGCAGGGAGCGTAGCCTGCGGATGTGCAGGAGAGCTTTCCTCTGCCCCTTGTGTATTCCATCACCGTCCCCGAATAGGTCATCATGGCAGCGGCAGGGGCTTTTCCACGCAGAATGGAAGTGTCTCCGAAGGTTTCGGGCTGCTCGGACTGTGCATGCATCAGCTGCAGATCCATCATTGCACGACCCACGTTTTCGGACGGAACTTCCAGACGGAAGTGATACCAAGGTTCCAGCAGGACGCTTTCCGCCTGCATCAATCCCTGTCTTACGGCACGGTAGGTTGCCTGTCGGAAATCCCCGCCCTCGGTGTGTTTCTTGTGCGCACGTCCTGCGACAAGGGAAATTTTCATATCCGTCAGCGGCGATCCCGTCAGCACGCCGAGGTGGGATTTTTCCTGCAAATGCGTCAGGATCAGGCGCTGCCAGTTGCGGTCAAGCGCATCCTCACGGCACAGGCTTGTGAATTTCAGACCGCTGCCCAGAGGTGCCGGTTCCAGCAGCAGCCGCACTTCGGCATAATGCCGCAGCGGCTCATAATGCCCCATGCCCTCCACGGTATCGGCAATGGTTTCCTTATAGGCAACGCCACCTGCAGCGAAGTCCACATCCATGCTGAATCGCTCGTGCAGGATGTGCCGCAGCACGGCAAGCTGGATCTCACCCATGAGCAGGACATGAATTTCCTGCAGCTGGGGCTGATAGGAAACCTGCAGCTGAGGATCCTCCTCCTGGAGCTTTCGCAGTGCGGAAAGTGCCGTATGCACGTCGATTTCCTGCGGCAGCACCACCGCATAGCGCAGCACTGGTTCAAGGCGTGGACTGCCCGTATCCTGCGCAGCACCGAGTCCCTGCCCTGCGTAGGTTTTCAGAAGTCCTGTTACGGTACAGACCGTACCTGCGGGGGCTTCCTCCACACTCTGGAATTTTGTTCCCGAATACAGGCGAATCTGGCTGATCTTCTCCTGCCACGGCTCTCCCTCGGCAGTCACGCCGTCGAGAATGTCACGCACATGCAGCGTGCCGCCCGTGATTTTCATATGGGTAAGTCTGCGACCCTGCTCGTCCTCGGTGATCTTGTAGACCTTGGCGGCAAATTCCGACAGGGTCGGACGGGGCAGTGTAAATTTTTGCAGCAGTTCCAGAAATTCCGCAACGCCCTGAAGTTTCAGTGCGGAGCCGAAACAGCACGGGAATACATGCCGTCCTGCAATCGCCTGTGCGATGGTTTCGGGGTTCAGCGTTCCATCCTCCAGCAGTTCCTGCATCAGTGCCTCATCACAGACAGCAAGACTTTCTGCAAATTCATCGGACTGCATCTCCGAAAAATCCACGCAGTTTCCATGCAGACGGGACGTGAGCAGCTCCATGAGCTGCATGCGGTCGGAAAGCGAAAGATCCATTTTGTTGACAAAGACAAAGGTTGGCACGCCGCTGTGTTCAAGCAGCCGCCAGAGGGTTTCCGTGTGGCTCTGGATGCCGTCGGCACCGCTGATGACGAGGATTGCGTAATCAAGCACCTGCAGGGTGCGTTCCATTTCTGCAGAAAAGTCCACATGTCCGGGGGTATCGAGGAGGGTAAATTCCGCATCGGGCAGGTGCAGTCTTGCCTGCTTGGAAAAGATGGTGATGCCGCGGTCACGCTCCAGAGAATGCGTATCCAGAAACGCATCGCCGTGATCGACTCTGCCCACACGGCGCAGCTCACCCGCAGTATAAAGCAATCCCTCCGAGAGGGTGGTTTTTCCGGAATCGACATGGGCAAGAATGCCAAGGGTGATGCGTTTCATGGGCGTTCTCCTTTTTGGTGGTTGTTATTTTCATTATAACATATTTAAAAAAGATTGGCAACAGAAAAAAGGAATCCCGATGAAAATCGGGATTCCTCTTGTTTCCTTACTCGCTTTCAATCACGATCTGCACGATCTGTCGGATTGCATCCGGTGTATTGGGGCATTCCTGCGTAATTGCCGATTCCACCTGCGCATAGGTCACATCGTTTTCCGTGATGCAAAACGGCTGCGCACCCTTGGCAACATCTCCGATGGCAACGGGCGCATGTGCAAATCCGCCGATCGCAATCTGGGAAGCAAGTGCAAGACCGCCAAGGGAATACACACCGCACGCAAGTCCCCCGACAGCAATCACACCGAGTGCAATGCCGCCGAATGCTAAAATTCCTGCGCTGATACCGCCGAAAGTGATGATGCCTGCGCTGAATGCACCAAGCGCCAACAGTCCAGCCGCCGCCAAGCCCAATGCCAGCACACCTGCGGACACCAGTCCCAGCGAACAGATGCCGACGGCAATGTTGCCGATGGCAAAGACGCCCTTTGCGACACAGGGTTTCAGTCCGACATGAATATGCACAAGCGGAAGCTTGCCCACCATGCGGCGGCTCTTATATTCATAAGTCAGCTTTCTTTTGCGAGGGGGTTCCGAATCCGAGGCCGCAGTTGCTTTTGCAAACGCTTCGTTCCCCGTCAGCTCATCTATACTGATCTCAAACAGGCGGCTCATCTCCAGAAGCTTTCCCATTTCGGGCGTGGTCGTGCCAAGCTCCCATTTGGATACGGTCTGCCTTGTCACATCCAGCCGATCGCCCAGCTCCTCCTGTGACCATCCCTTTGCCTTTCTCAGCTGCATCAATTTTTCATGAAATTCCATGTTGTCAGCTCCTTTCCATGCTCTTATTATAGCATACTGCGAAAAATTTTTCTACCAATTTCGCTTGGAAATTTGTCAACCAAAGTTAACATTGGCTTGTCTGCGTGGATTTTGCACTGTTGACAAGGTGGAAATTTTTCGGTATAATTTTTTTAGAAAATGCAAGCAAATCATTTCCAAACCGTACTCATAAGTGAAGGACAACCGAGAAAGGAGGGGTTCCATGACGGATGCAAGCATCATTGAATTGTATTTTTCACGCTCCGAGGAAGCGATCGCCGGAACGAAAGCGCAATACGGCAGGCTCGTCCGGCACATCATTGCAGGTATCCTGAAAAGCACGCAGGATGTGGAGGAATGTGAAAACGACACCTATTTATGTGTGTGGAACACCATTCCTCCAAACCATCCGCACAGCCTGAAGGCCTATCTTGCAGTAATTGCACGGAATATGGCGCTCAAACGCTACGAGTATCTGCACGCAGAAAAGCGGAATGCGGAATTTTCCGTATCCTTTGAGGAGCTGGCGGAATGCATCTGCGACAATGCGCAGGATGCACAGCATTCGGACTCGGAGCTTCGTGACACCATCAACGGCTTTCTAAAAACACTCAAAGCGGATCATCGCCGTGTGTTCCTTCTGCGGTACTGGCAGGGCTGCTCGATTGAGGAAATTATGCAGCAATGCGGTTTCAGCAAGAGCAAGACCGAATCCATGCTGTTCCGCACACGCCACAAACTGCGGAAATACTTAACGGAAAGAGGGTACAGGAAATGAATAAAAATGAACTCAAACGTATGCTCTCCCAAGTGGACGAAAAGCATGTTGCAGAAATTCTTGACACAGAAGAAACAACCAGCAGCGTAACGGTCATCCGCCGCCGCAGTACTTTCGGAAAATGGACGGCAATCGCAGCGGCAGTGTGCCTTTGTGTGGTGGGAGGCGGCGTTGTACTTGGCAGAATGCAGGGACAGACGCCTTTTGCGGGGGATCCTAATTCGCAGGTGGAGGAGCTTCTTGAATATGACCTGATTCGTGAATCCATCCCCAAGGAACTATGTGTAATCGACTACACATGGGAAGCGGGCGGTGAAAATTTCAAATGCAGTTCACCCATGCTCCCATTTGCTGACAGTAACTTCAATGAGGTGCGTTCGACTTTCTTCTGTGACGAAAACGGGAATGCTGTCAATTTCTATGCACATCTCAAAAATGACGAAAAATCTGTTCAGCTGACCATCAGCGATCGGGGTCATCTGTTCCCGAACAATTTCTTTGTTGACCTCTCCGGCGATGCAGACCGCCGAAATCCTGCCATTCACATCTATGATATGACGCAGGATGCGGATAAACCGAACTATGAGCTGTATTATCTGTACAACGACGTGGGCATGAGCATGGAAACAAGCGGCTACACCGAAAAAGAAGCCGTAGCCTTTGCTGCGGCGCTGCTGAAAGACAATACCACGGCGGAGAAACTCCATGTAAATTCGTTTGACGGCTACAAGCTGGTATGGGAAACCGTGCCCGAGCGCCGGCATTATAGTCCCAATTGCGATGTGACCGGTGATGCCGTCAACCACGAAAATCCGGCACTCCCCTTCGATACCGCACGGTTCGATACACGGCACGCATCCTTTGGCTTTGACACAAACGACGAACCAGTCTATGCGTTCTTCGGACTTGCCGATGGGCAGTATACCACCGTCACCGTAAGAATTGACGACAGGGGCAAGATTTACAACGAAAATTTTGCAGTAGATCTGTCTGCGGACGCAGCACTCGATTTCCCCGTGATTCACATTTATGACTGTTCATGGGCGGACGGTGATATTACCTGCGAATCCTATGAGCTGTTCTGCCGGTATCAGGGCGTGGGTATCACAATAGTGGCTTCGGACTGTTCTTCCGATGAAGTGATCAATATGGCAGCGGCGCTGCTGAAAGACAATGCCACAGTGGCAAAACTCTATGCGGATACGATGAACAGTGAAACAAAACAGGAGGAGCCTTCCAATAAAAGCGAATACTTCCGTCTGGGTATACAGACGCTGCCGATGATCTGGGGAGAGATCGACAACGTAAAAATGAAATACCAGCTCGAAGACTGCGCTCCATTTTTAGATCTCAGCAAATACGAATTCAGCGGTGTTGCCGATGTATACTGCATAGGAGGCGATACCCCGAATCATGCGGTGATCTATCAGTCAAGCGAATCAGGAAAATCCATCGAGCTGTGCCTGTCACAGGAGGCGGATATGTTCGGCGATATGCCGTTCCCCGAAAATGGCGGTGTGGATTACAGGGGCATCACCCTGTACGGTGCACGCGCTGCGGCAATGGGAACACTGAACGTTCTGTCATTTATCATGAATGACACCGGATTCACAGCTCGCTTTGATAATCTGACGGATGACGAGATCTTCGAAATCATCGACGTACTGATCGACAACAGCTTCTCTCTGCAGTCCATTCCGCTTGGGGAAAATGTAACCCACTACCCGACATTGGAGGAACTGCAGACAGATGAACGATTCGGCTTTGCGGCACCGCAGAGCAAAACCTATGGGGATCTGCAGCTGCATGAAGATCGTACCATTATTACTGCACAGCGGAACACAGAAACAGACTCCCCCGAACGGATCCACACACTTTTCTGCCAATATGTAACTAAAGGATATCAGTGTTTTATCAACTTCAATGTGAACAATGTTCTGGTTTCCGATGATATGCAGCCCTCTCCCGTATCCGCCGATTCCATCACTGAGGAATCCGTGCTCAGAGATGGTCTGCCGGGTGCAGACGGCTTCTATACCTATGATTACATCATTCCCGTGGGAGAATTTTACTTCACTGTCAACGGACATTGCAAACCCGAGGAAATGTGGCTGTTCCTCAAGGATATTCTTCGCAAATAGCGGAAAAAAGGGCGAAACCATACGGTTTCGCCCTCATTTCTTATCCCTTCACCTTCTGCCTCAAAGCTCAAAACAAAAAAGCGCCGCCCCCAAAACGGTCGGAGGCGGCTTATGTAGAGCATTATAGTATCCGGTTGTTCCGGACCCATTTACAAGTATAGCAGAGTTTCCCCCTTTCGTCAAGCGTTTCGCCCGAAAGCCCCGAAATGTTCATGAAACTGACTGCATTTTGCAAATTCCTTCACTCCTCGTCAAAAACTTACATTTTATTACTTTAAACAATGAAAAAGCACTTGACAAACCATCGAAAATCCGATATGATTATATATAGGTATACATTGCAGTGCAGATGCACTGCGGACTGGAGGTTATCATGAAAACCATTTCTGTACATACACAAAATCCCTATGACGTGCTTGTAGAACGTGGGATTCTCAAGCGCTGCGGTGAATATATCAGACCACTGACAAAAGCCGGTAAATGCGCGGTCATCACGGACGACAACGTGGATGCACTGTATGCAGATTCCGTGACAGCGTCTCTGACAGAAAACGGATTCTCCGTTGTGAAATTTGTATTTCCGCATGGTGAAAGCTCTAAAAATGCACAGACACTGCTGGACATCTACCAGTTTCTCTGTGAAAATGAGATCACCAGAAGTGATTGTCTGATTGCCCTCGGCGGCGGTGTTGTGGGTGACATTACAGGATTTGCTGCGGCAACCTTCCTGCGGGGCATGCAGTATGTACAGATTCCAACCACGCTGCTTGCACAGGTGGATTCCTCCGTCGGCGGCAAAACTGCAATTGATCTGCCGCAGGGCAAGAACCTTGTGGGCGCATTCAAACAGCCGATCGTAGTGCTGTGCGATCCCGATGCACTTTCCACGCTGCCCGAATTGTTCCTTGCGGACGGTATGGGCGAAGTGATCAAATATGGCATGATCCGTGATGCGCAGCTGTTTGAGCTGCTTTGCGGGCTGGATCTCACTACGGTACAGGCGCACTTTGACGAAATCATCCCGACCTGCATTGCCATCAAGCGGGATGTTGTAGAAAATGATCCGTTTGACCATGGCGAACGCATGATCCTGAATTTCGGACATACGCTCGGTCATGCGATTGAAGCGTATTTCCACTATGAAACCTACACCCACGGCAGTGCAGTTGCAGCCGGCATGTGCATGATGACAAAGTACAACGGCACACCGGAACAGTACGAAAAGCTCTGCGATTGCGTGAAAGCATATAAGCTGCCTGCAAGTGTGGATGTACCCATGGAAGCACTTGTGCCGCTTTGCAGCGGCGATAAAAAACGTGCCGGCGGAACACTTCGTTATGTGGTGTGCGAGCCCACGGGCAATGCACAGATCAACAGCGTCACGTTACAGCAATTTTATGATTTGTTTGTGAAATAGGGGGACAGAACATGAATTTACAGATCAAGCCCCACAAGCTTAAGGGCACGGTTTCCATTCCCTCCTCCAAGAGCATCACACACCGTGCGATCATTTGTGCGGCGCTGGCGGGAGGGATCTCCAATCTCAGCGGCATTGATTATTCCAAGGACATTGATGCAACGCTGCAGATCATGGAGGCATTCGGCGCACACATCAAAAAGGGCGATTCCAATGTTGTATTATCCGGCATTGTGAGCGCTTCCCATACGTCGATTGCTGATTGCTGCGAAAGCGGCTCAACACTTCGTTTTCTAATTCCCGTAGCGGCTGCGCTCGGCATCCGCACGGAATTTCGTGGACAGGGCAGACTGCCGCAGCGTCCGATCACTCCATTCATTCGGGAACTCTCCCAAAAGGGTGTGACCTTCCACTACGACAACACCATGCCCTTCCTCATGGAAGGAAAACTGCAAAGCGGTGCATTTCGCTTGGAAGGCGATATTTCCTCACAGTTCATCACGGGGCTGCTGTTTGCACTGCCGCTGCTTGACGGAGATTCCGAAATCATTATGACTTCCCCCCTGCAGTCCAAGCCCTATGTGGATCTGACGATCGACTGTATGCAGAAATTCGGCGTTTCTGTGGAAGAAACACCGGAAGGAAATTACAAGGTTCGGGGAAATCAGACCTATCAGGCAGCAAATATGCAGATGGAAGGTGACTTTTCACAGGCTGCATTCTTCTATGTTGCAAATTACCTCGGAAATAACGTGGAACTTAATAACATTCCCGAAAAATCCGTACAGGGTGACCGAAAAATTCTTGAAATCATCAGCGAGATGTGCTATAATAAAGAAAACGGTAAAAATGCAGCATTCCATGTGGATGCAACGGACATTCCTGATCTTGTTCCGATCCTTGCGGTGCTCGGCACGTTCGGCGACGGTATTTCCGTCATTACGGGCGCACGGCGGCTGCGCATTAAAGAAAGCGACCGGCTGACAGCGGTTTCACAGCTGCTGAACAATCTTGGCGGCTGCGTTTATGTTCATGAGGACGGACTGGAGATCCATCCCGTACCCACACTTCACGGCGGAACGGTGGACAGCTTCGGCGATCACCGCATTGCCATGTGCGCTGCCATTGCAGCGACACGATGCACGGAAGCGGTAACGATTCTCGGTGCGGAATGCGTGGAAAAGTCCTATCCCGCATTTTTTGACGACTATCAGAGTTTAGGAGGTATTGCCAATGGCATCATTCTGGAATAATCGAATCTCCATTTCAATTTTTGGCGAATCCCACGGTCCGGCAATCGGCGTGACGGTGGACAATCTCCCCCCCGGTGAATATATTGACATTGAAAAGCTTGCACAGTTCATGGAGCGCCGTGCACCCAAAAGTGATGGAACGACCACACCCCGCAAGGAAAAGGATATGAACCAGATCATGTCCGGTCTGCTCAACGACAGGACAACGGGTACGCCGCTTTGCGCATTTATCCAGAACACGGACACCCGTTCCAAGGACTATTCCAATCTGTCAAAGCTTCCCCGTCCGGGTCATGCGGATTATACCGGCGCGCTCCGTTACAAGGGCTTCAATGATGTCAGGGGCGGCGGACACTTTTCCGGCAGACTGACAGCACCGCTTTGCTTTGCAGGTGCAGTCTGCGGTCAGATCCTCGAACGCCGCGGCATCTATGTCGGCGCACATGTTGCGGAAATTCACGGCATTAAGGATGCAGAATTTGATCATGTCAACGTAACCAAGGAGGATATTCTTGCGGTACGTTACAAAAATTTCCCCGTTATTAAGAACGAACAGGGTAAAAAAATGCAGGAGGACATTCGCGCTGCCAGAGAGGGCGGCGAATCCCTCGGCGGTATTATCGAGTGTGTTGCAGTGAATGTTCCTGCTGGCATTGGCTCACCGATGTTTGACGGTCTGGAAAATACCATTTCACAGCTCATCTTCGGCATTCCCGCTGTAAAGGGCCTGGAATTTGGTGCAGGCTTTGATGTTGCGAAAATGGTTGGCAGCCAGAACAATGACAGCTTCTATGTGGATGATCATGGGTATGTCAAGACCATGTCCAACAACCACGGCGGTATTCTGGGAGGCATTTCCTCCGGTATGCCGATCACCATGCGTGTTGCCATCAAGCCGACTGCATCCATCGGACAGCCGCAGCAGACAGTCAACATGAGTGAAATGACCAATGAAACGCTTGTGATCCATGGACGTCATGATCCGTGCATTGTTGCCCGTGCTGTGCCCTGTGTGGAAGCTGCTGTAAATATCGCACTGCTTTCCCACATGCTGGATTATCCCCATTTTATTGAATAATGAAAAAGCAAATGCGTGACGAGAACCTCATGAAGATCTCCGAACTCGCCGACCGCAGCGTAACGGATTCATCCGTTGCCAACGTTCTGCTTTGCTACATGCTGTATCGGGTGAATGCCCCGCTGGAATCAGAACTTCTGTATGAAATCGCTGTTACAGAGGGAATTATCAATTATTTCACCTATCAGGATGCGCTGCAGACGCTGCTTACCAATGGTTCTGTCACTTTATCGACCAACGACAAGGGCGAGAATATTTATGCACTGACGGAAAATGGCGTCGATTGTGCAAGAAAACTGAAAACTTTCGCTGCAAAATCCTACCGTGATCACATTGTGCTTGCGGCAAAGCGTGCGATGGAACGCCGCCGTAATGAAAATGATGTGAAGATTGACTATATTCCATTGAAACAGGGTTGTCACCTGCGTGTTCGGATTACCGATCAGGCGATCACTCTGCTGGAACTTACATTATTTACGCCGGATATGAAACAGGCAAAGCTTTTGGGAGAAAAGATCTTTTCCAACCCTTCGGTTTTTTATAACAATGTTTTGCAATCTGCCATGCTCAATGAAGCAGAACCCGTTGATCTAAGCGATAATTAAAGAAATCCCTCGGTAACGAGGGATTTTTTATTGCCTGAATATATACATATAAAAAGAGCCCTCCCGAAGGAGAGCTCTTTTGTTATTGTTTTTGACTTTCGACGTTCTGCTTAGTTAGCTGCGATTTCTGCAGTGTACTTCGGCAGTGTGTCTACGGACAGTGTCTCGTGCCACTTAGGATTGTTACCTGCACCCTCCTTAGCTGCGTATACCAGAATATTCGCTGCATCAATGGAGTCAAGTGCGGATCCTTCGTTGCCCAGAGAATCAGTCTTACCGCGGTCTTCGGACTCGCCTGTTACGTCAGCCAGGAAGTATGCAAACATATCGAGCATCTCATCCTCTGCGGAGTAAATGTATGCTTCGTTGCCTGCGCCCTTAGCAGCTGCGTATACCAGAATTGCTGCGGAGTCAAGAGAGTTAGCCTTGCCGTCCAGGTTTGCGTCACCCTTCACTGCAATGTAAGCTGTTACTGTATCCTTGAACTCGTGCTTCTCGCCGAACTCGTCGGTAATTGTTGCCGGAATGTTTCCGGTGTAGTATGCGAAGTAGCCTTCCTTCACGAAACCATTTTCGTCAAGTACCTGACCGTCGTATACTTCCTTCGGATTTGTCCAGCCTTCAACATCGAACTTAACAACGCTCAGATCAGTTACAGGGATTGCTTCGCTCTTAGTGCCATCCTTGTAGATGTCATAACGAACGAGTGTTGCAACCAGATCTTCTGCCTTGAAGTTTCTCGGATCGTGAGAGAAGTAGAACTGGTGTGTACCTGTCATCTCATACTCACAACCAACAACCGGATTCTCAGGTGTTACAACCTTGATCCAGCCGTCAACCTCTGTGATGTCCAGAGCTACCATGTCAGCATCATATGCTTCAACGTCCTCTGCGAACTTCACATTGTAAACTGTACCGTCCTTAGCATCCTCAGGAATCTTGAATGTAATTGTCAGTACAACTGCACCGTCTTCAGCCTTTACATTAGCAACGTCAACGCTTGTCGCACCGAACTTCAGTGTTGCAAGGTCAGCGGGCTTCTGGAATGCCAGACCAGCATATGCGTCACCAGCAACTGCATCTACAGCTGTCGGACCTTCGTCAGCAACCAGCTGGAACTTGTAGCTGTTCAGACCTGTATCCTTGGATACTGTTACGTTCAGCTTAACTTCCTCGCCAGGTGCACCCTCTACTGTGCCAACCTGCCATGTAGCAGATCCTGGCTGAGGCTCGGGCTCTGTTGTGTCAGGCTCTGTTGTGTCAGGCTCTGTAGGCTTAGGCTCTGTTGTGTCAGGCTCTGTAGGCTTAGGCTCTGTTGTGTCAGGCTCTGTAGGCTTGGGCTCTGTTGTATCAGGCTCTGTAGGCTTGGGCTCTGTTGTATCAGGCTCTGTAGGCTCAGGCTCTGTTGTATCAGGCTCTGTAGGCTTGGGCTCTGTTGTGTCAGGCTCTGTAGGCTTGGGCTCTGTTGTGTCAGGTTCCTTGATCTTGATCCAACCAGGAGTCTGTGTGGGCTCAAGTGCATTCATGTTAATGTCATATACAGACAGGCTCTCAAATGTCAGGTCGTATACTGTGCCAGGTGCTGCATCAGCAGGAACAGTAAATGTTACCTCAAATACAACTGCGCCATCCTTAGAGAGCTTTACGTTCTCCTTGAGTGTGTAGTTTGTACCAGCAAATGTCAGTGTATCCTTGTTGAATACGAAGCCAAGACCCTCGTATGCGTTACCAGCTGCTGCATCATCTGCAGTCGGTGCTGCACCGTCAACTTCCTTAGCCAGCATATCCAGGATGTAGCTGTTGATACCGTTCTTGTCGCCCTTAACGGTTACAGGAATTGTTACAGTTGCGCCAGCTTCAACTTCTGCTGTACCGATGATCCACTCACCGGGCTCGCCGGGTTTAACAGGCTCTGTTGTGTCAGGCTCTGTAGGCTTGGGCTCTGTTGTATCAGGCTCTGTAGGCTTGGGCTCTGTTGTGTCAGGCTCTGTAGGCTTGGGCTCTGTTGTGTCAGGCTCTGTAGGCTCAGGCTCTGTTGTATCAGGCTCTGTAGGCTTAGGCTCTGTTGTGTCAGGCACTGTAGGCTCGGGCTCTGTTGTGTCAGGCACTGTAGGCTCGGGCTCTGTTGTCTCAGGTTCCTTGATCTTAATCCAACCAGGAGTCTGTGTGGGCTTGAGCTCACTCATGTTGATGTCATATACAGACAGTTTCTCAAATGTCAGGTCATATACTGTGCCAGGTGCTGCATCAGCAGGAACAGTAAATGTTACTTCAAATACAACTGCGCCATCCTTAGAGAGCTTTACGTTCTCCTTGAGTGTGTAGTTTGTACCAGCAAATGTCAGCGCATCCTTGTTGAATACGAAGCCAAGACCCTCGTATGCATTACCAGCTGCTGCATCATCTGCAGTCGGTGCTGCACCGTCAACTTCCTTAGCCAGCATATCCAGAATGTAGCTGTTGATACCATTCTTGTCACCCTTAACGGTTACAGGAATTGTTACAGTTGCGCCAGCTTCAACTTCTGCTGTACCGATGATCCACTCACCAGCTGCTTCAGTTGTTACTTCTGTCTTCTTAACCTTGATCCAGCCATCCGTTGTTGTCGGAATCAGCTTGATCATGTCGATGTTGTACAGTTCCAGATCCTCAAACTTGAGGTTGTATACTGTGCCGGGTGCTGCGTCTGCAGGTACGTCAAATTCAACATTGAATACTACTGCGCCGTCAGCTGCTACGATATTCTTGTCAAGGCTGGAGTTTGTACCTGCAAAGATCAGATTCTTCTCGTTAGCGATGAAGTCCAGACCTTCGTAAGCATCACCAGCTGTAGCGCCCTTGTAAACCGGACCTGCATCCTGACTCATGTCGAGGATGTAGCTGTTGATACCATCAACGTCGCCCTTAACGGTTACAGGAACTACTGCCTTTTCACCAGCGTTTACTTCTACCTGACCGATGATCCACTCAGCGTCAATCTCGGAGCTGCCCTCTGTAGGAGCAGGTGTCTTAACCTTGATCCAACCATCTGTTGTTGTCGGGATCAGCTTTGCCATTTCAATGTTGTACAGTTCCAGACCTTCAAATGTCAGATCATATACAGTACCAGCCTTTGCATCAGCAGGAACTGTAAATTCAACTGTGAATACTACTGCATTATCTGCAGCTACTACATTCTTGTCCAGAGTGTAGTTTGTGCCGGCAAATACCAGCTTGTCAGCGTTGGATACGAAGTTCAGTGCCTCATAAGCTGCACCAGCTGCTGCATTGCCAGCCTTGAGTGCCTTGTCAGCTGCCATATCCAGAATGTAGCTGTTGATACCGTCCTTGTCGCCCTTAACTGTTACGGGAACCTTTACGGTCTCGCCAGCTTCAGCTTCAACCTGACCGATGATCCACTCAGCGTCAATCTTCTGATCACCAGGAGTTGTGTCGGGCTCTGTTGTATCAGGCTCTGTTGTATCAGGCTCTGTTGTTTCATCAGTCTCACCAATTACCAGATAACCTGCTACCAGTGCGGGGTTGAGTTCCTTACCATTTGCGTCGCCTACCTTGAACTCGGACTTTGCAAATGTCAGTTCATACTTGCCTGCGGGCATATCATCCGGAACTACAATACCGAATGTTGCTACAGGAGTATTTGCCTTTGCGAACTGAGGATCTGTTGTTGTTGTGCTGGATGCACCTACGTAACCGATCTTTACGTTCGGTACAAATGTATCCATCATAGAGTATGCAGTACCCTTTGCGATCTCTTCGATCTCGATGCCGTACTCGGAGAATTCCTTACCGTTGATCAGCATCTGGAATGCATATGCACCTGTGCCGGGGTCATCTGCTACGAATACGTCGATTTCTGCATAACCATCGTCAGCAGGCTTAACTTCTTCAGTGATGTACCACTTGAAGCCATCAACTACCGGAGGATCTACAGGATCATCGGATTCACCGATTACCAGATAACCTGCTACCAGTGCGGGATTGAGTTCCTTACCATTTGCGTCGCCTACCTTGAACTCGGACTTAGCAAATGTCAGTTCATACTTACCCTCAGGCATATCTTCCGGAACAACAATACCGAATGTTGCTACAGGAGTATTTGCCTTTGCGAACTGAGGATCTGTTGTTGTTGTGCTGGATGCACCTACGTAACCGATCTTTACGTTCGGTACGAATGTATCCATCATAGAGTATGCAGTACCCTTTGCGATCTCTTCGATCTCAATACCGTACTCGGAGAATTCCTTGCCGTTGATCAGCATCTGGAATGCATATGCACCTGTACCGGGGTCATCTGCTACGAATACGTCGATTTCTGCATAACCATCGTCAGCAGGCTTAACTTCTTCAGTGATGTACCACTTGAAGCCATCAGCTACCGGAGGATCTACAGGAGGATCTACAGGATCATCGGATTCACCGATTACCAGATAACCTGCTACCAGTGCGGGATTGAGTTCCTTACCATTTGCGTCGCCTACCTTGAACTCAGACTTTGCAAATGTCAGTTCATACTTGCCCTCAGGCATATCTTCCGGAACAACGATACCGAATGTTGCTACAGGAGTATTTGCCTTTGCGAACTGAGGATCTGTTGTTGTTGTGCTGGATGCACCTACGTAACCGATCTTTACGTTCGGTACGAATGTATCCATCATAGAGTATGCAGTACCCTTTGCGATCTCTTCGATCTCAATACCGTACTCGGAGAATTCCTTGCCGTTGATCAGCATCTGGAATGCATATGCACCTGTACCGGGGTCATCTGCTACGAATACGTCGATTTCTGCATAACCATCATCTTCAGGCTTAACTTCTTCAGTGATGTACCATCTGAAACCATCAGCTACCGGAGGTTCTACAGGTTCAGAAGAACCGCCAACCACCAGAGTACCGGTTTTCAGTGTAGGACTGAGTTCCTTACCAGCAGCGTCGCCAGCCATGAACTCAGCAAAGCTCAGCTTGTATGTACCAGCTGCCATATCATCCGGTACAATAATACCGTATGTCAGTACAGCTACGCCTTCCTTTGCTACCTGAGCAGTCTTTGCTGTTGTGGTAGATGCACCGATGTAACCATTCTTAACGTTCGGTACAAATACGTCCATCTCAGAGTATGCGCTACCCTTTGCGATCTCTTCGATCTCGATGCCGTACTCGGAGAATTCCTTGCCGTTGATCAGCATCTGGAATGCATAGGAGTCCGTACCGGGGTCATTTGCTACGTATACATCAACCTCTGCATAACCGTCGGATGCAGGCTTTACATTTTCTTCAATGTACCAAGTGTATGCATCGCCAACGTCGGGAGTGTCTGTATTGCCGCCCTGTGTGGGAGCAGTAGTAGCTGTTTCAGGATCGCCAACGATCAGATAACCGGAAGCCAGTGTGGGGCTCAGTTCCTTACCGTTTGCGTCGCCTACCTTGAACTCGGACTTTGAAAATGTCAGTTCGTACTTACCCTCGGGCATATCATCCGGAACAACAATACCGAATGTTGCTACAGGAGTATTTGCTTTTGCGAACTGCGGTTCTGTTGTTGTTGTGCTGGATGCACCTACGTAACCGATCTTTACGTTCGGTACGAATGTATCCATCATAGAATACGCAGTGCCCTTTGCGATTTCTTCAATCTCGATGCCGTACTCGGAGAATTCCTTGCCGTTGATCAGCATCTGGAATGCGTATGCGCCTGTGCCGGGGTCGTTATCCACGAATACGTCGATTTCTGCATAACCGTCATCTTCGGGAATTACTTCTTCCGTGATAGACCATGTGAAGCCGTCAGCCTTTGCTTTATTTGCATCGTCAAATAACGGTGTAAAAGCAGATACGGGCATCACACTTGCAATCATGGATGCGCCCATGCAAAACGCAGTCAACGCTGATAAAAATTTTTTCATCGCGTATGTTCCTTTCTTAAAAAATCAAATTTTTAGAACACCGTGTTCAGGTGGAGGACGTCCACCTGAACACGGTGACTTCTGCGTTTTAAATTACTTTGCAGCTGTCGGCAGGGATGTTACATTACCAATGAGATACTTCAGGATCTCGATGGAGTCTGTACCCTCAAGCTTGCCGTTGTCATAGCAGTCAGCTACTTCTGTCTGATAATCATCCAGCTTCTGATCTTCGTAACCAGTCAGGTGTCTGTTCAGCAGAACGATGTCAACCAGTTCAACCTTACCGTTCTTGTTAACGTCACCATAGAGGTAGTCATTGTCACCGGGCTCTGTTGTGTCAGGCTCTGTGGGCTTGGGCTCTGTTGTGTCAGGCTCTGTGGGCTTGGGCTCTGTTGTGTCAGGCTCTGTGGGCTTGGGCTCTGTTGTGTCAGGCTCTGTGGATCCAGCATCGCCAACGATCAGATAACCGGAAACCAGCTCAGGGCTCAGTTCCTTACCATTTGCGTCGCCAACCTTGAACTCAGACTTAGCAAAGCTCAGCTCATACTTGCCCTCAGGCATATCTTCCGGAACTACGATACCGAATGTTGCTACAGGTGTGTTTGCCTTTGCAAACTGAGGATCTGTTGTTGTTGTGCTGGATGCGCCAACATAACCGATCTTTACGTTCGGTACGAATGTATCCATCATGGAGTATGCAGTACCCTTTGCGATCTCTTCGATCTCAATACCATATTCAGAGAATTCCTTGCCGTTGATCAGCATCTGGAATGTGTAAGCACCTGTGCCGGGGTCATCTGCTACAAATACGCTGATTTCAGCATAACCATCATCTTCAGGCTTAACTTCTTCAGTGATGTACCACTTGAAGCCACCATCAGAGGGCTGATCAGGCTCTGTTGCATCAGGCTCTGTCGGCTGAGGCTCTGTCGGCTGAGGCTCTGTCGGCTGAGGCTCTGTTGTGTCAGGCTCTGTGCTGCCAGCGTCGCCAACAACGATTGTCAGGCTCTCCAGTGTGTCAGGAATGACAATGTTGCTGCCATCGTTTACGAATGTAGCCTCTGCTTCGCCGTACTCGTTGGTGTACTTTTCAACGAAGTCGATTGTGTACTTGCCTTCCTTGATGGAGGAGTCCAGCTCAACTTCAAACTGAGTCAGCGGGAAATCATCGGACTTTGTGCCGAGGAAGTTTGCTGTTGTCTCGAAGTTGTCATATACGCTTGCGTCAAAGCTGTACATCCAGATCCAGTTGAAGCGCTCTTCGTCATCCGTATACTTAAAGGAATCCGGATACTTGCTGCTGTGGTTGTAGGAAATGTTACCGCAGCCGCCCTTATACTTGCCGCGCTTTGTTACCCAACCAAAGCAGTTTACAAATGCATTTGTGGAGAACTCTGTATCTCCAGCCTTGTAAGTAATTTCCTGATCATAGGAAGCTACTGTATCGTCCAGATTAGCACCTTCCAGCGGCAGATGGATTGCGGGGTCACTACCCTGAACCATACCACCGGTCTGCTGAACTGCAGCCTTGGAAGGATCAGCAGAGATGTACTGGCCAACCGTGAACTTTGCGCCAGCAGCGTCAGCTGCGGAAGCAAATGTAATGGTCTTGCCATCATCAGAAACTGTGTATTTACCCTCGGAATTAACCTTCAGATAAAAACCGATATCCTTGCTTGAATAAGCAAATACGGAGACAACGCTCGCAGCCATGCTTGCGCACATTGCGGCAGCTGTCAGTGCAGAAACAACCTTCTTCATAACAAATAATTCCTTTCTGTTTTGTTTGTGCAAAAAAATTTCGCCATACATTTGCAGTACGTTCCGTCAATGTCTGCATCCTCTTTTTAATGTCATTTTTATCTGGGGCTCAATCAAGAGCCCCAGACTGAAGCTGTGACAACTTATACGGGAAGCTTATCAATCAGCTTAACAATGAACTTCAGAATGCTCAGAGAGTCATCAGAACCGGGCTTGCCGTCCTTGTTAACGTCAGCATTGATCTTGCCCTGCGGTGTTACGTCAGCAGCACCCAGCAGGTTCTTATTCAGAACGATGATGTCCAGAATGTCAACCTTGCCGTTGCAGTCAACGTCGCCGTATACAGCATCTGTTGCAGGCGGATCTGTTGCAGGCGGATCTGTTTCGGGCGGATCAGTTTCCTTAGTACCTACTGTTACAGAACCATTGCTGAGAGAAGTCTCAAACTTAGTAACTGTGTAATCAGAACCAACATTACCTACAGAGATCTCGGAGTTTGTTGTGCCGGAGCCCTCTGTTGTCTCACGCTTGATTGCGCCGATCTTGAAGTCGCAAACAGAACCAGCAGATGCGCCGCTCTTAACAGTACCTGTTACTGTCAGGAACACGCCATCCTTTGTGATCCAATATGCCTTGTCATCCAGACCGGTGGTGTATGTAACATTGATTACACCAGCAGTGCTGTAGTCAGCCTCGAATGCCTTAGCACCCTCAATCTTCTCTGCGTTATCAACGCCTGTGTTTGCAATCGCACCTGCGGTTACACCTGTTACCTCAACCAGTGAAGAGTCGTAGGTGAGCGCAAATTCACATACAGAAATACCTGCAGACGGTACACCGTTCAGCTCTACGTCGAGCTCAAACTTGGCACCTGCCTCTGCATTCACCTTTTCGCCTTTGATGGTCACTGTGTCAGCTGCGATTACAGCCTGTGCTGAAAACGCTGCCAGCATGGATACAGCAGCCAGACCAGCAACAATTTTCCTTACTTTCATCTTCTTTCCTCCTTCTTAATTGTAATGCAATACAAAGCCATATAACCAAGGAACCTTCCCTTGAATTATATCCTCATACTAACATCAAGTAGTTCAAGGGACATGGCATGACTCCCCCTATATCTACTTATTGTTATTATAGAACAAAATATCACATAAGTCAAGAGAATTTCAAGTATTTTGTACAAATCGTCGAAAACCATTTCCATCTTTTAGGCAATTCGTACAAACAAAAAAATCAAGGCCTCAAAAAGACGGCATTTTTGCTTCCAACAGGCACAAAATACAAGTTCCTTATACAGTTTAATTATATATCAGTCACGAAAAAAAGTAAATACTTTTTTTGAAAATCATCATATTACACAAATAATGCCCTGCTAATTATATGGTTTACACAAAAACAGGAAATCCTTAAGGTTATTTTAGGATTTCCCGTTTTGAAAATGACCAAATATTCAGTTTTTCAGTCGAACAACGCAATTGTAAAGCGGCTATATTTGTGCATTAAATCATTTCACGCACAATGTATTAAGTCGATTTATACAATTTTTATTGTGTCAGCTTACGAAATTCTTCCGGAACATTATTGGAAACGATGGTGTCAATGACATTCCAGCTCCATTTCTTTGCCGTACCCCAAGGAGAATAGGGCAGTCCGTGTCCTGCCACCAGCTCATCGGTATACATATAATAAGGATACAAGCGAAGATTAGTAAGACTTCCGTCATCATAATGAGTAATCACGGGAGTGACCTGTACATTTTCGACAGTCAGCTGATCTCCGGATTGTTTCAGATCGAACTCTGCCATACCGCCCACCATATTAAAGCTGTCAGTCTGTGCGGAAATGAAGTTGCCGAGGGAGTAGAACACAAATCCCTGTGTTCCATCGGTTCTTGTGACGTATTCCATTGTTTCAAGCGTATGGGAATGCGTGCCGATGATGACATCTGCGCCCCATTCCACCATATTCTTGGCAAGGCTTCTTACGGAATCGCTCACGGTGTGCGTATCCTCCGCACCCCAGTGTGCGGAAACTACAACAGCATCTACCATACCGTCAAGCTCCTTGATCTGCTGTTCGATCAGCGTTGTCTGACTGGTAAGCGGGATTTTCATAGCAGAATCGGACGGCAGACTGTAGCCATTGATATGCTCGGTATACGCAAGATAGCCAATGGTCATGCCATTCACCTCAGAAATGCGGTAATTTTCCATATCCTGCGCATCACGATAGCATCCGATCACCTTGAGTGTAGGCGTCTGCGAAGTTTTGGTATCCCAGTAGTCGAGCGCTGCATTCAGACCGCCTGTTCCCTTATCGAGGGCATGGTTATTCGACATGCAGATGATGTCAAATCCCAGATCCACCATCTCATCACCGAGCTGTGTGGGGGAATTGAAATTGAAATTTGAACCGGAAATCTCGTATTTGTCGCCGGCAATGATGGTTTCCTGATTGATGAAGGCAAGATCGGCAGCAGCCACCTTATCCGCTACATTTTTATAGCAGTAATTGAAATTGTATTTTTCGCCCTCAGCAGCGTGCTTCTGTGCGGACTCATACACACGCTTCTGCACAAGATTATCACCGACAGCGAGAAAATGAACGGTAGAATCCTGTATCGGCGGCTCTGTCGGCGGTTCAGTTGTCGGCTCGACAGAACTGTCAGTGTCATGATGTCCCTGCGTTTCCACGGGGATGGGCTGACCTGTAGAACTCGGCTGTGTGTAATTATTCTCCTGACTGATCGGTTCAAAATCACAGCCGCTTGCACCAAGAATCAGCAATAATGCAGCGGAAAATGCCGCAAGTTTCTTTTTCATAATACCATCCTTTCTGTTCCACAAGCGGAAATCTTTATGTATCTCTGTGTTATTATACCACATATGATTCAGAATTGCAAGTTTCTACTTAAAAAAATCGCATGAATTATGGGCAAATTCCTACCTGTTCCGGCTTTGTGTGCATAAATGCGCAATATTTTGCCACACTATTCCAAAGAGGTGATCCCATGTCCGAACAATCCAATACAAGTTATCAGGACAAGCCGATACCGGCGAGTCTGGAGGAGAATATTGCCATCATCCGACATCTTTCACAGAACAGCTCCGATGTCCTTGTCAACAGGATCATCATCGGCGAAATCCCCTGTGCGCTGCTCTGCTGTGAAGGCATGGTCGGCATGAGCTTTATTTCACAGCTGATCATTGAGCCGCTGACGGAAATCCCCCCCATGCCCGACAGCGACGCATTATTCGATCATATCCGAAACCGTCTGATGCTCTCGGTAGACCGTCCCGTGGTGTATAACTACGGTGAACTGTTCCGCACGCTCAATTCCGGCTTTGCCGTACTGATTGCACAGGGGCAGACGAAGGCATTCGCATTCGGCGCGCAGGGCTATGACCGGCGCAGCGTCGGCGAGCCGTCGGGTGAAGCCAATGTCCTCGGTGCAAGGGACGGATTTGTTGAAGTCATCCGCCCCAACATGTCCCTGCTGCGACGCCGCATGAAATCCCCCTATCTGAAGCTGGAACTGATCAACATCGGCACAGTCAGCCGCACAGACATCTGCCTGTGCTATCTGCATGACCGTGTACCTGAAAAACTGCTGCGCCAGATCAAGGAGCTTGTCAATTCCACGGAACTTGAAACCATCCTGTCCACGGGCTATCTCCAGCCGTTTCTGGAAAACCGCCGCGGCAATCTCTTTGACAGTGTAAGCCTCACAGAACGTCCCGACGTCCTCTGTGCGAAAATGCTGGAGGGGCGTGTGGGAATCCTCATTGACGGCACGCCCTTTGCACTCGTCGTACCAAAGCTTTTTGTTGAGAGCTTTCAGGCGCTCGACGATTACAACTTCAAGCCCTATTATGCAACTCTTATCCGATGGCTGAAATACGGTGCGTTTCTGATTGCAATGCTGCTGCCTGCGCTGTATATTGCAGTCAGCATGCACCATCCTGAGCTGCTCAACAGCACACTGCTGATGATCCTCTCCGAAGCGGAAGCACAAGCCCCGTTATCCCTCGTTACGGAAGCTATCGGTGTGCTGCTGATGTATGAAATCGTCCGTGAAGCGGGGCTGCGGCTTCCGAAAGCCGTGGGCGGTGCGGTGAGCATTGTGGCAGGATTGATCATCGGGGATGCAGCCGTTTCATCGGGACTCATCAGCACGCCCATGCTGACGATGGTTGCCATTTCCGTCATTGCAGGATATGTCATCCCCGACTTGAATCAAGCGGTCACGATCCTTCGGCTCGCCTTCATTCTTTGCGGCGGTCTGTGGGGATTATACGGCGTGGCACTGCTTGGCATGGCAGTGCTGTTCAATCTCTGCGCAACGGAATCCTTCGGCTATCCGCTGACAGCCCCCTTGTCACCGATGCATGCGAAGGGGCTGCGCGATGTGGCAACAAGGGTGAACTTCCGCAGACTGCAAAAGGGGCATTTTACAGTGGAGGAATATCATGAATAAAATTCACCAAAGCCAGCTTTTTGCGATTCTGATGCTGTCCGGTGCATGGTCGGTGCTATGCCTTCCGGAAGCGGATTCGGGTGCACAGCTGCTCGGTATCGGTGCTGCATTCCTTGTGCAGTTGTTTCTGAGCGTTCCGATGCTCCTGCTATCGGAGCAGGGATTCTCGCTTTCTCAAATGGTGAAACGGCAAAAATGGCTGGGATTCCTATATATCCTGTTTTTCCTGCTCTGGGGAGCGCATGGATTTTCACAGCTCTGGGAGGTTTCTTCCGAAATTTCACTTCCCGTTTCCGGCAGTCTGACGGCGGCGGTGCTCATCACCGTCACATGCCTGTACACCTGCTCTCTGGGATTAAAGGCTATGGCAAGGTGCGCATCTCCGGTATTGGGGCTGCTGCTCCTCTCGCTCGTAGTACTGGTCATCGGCGCTTACAGCCGTGTGGATGTCACAAGACTTGCGCCGCAGGCAGACGGATTCCTGAAGGACGGATTCTTCTACCTGTGCATCGGCGGTGAGCTGACAGCCGCATGGGTGCTGCTTGATCGCACAAAAAGCGGTCAGAAATACGCTGTATGGGGATTCCTCGCAGGGAAAGCGGTATTCGCCTGTCTGGTGGTATTTTTGTGCATCTGTGCCGGCGGCAGGCTTTCGGGGCTTTCCGGCTATCCGTTCTTCACGCTGACTGCAATTTCACAGCCCCTGCAGTCACAGCGTGCGGATGCGCTGTATATTCTGATATTTGTGATGCTGTATGTCATGCATATTACACTGCAAACAGGCGTGATTTCCCATCTTCTGCGGACAATGTTTCCGAAATTCAAAATTTCTGCACCCCTGTCCCTTGCGGCAATGCTGCTTTTGTCGTGGGGATTCCCACTGACCGAAAATGCCGCAAATCCCATTTTTGGGGCATTGATCCTTTTGACAGCATTTGTGATTCCTGCAATCATCTATTTTTTTCGGAGGTTCTCCCATGAAAAAAACACTTCTTCTCCCCCTCCTCCTGTTTCTCCTCCTGCTGACGGGCTGCGGGACGGAACACATCAGTGAACGGCTTTACACCCAGACGCTGGGACTGAAAGGCTCAAAGGAACTGACGCTCTATGCGCAGGCATTCGGCGAGGAAAAGCCGTTTTCCGCGGGCGGACTCACCACGGCGGAAGCGCTGCACAATGGTGAGGCGGCACAGGGAAGCCGCATATTCATCGGGCACACAGAGCTCCTCTGCACCGATGGCAGCCGCACACTTGCGGACATACAGGATCTGCTCTTTTCGCAGGGACTTTCCCCTGCCTGCAAGCTGCTGTACACGGATCTGGATGCCTGTTTTCAAAACACGGACACCGTTAAGCTTCTGGAAAGCATCCGCATGGCAGAGCGAAAAGGACTGATCGCACAGACGGATATCACAACCGTGCTGGACGAATGGCTGGGGGATTCACAAACCGCCCTGCTTCCTGCACGATCCACCGATGGACTGTGCATGGTACTCCTGCACACAAACGGCAGGCGAACGACGCTTTCCGAAGAAGCGGCAAACGGTTTGTTCTGGCTGAGAAGAAACGACGGCAGGGATTTCACGATCACAGTTACGACCCCTGACGGGAAGGAGGACATCGTCATTGTGCGAAATTCCCTCAGAAAAAAAGCCGTCACAACGGACGGAAAGCCAACGCTTCACTACGGTGTAACGGTGTATACGGACAATTGTCCTGAGACGGCTCGGCGCAGATTGCAGGAACAGATTCTCACGCAATGCCGCACCGCCATTTCTGAAATGCTCTCAGCGGATGCGGATGTTATCGGGCTGCAGTCCCTTGCGGAATTTGCCCAAGCCGACAAAAAGAACATTTCCGTTGTTGTGGATGTCAGTGTGCGATGAAAAATTGCCCCGCCAATGGCGGGGCAATTTCAATAGTTTTAGTTCATGGAATTGATATGAGTGATCGCTGCCTGTGCATACTCGTTCACCTTGGGAGAACTGTTTGCCGCCAGTGCCTTTTCATACCATTCCAGAGCCTTCTGCGGCTGCGGACGCATGCCGCCGCTGCCCTTGAGGTAAATATCACCAATTGCAAGCTGGGACAGCACCAGACCTCTTGCAGCTGCTTCGGTATGCCAGCCCACTGCACGAACCGGATCCTGCGGGAAGGGGTAAGTACCCTTCTCATAGCTATCTGCTACCTGGAACATCACATGCAGCAGCACCTCACGCTCCTTCTGCTCAAGGGACGGAAGCTGATTCTTGATCTCACGCAGGAAGCTGAACATGCTGATCATGTAGTTCTTGGTACGGGGCTTGCCGAGGAATGTCCAGCTGCCCATTTCGTCCATCTCGGAAACGGTGTAAACTGCATAGTCCAGCAGTTCATCCAGACCATCGGGATTGCCCACAGCCTGCTGCTGCTGTGCTGCTGCAGCGCTTTCCTCCATCTGGCGGTTCTTTTCAATACGCTCAAACAGCAGATTTTCCTTCATGTTGGAAATCTTGTTCATCAGCTCTCTGTAACGCAGCTGACGGATCTCATCGCCGCAGAAACCTGCTCTGCGCTCCTGCATGATGATATAATCCAGCATATGAATGCAGTTCTCCATCGGCTCGATCGCCTCAAGACGGGAGGACATGTCATCAATACGTTCCGCAATCAGCTGATACAGGAACATTGCCTTGTTCATATGCATATTATGTGCGTCGGTGTTGCCAAGTTTGCCCTGACGGAATTCTTCATCCGCTGCATTCTTGAGCATTTCAACCGTCATTTTGTCCGTACCCTCACGCCACTGATGCGCACCGCAGTTTGTGCAGTTGATGCCGTTGCCGTGCAGCTTCTTGTGGCAGTTATAACAAACCTTTGCCATTTTCATATCTCCTTTTCTTATTCGGCCGCACAATCCTCGTACAGCCGTAAAATTTCTATTTTATTATATCACACCTGCGTGTAAACTTCAATAGAATAAAATTTTTTTGTGATATTTCACAAAATTTTGAATAATTTCTATGAAATCGGATGAACTTTTCACAGTTCTCCAACATGATCACAGGCAAGCACTGCCCAAATCCTTTGTTTTCTACATAACAGTGCAATGGCCTGCAAGGCATTATACATACTTCACGCCAAGCTTTTCAAGGGATTCCCGCATCTTTCTGCGTTTTTCAGCAGGAAAACGGCAGGCGGTGGCTTTCTCGATCAGCGAAACCTTTGCGCCGGTTTTCGATGCGCCCTTGGCAGTTGCACCCACGCAGCCGCATTCATCCAGACCGCAGACCGCAACCTCGGTGTAGCCCTGTTTCTGCATAAAAGCACGGAATGCCTTCGCCGTGTAGGTATCGGGGAGATTCTTCTCAAAATACAGGTCGGACACGACATCCAGTCCGCTGTACAGCTCCGCACCCTTTGTTCCCTTGATGGAAAAACCGATCAGCGCACGGTTTGTCACAAGATTCGGGAACATCTGAGCAATGTAGATGATGTCATAGCCATCGTTCCGACAAGTTTGGATGGTTTCATTGACCGATTTTATCAATGCATCCGTATCATACGAAAACATGGGTTTTCTCTCGTTCCAGAGATAGTCGTTCTGCAGGTCGATGACGAGCAGGGCTTTGGTATTCGGCATGGGACGCTCCTCCTGTGATGTTTTTTCTCATTATAGCACAGGGGATGGAGAAAGTCAAGAAAGCCCGCTGACATTTGCTGCCTTATGCACTGCGTGCAAGCGGCAGCCGAAAATCACTTTAATAAGAAAAACCGTCCCAAACGGGACGGCTCAGTCTGTCGAAAAAGTCCCGTCCAGCCAGTGCGCCTTATGGCGCACAGCTGGACTAATTATATTATTATGGGTTGCGCCTTCGGCGCATGTAGGGGGCGAAG